>CAZHZC010000005.1:0-185472 GCA_964537135.1 uncultured Rikenella sp.
GTGTTAAGCCTCCCGCTAGCGTTCATCCTGAGCCAGGATCAAACTCTTCATTGTAATATTTAATCTTAAATATCCTTTGAAGATCAATCCGGTCTCTTAAAAAAACTCAATCGAAATCGCTAGGTTTTTTTGGCGAGATCTCTCCCGCCTGTGTGCTACTACTTCATCAATAATTCAAAGAACTGTTCCCACCCTTTTTTTGAAGGCAAGGGACGACAAAGATACTGATCTCATTTATTACTGCCAAACTTTTCTCAAAAAATCTGCAGCTCTCTTTCCGGCCGTCAGGGGCCATCTTTCGAAGACCGTTATCCTCTTAAATCACTCTTTCAGGGAACGTGCTTTTCTGTAAAGCGGGTGCAAAGATAAGAAACCAATTTGAATTAACCAAACATTCGTATCTTTTTTCCTCTTTTTTCTCTCTCAAAATCGACTTTTATAGCTGTTAAAAGTGCCTCACTGTTCACCGCTGCCACTATACCTATTATATAATATAGGGGCGGAGATAAAACTGGATAGAGGTCGGATTGTGGCAGCCTCTTCGGGCTGTTTCAGTTAATAAATGAGAAAACTGCTAAAAAATAGCGACTCATTGGCTGAATAGATTGTTTGGATTAAAATATTTCTTATTTTTGAAATGGGCGGTCCCCTACCTCGCCGACCCTTTCTGGGTCCATATTTTGACGAATGTATATTTGACTAACATATGACGGGGACCGCCTTTTTTTATTTTCGTGCGCAAATAGTATAACTGAATTCTCTGGTTTTTGTTGCATTATTTTCTCCACCTGCCTCACATAAAATTCTCTCTCATCTTCATATTCTTCTTCAATAACAGCGGCAATGGCTGGTCAGGTCAGCACTCTGGTGACAGGATACCACTACTTCTCTCCGGTGACAATAAGGTGAGGCACAGCTTATTTACTTCACACCCTGTTTTGTCGTTGAACAAAACCACCACAGAAATGTTTTATCCATTATTACAAGTAATCCAAAATTAATGGCCATGAAAAAAATTTTATTCCTGATCGTTTCCGGCATCATCTCGACAATCCATCTCTCAGCACAGGAGCCAACCTTCAACAAAGGAGACAAGGTGCTTAATCTCGGACTTGGACTCGGATCAACATTCTATTCCGGCACCTATTACAAGAGCCAGGTACCTCCCCTGTCGGCCTCACTTGAGTTTGGGGTGGTTGATGAAGTGATTGAAAAGGGTGTTATCGGAGTAGGGCCCTATCTGGGCTATTCAGCCTATAAATATGAATATTCCGGCTGGGGCTGGAAGTACAGCAATCTGATTCTGGGTGGCCGTGGCAGCTTCCACTATCCGTTTGTTGACAAGCTTGACACCTATGCAGGGCTGCTTATCGGGTTCAACATAGCCACCTCAAAGGAGTTCGGCATCCACTCAGGTGAAACAGACCGCTATGGTCATGGCGGGCTTGTCTGGGCCGGATATATTGGCGGAAGGTACTACTTCACCGATGCTCTGGCTGGAATGCTTGAACTGGGTTACGGTATCGCCTACCTGAACCTGGGTGTGGCGCTCAAGTTCTGATAGGCCAGATCACTGAGGCTCCAAACAGCCCTCCACTCCTCTCTCTTCTCAGAAGTCATTAAGGTTTTACACTATAGGTATTGCCCATGCACGGCAAAAAAAACCGCCAGACTGGAGTCTGGCGGTTTTTCTTTGGCCATCGGCTTTCTTGGTTCCGGACTTGGTCCGAGACTGGCCACGGAATGATTCCGGATTTTTACAACTCATTGATAATGAGTTGGGGTTGTGGAGATTAAGGGATTCGAACCCTTGACCCCCTGCGTGCAAGGCAGGTGCTCTGGCCAGCTGAGCTAAATCCCCATTCATTCAAAGAGCCTGCTTCACTCCCTCACACCATTCCGGTTATCTCTTTCCGGCCCGGTGTGTCAGCCCTGATGAAGCCTTTCGGGCTGTCCGGGGTTGTAGTAACCTGTTTACGGGCAAAACCCCGGTAACAGCCTCCCCCGGTTCTGTAGTCCCACCCAGAGTTGAACTGGGGACCTCTACATTATCAGTGTAGCGCTCTAACCAACTGAGCTATGGGACTGACAATATCATTAAACAGAGAACACCCCTCTATTTTCCATCATTTGGGGTGACAAAAGTAACGTATAGTTGTAAAGATCCCAAATTTTTTCACAAAATATTTTTACACCTCCCAAGTGAGGTGTCAGATAATAGTGTTGAGAGGTAAAAAATGGCTTTCAGGCCCATAGTTCTCATAAAAAGAGCGGTGTCCGGAGATAAAAATCGTTAACTTCGCCACGTCAGCAGGCACAGGATGTCGAATCTTGTTATAATACCAACATACAATGAGAAGGAGAATATCTCCGCGATGATATCTGCCATCACCGCTCTCACCGTACCGTTCGACATACTGGTGGTTGATGACAACTCTCCTGACGGTACCGCCTCACTGGTAAAGGGGCTTATGCCCACCCACCCTAACCTCCATCTGCTTGAGAGACCGGGCAAGATGGGACTGGGCCGCGCCTATCAGGCAGGCTTCGACTGGGCACTGGAGCGTAGCTACAGCTATATCTTTGAGATGGATGCCGATTTTTCACACAACCCCGATGACCTTGTCAGACTGTGGGATGCCTGTGAAAACGGCGGAGCTGACCTCGCCATAGGGTCAAGGTATGTCTCTGGGGTCAATGTGGTCAACTGGCCGCTGGGCAGAGTGCTGATGTCATACTTTGCCTCCATGTATGTAAGGCTGGTCACCGGCATGAAGGTGATGGACCCCACCGCCGGATTCAAATGTTATCGACGTGAGACACTGTACAATATCGATCCGGGGCAGATACGCCTGGTCGGTTATGGATTTCAGATAGAGATGAAGTTTACAGCCTGGCAGCTGGGATACAAGATTGTTGAGGTACCGATAATCTTCACTGACCGCAGGGCTGGTACCTCAAAAATGTCAGGCAGCATCTTTGGGGAGGCGATGTGGGGTGTGCTGCGTATGAGAATTGTCAGTATCTTCAGGAAGCCAAGCAGGAGATCTGCCTGACCAACCCGCCATGCCTGCCGAGAGAAGCCACACAACCGTTATACGCAATGCCCTGCTCATCAATGAGGGAGTAAGCAGAAGAGCTGACACCGTCATCACCGGTGACCATATCACCGCCATCCTCCCGCCGGGAGAAGCAGCCACAGGCAGAGGTGTGAGGGTGATTGATGCCTCAGGGCTATGGCTGCTGCCGGGAGTGATAGACAGCCATGTCCACTTCCGTGAGCCGGGGCTGACCCACAAGGGAGATATTGCCAGTGAGAGTGCTGCTGCCGCTGCCGGCGGAGTCACCTCATTCATCGACATGCCCAACACCATACCGCAGACGGTGACCCTTGACGAGTGGCAGAGGAAAAATGAGCTCGCAGCATCATCCTCACTGATCAACTACTCCTTCTACCTGGGTGCCACAAACAGCAATATTGAGCTGTTGCGTCAGGCTGACCCGCACCAGGTACCGGCTGTCAAGCTCTTCCTCGGCGCCTCTACCGGCAATATGCTGGTGAGTGACCACGCAGCCCTTGAGGCGCTCTTCAGCCTCAGCCACCTGCCACTGGTATGCCACTGTGAAGATGAGCAGATGATCAGAGAGAATATCGCTCTCTACCGCGATAGGTATGGTGAGAGAGCCACCCCCTCACTCCACCCCCTTGTCAGGAGCCGTGAGGCGGCACTGGCCTCCTCACAGAGAGCTGTGGAGCTTGCCGGCCGTGGAGGCGCTAAGCTGCACCTGCTACACCTCTCAACAGCCGAAGAGACACGCCTGCTCACCACAGGTGATGACCCCACCCGTAAGCAGGTGACAGGTGAGGCGTGTGTACACCACCTCTGGTTTGATGAGAGCAGCTACGCCACAAAGGGAAACCTTATCAAGTGGAACCCGCCGGTACGCAGCTCCACCGACCGGGAGGCACTGGTAAAAGCAGTACGTGACGGACTGATCGATATCATCTCAACGGACCACGCACCACACACCGCCGAAGAGAAGGGTGAACCCTACTTCACTGCGCCGTCAGGCGGCCCCAACATACAACACTCACTGGTGATGATGCTAGAGCTGTGCCGCCGCGGTGAGCTGACACCCACACAGGTGGTGACCGGTATGTGCCATAACCCTGCAAAACTTTTCGGAATAACCGGGCGCGGATTCATACGTGAAGGGTACAAGGCTGACCTGGTACTGGTTGACCCTGACTCACCAACAACAGTCAGCAGAGAGAATATACTCTACAAATGCCGCTGGTCACCCGTAGAAGGGACAACCTTCAGCAGCAGCATAATAACAACATTTGTCAACGGAGCAGCGGTTTATAAAGAGAGGCAGCTTACCGGCAGAGGTGCGCCGGAGATGCTGCGCTACAGAGAGAATAAAAACCAATAGTGGCAAAGAGATTGAATAGTCCGGTAGTGATGGGCAGAGTGTAAAACCTGAAGGTTAAAAAAACGATACCTGCAAGTGACAAGAAGAGAGCAGAGCCTGAAAGAGAAAGGGATGGGAGCGGTGAAAAGAATGGAGTCATCTCAAGTGACAAGAAGAGAGCAGAACCTGAAAAAGAAAGGGATGGGAGCGGTGAAGAGAATTGTACTGACAGTGATGGCAGCTGCAATTGTCGCCTCTTGTGGAGGTGGAGGCAACAGTAGTAAGGGAGAGGGAGTGGCGGCTCGGGGGGCTGAGGTTAAAGTGACGGCACGGGGAGCTGAGGATGAAGTGACGTACAGGCCAGAAGAGAAGGACCGGGCACAGGAGAGGGTGAGCAGCAGTGAGAGAGCCGGGGCGATAATAATTGCAAAGGATATTGTCACCGAGGTGATAATCAGGCCCGACCCGGAGGGTGACCCCTGGGAGAGCGAGAAGGTGGAGGGGTATGACGGAGAGCCACTGACAGACAACATCTTCAGACGCATCTATGACGGCTCACTTACCGTCTATGACTACCACAGCGGCGAGAGGCTCTCACCGGATGAGGTGAGGAGTATCGAGAAGGAGTTCAACAATGACCGTTCAAAGATCGGCAAGCTCTCATTCACTGAAGAGTGGTACTACTACCCTGAGTTCAACCGTATTGAGAAGGTTACCCTCAACGTAACCTTCGGCTATGAGCTCCGTAATAACCATGGTAAGGTGTACGCCTACAAGGCAGCCTTCAGGGCTGACCTGAACTGATGAACGACTAACCAATACATTTTCCAAGATGTCCAGTTACGATATTATCAGCCTGAATGACTTTATCATCAGCAAACAGAAAGAGTATCCGCATGCCCGTGGTGAGCTCTCACGGCTACTGCATCATATCGGTACTGCAGCCAAGATGGTCAACGCCAAGATACGCAAGGCGGGCCTGGTAGAGATACTTGGGCGGGCCGGTATAGAGAACCCACAGGGGGAAGATCAGCAGAAGCTTGACCGCTATGCTGATGAGGTTTTTATTGATGCCCTGAAAGCGTCAGGTGAATGTGCAGGAGTCGCCTCCGAAGAGAACCAGGCAGAGGTTGTCTTTACCGAAGAGTTTGCCAGCAAAGGAAAGTATGTGGTCTGTATGGACCCCCTTGACGGCTCCTCAAATATCGACTACAACGTTTCGGTAGGATCAATTTTTTCTATCTACCGTCGTGTGACCGAGCGTGATGCGGAGACCTCAATTGCCGATTTCCTGCAGCCGGGCAGCAAGCAGGTGGCTGCCGGCTATGTGATCTACGGGTCATCAACCATGCTGGTTTACACCACCGGCAACGGGGTGAACGGATTCACCCTTGACCCTACCATAGGTGAGTTCTGCCTCTCCCACCCCAATATGCGCACACCAGCCAAGGGAAAGATCTATTCAATCAATGAGGGCAACTATACCAAATTTCCTGACGGAGTTAAAAAGTATATCAAATATTGTCAGGAGAATGACGCAGCTACCAGCAGACCATACACCTCAAGATACATAGGCTCACTGGTCTCTGACGTACATCGTAACATGCTTGCCGGCGGCATATTCCTCTACCCCTCATCAAGCAGCTACCCTTCAGGCAAGCTGCGGCTTATCTATGAGTGCAACCCTATCTCATTCATCATTGAACAGGCGGGTGGTGTGGCTACTGACGGTACCGGCAGGGTGCTTGACATCACCCCGAAGGCGCTGCACCAGCGTACACCCTTCTACTGTGGCTCATCAGGAATGGTCGCCACCCTGAGAGAGTTGTGCTGCTGAGAGAGCTGCATTTTGCAGTGAACGCCGGCTTTGTTAATTTTGCAGCTTCATACATGGTTGATGGCCGGCGTAGTTCTCAGCGACATATATAAGAATCACCCCTCACTGCAGCAGCTTGGTGAGCTGCTGATGGTAAACCATCCCGGGTCTGTCACGCTCACCGGCCTGACCGGCTCGTCGCGGGCGGTGGTGATGGCCGGGGTGCTGCCACACCATCCCGCTATACACCTGGTGGTACTTCCTGACAAGGAGGAGGCTGCCTACTTCAGCAATGACCTGGTTGCACTGACCGGTGATGACAGTATCTTTTTCTTTCCGGCATCATATAAGCGGTCAGTGATCTATGACCAGACAGACCCTGCATCCATAATACTGCGTGCCGGCGTAGTGGCTCACCTCGGCCGGGAGAGCCAAAAAGGTGTTATCGTCACCTATCCTGAAGCACTGATGGAGAGGGTGGTCACCAGGGAGTCATTCAAGAGGAACACACTCACCATAAAAAGGGGAGATACCCTCTCTATCGACTTCCTCGAAGAGGTGCTGACCGAGTATCACTTCCGGCGTACTGACTTTGTCTATGAGCCGGGTGAATATTCGGTCAGGGGAGGTATCACAGATATCTTCTCCTTCTCCGCCGAGAGACCCTACCGTATCGACTTTTTTGGTGACGAGGTAGAGTCGATACGCTCATTCAGCCCTGATAACCAGCTCTCGCTAGAGATGCTTGAGAAGGCTGAGCTCATACCTGACATAAGCGTTCTGGCACATAGTGAACAGTCAGAGAGCTTCCTCAGCCTCCTGCCCCCCTCATCAGTGATATGGAGTGACAACTATGACCTTATCATTGACAAGATCAATGCTCTCTGCCAGCAGGCTGCCGAGCGGAGTGCCAAAGGAGAGATAGCTGACCGCAGTGGTGATATTGTCACCGGCGACCAGCTTGATGAGCAGTGTTCTTCTCACCTTAACATCAGCTTCAGCCGTGGCCGGGGCACCCCTGAGGCTGTCAGCCTCACCTTTCAGACAGAGCCACAGCCCGCCTTCAACAAGAATTTCGGGCTGCTGGCCTCCAGGCTGATCACCAACAGTGAAGAGGGCTACAGCAACTTCATCCTGGCAGAGAGTGAGACACAGCAGCAGCGCCTTCGTGAGATCTTTGACGAGTCAGCCCCTGCCGTCAGCTATACACCCCTGCAGCTCAGCCTCCATCAGGGCTTCACCGACCATCAGCTCCGGATAGCACTCTATACTGACCACCAGATTTTTGACCGTTACCATAAATACCGCATCAGGGGCCTCTTCAGTCGCCGTGACAGTATGACCATCAGGGAGCTGACAGGGCTCAACCCGGGTGACTATGTGGTACACACCGACCATGGTATTGGTCGCTTCGGCGGACTGGAGAAGATAGAGGTCAATGGTCGTCTCCAGGAGGCTATCAAGCTGGTATTCAAAGATAATGACACCCTCTACGTAGGTATTCATGCCCTGCACCGTATCTCACGCTACAAAGGGAGAGACGATACTCCGCCACGTATCAACAAGCTGGGTACCGGTGCCTGGCAGAAGCTGAAGGGCTCTACAAGGAAGAAGGTAAAGGATATTGCCCGTGACCTGATACTGCTCTATGCCAAACGTAAGGCCTCCGAGAGCTTCGCCTTCTCACCCGACTCATACCTTCAGCGTGAGCTGGAGGCCTCCTTCCTGTGGGAAGATACGCCTGACCAGCTGGCCAGCACCCGGGCTGTCAAGCAGGATATGGAGTCACCGGTACCAATGGACCGCCTCATCTGCGGTGATGTGGGGTTTGGCAAGACCGAGATAGCTGTCAGGGCCGCCTTCAAGGCAGCCGTTGATGGTAAGCAGACCGCCATACTGGTTCCTACCACCATCCTGGCGCTGCAGCACTACAAGACCTTCTCCGAACGCCTCAGTGACTACCCCTGCCGTGTTGACTACCTCAGCAGGCACCGCAAGCCCGCTGAGCAGAGAGCTATCCTCAGTGAGCTGGCTGAGGGTAAGATAGATATCATCATAGGAACCCATAAGCTGACTGGCAGTGAGGTGCGTTTCAAGGACCTGGGACTGCTTATCGTCGATGAGGAGCAACGGTTTGGGGTGGCCGTCAAGGAGCGGCTCAAGCGGCTTAAGGCAGGGGTAGACACCCTCACTCTCACCGCCACACCCATACCGCGCACACTGCAGTTCTCACTCATGGGCGCCAGAGACCTCTCGGTAATAAATACACCGCCACCAAACCGCATGCCCATCATCACCGAGCTGCACGGCTTCAATGAGGAGATTATCAGAGAGGGTATAGAGTACGAGGTGAGCCGTAACGGACAGCTCTTTTTTGTCCACAACAGGATAGAGAACATCATGGAGCTGAAAAGCACCCTCGAAAATATTGTCCCCGGAGTAAAGATAGCGGTGGTACACGGCCGCATGCCGGGCAGCATGACAGAGAATGTGATGACCGACTTTATCAGGGGCGACTATGACGTTCTGCTGGCTACCACCATTGTTGAGTCAGGACTGGATATTCCCAATGCCAACACCATCTTTATCAACGAGGCCCAGAGCTACGGCCTGGCTGACCTGCATCAGCTGCGCGGCAGGGTAGGGCGCTCAAACCGTAAGGCGTTCTGCTACCTGCTGGCACCACCCCTCTCCGTAGTGACAGGTGAAGCCAGAAGACGCCTCAGAGCCATTGAAGAGAACTATGAACTGGGAAGCGGATTCAATATCGCACTGCATGACCTTGACATACGAGGGGCAGGTAACCTGCTCGGGGGTGAACAGAGCGGCTTTATTGCCGATGTGGGGTATGAGACCTACCAAAAAATACTTGACGAAGCGATCAGAGAGCTCAAGGAGGAGGAGTTTGGCAGCCTCTTTGCTGTGACACCGGAAAAAGAGGAGGAGGCAGTAGGAAAAAGAAAGCCCTTTGTGGATGATGTGACCGTAGAGACCGACCTGGAGATAATGTTCCCCGATGACTATGTCTCAAATATACCGGAACGCATCAGGCTCTATAAGGAGCTGAATGAGATAAAGGATGAAGCAGGTCTGACAACCTTTGAGTCGCATCTGACCGACCGGTTCGGACCCCTGCCGCCACCGGCACGTGCACTGCTCGGACTGGTAAGGCTGAAGCAGGCAGCTGCCGGGGCAGGAATTGAGAAGGTTATTATGAAAAATAATCTGCTGATTGCTAACTTTGTGGCTGACCAGTCGTCACCATTCTACCGGTCGCCACTCTTTCTGTCAGTAATGGATTTTGTCAATAAAGGTCATGGTAAGATGAGAGTAAAGCAGAACAATGAGAAGCTAAGCCTTACGGTGCGTGATATCACTACGGTGGCAGAGGCGGCAGCACTCTTCACCTCCATCCTTGCCCACAATGCCAGAAGAGAGAGTGAGAGATGAACCTGGTCATTGACATAGGAAACACGTCGGTCAATACAGCACTCTTCAACGATGGGGTGCTCACCAGCAGGGGCCGCTACCGCCCTGACGCACTTCTGCTGCCTGAGGAGCTGACAGGAGGGCACCCGGTTGATGCCACCATCATCTCCAGCGTGGGTGATGACCCCGCCCCGCTACTCCGCCGCCTCTCACCCTACAGCAGGAGGGTTCACTACCTCACCCCTGCCTCACACTTCCCCTTCGAGATTGATTACCGCACCCCTGAGGTGACCGGTACCGACCGGCTGGCTGCTGCCGCCGGCGCCATGATGCATCACCCCGGCAGTGACCTGCTTGTCATTGATGCCGGCAGTGCACTCACCATTGACCTGGTCACCGGCGGTAAGTACCGGGGAGGCAATATCTCACCCGGCATGACTATGCGGTTCAGGGCGCTGAATGAATATACCGCCCGGCTGCCCCTGGTGACCATGAGAAGCGGTTTCAGCTTCCCGGCAACCACAACCGAAGAGGCTATAGCCGGAGGGGTGATAACCGGCATGAGGTATGAAATAATTGAGTATATTCGCACATTTGAAAAAAAGTATCACAACCACGTTACGGTAATCACCGGCGGCGACAGCATGAACCTCATCCCGCTGACAGGAGACAATGTGCTGCACTACCCTGATCTGGTAGCAGAAGGCTTAAATTTTTTACTGGAAACAAATGTATAAGAGCAACCCAATATTGGTGATAACTCTCCTGGTGATGCTGACAGCCACCGCCGCAGGTCAGAAAAATGTTCAGACACCCTACGCCAGGTATGGCATGGGTTCACTTGAGCAGCAGGGCCCCTTCAGAACGAGGGCCATGGGAGGTATCAGTAGCGGCATACGTGACAACCTCACCCTCAACTACCTGACACCTGCCTCATACAGCAGTATCGACACCACCTCCTTTATCTTTGATTTTGGTATTGACTACGGCTATATCAGGCTGAAGGAGGATGAGCTGAAAGCCTCAACAGGTGACCTCAACTTTTCACATCTCATGCTTGGATTTCCTGTTACCAGGAACTGGGGTGTGGCGGTGGCCCTTCTGCCCTATGTCAACGGGGCCTATGACATAAGCTATAAGTATGATGGCACAGGCGTCAGCGGCCCCGTCTATGAGAGACACAACGGCTCGGGAGGCTATCACCGCGTGGTGGCCGGAACAGGTGTCAACATTCTCTCCTACCTGGCGGTAGGCCTCAACCTCTTCTACACCTACGGTGAGGTGACCCGAATCAATGAGCTGGTCTTTACCGGTGACAATAACTACTTCAATACCAGGGGGCAGAGTGCCATTGCCATGCGTGGGCCAGGCTATGAGGCGTCACTGCAGGTGATGATCCCATTGGCTGGTGACCGCTTTATCAATGCAGGAGTAACATTTACCCCGTCATACAAGCTTAAGACAGGCCTCGATGAGCTGACACTCAGGTATGCCAACGTACAGTCATCACTCTCATCAACTGACACACTCAGGCAGAACAGCTCCTCAACCAGCAGTACCATGCCGCAAAGCCTGCGGGCAGGCTTCACTGCAGGCTCTGCCGACAAGCTGACCGTCGGCGCCGATATACTGTTCACCAGGTGGAGCAGCGCCTCACTGCCGGGAACACATGGCACCCTGGCTGATGCTGTTGCACTCCATGCCGGAGCAGAATACATACCTGACAAATATTCAAATTACAGTTTCTTTGAGAGAGTGGAATACCGCATAGGAGGCCGGTATGAAGAGAGCTATACCCTCTTTGCAGGTGAGAAGCTGAAAGAGTACGGCATAACTTTTGGAACAGGTTTACCAATGAGACGAACCAGGTCAAGGATCTCACTGACTTTTGACCTGTCAACCCGGGGCAATGGCAGCCCGCTGCTTCCCAGGGAGACAGTGGTCTCAATAGGTGCGAGCCTTAATCTGTATGATTACTGGTTCCTGAAAAGGCAGTATGACTGATAATATTAAAAGAGAGATGAAAAGAAGAGCACACACCATCTTAACCGGTTTTCTAATGACAATGTTTGCATTCACCCTGCAGGCTCAGAAGGGTGTTGATACCGGCACACCGTTTGGCAAGGGCGAAGACAGTATCAGCTGTATCCGCAACACCTCCCTCTACTCTACCTATTATGACAATAAGGACTACAACATGGCGGTTCAGTTCTGGAGAGTGGTATTCAATGAGTGTCCTGCCTCATCCAGAAACACCTATATCAAGGGAGAGACCATGTTCAAGGAGTTCTTCCGCCAGAGTGGCGAGAAGGCCTATATTGATACCGTACTGATGATACTTGATCAGCGTACAAAATATTTCAATGAGGAGCCCGCCAATACACTTCGCAAAGCTTTTGCACTATATGAGTTCGGCGGCAATGACCCTGACTATGCCATGCAGTGCTATGAGCTGATCAACGGGGTGATGGAGCGTTCGCCCGGCAGCTTTGACCATACCTACTCAAGCCTCTATATAGCTGCCACCGCCAAGTGTTATGCCCTCAGGCTTATTGATGCCGGGGCAGTGATCAACGCCTATGCTGCCTCAATGAAGGTGGTTGACAGCCAGCTGGCCCTCAACCCCGCTGACACACGCTACCTGGGGGCACGTAACAATATAGATGCTGTCTTCAGGTCGAGCGGGGCGGCCTCCTGTGAGAGCCTGGCAGAGCTCTTCACCCCCCAGGTGGAGAGCAACCCCGGTGATACCGCACTGCTCAACAAGGTGCTGACGCTGCTCACAGAGACAGGCTGCAAAGAGTCTGATCTCTTCTATAGAGCCTCTACCAGCCTCTACCGTGCCAACCCTGACGCTGCGGCTGCTGCCCAGCTGGCTGAGATGAACATGGCGCGCAAAGATTATGATATGGCTGCCAAATACTACCGTGAAGCTATTGACCTTGAGGGCAACAACCATGTCAAGTCGGGGCTGCTCACCCGGCTGGCCTCACTGGAGCTCACCTCTAACGGCAAGCAGACGGCACGTGACCTGGCCAGGAGAGCCTTCGCGCTTGACCAGGAGAACGGATATGCACTCTTTATCATAGCTGAGGCCTATGCCGGAGCACGGGTAGGAGAACAATTTGAGAATCAGACAGTCTACTGGGTGGTGGTTGATTACCTCAACAGGGCGAGAAACGTTGACCCCGGACTGAAAGAGCAGATAGATGAGCGGATCGCTATCTACAGAAAGCTCTTCCCCACCAGGGAGGAGGCCTTCTTCCGTAGTATCATTGAAGAGGGTGCATCATACCAGGTAGGTGGATGGGTCAATGAAACCACCACCGTCAGGTTCAAAAAGGATTAGTCAGGATGAGTGGATGAGAGGCAGATTCATAATAATAACCATGATCGCCTCTGCAGTGCTGCTTATGGCCTGCCACCGCAAGGACTACACCATACAGGATCTGCAGATAAAAGAGCTGCCGGCACTCTCTGCCAGCGGTGTGGAGACCATCTACACCGATTCGGGCAGGGTGACGATGCTGATACGGGCACCACAGATAGAGCAGTACACCACCGGTGATGATCCGCGTACCATCTTTCCACAAGGGATGACCGTACTGTTCTATGAGATGACAGAGAGCCCCCAGGGCAGCATAACCGCACACTATGCACGCCATAACGAGAAGGAGAATATCTGGGAGCTGCGTGACAGTGTGGTGGCTGTCAGCAACAAGGGTGAGAAGCTTGAGACAGAGCTGCTCTTCTGGAGCCAGCCCAAAGACAGGATATGGTCAGACAGGTTTGTCAGGTTCACCCATGACGGCCAGATAGTGATGGGTACCGGATTTGATTCCGACTCACGGTTCACAAACTGGACCATCAGAAATGTAACGGGAACAATTTATATCAGGGATGAGCAAGAGGGCACTGCTGCTGATTGAGATTATCTGGATCATACTGGGTATTGCCTGCCTGGCAATCGCCATACGTGAGATAGCACGTGACGGGGCGGGGCGCAGCTGGCTCTTCCTGCTGATGGCTGCAGTAGCCTTTGCTCTGGCGTGGCTGCGCCATACACAACGGAAAAAACTTTAAATTTGGGTTATGAACCCCTTTGTCATCATCCCGCTGGCTATCCTGCTTGCAGCCTTCTTCTCGGCTATGGAGCTGGCCTTTATCGCCTCCAACAGGCTGCGTCTTGAGCTTGACCGTAAGCACGGGCTCTTCAGCTCAGACATCATCTCCCTTTTCACGCACAACCCGGGCCTCTATATCTCCACCATGCTCATCGGAGCCAATGTGGCTACCGTGGTGTTCAGTATGCTCACCGCCGGTATCACCGCCGGATGGCTCAAAAGCTTTATCCCGTCAGACGCACTTATCTTTATCATACAGACCGTTGTTACCGTACTCATACTGCTGATCTTTGCAGAGTTTCTGCCCAAATCGCTGGTACGTATCAACCCCAACTTTTTTCTCAGGATTTTTGCTCTCCCCACAGCTGTCTTCTACTACCTCTTCTACCCGGTAAGCAAGCTCACACTGTGGCTCGCCAATCTGCTTATCAGGCTCTTCTTCGGTATCAGGCCTGAGCTGAAAGAGCAGGCTAACCGTATCTTCACCCGTACTGACCTCGACTACTTCATCAATGACCTGGTGGAGACCGACGAGGAGGAGCATGATGAGAGCAGCAGCCTCAGGATACTGCAGAATGTGCTTGACTTTTCATCTGTCAAGGCACGCGAATGTATGGTGCCACGTACTGAGATAGTGGCGCTGCCCGTTGACTCAGCCGTTGATGAGCTGCGGCAGAGCTTTATCGAGTCAGGGCACTCCAACATCCTCCTCTACCGTGACAACATAGACAACATGACAGGGTACTACAAGCTGAAGGATATCCTGACCAGCCCGCCTGACATTGAGTCAGGCATGCGTCGCCTGCCGGTGGTGCCTGAGACCATGCCGGCCAACAGGGTGCTGAGGGTACTCTCTGACGCCAAAAAGAGTATCGCCCTGGTGGTTGATGAGTTTGGTGGCACAGCCGGTATGCTCACCATTGAGGATGTGCTTGAGGAGATTGTGGGTGATATTGAGGATGAGCATGATACCAGTGACCTGATTGAGAAGAAGCTCAGTGAGAAGGAGTATGTGCTGTCAGGACGCCTCGATATCGACTACCTTAATGAGGAGTATGAGCTTGACCTGCCAGAGAGTGATGAGTACAGTACCCTGGCCGGACTGATACTGTTTGTTCATGGCAACATTCCGCGGCAGCAGGAGAAGATACGGGTTGACAACAAGCTCTTCACCGTGCTACGCAGCAGCTCTACCAAGGTTGAACTGCTCAAAATGCTTATTGACTGACCATTGCAGACAACGTATACCTGCTACCTCTTCAGCTCAGCGTAGTACCTGCAATAGAGAGGTATTGCCCTCATCACTGCAAACGTATACCTGCTACCTCTTCAGCTCAGCGTAGTACCTGTAATAGAGAGGTATTGCCCTCATCCCGGCAAAGAGGTTCTCGAGCGGGAAGTTCTCATTTGGTGAGTGTATTGCATCTGACTCGAGGCCGAAGCCCATCAGTATTGATTTCACTCCCAGTATCTTTTCAAAGGTTGCAATGATAGGTATACTGCCGCCGCTGCGTATGGGTATGGGTACCTTTCCATATACGTCGGTATATGCCTTTTCGGCTGCCAGGTATTCAGGTGAGTCGATAGGGCTCACGTATGCCTCTCCGCCGTGCAGGTACCTGGCTGTCACCTTCACTCCTACCGGCGCGATCTTCTTTATGTGATCTATTGCCAGCTGTGCTATCTCATCAGACTGCTGGTCAGGCACCAGTCTCATCGATATCTTGGCCGAAGCTTTTGCCGGCAGTATTGTTTTTGATCCTTCACCGATATATCCTCCCCAGATACCGTTTACATCAAGTGTGGGTCTGATACCGGTACTCTCGAGTGTGGTGAACCCTCTCTCTGAGTCGAGTGCATCCACATTGACCGATCTCTTGTACTCCTCGGTATCAAAAGGTCTCTCGGCTATCTTGGCCCTCTCCTCAGCCGTGGGCACTATCACCTTGTCATAAAAGCCGGGTATGGTTATACGTCCGTCACCATCCTTCAGGCTTGCAATGATTGAGCAGAGTGCATTACACGGGTTCACCACTGCCCCGCCATACATTCCCGAATGGAGGTCGCGGTCCGGACCGTCAACCTCTACCTCTATATATGAGAGTCCCCTCAGCCCGGCAGTAATTGCAGGTATGTCGGATGCTATCATTGAGGTGTCAGAGACAAGTATCACGTCAGAGCTGAGCATCTCGCGGTGCTCCTCACAGAAGGCCGGCAGGCTTACCGACCCGGCCTCCTCTTCACCTTCGATAAGAAATTTGACATTACAGGCGAGTGTTCCGGTAGCGTTCATCATCTCAAACGCCTTGAGGTGCATGAACATCTGTCCTTTATCATCATCAGCCCCCCGTGCCCATATACGACCATCACGTATCTCCGGCTCAAAGGGTGGTGACACCCACTTCTCAAGCGGCTCGGCAGGCATGACATCATAGTGTCCGTAGACAAGAATGGTAGGCAGTGAGGGGTCTGTCAGCTTCTCGCCGTAGACCACCGGGTTGCCGGTGGTGGGGTACACCTCGGCACGGTCGGCTCCGGCGGCAGCCATCAGGTCACGTATATATTCGGCAGCCTTCACCATGTCAGGCTTGTTGGCCTCTGAGGCACTGACCGACGGTATACGTATCAGCCCGAAAAGCTCCTCAAGAAATCTCTCTCTGTTTGTTTCGATGTAGTTCTGGATGGTTTTCATTTATCTTTGTTTTTACGATACTCACCTGCAGACCATTTCAGTCTCTCAAACCACTCCTGCCCGAAGGCACGTCTCAGCGGCTCACTCAGGAAGCTGAAGAGCTTCACGTTTTCGCGCTCACCGCGCGCTACCCCAGGACGGCATATTGACCACTTCTCATAGTTCACCGCCCGGAAGGTTCTGTATTTTGTCACCCTCACCGGGAAGAGGTGGCAGGAGAGAGGCTTTCGGAAGCCGGTCGCACCTGCAAGGTACGCTTTTTCTATGCCACACTTGTATATTTCGCCCTCCATTACGGTATATGCACACTCCCTGTTGTTTATCAGGGGTGTCACCAGCTCACCCTCAAAGTCGGTAATAAATGGTCCCTGCTCCTCAATGGCGCTGATCCCTTCAGCCCTTAGGAAGGGTCTGATATCGGGAAGGATCTTACTGAGGACTGTTGTCTCCTCCTCCTCGAGTGGTGCCCCTGAATCGCCATAGCGGCAGCAGGCACCCCGGCACACGGCGAGGTCACATACAAACTTCTTCTCAATAAGGTCAGTAGATATTATTGTGTCGTCTATCTGCAGCATCACCCTGTATCAAACCAGTGAGGTCCCTGTCATCTCAGGCGGGGTAGTGATATCCATCATCTTCAGTATGGTAGGTGCCACGTCAGCCAGTATACCGTTCTTCACCGTTTTGTACCTCTCACTGACAAGGTAGATTGGTACCGGGTTGAGTGAATGGGCTGTATTGGGTGAGCCGTCGCCGTTTACGGCATAGTCGGCATTGCCATGGTCTGATATTATCAGCACCTCATAGCCGTTCTGTGTGGCTGCCTCCTGCACATCACCGGCACACTCATCAACCGTTTTCACCGCTTTCTCTATGGCACCATATACACCGGTATGTCCTACCATATCGCCATTGGCAAAGTTGAGGCATATGAAGTCGTGCTTCTGCTTTCTGAGCTCAGCTATTACGGCATCTCTCACCTCATAAGCGCTCATCTCGGGCTTCAGGTCGTAGGTAGCCACCTTTGGTGATGGTATCAGTATACGCTCTTCACCGTCAAACTTCTTCTCACGTCCTCCCGAAAAGAAGAATGTCACATGTGCATACTTCTCGGTCTCTGCTATCCGCAGCTGTCTCCTCCCCTCAGCGGCCAGCACCTCTCCCATGGTGAGCTCCACATTCTCTTTCGGGAAGATGACATGCATCCCTTTGAAGGTATCATCATAGGGTGTCATGGTGAGGTAGTGCAGTGGTATTGTTTTCATATCCTTCTCCGGCATATCCTGCTGGGTGAGGACGGTTGTCAGCTCACGTGCCCGGTCGTTCCTGAAGTTCATAAATATCACCACATCACCTTCGGTAATTGTTGTCAGCGCCTTGCCATCTTCACCTCTCATCACTATGGGCTTCATAAACTCGTCGGTCACCCCCTCCTCATAGTAGCTCTCTATCGTCCCGGCGATATCTGATGTCAGGGTACCTTTCCCATGTACCAGCATATCGTACGCCTCTTTTATCCGCTCCCATCTCTTGTCACGGTCCATCGCATAATAGCGTCCGATGAATGATGCCAGCCGGCCACTGCCCCCCTCCAGGTGTCTGAGCAGTGAGGTGACATATCCGCTGCCGCTTTTGGGGTCTGTATCTCGTCCGTCGCCAAACCCGTGTATAAAAAGATCTTTAATGCCGTACTCAGAGGCCATCTGACAGAAAGAGTTGAAGTGGCTGTCAGATGAGTGTACCCCGCCATCTGAGAGGAGGCCCATAATGTGTACCTTCACCCCTTCATCGAGTGCATAGCTGAACGCCTCTTTGAGCACCTTGTTTGACCGTATCTCACCTGATGAGCAGGCCTTGTTTATCTTCACCAGGTCCTGATAGACCACCCGTCCGGCACCGATATTTAGGTGCCCCACCTCTGAATTGCCCATCTGCCCTTCCGGCAGCCCCACATCCTCACCTGATGTGAGTAGGTATGATGAGGGGTATCTGTTTTTTATGTTGTCAATGCGTGGCGTCCCGGTGGAAGCTATCACGTCGCTGCTACTGCCGTCACCAATACCCCAACCATCCAGGATCATTAATAATACTCTGTTGTTTTTCATTGAGCCACTCTGTTAATAATTCAAATGCAGGAGGCAAAAATAGCCATTTCCCCGTTAGGAATGAACTTACCCACTGATAACAGCAGAGCGGCCTAAATGTTTTATCAAAAAGCGCCTCTTATCTCCCTGACCCTTATTGAGTACTCATTTTCCGTGCAGGTCAGCTCATAAGGTATATCACCACCCACATATGCTTTCCACTCCTCCTGTGTCAGGTTTCTGGTCACCCTGTCGCAGATACCTTCGCTCATGCTACTGACATCTGCCGGCCTTTTGTCTACCCTGGCTGTAGTGGCCGCGAGGAACGCCTTATCCTTATCGATGAATTCCAGGCTGATAACGTCTCTCTCTCCATCACTGAACACCACCGGGGCCTGCTCCAGGTCATCCATATTCCAGAGTCGTATCTCACCCCTCTCATCGGCTGTCACCATCTGTCTGCCTGAGCGGTTAAATCCTATCCTCCTCACCGGGGTTGCGTGTGCTGTCACGGTTCTTACCGGCTCTTCAGCTGCGACATCCCATATCTCTATCCTGCCGCTGTTGTCACCGGCAGCCAGCCGGCCTCCTCCCGGCAGGAAGTGCTGGGCAGTGATGACCTGCCTGCCGCTGCTGAGGGTGACAGGCTCACCCTCGCTCCCGGGCCTGTAGATGATCAGACGGCCATCAGCGGTGAGGGCTGACACCATCTGGCCGTTTTGTGGGATATCGAGTGAGATGATGGCTGAGCTGTCAGCTATCACCCTGGCGCCTACACCCCTTCTGAGGTCCCACTCAGTGACTGAGCCGCCTGTGGCTGCTGAGTAGAGATGATCATTACCGTTGTAGGCCAGTGAGGTGACTGCTCCCCCGGTGCCTCTTAGCTGATAGGCAGGTATGTTTGAGGTGAGCGGTATCATCATTATGCGGTCTGACACGGTGGCGCATGCCAGCCATTCGGCATCAGGACTAACCCTTATGGCAGTGATCTGCTCATTGCCGTTCCAGATCAGCTCATGGCCTCCCGATCGGTCATCTGACCTCCAGTAGATGACCCTCCCCTTTGTATCAGCCGTGAAGAACCCCTTCTCACCCCTGACGGTCATGGCTGTCACGCCGGCGCCGTCGGGTGTTATACGTGCCACATACCTGCTGCCATACCTCTTGTTCACCTCATAGAGCGCCATAAATATGTCAGCATCATTCTCTGCTCCCTCATATCTGTTGTTGAAGAGGTAGGCCTGCCATGCCAGCAGCGTCTGCAGGTTCATGGTGCCGGCATGCTGTAGTGACCTCACCGCCAGTGAGCGTGCCACCGCTATCATCCTCTTGCGGGTGGCTCCTTCCAGCTTCGCCTCCGCCTCTCTGCGCCCTTCGGCCATCTCCTTCATGGTTGCTGCAGCTCTCTTTGCCTCTCGCTCAGCCACCTCTATCCTCCTGCCGCCCTCCTCTGTCATGTCACCACCTCCGGCGGCTATACGCTCTACCTCATCCAGCAGCAGGTCAAGGCTGTCACTCAGTATCTCATTAAGGGTCAGCGCCTCCTCTTTCAGCTGTATGGCTACCAGGCGGTGTCTGTCAGCGTTGATACGTGATGAATAGATTGCTGCCAGGGCGGCCATTGTGATCAGCACCACCACTGCGAGCAGCAGGGTGATCATCCTGAACCGTCTCACCCGTCTGGCGCCGCTTCTTTTGCCATGCTCCTCATGTATGTTATACTCCTCCTCTGAGTTTTTCAGGAAGAGCATTGTTCTCTCAAATGCCGGGTCGATCTTTCGTGCCCACGCCAGTGTCGGGCGGTTCTCCTCCCTCCACCGCAGGGCCAGCAGCAGATCGGGTGGCCGCCACAGGCGTCCCTTACCCTCCTGGTAGCTGAGTGCTGCAGCAGCCAGCTGCCGGTATATCCTGACCGAGCTCTCCTCCTCATCCATCCATACGCGTAGCGTGTCCCAGTGCCTTATGATACTCTCATGGGTGAGGTCAATAACCGTCTCCGCCGTCAGTGCTACCGTCGGCTGCGGTGTGATAAACGAGTAGTCATCACCCCTGAAGAGCTCTGCCACAGCCATTATCTCCTGGGCAGTATACCCTGTCTCAGCAGCTATATCGGCTATACGTGCCGGTGCGCGCAGCTCACGGCCATCGTCGGTACGGATTGTTATGGTACGAAAGAGCCGTTCACACAGCTGCTTCCCCCTCTCATCAAGGCGCTTCAGCGCCTCCCCTCCATGTAGTGACATTGCCCCCTCTATCCTGCCCACCGCCTCATAGTCAGCCTCACTGACAGGTCTCATCTGATCACCTGAACCGTTCCAGTGATCCCAGAGCCTCCTCAGCATGTGCTGCAGCACCGGCAGGCGGTCATGCCTCTCACCCAGCTCACCGATTATCAGTTTGACCAGTGAGTGCTCTACCGGCACTGAGGTTATCCGGAAGGGCTCACTGATCACCTCTTCAAGCCGTGTGTCAGGTATCCGTGGCAAGAGGTAGGTGCTTCTGTTCATCAGTGTGGTAAGGGTCTCGAACCTGTCACACTCGGCAACATCTTCAGACCTCATGGCTACCAGCAGGTGGAGCCCACTCTCAGGGTCAGACACTGCTGTGGTCAACAGGTCGATATATACCTTCACATCGTGGTCAGGTATCCCTTCCGCAGTGAAGGGGTCAAGCCTGAAGATCTCTTCAAACTGGTCTGCAATAATAATGATCTGCTGCCGCGGGTTACGCCTGATACGTCTGAACAGCTCCGCCAGCCCCTCCCGCCCGTTACGTAAGGTGTCCATCGCCTCGTGGGCTGTCACCTGTGTGTATCCGGCCCGGGTAGAGAATGCTGCTGCCTGTGCTGCCAGGTGGTCAACGGGGTTCTGTTCAGGCCTCACCATCATGAATGCCCACGACCTCTTCTCACTGATATTCTCACTTATCATTGCGGGTATCACACCAGCCATGACCAGTGAGGTCTTTCCGCTGCCAGAGGCTCCCGTTACCGCCACAAAACGGTTCTTCTTAAGCCTCCCGGCCACCTCACGGGTACACTCTGTGCGCCCGTAGAAGAGCTCACCCTCCTCACTGCTGAACGGTCTCAGACCAGGAAATGGATTGGCTCTGACATTGACTTCAGACATACGCTGCTTTTCAGGTTATGGTAACACCTACCTGACTATCAACGTAATTTACCAGAACCTCAGTATATTCAGGGTAATAAAAAAGATACTCAGCAACATCCTCCAGGGGCAGCGTATAGAGTCCGGTCTTCCCCGATACGGAGGGGACGACCCATGAGAGAATATCCGGGAGTGCCTCAGCATCAACCGATTCAGAGTATCTCATGTCAGTTGCCAGCATAATGATCTTCTCCTCCGGTATCTCTTTAAAGCAGAGGCTGAGGAACCTGGTCTTCTCGAAGATCATGGCTGCCCGTGGCAGCTCGCCACTGATTATGGATGAGATACGTTCTCTGACCTGTGCCGGCAGCCTTGTCTCAGCCTCATGGTACCACCGGGTATTTATTCGTCTCATGGCCCTTGCGCTCTCCTCCTGGAGCAGCTGGCTGTTGCTGAAGAGGAATGATACCGCCTGGTCAGCCTCCAGCCCTCTCCCCTCCGTGGCAGCCACATGTAGTGCGCACGCCTTTGTCCAGGTGCCTGTGATGTTCTGTTCTGATGTGAGCAGCAGCGATATCAGGTGTCTCTCCCGCACATCGCGCAACGGGAAGTATAGCGACAGCTCTGTCACCCTGTCACTGTCGGGACTGTTGCCCAGCAATGCCCGCAGTGGTCTGCTTACCGGACTGTCACCCATCAGCTCATCAACCGCCTCAGATGCAATCTCTGCCTGCCATCTGGTATCATTACCCGTTATGTGCATCATCAGTCGTGCTGCCTTCTCACCTGCCAGCAGCTCCAGCAGTGATGATATTAACTCCCTGTTGACCCTCCTTTCATATCTCACCGCCTCCGACAGCAGAAAGTATCTCTTTCGCCTCGCCTCCTGCCCTGTTGTTATCAGCCTAGCTTCGGTATGTACAGCCTCTATGAGCAGTCCCTCCACCATCTCCCTGCTCCTCCCTTCCGGTACCCACTCCCGTTCACGCAGGCTGGCAGCCGCCCTGAGGCGTACGCCGGCATACCCGGTAGCTATAAAGGTAGCCAGCCATGGCAGCGCATCGGGAAGGGGCATCGCCTCCAGCAGCCTGAGCACAATATAGTTTGCCGCCTCACTGCTCTCCCCCTTTACTGCTGCTCCTATCTGGTCACCATAGATCTCCGGTCCGAACTGCCTCAGCGTATAGTATGCCTCCCTGGCTGTGGCTTTACTGTTAAGCGCCTTTATCACCTCACTGCTGAGTGAGGTGGCCATATTGGTGCCGGCGGCGGTGACAGCTATCTTTCTGATCTCCTCCGACGCTGACCCCATGAGTGAGGCCACCTCCTGCTCATGAGGCCTGCTTCTGCCATGAAGTATCCCTCTCACCCTGGCGCTCTCTTCACTGATGCCAGGCATACGCAGCACACCACTATGTCTGACCGGGTCAGAGTGGTACAGCTCTATCAGGGCTGCCCCTGTCTCAGCCATCTGTCTCACCTTATCACTGAACCGCTCTTCAGCAGCTATCACCCTGAGAGCCGGCACCAGTGCCGGGTCAAAGGTATGTGAGGCGGTGCCGGCAACCGCTGTTGCATAGTCATTGTCAGCCTCTGCTCTGAGGTAGTCATGCCTGCCGCTGAGGAGGTCCAGGTGGTGATCGGCAGCCAGCAATATGGCAGCAAATCTTCCTCCCCCCTGCGGCTCCCCGGTTGCTCCGCCCTGCCACGGCTCAGCCTCGCCGTCACCGGGGTAGTCAACGGCAGGGTGGTCGCCGGCGGGGAGAGCCTCATCGGCCGTGATGGTGGCCGGTTTCCTGCCGGCAGGGTGGTCGCCGGCAGCGAGAAATCCCTCCGCCACGGTGCTGAGCAGCATGCTGAACCGTGCTGCAGCGATGATAGCCAGCATGATCATCGCTATCGCCATCACCGGCAGCAGCTGCACCATCCGGAAGAGGGCCACCCCGGTGAGTGGTGTGATGACAGCTGCGAGCAGCATCATGATGGCGGTAACCACGAAGAAACGGTATGACATATTTACGGCCCTCGCATCACCGCCACGCACAACCATCGCATCACCGCCACCCGCCATCATTGCATCATAGCCACTAACGGCCCTCTCATAGCTCCCGCTCACAACCCTCTTCTCACCGTCAACAGAGGTCGTTTTACCGGGAAAGGTGGCAGCAGAGATGATGGCAGGGATAGTTACCACGGCAGCTACCGGCAGGCAGATGGCGGCAGTGAGTGCGGCGAACAGCTCTGCCAGGAGCAGCAGCGGTTCACTCCCGCTCAGCTCATAGCTGATATAGGTTATTGCGGCGGGCAGGGCCAGCAGCAGCAGTACCAGCGGTGCGGCCACCATACGGCCCCTGAGCCGCAGGTTACGCAGCAGGGGCAGGTGACGGCGGTTTCTTATCATAACGGCTGTGCCGGCCATAATGACAATAATGATTATGATGAAGGTGACGGGTGCTGACCGGCAGAGTGTAGTGTCTGCCAGGAGGGCAACAAGAGAGGCAGCCGTTACGGCAACCAGTATGAGCATCACCGGATAGATTTTTGGCATAGGCCTTTTCATTACCTGATGATCATTTGACATACCGGGAAAAAGATAGTGACTTGTCAGAGACAAAGTAATAAAAAATACTAATCCGGCAATAGCGGTTCTGCCCTCCTGAGAGCTTTTACAATAGCTTCTGCCATCTCCTCTTCAGCTATTTTCCCGGCATCAATTATCAGGTCAGCCTGTTCATACCACTGCTCTCTGGCTCTCAGCAGCTCCTCCACCCTTCGGCCCATCCCGTCATCCTCCGCCGTTGCCAGCAGGGGTCGTTCCTGTTGTGCCCCCTTCAGCCTTGCTGTCAGCTCCTCTACGGTGAGTCGCAGGTATATCACCACTCCTGATGACCTCATCCGCTTCATATTATCCTCTGCACAGGGTGTTCCGCCGCCGCATGCCACGACGCTCTCCCTCATCTCAGCCACCCTTGCCAGTGCCCTCTCTTCGGCCTTACGGAAATACTCCTCACCCCTCTCATAGAATATCTCCCTAATGGTCATCCCCTCTTCCTCCTCCACTATGCGGTCGGTATCAATAAATCTCTTGCCAAGCCTCAGTGCCAGCTCTCTGCCGGCGCTGCTCTTTCCGCTGCCCATAAAACCTATAAGATAGATATTCACTCTCTGCTAAAGATTGAGCCGCATCTGTGCCGGGTCATCGGCAGGCGGTATTCTGGGCTCCTCATCACCGGGATCCTCACTCTCATTCTCATTACCTGTCCGTGGTGGCGACTCACTTTTTATTACCGGCTCCAGCTCACGTATATCGGCCACGCTATAGTTGGTGAGCCGTTTCCCCTTGGCCCGGAAGCTCTTCACGCCAATAAATCCGGCCACCTCTATTATCTCCTGCCGGCGTCCGGCATTCTTTCCTCCGAAGCTGATCTCAAAGCGCGGATACTCAACCTCTGTCAGGCTCACCAGCCGTGACCCCTCACTCTCGGAGATAAAGCACTGCAGCAGCTCTGACTCTTCGAACGAGAAGCGTTTTACGTAGTAATACTTCTGTGCCTCATCCCAGTACACTACCGAGACTATCTTCGACTCCCTGAACTTCTCCAGCAGCAGTATATCATCTTCAAAGTGGGTTGAGAGGTCGGTCCCTGAGGTGCGGTACCAGCCTCCCCTGGTCACCACCAGGAGCATCTCGTCAGAGGCAAACTCACCCAGGTATCTGCCTCTGCCGTCGGCGTTGAGCCTGAGCACTGCATCATCAAACCACAGCTTCCTGCCTCCCAGTGTTGACAGTCCCTTCTCTTTGAGAACTATCTTGTGTACCGGGTGCCTGGTAAGGATATTGCCAATGGAGTTTCGCCCCTTTATTGCCAGCTCACCGAAGTCAAACTCAAATGTCAGCTTCTTCATCCTGCCCCTGGGCTTGTGATACACCTTTATCACCTCAGCCTCACCGTTAGGGTTGACACTAAGGTAGAGTATCCTTGTTCCTGCGGTACCCCGGCCAAAGGTGTACTCCTTGTCGCGGGTGAGGCCCGTCAGTGCCGAGCGTTTGACATAGAGCACCCCGTCACGGCCATCCTGATATACCAGGTTGTAGATTGTCCGTTTATCGTTCCTCCGGAACACACCGGCATGTAAGATATCTTTACCCACAAACTGCTTCTCCTCAATACGTGTGATAAGGTACGTGCCATCCTTCCTTATCACCACAATATCATCTATATCAGAGCAGTCACACACATACTCATCTTTCTTGAGGCCTGTACCCATGAACCCTTCCGCACGGTTGATATAGAGCCTGGCATTGGATGCCACCACCTTGGCCGCCTCGATAGTCTCAAAGCTACGTATCTCAGTGCGGCGTCCCCGCTCTTTCCCATATTTTTTCTTCAGCTGCCGGTACCAGTTGACAGAGTAGGGTATGATATTCTCAAGGTGCGCCTTCACCTCATCGAGTCCTGCCTCAACACCTTTGATATGTTCATCAGCACGTGAGGAGTCATACCTGGAGATACGCTTGATCTTTATCTCGGTAAGACGCACCAGGTCATCATGGGTTATCTCCCGTCTGAACAGCTTCCTGTATGGGGTTAGTCCCTGGCTGATGGCACTGATCACTGCCTCCCAGGTCTCACACTCCTCTATGTCACGGTAGATACGTTTCTCTATGAAGATCTTCTCAAGTGATGAGAAGTGCCACTCCTCTTCGAGCTCATCACGACGTATCTCCAGCTCACGGGTCAGCAGCTTCACTGTCTGGTTGGCTGAGTGCTTCAGTATATCACTCACCCCCAGGAAGGCGGGCTTGTTCTCATCAGTGATGACGCATGCATTGGGTGAGACAGAGAGCTCACAATCAGTGAACGCATAGAGTGCATCAATGGTCTTGTCGGGAGAGACGCCTGCCTGCAGCTGTATCACTATCTCCACGCTGCCGGCGGTGTTGTCATCAATACGCCTGATCTTTATCTTACCCCGTTCATTGGCTCTGACGATAGAGTCAATGAGTGATGAGGTGGTACGTCCGAAAGGCAGTTCAGTTATCACCAGCTCCCTCCGGTCAGCCTTCTCTATCCGGGCTCTCACCTTCACCACACCGCCACGTGCCCCGTCATTGTACCGTGAGACATCTATCATCCCTCCTGTCGGGAAGTCAGGCCACAGCTCAAACGGTTTATCCTGCAGATATGCTATTGAGGCATCTATCAGCTCATTGAAGTTATGGGGAAGGATTTTTGATGAGAGACCGACCGCTATCCCCTCCACCCCCATCTCCAGCAGGAGCGGAAATTTCACCGGTAGTATTACCGGTTCGCGGTTACGGCCGTCATAGGAGCTCATCCACTCGGTGGTCTTGGCATTGAAGGCCACCTCCAGTGCCAGCTTTGAGAGTCGGGCCTCAATGTATCGTGGTGCTGCCGCCCCGTCGCCGGTATAGATATTTCCCCAGTTACCCTGCGACTCTACCAGCAGCTCTTTCTGCCCCAGCTGTACCAGCGCATCACCGATAGAGGCATCTCCATGAGGATGGAACTGCATGGTGTGCCCAATAATGTTTGCCACCTTGTTAAACCGTCCGTCATCCATCCGCTTCATTGAGTAGAGGATACGTCTCTGTACCGGCTTGAGGCCGTCAGAGATATGCGGTACGGCACGTTCAAGAATCACGTAGGAGGCATAATCGAGGAACCAGTCGCGATACATCTCTGAGAGGGCTGTCACACTATGTAACTCTTCAGTGCCCCCTCTGCTGTCGGGCTGTCTCATCTCATTATCCTCATTATCAGGGATCAGTTCAAAAGGATCACTCTCTTTCATCATCTGCCACTATCTCCGCTCATACCCTGAGGGTCTCGGGGAGCTCCTCCTCCATCCGCAGGTTGTCAATAATAAAATCCTGTCGCTCGGGCGTATTTTTGCCCATATAAAACTCAAGGAACTGAATATAGGGGTCAGACTTCTTCATTATCACCGGCACCAGCCTCATCTCCTTACCTATGAAGTGTGCAAACTCATCAGGCGAGATCTCTCCCAGTCCTTTGAACCTGGTGATCTCCGGGTCAGGACCCAGATCTTTGACGGCTTTGAGTCGCTCCTTCTCATTGTAGCAGTAACGTGTCTGCTTCTTGTTGCGCACCCTGAAGAGGGGTGTCTGCAGGATATAGACATGACCCTTACGTACCAGGTCAGGGAAGAACTTCAGGAAGAAGGTCATCAGCAGCAGCCTGATATGCATGCCGTCAACATCAGCATCAGTAGCTATTACAACATTATTATAGCGGAGGTCATCAAGCGACTCTTCAATATTGAGTGCAGCCTGCAGCAGGTTGAACTCCTCATTCTCATAGACGACCTTTTTTGAGAGGCCCTGGCTGTTGAGCGGTTTACCCCTGAGGCTGAATACTGCCTGTGTCTCTACGTTGCGTGACTTGGTGATAGAGCCGCTGGCAGAGTCACCCTCAGTAATGAAGAGTGTAGACTCCAGCCTTCGCTCATCATTGGAGTTGTAGTGTACCCGGCAGTCGCGCAGCTTACGGTTATGGAGGCTCACCTTCTTCGCTCTCTCGCGTGCCAGCTTCTGTATTGAGCTAATAGCCTTGCGCTCCTTCTCCGACTCCTGGATTTTCCTGAGCATAATCTGGGCGGTCTCGCTGTTCTTATGCAGGTAGTCATCAAGGTGCTTACGTATGAAGTCAACCACATAATTGCGTACGGTGGGCCCCTGTGGCCCCATATCCTTTGATCCCAGCTTGGTCTTTGTCTGCGACTCAAAGATCGGTTCCTCTATCTTAACCGATATTGCTGCTATGATTGATGCCCTGATATCGGAGGGGTCAAAATCTTTCTTGAAGAACTCCTTGAGGGTTCTGGTCAGTGCCTCGCGGAAAGCCACCAGGTGGGTGCCCCCCTGTGAGGTGTTCTGTCCGTTGACAAAGCTGTAATAGTCCTCACCATACTGTGAGCCATGAGTGAGTGCCACCTCAATATCATCACCCTTCAGGTGTATGATGGGGTATAGCTCCTCACGTGTCATGTTGTCATTGAGCAGGTCAACCAGCCCGTTACGTGAGACGATGCGGCTGCCATTGAGGCTTATCACCATGCCGGCGTTGAGGTATGAGTAATTCTTCATCATGCCCTCAACATATTCGGCAATGTAGTGGAAGTTACCAAACATCGTCTCATCGGGTACCAGCACCACCTCGGTGCCGTTCTCTTCGGTGCTGTTTCTCAGCGGCTCATCCCTCACCAGCTCACCGGCCCTGAACTCAGCCTCTTTCACCTTCCCGCCACGGAATGATCTTATTATGAACTGTGAAGAGAGTGCGTTTACCGCCTTTATGCCCACCCCGTTGAGCCCTACTGACTTCTTGAACGCCTTGGAGTCATACTTAGCCCCGGTATTCATTCTGGAGGAGACATCGAGCACCTTACCCAGCGGTATTCCGCGGCCATAGTCACGTACCTTCACCTCCTGCCCTGTAATGGTCACCTCTATCCTGCGGCCGTAACCCATCATATACTCATCAACCGCATTGTCCATCACCTCCTTCAGCAGAACGTATATCCCGTCATCGAGGGAGGAGCCGTCACCCAGCTTACCGATATACATACCCGGCCGCAGCCTGATATGCTCCTTCCACTCAAGGGTTTTTATGTTCTCCTCTGAATAATTGCCGTCCATTCGCCCCAATTTTGGGGCAAATATAAAGAATTAGAAGAGGCGTTTGGTGCCGATTTATTAACAACGGCATTGAATTAATCACCTGCCTGTATGAATCTACGGGGCTTTGGAGCTTCTCAGCTCTTCCATTTCAGCCACCATAATATTGTGTACCCTGGCAGCAAGCTCTTCCGGATCGCCGGTTCCAAACTGCCCGGGAAAGAGAGGGTCAAGCACCCTGATCCTCACCTCGCGCCTGTTCCTGAATATGATCCCTCCTTTTTTGGGCATTATCTCACCGGTACCATCTATCAGTACGGGCAGCAGTGGCTTGTCGTTCCTGATGGCCAGCTGAAAGGCGCCTGTCTTGTATCTGCCTATCTCCCCTGTCAGTGAGCGGGTTCCCTCCGGGAAGATCACCACCGAGATACCATCCTTCAGTGAGCGTGAACACTCTTCCATCATTCTCAGCACACTCGCCTTGTTACCCCTTATCAGCTCAATATATTTCACCATCTTCATCTCCCACCCTACCAGCGGCACCTTGAAGATCTCAGCCTTGGAGACCCATCGCAGGCGGTGGCGCAGCATGTTGAAGAAGACTATGTCGAGCAGCGACTGGTGATTGGGCACAATGACATATGCCTGCCTGTGGTCAATCTTCTCCTTACCCTCGGTGATAACTTTCCAGAAGGGACTCATTTTGGTGAGGACTATACCCTGAATGACCATCCACCGGTTGTTCATGAGCCTCTTACGGTCAAACAGGAGTGCCAGCAGCCACAGGATGATTGCCACAGGGAATGCCAGCAGTATGAATGTTATACTTGACAGCCATACCCACAATGACTTAAGCAGGTTCATCGTCCTCTCCTTTTAATTATTGCCCTGGCGGCCAGGGCCAGTCCTGCCCCTGCCAGTGCGCCCGGCACCGCTCCGCAGAGCACATCACCGGGGTAGTGTACTCCCAGGTAGATACGTGAATATGATACCAGTATCACCCAGCATGTTACCAGCCACCCAAACCATCTCTCTCTTGTCAGTGTGGCAGTGAACGCTGCTACTCCCGCACTGTTTGCTGCATGCCCGGAAACAAATCCATACATGCTTCCGCAATAGCCCTTTACCGTCTGCACCATACCCTCCAGCAGCGGTTCATGGCATGGTCTGGGCCGCTCAGCCAGCCTCTTCACTGCTCCCGACCCCTGGTCAGTTATCAGCACCAGCAGTGGCAACATCAGCAGGGGTATCCACACCTGTCTGCCATAACGGCGGGTCAGCAGCCATACCATCAGCAGGTAGAGAGGTATCCATACGCTCTTCATGCTGGCGATCCACATCACCTGGTCCAGCAGTGGTGACCGCAGTGAGTTAAGAAACAGGAACAGTTTATGATCAAGCTCTACCATAGGTGACTATCTATTGTTTTCCACAGCAGCTCCTTGAGCTCTCCTATCCCTTTGCCGCTCACTGACGAGATCATCACTGCCGGCACCTTCGCCGGCAGCTCTCCGGCTGTCGCCTCCGTCAGCTCCTCATCCAGCAGGTCACACTTTGTCACTGCCAGCACCCTCTTTTTGTCAAGCAGCTCGGGGTTATATCTCCGCAGCTCATCAGTCAGTATCTCATACTCCCTCTTTATGTCGTCGCTGTCAGCAGCTATCATAAACAGCAGTACGGGGTTGCGTTCAATATGTCTCAGGAATCGGTGTCCCAGTCCTCTCCCTTCAGCTGCTCCCTCAATTATTCCCGGTATGTCAGCCATCACAAATGATCTCTCATCGCCCAGGCTCACCACCCCCAGGTTGGGGTATAGCGTTGTGAAGGGGTAGTTGTCTATCTTGGGTCTGGCGGCGCTCACCACTGACAGCAGTGTTGACTTGCCGCTGTTGGGGAAGCCCACCAGTCCGACATCAGCCAGCACCTTCAGCTCAAAGATGTACCACCCCTCCTCTCCCTGCTCACCCGGCTGTGCATATCGTGGTGTCTGCTGTGTTGCCGACTTGAAGTGTACGTTTCCCAGTCCGCCCCTCCCTCCGATGAGCAGCCTCTTCTCCTCACTGTCGGCAGTTATCTCGGTCACCTGCTCACCTGTCTCCTCACGCTTCACCACGGTACCCGGCGGCACCTCAATAACAATATCATTACCGGCAGCTCCGCTCCTCTGGTTTGATGCTCCCGGTCTGCCCTCCCCGGCACGGTGGTGTCTTGTATATTTCAGGTGCAGCAGTGTCCATAGGTGTGAGTTACCCCTGATAATCACATCACCGCCCCGTCCGCCGTCGCCACCGTCGGGCCCCCCTTTCGGGCTAAACCGTTCCCGTCGCAGGTGTGCTGACCCTGCCCCTCCTTTGCCTGAGGCACAAAAGACTCTTACATAATCTATGAATACCGGTTCATCCACGCTCTAGACAACTCTTCCGACCTCTTTACTGAGTCTCTCAAAGATATGTTCAATTTTCCCTACGCCGTCAATCATACGTACCACTCCCCTCTTTCTGCCAAACTCCACCACCGGCTCAGTCTTTGCGCGGTAAACGGCTATACGGTTGTTTATTATCGTCTCATCGGCATCATCAGCCCTGCCTGACACCTCTGCCCTCTTCCTCATCCGTTCTGTCAGCTCAGCATCATTGACCTCAAGCACCAGCATCAGGTCTATGGTCATGGCTCTCTCTTCGAGCATCTTCTGCAGTGCCTCCGCCTGCTCCACCGTACGTGGAAACCCGTCAAATATGAATCCTGCCTTTCCGGTGGCTGCATCGACCTTATGTGCAATCATCTCTATCACCACCTCATCAGGTACCAGCTCACCGGAGGCCATGATCGCCTCAACCTTTTTCCCCAGCGGGGTGCCGGCAGAGAGCTCAGCCCTGAGCATATCACCGGTTGAGAGGTGCAGGAGGTTATACTTCCCGGCCAGGGTCACAGACTGTGTACCCTTCCCCGATCCGGGGGGGCCAAACATAAGAATATTAATCATCACAAATCTATTTGGTTAGTTTGTATATTGACCTCAGATTGCGGCCATAGCCGTCATAGTCAAGGCCATAGCCCACTACAAAGTTATTGGGTATCTCAAACCCGATATAGTCGATCGGCATCTCCCGCTGGTATGAATCGGGTTTAAACAGCAGTGTGCATACCCTGATCTCTGAGGCTTTCCTCAGCTTAAGCTCTCCGAACACCCTCTCCAGGGTGGCTCCGGTATCTACAATATCTTCAATCACCACAACCGACTTTCCGGTTATATCTTCGTTCCACCCTATCAGCTCCTTGATCTTGCCGCTGCTCGAGGTGCCGTCATAGGATGCCAGCTTGATAAATGAGACCTGGCAATCTATGTTGATCAGCCTTATCAGGTCGGCAGCAAAGAGGAATACTCCGTTCAGCACTCCGAAGAAGAGGATATCCTTCCCATGAAGGTCCTCATTAATCTTTTCCGCCAGTGCCGCTACCCGGCTCTGTATCTCATCTTCTGTGATGTAGACCGAGAATTCTCTGTCGAGCAATGTTATCTCATTCATGGTTGAGGCAGTTGATGGCGCTAAATTATAAATTTAAAGCTTATTTTTGCCTGGGCGGCTATCTATCATCAAAAAAAGAGATTATGAAACCTGTAGTGAGTATAATCATGGGCAGTGTCTCTGACCTGCGGGTTATGGAGAAGGCAGCTGAGTTTCTTGACAGCATGTCGGTGCCCTTTGAGATCAATGCCCTCTCTGCCCACCGTACGCCTGATGAGGTTGAGCAGTTTGCCCGTGGTGCAGCCGGTCGTGGCATAAAGGTTATCATTGCAGGTGCCGGCATGGCTGCCCACCTTCCCGGCGTGATAGCTGCCATGACGCCCCTGCCGGTTATCGGGGTGCCGGTAAAAGCCTCGCTGGACGGTATGGATGCTCTGCTGGCTATTGTACAGATGCCTCCCGGGATACCGGTTGCCACGGTGGCTATTGACGGTGCCCTCAATGCCGGCATACTGGCTGCACAGATACTGGCTGCCGCTGACCACTCCATTATGGAGAAGCTGGTTGCCTACAAGAAGGGTCTCAAGCAGAAGATAGTGAAGGCCAACGAGGAGCTTGGCACGGCCAGATACCGGTTCAGAACCAACTGACACTCTCTCATGAGCCCGGCCGGTGAACGGTGCAAACGGAGGTGCCGTTTGTACCGCTATTTTATCTGTTGGTATTAATTTAACTCAATTATAGATGACTTTATCTGAAAACGGACTCAACACACTCAACGCCTTCAGGGGGCGTATCGTCATGATAGGGTGCGGCAGCATCGGGCAGGGTATACTGCCTGTCATTGGCCGCCACCTTGAAGGAGCCTGCAGCCGCATGACAATCCTCTCGGCCAGTGAGTCAGGCCGCCGGGTGGCAGAGGCTTACGGTGCCCGCTTCATTCACTCTGTGCTGACACCGGGCAACTATCGCTCAATACTTAAAAGCTATCTGCGCAGCGGCGACCTGCTGCTCAACCTCTCAATAGGTGTCTCCAGCCTTGACCTTATACGGTTCTGTGCCGGTATCGGTGCCCTCTATGTTGACACCTCCATCGAGCCCTGGCCGGGTGTCTTTGGTGATCCCATGCTTGAGCTTCATGACCGCACCAGCCATGTGATACGCCTTGAGGCTCTTGAGCTGCGACGTGAGCTTGGGCCCGACTCACCCACCGCTGTTGTTGACCATGGTGCCAACCCCGGTCTTGTCTCACATTTTGTCAAGCGTGCCCTGGCAGACCTTAACCGTCAGATACGTAACAGCAGCCTCATGCCGTCATCACGTGACGAGTGGGCGGCCCTTGCCCGTGACCTGGGTATCTGCACCATACAGGTATCTGAGCGTGACACCCAGGCCAGCCACCGTCCCAAGCGTCAGGGTGAATTTATCAATACCTGGTCTGTGGATGGTTTTATTGATGAGCTGATGCAGCCGGCAGAGCTCTCCTTAGGAACGTATGAGAAGCGGTGGCCACGGGGCGCCCGTGAGCACCACCCCGGCTCAGGAACCATCTACCTTGAGAGGCCGGGAGCCAGCACCTTCGCACGTAGCTGGGTGCCATCGATAGGGAGCTTTCAGGGTATGCTGGTGACACATGATGAGGTGCTGGCACTGGCTGACTACCTCTCAGTAAGGAATGAGTCCGGGTTCCTATACCGTCCTACGGTAATGTTTGTCTATCACCCCTGTGATGATGCCATGCTCTCAGCCCTGGAGCTGGAGGGCAACGGCTGGGTGCCACAGCCCTCGTCGCGACGACTGGGTGCAGATATCAAGGAGGGGATGGATGAGCTTGGAGTGCTGCTGGCCGGCCATAACAGAAATGCCTACTGGTACGGGTCACAGCTATCTATCGATGAGGCGAGGCGTCACCTGCCGGAAGCCAATGCCACCACCCTGCAGGTGGTAGCCGGTGCGCTGGCAGCCATAACATGGGCTATACGCAACCCACAACGCGGCGTGGTAGAGCCCGAGGAGCTTGACTTTGAAGAGTGCCTGGAGGTGGCCATCCCATACCTCGGACCGATGGTGGGTGAGTTCACAGAGTGGACACCGCTGGACGGACGAGGCAAATATTTTCCGGAGAAGCTCGATGTCAAGAACCCGTGGCAGCTGCAGAACATACGCAGCAGACAGTACCCCGGGGAGTAGGCAGCCACTGGCCATAAACAGCAGGCAGCGCTCCGGCATTCAGGATCGCTGCTTTTCTGCCGCGGAGCAGCTTCACACCTAAAAAGCCACCTTCAGCTGACCTCTCAGCTCCTCTCTTAAGAGGTGACCCTCATCCTTTACCGACCCGGTGAAGGCATACTTGAGCCGCAGCTCACTTCTCTCACTCATCTTCCATGAGAGCATGATGAATGAGCGTCTCATCTCTCCGTACAGTGCCGGCACGCTGAATGCTGACAGCAGGTCACTCTCCCAGGCATAGAGGCGGCTGTCCCAGCCGCCGGTAGAGCATAGCGCATACCTGAACCATACCTTCAGTGGAGCACTCTGCAGGCTGTAGGAGAGGTCCTGGCACAACAGGTACCCTTTCTCTGCTGACGGGTCAATATGTGAGATGGTGACCCTGGTGGTGAGGCTCAGCTGGCGCAGCGGCCTGATATCGATCACCCCGCCGGCCTGCTGACGGATATTTCTAACCGCGAGGGCTGTTCCTCTCTCCCTGGCAGTGTCATACTCACGTGATGACAATGTCCAGAAGAGCCTCAGTGAGAGCTCATCCCGCGGCAGGTACTCACTCCTGACCTCTATCCTGCTGCCGGCTGATGGTGCTGCCGACCGGTATCGGGCCCATGGCACACGGTAATGGTCAGCTGCTGCCGTCACAAAGAGGTGCCTGGCAGCCTCCAGGTGCAGTGCCACCGCCATGCCTGTCTCATTACCCGCTCCGGAGACATTCTTGCTCGCCCCTGAGTGTGGTGCATGATACCCCGGGGTGAAGTAACGCATCAGCACATTACAGGTTACCCTGGCTGCAGGCTTCAGGCGTAGGCCTGCCGTAGCTGCCACCGACTGTGTGAGCGATTGTGTGGTCACCTCTGTCAGGCTGCCGGCATGGCTCACTGCCGCCTCGCCGAAAACAAGCAGTGGGCCGCTCCCTGCCCTGAAATCTGCTGCCAGGCTCAGCAGCCTGTCACCCACAAAGGCATGCAGGTTCTCCGCTCTCCCGAGGTCAGGGGTGAAGGGCAGTGAGAACCATGTTGCTGCGGTGATCAGCCCGGCCGTAACCCTGTCGGTGGCAAGGGTGATCCGCATGCCGGTCACTGTCTCCCGCAGCCTCTTGCGTGCCTCGAGCTGTGAGGGGGTGACATGCTGCCCTCCGATCACCAGGTGGCTTACCCCGGTGACACTACCCTCATCGTCAGTTACCAGGCGCGCATCTACCCTGTTTGATGATGCGAACAGTATTGCGCTGCTCCTCTTCGTTCCGAGCGTCATGCTTATCCCCCTGAAAAAGTTGTTCTCATCGGTTGACCGGTAGGGCAGTGCGCGGCTGGCGCCATTCATGAAGGCGGGTGAGCTGAGCCATGACCCCATCCACCTGCCGCTGTTAAAGAGCACCCCTTCACCGCTTCTGATACGGTAGTCACCTATGATAACCTCCCTGATCGTCTTCCCTCCCTGCACCATGAAATAGCCTGAAAGAAAATCTGTTCCGGCAGCCTCAGTGAATCCAAACCGTTCACCCGGATCATTCTCTGCTGTCAACCCAAACCCTATCCGTGGCTGGTCATGCTTGATCTTCAGCAGTGACCGGGCACCCTCCCACTCCTCCTCGTCCCTGCTGAAACGTGTGGTTACCGAGAGGGTAGCCACCGTACGGCTGTAACGGGTACCTGTTGTCGCACGGCCATCACTCAGTGTGACACAGTGGGCCATAAGCATCACCGTAGTACGGTCAAAGCCGGGCAGCAGGGCTGCCTCATAGAGGGTCTCCAGCGGACCGTTATTTCTTATGTGGTCAGCCAGCACCATCACCTGGAAGCTGTTCAGGAAGAAGAGCCTCGATATCTCATGTTCATCACCGCTGTTGATCCTGACGGGAAACTCCTGCAGGTCGGCCAGCTCATCAAGCAGGAGTGCCGGATCGGCATCATCAGTGGTAGCCAGCAGCTCCTCCACAGCCATCCTGAAGGTGTGGCTCTCCTCCTGCTCCTGGCACAGCAGCACGCTGACGGGCATCAGCAGCTGCAGCACCATAAGGATAGCCGGCAGCACCTTTACTCTCAACCTGCTGCCCCTGTCACCTGCCTCTACCCTCTTCCAATGCTCCATATCACTGATATTGAAGAGGTCATTCCGGTAACAACATTCATAAGGAACCCCACATCACACTGCAGCGGACCGCCATACAGCCCTATGCCAAAAGTGAATGCCTGTGGTGAGCTCATATACCCGGTACGCAGAGCCATCCGTTCATGCAGCCTCCAGCACAGTCCGCACTGCAGTGACAGCGGCTCACTGCTCACCTTGGCAACCATGAGGGCCAGCAGCAGGCGGTCTGACTCTTCCCAGGCTATGCCTGCCTCTGCCGACGAGGGTAGTGTGTTAAGGTGCGGGAGAGGGTTGAAGAGGTGTATGCCGATCCTCACCGTGGGGGTGATCATTGATGCAAACCCCGCCTCAAAGGTCACATGTGAGATATCACGATAATCGCCTATGCTGCGCTCAGTGATGTAGTCTATCTGTACTCCTGCCGACAGCTTATCCGATATCTTCACTGCACTGCCTGCCCCGGCGAATATGCGGTGGTAGTCAACATTGCCGAAGTGGGTCACCACCAGCCCTATGGGTGCATTGCCGGCAGCTATGACGGCACTGACACCTTTGGTTGAGAGGTCAGGTATCATGAAACGGCTCTCAGCGGCCGCCGAGAGCCCTGATGAGGGTGCCATGGCCATCAGTGCCTGGTTATGGAATCCGTTCCAGTGACCTGTGGCCGCTGTCACGGCAAACGCCATTCCCATGGCATCAGCACCATGAGGCACGTAGAGGGGTTCACCTGCACGCAGCAGGCAGGGGTACAAGAGAGAGAGCAGCAACGCTGCATTCCACCGCAGCACTGCCTTCCGTCGCAGCATCATAACGAGACATAATTGGTCTCTCAAAATTATGATATGCTGCTGACAAAGTCAAGGCCCGGCGGGAGATTTCACGGGCAGGGTCACAGAGGGTGCTGTCGCCGTCTTCTGTCACCCTTTTATATCCTTGATATTGAGCTGTACCGATGTTTTTCCTCTGAACTCATTGAACTCTATGGTGTACGCTATATCGACCAGCCCGGCAACGCTGCGTATCCGCTTCTCCATGTCTGCCTGTCCAAATGCGATGGCATTGACCGGCTCACCATTCATACGGTCAAAGGTCATCCTCAGGTGGAACCCTCCTGATCCCACCTGCTGACATGCCACCGTCTTCACCCTTCGTGAGGCAAACACCGGGGCATTATTTTCAGGCCCAAATGGCTGAAACCGTTCCAGTGCGGTGGCCAGATCAACAGTCACCTCCTCAAGCTCCAGCTCACTATCGATATGTACTGTTGGTACCCGCTGCTCCTCGGTGATGGTCTCACTCACATATTTCTCAAACCGCTGCCGGAAAGACTCAAGGTTCTCCTGCCGCAGTGTCAGTCCGGCAGCAAACATATGTCCGCCAAAGCTCTCCAGCAGGTCGGAGCACGACTCGATAGCCTGGTAGAGGTCATAACCGGGTACGCTGCGGGCTGACCCGGTGGCATACCCCTCCTTTGATGCGGTCAGTATGACGGTTGGTCTGTAATAGGTCTCTATCAGCCGTGAGGCTACAATTCCTATCACCCCTTTGTGCCAGCTGTGGTTGAAGAGCACTGTTGTATTTGCATTCTCCATGCTGGCATCTTCATGCACCATACGGTGTGCCTCGGCAGTTATCTCACTGTCTTTCTTCCTCCGGTCATCGTTGCTTCTGTCAATGGCATCACAGATTGTCAGTGCCTCCTGCGGGTTGCGTGATACGAGCAGCTCCACCGCCTTCCTTCCCGACTCCATCCGTCCTGCAGCATTGATACGTGGTCCTATACGGAAGACCACATCTTCAATGAGCAGTGGTCTTTTGATACGTGCCTTCTCAATAATCTTTCTGAAGCCCAGGCGTGGTGCCTCATTGAGCTGCTTCAGCCCATAGTAGGCCAGCACCCTGTTCTCACCTGTCATCGGAACGATGTCTGACCCTATGCTTACCGCCACCAGGTCAAGGTATGGTATGATTGTTTCAAACGGTATCTCCTGCACCTTGCAGAGTGCCTGCATCAGCTTGAACCCCACCCCACATCCTGACAGCTCCTTGTATGGGTAGTTGCATCCGGGCTGCTTGGGGTCGAGTACTGCTGCTGCATCAGGTATCTCATCGCCAGGCAGGTGGTGATCACATATCACTATATCTATCCCTTTTGAGCGTGCATACTTCACCCTGTCAACGGCCTTGATACCACAGTCAAGGGCTATTATAAGCCGGCAGCTGGTAGCAGCAGCATAGTCAATGCCCTGCTCCGAGAGGCCATACCCCTCATGATACCTGTCAGGTATATAGTAGTCCAGTCCGGCATGCCTCTCTCTCAGGAATGAGTACAACATTGCTACAGAGGTGGTTCCGTCCACATCGTAGTCACCATAGACCAGTATCTTCTCATTGCGTGATATTGCCGTGCTGATACGATCTACCGCCCTGTTCATATCTTTCATCAGGAAAGGGTCATGCAGGGAGGAGAGGTCAGGGTTGAAAAACTCTTCAGCCCGGCGCCTTGTTGTGATGCCCCGCTGGGTCATCAGGCGGGCGACAGCGGCAGGCACCCCCATCTCTGTCGCCAGGGTCGTGACGACACGTTCGTCGCCCCCCTCTTTCAAGAGCCACCTTTTTTCCATTATATCTGTTTTTAATAATATTCATATCCGAAGATCTCCCTCATTGAGTTGTACATCAATTTCTTAACATACTCCATACTCACCTCTTTTCCAATCTCTTTTTCAATGCTTGTAACACCTTTATCAGTGAATCCGCACGGATTGATATGGTTGAAGTATGAGAGGTCAGTGCTTACGTTGAGGGCAAACCCGTGCATTGTCACAAACCGTGATGCCCTCACGCCTATCGCACAAATTTTTCTTGTCCCGGCTCCCTTTCCGGGCTCCAGCCATACCCCTGCTGAGCCGTTGAGCCGTCCTCCCTCAATATCAAAACGGGAGAGGCAGTTGATAATTGCTTCCTCAAGCAGGCGTATATAGTCACGCAGCCCTATCCCCATCTTCTCGAGGTCAAAGATAGGGTATCCCACCAGCTGTCCCGGTCCGTGATAGGTTATATCACCACCCCTGTCGATCCGGTAGAATGATGCGTCGCGTGCCTGCAGCTGTATATAGTCAAGCAGCAGGTTATGTTCAGAGCCGCTCTTGCCGAGTGTATATACGTGGTTATGTTCAACAAAGATAAGCCGGTCAGCTGTTCCTTCTCCCTGGTGCGGGGCCGACTGTTTCTCTTCCACCTTTGCGTTAAAGAATTGCTCCTGATACTCCCAGGTCTCCCGGTAATCTCTCCGGCCCAGGTCATCAAAGAGCACCTTTGCTTTCGTGCCTCTCATTGTTCCATTATCGTTTGTCCCGCCACCCGTTGCCTCCTGCTGTTGTATCAGTCTCTCAAATGTTTCCCGGCAGGGGATGAGCTTCCCATCCGTCTCCCGGCAGGGGGCTCAGTTTCAGCATATCTCTCTGCGTGGGATGAGCTTTCCACATGTCTCTCGGCGTGAGATGAGGCTTCCACATATTTCCCGGCAGGGGATGAGCTTCCCACATGTTTCTCGGCATGGAAGGAGCTTCTCACCAGCGGACTGCTCTCAACGAATTCAAATCCTATCTCCTCTGCCTTGTGACGGTATTGGTCGAACTTTTCCGGGGTGACATATTCAGCTACCGGTATATGGTCAAGGCTTGGTGCCAGGTACTGTCCTATGGTCACTATTGTGCAGCCGGCGTCATACAGGTCATACAGGGCCTCTATCACCTCCTCCTCATTTTCTCCCAGTCCAAGCATGAGCCCCGACTTGGTTCGTACGCCTCTTGATGAGATATGCCTCAGCACTGCCAGGCTCACCTCATACTTGGCCACTGAGCGTATCTGTGGGGTGAGCCTTTTCACTGTCTCAATATTGTGTGAGATCACCTCAGGCCCGGCATCGATAACCATGTCAAGATGGTCTGTTCTGCCCATGAAGTCAGGTATCAGCGTCTCTATGGTCACCCCCGGGTTCACCTCCTTTATCATGCGTATGGTCTCTGCCCAGTGTGCTGCTCCGCCATCGGGCAGGTCATCACGGTCTACCGAGGTGATCACGCAATGGTTCAGGTGCATGGTTCTGACTGCCTGTGCCACCCTTTCAGGTTCTCCGTTGTCAGGAGGCAGTGGTCTCCCGCTGCGGGTGCCACAAAACTTGCATGACCGGGTACATATATCACCCAGTATCATCAGGGTAGCCGTTCCGGCATTCCAGCACTCACCTATATTGGGGCAGTTGCCTGAAGTACATATTGTATGTAGCCGGTGGCTCTCAACCAGACTCTTGACCATGGTATAGTTCTCTCCGCTTGCCCTCTCCATCCTGAGCCATGGTGGCAGTCGTCTCTTTCCCGTCATCTCTCCGCTATCAAAAATTTCATGAATATGCAAATGTACATAATAAAGAGAAGCATGATGAAACAGATATATCACTGTAACGATGAAAGTGTATCTTTGAAGGGCAGACCATTGGTAAACCGCGGTGTAACCCACCGGCACAACAGAGAGCATATCACTTATACTACACATCAATAATTCTATCTTCTCCCAGACATTCAATCAATTTAAAAGCATATGGACATAGTTTATCTTAACGGGCAGTTTATCCCTCGTGAGGAGGCAGTTATCTCTCCTGATGACAGGGCATTTCTTTTCGGTGATGGTGTTTATGAGGTCACCAGGTGGTACGGCGGCTTCTTCTTTGATCTCCCCGGTCATGCCGCCCGGTTCAGGCGCAGCCTCAAGGAGACACGTATTGTCTGGGATGATGAGGCGCTGTTCGAGCAGCTCAATGAGGAGCTTATCCACCAAAACGGGCTGGGGGCCGAGTGTGCCATCGTCTACTTCCAGGCCTCACGCGGTGCTGCTCCCCGTAACCACGCCTTCCCTAACCCGCCAGTCAGTCCTACGGTCTATGCCTTTGCCCGCAGGCACAGTATCAACACCCTGGCCTGTGAGCGGGGTGTCGGGGTCTGGCTCACGGCCGACCCGCGCTGGAGCCGCTGTGACATCAAGTCAACGGCTCTGCTGGGCAACGTGCTACCCTACCAGGAGTCACATGACAGGGGCTTTGCTGAGGTGTGCTTCGTACGTAACGGCCTGATAACCGAAGGGGCCCATTCAAACTTCTTCTTTGTAAGGGAGGGGGTGCTCCATACCCATCCGGCAACCAATGACATCCTTGCCGGTATCACCAGAAAGAATATCATTGCGGTGGCAGAAGCGGAGGGTATGACCGTCATTCAGGAGGCGGTGGCAGCAGATATGCTTCCCTACATGGAGGAGGCCCTCCTCTGCAACACCACTGGTGAGATAGTACCGGTAACCATGGTCTCTGACCAGCGAATCGGCAACGGTGAGCCGGGCCCGGTGACGCGGAGGCTGCAGGTGCTGCTCGATGAGCTGATACAGTCTTTTAACCCTAACCGTTAGGCAGGGCCTACTGAGCAGCCCTTCTCTTCTCTCCATTTTTCGTGGCAGCTGTACCGGATCATTCACCTCCGGGATAGTGAAGCCAAAGGCATCGCTGTTCCTGAACGTTTTGCACTCCAGGCTCCCCCTCTCCTCACCAATTGACATTCCCCCTCATCTGCTCAGAGGAAAATATGTCACTATTAGAAAATATAAGTGCTTTCTCCCGTTTTAATATAACATGCATTGCCTGAAGGCCTGCGCAGTGCAATGCCGTTTGATGCAACATGACGAAGCTGAAGGGCTCCGGGGTGAAAGCCGGTAATTTTCAAACGAGAAGTGACAGAGGCGCAATGTTCATACAACAGGAGGAATAGTGACGGTAACCAATACTGAAAATAAGAGAAGCAGAAACATATGAAGATCATCAAAACAAGATTCATCCTGGTGGTGCTACTTGTGGTAGCAGCCGGAAGTAATTCCTGCAGAAAGTGTCCTGCGTGTGATGATTGTCCCGACTGTCCTGAAGCCGGCTATCCTTGTATAGAGATTGATCAAGCCTCATTATCATTTGGGAATGTGGCAACAGGTAGTGATGAGTTGCGACAGGTTATCGTAAAAAACAGCGGCAGCCAGACGTTGACCATTCTGTCGGTAACAAGCTCTGACCCTGCCTTTGCGGGCTCTTTTGCCGTTTCAACCATTCTGCCTGGCAAAGAGGGGGTAGTGACTGTACGGTTTTCTCCTACCCTGGAGAAGATATACGGCGGGCTGCTCCAGATAAACAGTGATGCCTGCTGCGATCAGATCAAGACTGTTTCCCTGGCGGGTAAAGGGGTATCACAGATAACCACGCCGCTCTACTACTCCTCGCTGGAAACCGCCAGTGCTGGTGACCCTGACCGGCCCGATGGCTGGTGGCAGGACTACTGGGGTATCTCCGGATCCAATGTGACCTTTACTTACATGAATGAGGGACATACCGGCAGCCGCAGTGTTAAGGTAGAGGTCTCCGGCGAGCCTCTCCATCCCCATTCCGGGCGCTTTCCTGATGGTGATGCCAAATGGCTCTTCGAGCCGGTAGAGCTTAGTACGGGTGACTATGTGTACACCAACTGGTACCGTTCGAATGTCAACACCTTCGTTACCCTGGCTATCACCAATACGGAAGGGGGTACGGAGTATTATGATCTTCCTGAGGCACCTGCAAGCTCAGAGTGGACGAGATACGAGGCGGTATTCGATGTGCCGGCAAACGGTGTAGCGGCGACGGTGCTGCATCTGCTCAAGAGCAATGGTCACCTGATTACCGACGATCATCAGATAGCACCCTACTACTACAAAGGCTTTAACCAGGGTTTGCTCACCATAACCTTCGATGATGGCTGGAATATAAATACCGAAACGGCCCTCCCGGTGATGAATCAGTACGGATTCAAATCGGTTCAGTATTACAGAACTGATGCGATTGAAGATTTTACATCGTTCAATTATCCCGATCCGAAGAGTCTGATACAAATGTTTATGGATGCAGGGCATGAATTTGGTTCCCATTCCATTAACCACAGCAATCTTACGCTGGAGCCGGACCAGGCATTAACCAATGAGTTTGCCGGCTCAAAAGCTTTTTTAGAAGAGTACCTGGACATTACCATCAAGCATTTTGCCACTCCATTTGGTCTTTACGATTCACGGGTAACCGGAGAGGCGATGAAACATTACAGTACGCAACGAACGGTAGACAGGGGATACAACTCAAAAGATAAACTGGACTTAACCCGTTTAAAAACATGGTGCATTCTTATCAACACCACCGATAGCGAGTTTGAGGCGTGGGTGAAAAAAGCCACTGAAGAAAACTTATGGCTCATTCTCCTGTACCATGAGATTGAGGGTGCCAATGGAAAAGACGATGCCACCCTGGAGATGTTTACGAGGCACATGAGAATAATTGATTATTGGGGCATAGAGGTGGCCACAATGTCTGAGGCACTTGATAAACTGGGAGTTGACTATTAGCTTTGCGGTGCTACGCAGAAGTGATATGGTAAAGAGATTATTGATTCTTTGTTTGTTGACCGCAGCGGTCTCTGCCTGTAAGCAAAGTAAAAGCACTACGGCATTGCTGCAAGAGGTGTTAAGCAAGCTCGAAGAGATTGAGTCTGCATCCTACCTTAAAAGGGTTGAAGTGTGGGAGCATAGTGATACTGTACCCTTATTTGTTGAGTATCAGTTTACCAGAGAGATATTTAACCCCGGGGATACCACAATTGGATCATGTGTGCTCAGTTTTGACACTCTGGTGCCTTTCAGATTGAGATCTGCCTACGATGGTAAGGTCAGGGCAACGGTTAATGACGCAAGCAAAAGTGTTGTGATAGACAATTTCACTGCTCGTCCCCTACCCTTCAGGCCTGTTTCGCCGCCCTTCTTCAATTACGCTAAAAGCATTATTCAGTACATTATTACGACCAATGACAGTATCACTGTTGAATCGGCAGAGCTTGAAAAGGATTTCCATATAAAGCTGACTATCAACGAAGGCACGCAGGTTGAGTTTTTCGGCAAGCCTCACTATATGCCTGACAATCCATATATTTACGGGGAAACAACTTCCCTGTATGAACTATGGATAGACAAGGCCGGCAAGCTTCCACACAAAGTGAGGCGGGAGATGTTTCATAATATTAGCGTTGAATCTTGCTCCGATGCTCAGTTTAACAAACTGTCAGCAGATGATTTCAACATTTATGATTACTTCCCGGGCGACTATGAGATCAGGCCGTATAGTGTATCTGCCAGGGCCGCGAAGCCGGCTCTCACAGATAAGCAGGCGCCTGACTGGATACTGACAGACAGAAATGAGCAAAGCGTATCCCTGTCCGAGCTCAGGGGCAAGGTTATTTTGCTCCAGTTCACAGGTATAGGCTGCGGACCCTGTCAGGCCTCTATTCCAATGTTAAAGGAGGTAGAAGAGAGATTCAAAAAAGAAGAGTTTGAGTTGGTTGCAATAGAAACCTGGAGGCAGAAACCATCTTCACTGAAAAGCTATTCTGATCGTTATGATTTCAATTATCGTATAGTTGCCGGAACTGATAAGGTGGTTGAAGATTACCAAACAGGAGGGGCTGTGCCGGTCTTCTTCATTCTTGACAAGGAGCATGTAATCAGAAAGGTGATCAATGGTTACAGCGAACAGACAAGCAGGCGGGAAATAGTAAATGCAATAGTGGAGCTGTTGTAATGTGACGCTTGTTTCAGCCCCTTAATTCATCGGACCAGATTATAGACAGAAAAGTGCACTTGGCTATTGGCATTCAAGTATTACCTTTGCACAAATTTTCAGAGCATGAGTTCAACCCATCTGAGTGAGCAGGAGCAGGTACGCAGGCAGTCGCTTGAGGAGATACGCCGGCTAGGCATTGACCCCTACCCTGCAGAGATGTATCAGGTCAACACCTACGCAGCCACAATACTGGAGGGCTTCAGTGATACCGAAGATAAGTTCGGTGACCTGTCACTTGCCGGCCGCATCATGAGCCGCCGCATTATGGGCAACGCCTCGTTCGCCGAGCTGATGGACTCGTCAGGGCGTATACAGATCTATGTACGTCGTGACGACCTCTGTCCGGGAGAGGACAAGACCCTCTACAATACCCTCTTTAAGAAGCTGCTTGATATTGGTGATATTATTGGCATAAAAGGGTTTGCCTTCCGCACCCAGATGGGTGAGATAACTGTACATGTCAGGGAGCTGACCCTGCTCAGTAAGGCTATCAGGCCGCTGCCCATAGTAAAGGAGAAAGAGGGGGTACTGTATGATGCCGTCACCGACCCTGAGATGCGCTACCGCCAGCGCTACGTTGACCTGATCATCAACCCGGGCGTACGTGAGCTCTTCCGCAAGCGTACGCAGATCTACAGATCGATGCGTGAGCTGTTTGATGCCAGCGGCTACCTGGAGGTTGAGACACCGGTGCTGCAGCCTATCCCGGGAGGTGCTGCTGCCAGACCATTCGTCACCCACCATAATGCCCTCGATATACCTCTCTACCTGCGAATAGCCAATGAGCTCTACCTGAAACGGCTGATAGTAGGCGGGTATGATGGTGTCTATGAGTTTTCAAAGGACTTTCGCAATGAGGGGATGGACCGCACCCACAACCCTGAGTTCACGGTGATGGAGATCTATGTTGCCTACAAAGACTACCACTGGATGATGGAGCTCACCGAGAAGATCATCGAAAAGGTTGCCCTTGACCTGCATGGAACGACCAAAGTACCTTTTGGTGAGCATATCATTGACTACAAGCCTCCCTACAGGCGGATAACCATGACTGATGCCATTAAGGAGTATACCGGAACAGATATCACCGGCATGAGTGAGGATGATCTGCGTCACGAGTGCGACAGGATGGGTATCGGCCATGCACCCTCCATGGGCAAGGGTAAGCTGATAGACCATATATTCGGAGAGATGTGCGAGCACCACTTTATACAGCCTGCCTTCATCACTGACTACCCTATTGAGACCTCACCACTGACAAAGAAGCACCGCAGCCGGGAGGGTCTGACAGAACGTTTTGAGCTGATAGTCAACGGCAAAGAGCTGGCCAACGCCTATTCAGAGCTCAATGACCCTATTGACCAGCTAGAGCGGTTTCAGGAGCAGCTGCGGCTCTCAGAGAAGGGTGATGACGAGGCGATGTTCATCGATATGGATTTTGTCAGGGCACTGGAGTATGGTATGCCGCCCACCTCAGGCATGGGGCTCGGTATTGACCGTCTTACCATGTTCATGACCAACCAGCCCTCGATACAGGATGTGCTCTTCTTTCCGCAGATGAGGCCGGAGGGCCATGGTGGCCGTACATCGGAGCACGGCAGTGAGGACAACGGATAGCCGGCATGACAGCTGCTGCTCCCCGGGGAGCCCCTCCTGACAGGCTGCCCGACTAACTCCTAGCCTCTCTTCTTTAGCTTCTTCTCGAGCTTCATGCGCTCAGCCTCAAATCCGGGCTTACCCAGCAGGGCGAACATATTGTTTTTGTATGACTCCACCCCGGGCTGGTCAAACGGATTGACACCCAGCAGGTAACCACTGACGGCGCAGGCCAGCTCAAAGAAGTAGATCAGCTGTCCCAGGGAGTACTCATCAATCTTCTCAACAGAGATCTGTATCACCGGCACCCCACCGTCAACATGAGCCAGCCGTGTGCCTGCCTCTGCCATGTGGTTCACCGCTGTCAGCCGCCTGCCGGCAAGAAAGCCGATACCATCAGAGTTGTCAGATGATGATGGTACTGTCAGTCTGCTGTGCGACTCCTCCACATGTATCACAGTCTCGTAGATATGGCGCACACCCTCCTGTATATACTGCCCCATAGAGTGCAGATCGGTGGTGAATGATACCGATGCGGGAAAGATACCCTTGCCCTCCTTACCCTCACTCTCGCCATAGAGCTGTTTCCACCACTCCGCCAGGTATTGCAGTGAGGGCTCATAGCCGACCAGTATCTCCGTACCGTATCCCTTCCTGTAAAGCGCATTGCGCACCGCGGCATATGTCAGTGCAGGGTTGGCGGAGGTGTCATTACCCTCTCTGAGGCTGAGCGCCATGTCGAGCATACCCTGCACGAAGTCATCAGTATCATATCCTGCCAGGGCAAGAGGCAGCAGTCCGACCGGCGTGAGCACCGAGTAGCGTCCCCCGACATCATCAGGAATCACAAACATCTCATACCCCTCAGCCACGGCCAGGTCATGCAGCGCACCACGACGGGCATCGGTTATTGCCACCACATGGTGCTTCATGCTGCCGGCACCCGTTTTGTCACGCAGGTGGTCACGCAGGTGATCACGCAGTATGCGGAAGGCTACTGCCGGCTCGGTGGTGGTGCCGCTCTTTGAGATTACCACAATATTATAATCAGTACCATCAAGGTGGCTGAGCAGGGAGGCATGGTAATCTTCACTCAGGGTATGACCCGCAAACAGCAGCCGGTGATCAGGCATGGCGAACGGGTCACTCAGCGCCTCCAGCAGCGCCCTGGCACCGAGGTATGAACCTCCTATACCCACTACCACTGTCACCGGTGCCTGCCGGCGCAGACGGTCGGCACACGCTTTGACGGCAGCCGTCTGGCTGATCACCCGGTCAGGCAGGCGGAGCCAGCCGGTATACTCACTACCCCTGCCGCTGCCCTCCCGCAGGCTCACCAGCTGCTCTATGGCAGCCACAGAGAGGCGCTGCAGCTCATCAGGGTCAACAAACGGCAAGGCTGAGTCACTGTTAACGGTAAATCTCCTTTTCATGGTCTATTTAAGTTTCTTTGAGAGGCTCCTTATCTCCCTGGCAGCCGGCTCATTCCTGTAGAGTATACGATATACAGCATCTGCTATAGGCATCTCAGCCCCGGTCCTCTGCTTCACCTCATTGATACAGCCTGATGCGAAGTATCCCTCAGCCACCTGGGTCATCTCCAGCAGCGCATTGCTTACCGGGTACCCCTTGCCAATCAGCTTGCCAAGCTTCCTGTTACGGCTGAACTGTGAATAGCCGGTAACCAGCAGGTCACCCAGGTAGGGCGAGTCGGTAATTTCCCTGCTCTCGGAGGAGAGGGAGCTGACAAACCGGCTCATCTCTGCTGCTGCATTGGCTAGCAGTACCGCAATAAAGTTATCACCATAGCCCAGCCCGTCAGCTATGCCGGCAGCTATAGCATATATATTCTTCATCACGGCAGCATACTCTACCCCAAAGATATCCGGTGAGGTCACTGTCACTATCCACCTGTTGGCAAACAGATCTGCCACACGCCTGGCATGTGAGAGTCCGGGTGAGGCGAAGGTGAGATAGGTAAGCTTCTCCATAGCTACCTCCTCGGCATGACTCGGGCCGGTGATGATCACTATACTGTCATAGGGTACATTGTAACGGGTGTGTACATATTCACCCACCACGGTATTGTCATCGGGCACTATCCCTTTTATGCCTGAGCATACCAGCCGCCCCTGCAGCAGATGGTCATCAAGCCCCTCAAGCTCTGCCTTCAGGTAGGCTGAGGGGGTGACCAGTATCACAATATCTGATGCCGACACCGCCTCATTGATGTCATTAAGTGGTTTGATAAGCCTCGGGTCAAATATTACAGAGCGCAAATAGTGAGGGTTCTGGTGATACCGGCGCAGGTGACGGTATATCTCATGCCTGTCAACATACCAGGCAACCTCCTTACCGTTTGTGGTGAGTACCATAGCCAGGGCAGTAGCCCAGCTGCCTGAGCCAACAAGAGTCACATCAGCCATATCTCTTCTACAATGATTTGATTAACCTGACAAAGATATAAAAGGAGCTGTCAGACCAGCTTATGCTTCTCAGCAAAATCACCTACCACATCACCCAGGTCAGGCTTTCCTATCTCCTGCAGGTCATAGCGTACATGAACGGTGGGTTTGTTGATTTTCACCACCCTCTTAAGGTCAATGGGTGTAGCTATCACCACCAGGTCACATGGGGTGTTCTCGATTGTCTCACCCAGATCTTTTACCTGCTGCGCGCTGTACCCCATTGAGGGAAGCACCGGCCCGGTGTCAGGGTAATTCTCAAAGGTGCTCTTCAGCTTGCCTACCGCATAGGGCCTGGGGTCTACCAGTTCGACAGCACCATACTTCATGGCTGTGAAGGCTCCATAGCTCAGCTTCACCTCGCCATGTGTCACTGTGGGCCCCTCCTCTATCACCAGCACCCTCTTGCCCCTGATCAGTTCCGGATTATCAGCCACGGTGGGGGAGCATGCGTCAACAACGAGTGCTGAGGGGTTCAGCCTTGCAATATTCCGTCTCACCTCAAACAGGTCATCCAGGTCAGCGCTCTCAATCTTGTTAACAATAACAACATCAGCCAGCCTGAGGGTTATCTCACCGGGGTAGTACCTCGTCTCATGACCTGCCCGCTGTGGGTCAGTCAGGGTGATCATCAGGTCAGGCTTAATAAATGGGAAGTCATTGTTTCCGCCATCCCACAGTATCACATCACACCCTTTCGGGTCATTCTCAGCCTTTCTCAGGATAGCCTCATAGTCGATACCTGAGTAGATGATGGTGCCACGTCTTACATGAGGTTCATACTCCTCCATCTCCTCTATGGTGCACTCATGCCGCGCCAGGTCTTCTATGGTCTCAAAACGCTGCACCGCCTGCTTCACCAGGTTGCCGTAAGGCATGGGGTGTCTTATGGCCACCACCCTGATGCCACGCTTCCTGAACTCATCGATCAGCCTGCGTGAGGTCTCACTTTTTCCTCCGCCGGTACGTACGGCACCTACCGCTATCACCGGCTTGCTGCTTTTCAGCATGGTCTCTTTCCAGCTCAGCAGGAGGAAGTTGGCTCCTGCCGCATTTATTACCGAGGCGAGTGACATAACCTTTTGATAGGTGACATCACTATATGAGAAAGCACAGTCAGTAACATCAAGCTCCCTGATAAGCCGTGGCAGATCCTCCTCTGCAAAGATAGGTATACCATCAGGGTAGAGCCTGCCGGCCAGCTCAGCCGGGTATTTCCTGCCGTCAATATCAGGTATCTGTGCGGCAGTGAACGCAACAACATTGTACAGATCATTGTCGCGGAACCAGGTATTGAAATTGTGAAAGTCCCTGCCTGCGGCTCCAAGAATAATTACGTTTCTTTTTAACATAAAACCTCCTAATAATTTATAGTCATCATTACTCAATGTGCAACATTTTAATTATAACCCGGAGCAGTCAAAAACCCGGAAAAATCATGGCTCTTAAAGCTTCAGTGGATCTCCCTGACCAGGATATCCCACAAATTTATAATTTGTAACTGATTTCGCAGGTGATATTAATCAATTTCCGCAACCTTTTAAGGCGCCTATAATAATTTGATTATATGTAAGTTAATAATTCAGGGAGGTTTGTTGATTAATTGATTGCTTAATATTTTTAACCTCAGCATATTGGCAGAATCTTTGCAGTAACTTGCGGCGGATGAACGTCCTTGCACACATATACCTCTCAGGCGACTCTGATAATATTATCATAGGCAACTACATTGGCGATTATGTGAAAGGGCGTGACTATCTGAGGTACCCGGAGGGGATCCGCAAGGGAATCATTATTCACCGTCATATAGATGCCTTTACCGACCGCCATCCGGTGGTACACCGCAGCAAGCTGCACTTTATAGGCCGTTACCGCAAATATGCAGGCGTGATCATTGATATACTCTATGATCACTACCTGACCAGGGAGTGGGACCTCTTCTCACGGCGGCCGCTGGAGAGTGTCACCTACAACTTCTACCGTGCCATGGTCAACAACTTTGAGATACTGCCTGAAACGGTTCGTGACAGGATGCCCTTCTTTATTATTGACAACTGGCTTGAGACCTATCAGACACGTAACGGTATAAAGAGGGTGCTGAAAACAATGAGCAGCATGACCTCCCTTCCCAAGGAGACGCGCTGGGCCATGAAGGTGTGGAAGAAGCAGTACTACTCTATCGGTGAAGATTTCATGGAGTTCTTCCCGCAGCTGATCAACTACGTTGAGAGTGAGTTTGGTATTGTGCTCTCACCGGGTATCAGCACACCGTTCTAGTCAGCCCAGCAGCTCTGAGCGCCCGGTATCAAGCTTCAGGAAAACGAAAAGCAGTATGGTGAAGCCCCATAGTGAACTGCCGCCATAGCTGAAGAATGGCAGCGGGATACCAATCACCGGCAGCACCCCTATGGTCATTCCTATGTTGATAAAGAAGTGGACGAAGAAGATGCCGAACACACTGTACCCGTAGGCCCTGGCAAAGGTTGTCCGTTGTCGCTCGGCCATCATCAGCAGCCTCAGCAGCAGGAACACAAACAGTCCGATCACCACCGTTGAGCCTACAAAGCCCCACTCCTCACCCACGGTACAGAAGATAAAGTCGGTGCTCTGCTCAGGCACAAACTTGAACTTGGTCTGCGTGCCCTTGAGGTACCCCTTTCCCGAAAACTCACCCGAGCCGATAGATATGAGTGACTGGTTAAGGTTGTAGCCCTCACCAAACGGGTCAGCCTCCATGCCCAGCATGATATTGATACGTGTCTGCTGATGCGGCTTAAGCATATTGTCAAAGGCATAGTCAACAGTGAAGAGCAAGAGGAGGCCACCCAGCAGAAAGGCATAAATAACCATCTGGCCTATCAGCTTCTGTCGATAGATGTACCATGCATAGACAACACCTGATAGCAGCACTGTCACCACTATCACCACCACCATCTCAAGCCCCGCCAGGTAATAGCCGGTGAGCAGCGTCACTGCTGCCACGGCAGCCATCACGCCGGCAGCCCTGAGTGTCAGGCGCCATCCGGAGGTTATCAGCATGGCTGCTGCTGCCATCACCAGCAGCGCCACCGCCACCGGCAGGTCACCCAGTATGAGTGTAAACAGGAAGAGTGCCATGGCATAGATAGCGGTGATAAAGACCCATATACTCATCCCCTCACGATAGAGCACCAGGAAGAATGCCATATAGATGACTACCGACCCCATGTCAGGCTGCAGTGCAATAAGGAGCATCGGGGCAATGACTATTGATGAGGCAGCAACCATGGCCCTCACCTCAGTCGACTGCCGCTGTGCATGAAGGTATGATGCCAGTGCCAGTCCGGTAGCAAACTTGGCAAACTCAGATGGCTGTATGCTGAATGCCCCAAACTCAAACCATGCCCTGGCGCCGTTGATCTCCTTGCCAAAGAGGAGCACCAGCACCAGCAGGAGGATAAAAAAGCCATAGATGAACCAGGCAAAGAAGAACCACCACTTATTGTCTGTCACCATCACAAAGATGGCCACCACCAGTGCCGCGATGATCCATATGAGCTGCTTGCCATAGCGCTGTGACAGGTCAAAGATACTGGTATGCTGCTCATTATATACGGCTGCGTAGATATTGAGCCATCCCATGATCATCATCACCAGCCACAGTATCACCGTTACCCAGTCAAGCTTCTCAACTATGCTACTCCCCTTCTGCATCATTCAACCCTCCCAAACCTCCTTACATGCTCTTCCAGGTACCTCCTGCTCACCTTTCCGGTGAGGTACTTCTCTATCATCAGGCTGGCTATCGGAGCAGCAAATGTTGACCCGAAGCCTGCATTCTCAACATAGACCGCTATAGCTATCTGCGGATCATCCTTCGGTGCGAAGGCAACGAAGATAGAGTGGTCTTTGCCATGCGGGTTCTGTGCCGTGCCTGTCTTGCCGCATATTATTATACTGTCAAGCCGTGCCCCCCGTGCTGTAGAGCCTGCCCCGCCATTGACAGCGCCCTCCATCCCCTCAATAATCGGCTCAAAATTCTCAGGTGATATTCCGGTTATATATTTCTGGGTATATATTGGAGCTGCCTCACCCTCATCACCTATCTTTTTTATCACATGAGGTATATAGAATGAGCCACGGTTGGCTATCACTGCCGTCATATTGGCCATCTGCAGGGGTGTGGCTCCTATCTCACCCTGGCCTATCGCCAGTGAGATGACCGTCAGCGCCCTCCACCGGTCTTTACCATAGAAGCGGTCAAAGTATGACCGTGGCGGCACAAACCCTGAGAGCTCATTGGGCAGATCAATACCCAGCTTATTGCCAAACCCAAACGCCACCAGGTACTCCCTCCACTTATCATAGGCATCCTGTATAATCTCATACCTGGGGTTCTCCAGAATATTTCGGAAGGCATTACAGAACCAGGCATTACATGACATCGCCACTGCTGCCGGCAGGCTGAGCGGCGACGGGTGTGAATGGCAGCCCACAAGGAGTGACCCTGCCCGGTAGCCATTATTACATGTGAAGAGTGTGGTGGCCCTGATCACCTCCTCCTGCAGACCGATGAGGCCATTCATTATCTTAAAGGTGGAGCCTGGCGGATAGGAGGCCATCAGGGCCCTGTCAAACAGAGGCTTGACAGTGTCAGCCTGCAGTGACTGGAAGTTCTCCGACCTGATCCTGCCTACCAGCAGTGACGGGTCATATGTGGGTGCAGATACCAGCGACAGTATCTCGCCGGTGGCAGGCTCGATAGCTACTATTGAGCCGCTCTTGCCCTCCATCAGGTGCTCACCATACTCCTGCAGCTGCAGGTCTATGGTACTCCACAGGTTGGTGCCGGGAATGGCGGTGGTATCATACCTGCCATCAGCATACGACCCCTTGATATTGTTGTGTACATCAACCAGGAAGATGTTGACCCCTTTTCGTCCGCGCAGATACTCCTCATAACTCTTCTCAATACCGCTGACACCGATATAGTCGCCCGACCTGTAGTAGCTCTCCTTCGCCAGCAGCCTGTTGTCTACCTCACCCACATAGCCCAGCATGTGTGCAGCTACCGGACTGGTGTACTTACGCAGGGTACGTGCCTGTACATAGAAGCCGGGAAACCGGTAGAGCTCCTCCTGCAGCAGTGCATAGGTCTCTGAAGAGATCATCTTCATAAAGACCGAAGGGGCCCTGCGTGAATAGGCTACGGCACTGCGCATCCTTGCCCTGAACTCTTCGTTGGTTATTCCGAGTATCTCATTGAACCTAAGGGTGTCAAAGGTGCTGGTCTGTACCGGTATCACCAGCAGGTCATAGGCTGCCTGATTGTACACTATCAGCCTGCCATTGCGGTCATAGATCAGTCCGCGGGCAGGGTACTGTGTCACCGGCCTCAGCGCATTGTTGGCTGCTGAGACACGGTAGGTCTTGTCAATAATCTGTATATAGAAGAGCCTGGCAATAAGTATCAGTGAGGCCACTGCCACCAGGGCTATCATGAAGTATCTTCTGTTGGAGAAGCGGTCTTTCATCTCTTAATCCTTATCGGTGTGGCCTGAGAGAGTCAAACAGCAGTATAAAGAAGGTAGTCACTGCCGTACTGAGCAAGACCCTGAGCAGCGTGTGAAAGAAGTACCTGAGGCTGAAGAGCTCTACATAGAAGAGTGCCAGGTGGTGCAGGAAGACTATTATTACGGTATAGGTGAGGAACCACCTGAATCCGCTCTTACGGACCGAGGGTGAGATCTCACCCTCAGCCGCCTCGGTAGCCACATTGAGTGACAGCACCCATGGACGTGCAAAGCCGGCCAGGACGGTGGCAAAGGCATGCAGCCCCAGCGTGCCGGAGAAGAGATCCATCACTATGCCTGTCAGGAAGCTGAGCAGCAGCAGCAGCCATGAGGGTATAGCCAGCGGCAGGATAAGGATAAACATTACGTAGATATAGGGATTGACATATCCGCTGAACTCAATATTACTGAAGATCAGCAGCTGTAATGCCATCAGCAGTATAAAGGTACCGCTATACCTGAGTATATTGTTCATCACTCCACCCCCCTTTCCAGCTCCTCCCTCTCCTCTCTGGTAAGGTTGGATATTATATATACACTGGTGAGCTTCTTGAAGTCGACCGACAGCTCTACCTTCATCGAGATAAAATCACCGCCCCTCTTCTGCTCGCCGGTGAGGGTGCCGGCCACCAGCCCGGGAGGGAATATTGCCGAGAAGCCACTGGTAACAATGGTGTCACCCTCATGTACAGTAACATGATGCGGTATCTCTGTGAGGGTGGCATAACGGTAGTTGAGCCCATCCCATGCCAGTGATCCAAAATAGTCATTGTGTGCCAGGCTGGCCGACAGCCTGAAGTCAGTATTGAGCAGTGACATCACCACTGAGTAGTTGCGTGACACACCCACCACTATCCCTGCCACCCCGGCCGGTGAGGCTACCCCCATACCGGTGGTTACCCCGTCACGTGCTCCCCTGTCAATGAGTATAAAGTTCTTCTGTTTGTTCACCGAGTTACTGATCACCCGCGCATTCAGGTAGGTAAAATGTACCCCCTTAACGCTGTCTGTCACCGGCAGCTGTCCGTCAGTCTGTGCTGCCAGGCTCCTCTCCAGCCTGTTACGCAGCCATGCATTCTCTTCTGCCAGCTCCTTGTTCACCTGCCTCAGGCTGAGATAGCTGGTCGCCCCTTCGGCCTGTCTGGCCACAAACCCTGTGATGTTGCGTGACAGGCGGTAGAAGGCTGTCTGATGATAGTTGTGTGATGTTGAGATCAGTACGAGAGCCACCCCTTCCAGCACAAGGAACAGGATCAGGGTTTTAAACCTGAACAGAAAGTTCAGCAGGCTTCTCATTCATGCAACGGCTTTATCTCATCAGGAAGGGATACTTCTCCACATTCTTCAGCGCCACACCGGTACCACGAACCACCGCATGCAACGGGTCTTCCGACACCCTGAACGGTATGTTTATCTTGTCGGTGAGCCTCTTGTCAAGCCCCCTGAGCAGTGCGCCGCCGCCGGCGAGGAAGACTCCCCTGTTGACAATATCGGCATAGAGCTCTGGTGGTGTCTGCTCGAGCACCTGTAATATTGAGGCCTCTATCTTGGTGAGTGACTTGTCAAGGCAATAGGCTATCTCCTGGTATGAGATGGGTATCTCTATCGGGAGTGATGTCATCAGGTTGGGCCCCCGCACCACGAAGTCGGCAGGTGGCTCCTCTATGTCAGGGAGTGCAGCTCCGACAGCTATCTTGATATCTTCAGCGGTCTTCTCACCTATCTTGATATTGTGCTGATGCCTCATATAGGCCTGTATGTCTGCAGTAAAGCCGTCGCCGGCCACCCTGATTGACCTGTTGCACACTATACCGCCCAGCGCTATGACCGCTATCTCGGTGGTGCCACCGCCAATATCCACCACCATACACCCTTCCGGTGCCTCCACATCAAGCCCGATACCTATGGCAGCAGCCATAGGCTCATAAATCAGGTAGACATCACGTCCGCCGGCATGCTCAGATGAGTCTCTCACAGCCCTGATCTCCACCTCGGTACTGCCACAGGGGATACCTACCACCATCTTCAGTGCCGGAGAGAATATCTTCGGACCTGAATTGATCATCTTGATCATACCTCTTATCATCAGCTCGGCAGCATTGAAGTCGGCGATGACCCCGTCACGCAGTGGCCTGATAACCCGTATGTTCTCATGTGTCCGGCCATGCATCTGACGCGCTTTCTCACCAATGGCGATCAGCTTGCCGCTGTTCCGGTCAATAGCCACTATAGAGGGCTCATCAACAACTAGCTTGTCATTGAATATTATGTTTGTGTTGGCTGTGCCAAGGTCTATTGAAACCTCCGACGAAAGAAATGAAAATAATCCCATAGGTCCTTTAAGCTGTTACTTGTGTTAGTTGATCACTCTCTTGTTAATGTTTAAAATGCCTTATACCAGTAAAAACCATTGCAACCCCTGTTTTATTGCAATAATCAATTGATTCCTTATCACGTACCGACCCTCCGGGCTGTACAATGGCACTTATACCAGCCTTTTCGGCTGCCATCACCGAGTCTGCAAAGGGGAAGAATGCATCTGATGCCATCACGGCCCCCTCCAGGGAGAAGCCGAATGTACCTGCCTTCTCTATTGCCTGCCTCAGTGCATCTATCCTTGATGTCTGTCCTATACCTGAGGCGCAGAGCTGCTCCCCCCTGGCCAGCACAATCGCATTTGACCGGCTGTGCTTCACCAGCTTATTGGCAAATACCAGGTCACGGTACTCTCTCTCATCAGGCTCTCTGGCGGTCACCGGTCTCATGGCGGCCGCCTCTTCGGTGGCATGGTCTCTCTCCTGCCACAGCACCCCTCCGAACATAGACCGGAATGATGCTCTGCTGTTGCCTCCCTCCTTTCGCTGCAGCACTATCCGGTTCTTCTTTGATGACAGTATCTCCACAGCTCCCGGGGTATATTGGGGTGCTATCACCACCTCCAGGAATATCTTGTCCATTGCGGCCGCCACCTCCTCATCAATGGTGCGGTTAACTATTACCACCCCTCCAAAGGCAGAGACAGGGTCACATGCCAGTGCGGCCTCCCATGCCTGCCCCGGGTCAGGGCGTGATGCTGCACCACACGCATTGTTATGCTTTATCACCGCACAGGTTGTCTCATCAAACTCATCAATAAGAGCTGTTGCAGCATCAATATCGAGCAGGTTGTTGTATGATATCTCCTTGCCATGAAGCTGTATAAACGAGCTGTCAAGGTCACCGTAGAAGATCCCTCCCTGGTGTGGGTTCTCACCATACCTGAGCCTCTGTGCCCCGGAATGGCTCTCTCTGAAGGCTGCCACCTCACCCCCCCTGTTGAACCAGTTGAAGATGGCAGCGTCATAATGTGATGTCACCGCAAATGCCTCTACAGCAAAGCGGTAGCGGTCATCAGCCGTCACCTCGCCGCCGTTGTTGCCAAGCAGCTGCAGCAGCTCACCATACTGCCTCCTCGATGATACCACCAGCACCCCGTCATGGTTCTTTGCCGCTGCCCTGATGAGTGACACCCCACCGATATCTATCTTCTCAATAATATCACCCGCAGATGCCCCTGATGATACTGTCTCTTCAAATGGATAGAGATCAACCATCACCAGGTCAAAAAGCCCTATATTGTATTGAGCCGTCTCACCTATGTCAGACTCATTACCGCGACGTGCCAGTATACCACCAAAAATTGCCGGATGCAGTGTTTTGACACGGCCCCCAAGGATAGAGGGGTATGAGGTGAGATCCTCAGCCTTGCCGGCTGCTATACCCAGTGAGCTGATAAACTCCCATGTGCCGCCGGTAGAGATGATAGAGACCCCCATCGCATTGAGTCTCCGCACAATATCTTCCAGACCCTCTTTGCAATAGACCGAAATAAAGGCACGTCTTATCTGTAAATTACTCATCATCCAAAGGTTAGATTATAAAAACGGCGCCGGAAGCGAACGGATAAAAATAGCTACTTTTTTTTGATTGTCAATGTTATCAGTTAATTGAACCAAAGAATCATTGGCAGGAATTTATCGCCTCATATTTTGCTATCTTTGAATGCAAATTCAACTCCGGTCATGTGGTTAAGAATGTTCAGGGAGAGCTTTATGTTCGCCTTCAGCTCGGTGGTTGTCAACAAACTTCGCACCTTCCTCTCCCTCTTTGGCATAACCATAGGTATTGTCTCCATCATCTCGGTCTTCACAGTCTTCGACTGGATGCAGAGAAGTGTCAGGGAGAGTATAGCCACCCTCGGAGACAACACCATCTACGTACAGAAATGGCCCTGGTCAGCTGATGCCAACATCCAGTGGTGGGATATGATGCGCTGGCCGCCCCCCTCCACTGACGACTATGATGCACTTACCAGGAGGCTGGTATCTGCCGAGGCGCTCTGCTACAACGTGGTAGCCAGTCCCACCGTACAGTACCGTGGTAACGTGGCCAGCGGCACAACCATCTTTGCCACCACCTTTGACTTTGACAAGGTGAGGTCATTTGAGATTGAGCAGGGACGCTACATGACACAGTCAGAGTCATCAGCAGGCAAGCCGGTAGCCATACTGGGTAGTGAGGTGGCAAAAAACCTGTTTGAAAATATCTCACCGGTAGGTAAGGAGATCACCATAGGAAGATACAAGACACAGGTGATAGGCGTTCTCAGGAAGGAGGGCAAAGGGGGGATGGGTGACAATGGCCTTGATGAGACAATAATTGTTCCCCTTGACTTCAGCCGGCAGCTTGTCAACTTCCGTAACCCCTTCCTTAACTCCACCATTATGATCAGGGGCCGTGAGGGGATCGCTGCCGAGCAGCTCTCCGATGAGGTGGTAATGATCATGAGGGCGGCACGACGTATCAGTCCGGGTAAGGGCAACAACTTCTCAATCAACCGCGCCAGCCAGCTAGCCAGCGCCCTGGAGCCTGTCTTCAGGGGGATGAATGCGGCAGGGTGGATAATAGGTGGCTTTGCCATACTGGTGGGTGGCTTCGGCATAGCCAATATCATGTTCGTGTCGGTACGTGAGCGAACCAGCATCATAGGTATTCAGATGGCCCTGGGGGCGAGGCGCAGGTGGATCCTCCAGCAGTTCCTGACTGAGTCGGTACTGCTCTCGGTCGCCGGCGGCGTGCTGGGGCTGATCATCATCTTTATAGGTACACTCTTTATCAACTACCTCTTCTCGCTGAACATCTACCTCACTGCCGGCAATATTCTGATGGGTATAATCATCTCTGCCACCATAGGTATTGTTGCAGGCTTTGCTCCTGCCTCATCAGCCTCACGGATGAACCCGGTAGAGGCTATCGGCTACTCATTCTGATCATCTCTTCTGTTGGCTGCCACCCAGTTGGTCAGCTCCACAAAGGCGCTCACCGGCAGCTGCTCGGCCCTCAGCGTCAGCAGGGGCATCTCACCGGCATCATGACCCACCAGTGCCCTGAGAGGGTTGCGTATCATCTTACGGCGCTGGTTAAAGCAGCATTTGACCACCTTCACAAAGAGCTCCTCATCACAGTCGAGCTGCCGGGTGCCGTTGCGGCTCATCCTTATCACTGCCGACTGCACTGCCGGCGGGGGTGAGAAGTGGCGGGGGCTGACCGTGAAGAGGTACTCAATATCATACCATGCCCCCAGCAAAACACTCAGTATGCCATAGCTACGTCCGCCATGGGGTGCCGTGATACGATCGGCCACCTCCTTCTGTATCATACACACCACCCTTTTGATACGGTCACGGTTCTCCAGCACCCTGAAGAATATCTGGCTTGAGATGTTATAAGGGAAGTTGCCTATCAGCGCTATGCTGTCACCCAGCGGCTGCAGGTCGAGCTTCAGGAAGTCACCACTGATAATCTCCACGCCAGCGGGCAGGCTCTCCTGCAGGTAGTCAACCGCCTCCCTGTCAAGCTCAACCACTGTCAGCCTGGGGTACCCTGCCTCTGCCAGCAGGTGTGTCAGTGCGCCGGTGCCCGGCCCCACCTCCAGCACCGTGTCACAGCCGGCACCATCCAGTGAGCCAACTATCCTGGCAGCTATACCTCTGTTGATCAGGAAGTGCTGCCCCAGCTGCTTTTTTGGCCTCACCTTCCCAGCTCCCATGGCGGTATCAGTCTGTCAGGCCCGAACCCCGGTACCCTTACCCTTCCGAGCAGGTTGAGGAGCTGCTTCAGCACGTTATGATAGAGTGTCACTGTCAGCAGCAGATTCATGAGCCATATAACAGCCAGGTTGAACCATATGGTGCCTATGGTCAGCGGCCCCACCCTCTTGAAGGGTGCATAGAAGTGTGCCCTGCCTGTACGCGATGAGGGCATCATCAGTACCGGGTCAGACTTCTGTATGATACGTTCCGGTGTCTCATAGATCTTTTTAAGCACCATATTGTTGAGCACTATGTTTGCCAGCTCCTCATTATGGCTGGCCCGTCGCCGTCTGACCAGCTCCTCCGTGCCGACGGTGGCTGTCAGTGTGGCGGTGATCTCCTCCCTCCTCTCCACCTCCTGCAGGTACCTCCTCCGCAGCACGCTGTAGAGTGAGTCAAGGTAGTCATTAACTATATATGATGCATCAGCCGTATAGGGCTCACGCCTTATCACCCTCAGCGCCTGTGACGGGTCGAGGCCTGTCTCGTCAGAGAGCTCGGTGATATGTCCCTCCAGCTTGGCAAGCATGTTACGGTACAGCGACCGGTATTCAGGCTTGCCGGCCGCAAAGAGACTCTGGCTGCTCTTGCGTCTCAGCTCAGGTATCAGGAAGGCAGAGAGCCAGTTATAGTGGCTGATATCCATCTCGGTGGCAAAGTAGGGCTTCATGTAGCTGCTTGAGCGGTACTGCTCTACGGCAAGGGCCTCATATGCCCAGCGGGTGGTCATCACATCACTTATCACCGGTGTGTACACCTTACGCGTCAGTGAGTGGTGCAGGTCATCAAACCGTATCATGGCACCGCCCAGCAGCAGCTGCGGCACCAGCACCAGCGGTATCAGTATATAGATGCTTATAGCACTCTTCATACCGGCAGAGATATTGAGTCCCAGCATATTGCCAAAGCAGGAGGTGGTAAACAGTATGAGCCAGTGACGCCACATCATACCCTCTACCGCCAGTATCTGCTGTGCGATGACCACATAGATGAAGGTCTGCACTGCCGAGAGTCCGAAAAGGAAGATGGTCTTCGAAAAGAGGTAGCTGGCGCGACTGATATTGAGATATTTCTCACGCTCCAGTATCTTACGGTCACGAAAGATCTCCTCAGCGCTCACCATCAGGCCCAGGAAGAGGGCCACCACCACGCTCATAAAAAGAAATACCGGATAGCTCTTGTTCTCTGAGAAGATATAGGTACCGTCAGAGAGGTACTTTGACACAAATGCCAGGATAAAGGCGAGCAGCGGCGGCTCGAGCAGGCTTATTGCCAGGTACTGCTTGTCAGCATACTTCCTTGAGAGGTTACGCCTGATAAAGGTGATCGTCTGCCTGGCTCTCCCGGGTATCTTGAAGTTGCTTACCGGCAGTGGTCTCCTCTCCGGCTGGTCACTCATCACCGGCTCCATCTTCTGCTGGTAGCGGTGGTACCACTCCACAGGTGATACCTGTCTCTCCTCACCCCGCCGCCCATCGGGGTCTACCTCCCTCGCCTCCACTATCTCAAGTATCTCACCGGTCTCCACATTGCCGCAGTTGGGACACTCACTCTCTGCAGCATTGGCCTGTGAGGTCTCTGTCTTGAAGTAGACGATAGCCTCTACAGGGTCACCGTCATAGATCATGTACCCTCCTCTGTCGAGCACCCAGAGCCTGTCGAACATCTTCAATATGTCTGATGAGGGCTGGTGTATGATCACAAAGACCAGCCTCCCCTGCAGCGCCTGGTCCTTGAGCAGCTCCATCACGTTGAGTGAGTCATGTGATGCCAGGCCGGAGATAGGCTCATCGGCAAAAAATATTGCAGGCTCACGCATCAGCTCAAGGCCTATATTCAGCCGTTTACGCTGGCCACCGCTTATCTTACGTGTCAGCGGGTCACCCACCTGCAGGTCGCGGTGCTCATAGAGATCGAGCTGCCTGAGCATTGAGACAACCACCTCATGCAGCTTCTCATCATCATAGTCGCCAAAGGTTAGCCGGGCATTGTAATAGAGGTTCTGATAGACGGTCAGCTCTTCAATAAGCAGGTCATCCTGAGGAACGTAACCTATCAGTCCGGCCAGCTCATCCGACTCACTGTGCAGGTCAATACCGTTTATGTAGACCTCACCCTCCTGTGGGCTCAGCTTGCCGTTGAGGATATTGAGCAGGGTGCTCTTCCCCACTCCGCTGCCACCCATAATACCCACCAGGTTGCCTGACCTGACGCTGAAGCTCATGGGCTGTACCCCGTTCTCAGACCCTTTGAAGTGATACTTAATGTTATGACCCTCAAAGAAGATCTCATCGGTGAAGCGGCCGCTGATAAACGTACGGAAGATGGCGGTGTAGTATATAGGAGCCATGCCATGCCCCCTGATACTTACGCCCGGCTCAAGCAGGTAGGGCCTCAGCGGAACCACGTTCCGCCCCTTGAAGTGGAGCTGCTTCTGCCCCTCATACATAAAGAGGATATGTCCTGTACTGGCTATGCAGAGCACATAGATGGTGCCCTGTAGCCCGGGTGCCTCCATGTGGTGCCACTCATGGTAGTGTGAGTACCTTGCTGCTGCCCGGCGGCCGTGATCATCACCCTCAACAGTGAGGAAGAGTGACGGGGTGATCTTGTCAAACCTTGTACCCAGCATAAACGCATGGGCATTGACCCTCTCCTCATCAGAGATGTTGAAGGTACGGGCGACGATCTCAATTATTGATGACTCCTGGTCAGAGAGAGTACCATCTTCATAGACAAACTCAAGCAGCTGAAGAAATACGATCATCCTCTCACCCAGGAAGAGACCCTTACGTATCTGCCTGCATATATTGGTTATCTGAAAGGTGATAAGCGAGTTCTCATCGGAGAGGTCACCCTCACCTACCCCTTTCAGCTCACGCTCATAGAACCTGAGGTTATCTTCAAAGAGGCTGAAGTACTCCTCCTTGAGCTCCTGGTTGAGGTAGCGACGCAGGTAGCCACGCAGTATCTTCTTGCCCCTCGGGGTGATCCCTCCGGGGTTTACGGTAGAGATAATGGCAAAGATGTGTATCAGTGCATGTAATACTGACTCTCTCATAACCTTAAAAAAAGACCGCAATCACTGCTTGCGGTCTTCCTGTTTCTGCCTCTTGCTACTTCACCAGCTCCGCTCTGACCTTGACGGCAACCTCTTTCATCTTCTCTATCTGCGTCATAGTAAGGCTGGTGGTGATGGGAGCAAGCACCTCACGTATGGGCTGTAATGCTTCCAGCAGCCTGGCCACCAGCAGGTCTTCACTATACTGTGAGGCGATCTCTTCGAACATGTCAAACGACCTCTTCTGGTCTATCAGGGTAGCCTCAAAACCTGAGAGGTGGCCTGCCAGCTCTGAGACCGCCAGGGTGAGGGCGAAGCCTTCCACCCATGCACCACCTACTACCAGCAATGCCAGGTTGGCCTGCCCCGCCTCAACCAGGTATGCGTAGGTATTGTCAAAGGCGTCAGTGAGTATGGTTACCAGCGTATCCTTATTGTCAAAGTTGACCTTGATACGTTCATATAGTGACTCATCATATACCTGCGACAGGTGCAGATCGAGTGCCAGGGTACGTATGGCCGAGAGGTAGTCAAGCACATCCTGCTGCATGTTGTAGAGAGTGACATAGCTGAGGTCAGCCCCATAGATACCGAGATTGACTGACCGGTTATAGCTGGCCACATATGAGCTGGCACTGGTGTGCGGATTGGTTGCACCAATAATATAGCCAAGCTCCAGGTCAGTGAGCCTTTTGATAACCTCAGCCGAGGTGGGCAGCGGATAAACATTCTCCTCTATCCTCTGCTCCATATCCTTAAGCTCAGGCAGAGAGAGCTGTTTAGCACTTTTTGACTCACCCCTGTTCTTGCATGACAAGGCACCGGCAACAATGATAATCATAACTGTAATCAGTACCTTCATAAAATTCTTTTTCATATACCTGCTGTTTAAGATTTGAATTGGGTTACTTGCTTTAGAGAGGTAAAAGTAAGACTTTTATTAAAATGATACCTAAATATCATTCAACATTCCCCGCCTCTAATGTTAAATTTTTACTTAACAGTGGCTGCAGGACCTGCTGCCGGTAATCTTCAAACACTATTTTCTGTTAACTTAGCAGGCTTAATTACCGGCTTATCCGGCAGATACAAATTTTAATACCATGAGAGAGAGAGAGTCGGAATACAATTTTGATGAGATCATTGACCGTGAAAAGAGTAACTGTCTGAAGTATGACTCGCGCACCGAGGTCTTCGGTAGGGGTGATGTGATTCCGATGTGGATAGCTGATATGGATTTCAGGACTCCCCCCTTCGTCATTGAGGCTCTGCGTCAGCGGCTGTCACACGAGATTATGGGGTACTCATTCAGGCCTGACAGCTACTTCAGCTCATTCATCAGGTGGCTCTCGGAGGTGCATGGCTGGGATATAAGGCGTGACTGGCTGCTGTTCAGTCCGGGTGTCGTGCCTGCCCTCAATATCTGCACCCTGGCCTACACCTCACCGGGAGATGAGATCATCATTCAGCCACCGGTCTATACACCTTTCTACCGTGCAGTGACAGACCACGGCCGCAGGCTGCTCTTCAACCCGTTACGTGAGACACCCGACGGGTACCGTTTTGATTTTGATCAGCTGCGTAAGATTATCACCCCGGCCACCCGTATGCTTACCCTCTCCAACCCGCATAACCCGGTAGGCAGGGCCTGGAGCAGTGATGAGCTGCGTGAGCTGGCTGATATATGCCATGAAAACAATATTATCATTCTCTCCGATGAGATACACTCTGACCTCACCCTTCCCGGGGTGAGGCATGTGCCGCTCGCCTCACTCTCTGAGACGGCCTCCTCAATAACTGTCACCTGCATGGCCCCCAGCAAGACCTTCAACCTTGCAGGGCTCTCCACCTCCTCAATGATCATCTCTGACCCGGTGCTGAGAGAGAAGTTCAGCGACAGGCTTGAGGGGCTTCACATACACCTGGGTAACATTTTTGGCAATGTGGCCTCTGAGGCAGCCTATACCCACGGACGGCGGTGGCTCAACAGTCTGATGCACTATGTGGCGGCCAATGTTGACCTGGTGGTTGACTACTGTGCTGCCATGATGCCGCAGATAAAGCCTGTCAGGCCCGAAGCTACCTATATGGTGTGGCTTGACTGCCGTGAGATGGGTATGGATGGTGCTGCCCTGAGCCGCTTCTTCATTGAGCGTGCCGCTGTCGGCATGAATGAGGGGTCACGGTTTGGCGCCGGAGGTGAAGGGTTCATGCGTATGAACCTGGCATGCCCGCGGTCAACGGTAGAGAGAGCTCTCGGGCAGATATCATCAGCACTAAAAGCTATATCATGAATAAGAGAGAGAGGGTGAGTGTCACCCTGACACTTGAAGATGGCACCTCCTACCGCGGCTGGTCATTCGGGGCTGTGGTGCCTGCTGCCGGTGAGGTGGTCTTCAACACCGCCATGACCGGCTATCCGGAGAACCTCACCGACCCCACCTACAAAGGGCAGATACTGTGCCTCACCTACCCGCTGGTAGGTAACTACGGTGCGCCGGGCAGGGAGGAGGGCGGTGCTGATGACCCCTACAGTGACCCGGCCAAGGTGCATGCCGCAGCACTGATCGTCTCTGACTACTCATTTGAGTACAGCCACTGGAACGCTGCCAGCAGCCTGGACGAGTGGATGCGCAGATACAACGTGCCCGGACTGTTTGGCATAGACACCAGGGCGCTGACCAAGAGGATCAGGGAGAAGGGCACCCTGCTGGGTAAGGTGGAGCCGGAGGGGATGACCACCACCTTCTTTGACCGTGACAAGGCCAACCTGGTGGCTGAGGTGAGCATACCCGGCAAGAGGGTGTACGGCAGCGGAAAACACCATATCATGCTGGTTGACTGCGGGGTGAAGTACAGCATCATACAGAGCCTGCTGAAACGTGACACCACCATCATCAGGGTGCCGTGGGACTATGACTTTACCGGTGATCAGTATGACGGCCTGCTACTGAGTAACGGTCCGGGTGACCCCAGGATGTGCCGTACCACCATTGATCACCTGAGGAGGGCACTCAATGATGACCGTCCGATAATGGGTATCAGCCTCGGCAACCTGCTGCTGGCGCTGGCCGCCGGGGCCGACACCTTCAAGCTGAGGTACGGGCACCGCAGCCATAACCAGCCGGTGCTGATGGTCAATAGTGACAGGGTGTTCATCACCTCACAGAATCACGGCTATGCGGTGAACAACAACAGCCTGCCCGCCGGGTGGGAGCCGCTCTTCATCAATGTGAATGACAACACCAATGAGGGTATCAGACACCGTACCAAACCCTTCTTCGCAGTACAGTTCCTGCCTGACGCCTCAGGCGGCCCGGCAGATACCGGCTTCATATTTGACCTCTTCATGGAGAGCATGGCCAGGGCAGGTGCCGGAAAGTGACCCTGGTACAGCTCGTATCGTACTATTGAGATCCTATGATCTTCTCAAACAGCTCGCCGGGTGAGCAGCCTTCACTGAAGACACCGGCCAGCTCCCTGAGCCGCTCTCTGATCAGCCGGGTGCCGGGATTACCGATACTGCCGGTATGTGAGTATTCAGAGAGTGCCGGTATGGTGAATGATCCGGTCCCCTGCTTTTTTGCCACCTCACGGTAGGCCTCCCGGAAGGGTACCCCCTCCCGCACCATCCTGTTTGCCTCCTCCACCGAGAAGATATCATTGTACCGCTCATCACCGAGGATATCTTCTCTGACAGTCAGCCCCTCCAGTGCAGCTCTCATCACCTGCACCAGCTCAGTGATCATCTCAAAGGCATCTGCCAGGAGAGCCTTCAGCTCCTGATAGTCACGGTTATAGCCAGGAGGCAGTCCGCCGGTGATAAGTGCTGTCTCTCCTGGCACAGCCTGCAGCCTCTTACATCGGGCCCTTATCAGCTCAAAGAGGTCAGGGTTCTTCTTCTGCGGCATGATAGATGAGCCGGTGGTGTACCGCTCAGAGAGGGTGACAAACCTGTATCCGGGTGACATGAACAGTATCACATCAGATGCCAGCCTCCCGATAGTGTCAGCTGCCGAGGCGACAGCACCGGTCAGCTGACGCTCGGTACGTCCCCTGCTCATCTGTGCATAGGGAGAGGTGACTATCAGCCTGCTGAAGCCCAGCAGTGAGGCTGTCAGCTCACGGTCAACCGGCAATGAGGTGCCATAGCCAGCTGCGGTGCCCAGCGGCGACGCATCAGCCAGTGAGGCGGCGGCAGCCAGCTGGTGAAGGTCATCACACAGGCTCTCGGCATAAGAGGCAAACCATAGTCCGAATGAGGTCACCATGGCTGCCTGCATATGCGTAAAGCCGGGCATAAGGTGATCACTATGCTTCTCACTGAGGTCCAGCAGCCTCTCTGCCAGCCCGGTGAGGTGATGGGCCAGCTGGTATGCGTTATCTCTGGCATAGAGATGGATAGCGGTCAGCACCTGGTCATTGCGTGAACGCCCGGTATGCAGCTTACCGGCTACTGCACCCTTCAGCTCATGCAACCTGCTCTCAACCCATGAATGAATATCTTCATGGTGATCACCTATGGTAAACCCGCTCTGTGTCACCTCCTCAAGCAGCTGGTGCAGGCCGGCAAGGAGCGCCTCCCCCTCGCCGGCACTGATCAGTCCGCACCGCACAAGCATGACAGCATGTGCAGCTGAGCCGGCCACATCGTATGGCGCCAGCCTGACATCATAGCCCCTGTCACTGTCACAGGTGAAGCTGATGACCTGCTCATCAGTAGCACCACCCTTATCCCACAACCGCATGCTCAGGGTCTTTCTTTCTGCTCGCCTCCATAATGGCATGGTGAGCCATCAGGCGGACAGCATTTATACGTATGAACCCCAGACTGTCAGCCTGGTTGAAGCCCCCTTCAATATCCATGCTTGAGAGCTCTTTGTTGTAGAGTGACGACGGCGATTCGCGTCCCTCTATAATGATGTTACCCTTGTAGAGGGTGATATTGACCACCCCGTCTATCACCTCCTGGCTCTTGTCTATGGCCGCCTTCAGGAACTCCATCTCAGGCGAGAACCAGAAACCGTTGTATACCAGCTCGGCAAAATGGGGCACCAGCATATTACGCAGCCGCATCACCTCACGGTCCATGGCTATACCCTCTATATCACGGTGTGCGGCATAGAGGATGGTGGCTCCCGGGGTCTCATAGATACCCCTTGACTTTATACCTACATACCTGTTCTCAACCATATCGAGCAGGCCGATACCATTGGCTCCACCCAGCTCATTGAGATAGATAAACAGCTCCAGCGGATCACTGTAGCTGGTGCCGTCATCCCTGTTGGTCACATTGACCGGAAGGCCATCCTTGAAGGTAACAGAGATATGTATCTCATGATCAGGCGCATCCATAGGCATCACCATCTTCTCCAGTATCTCCTTTCCGGCACTGTAGAGCGGATCTTCAAGTATGCCAGCCTCATGACTGATATGCATCAGGTTGTCATCCTCACTATAGGGCTTGGAGATAGAGGCCTTCACCGGTATACGGTGGCCGGCGGCATACCTTATCATATCAGGACGACCCTGGAACTGTGAGAGGAACTCGGGATCCTTCCATGGTGAGATAACCTTGATATCGGGCTTGAGCGCATAGTAGGCCAGCTCAAAACGAACCTGGTCATTTCCCTTGCCGGTAGAGCCGTGAGCCACATAGTCAGCTCCATGGGCAATGGCCGCCTCAATCTGCTTCTTTGCGATAAGCGGACGAGCCAGGGCAGTGCCGAGGAGATAGCGCCCCTCATAGACAGCATTGGCCTTCACCGCCTGAAATATATAATCGGTAACAAACTCACGCTTAAGGTCATCAATGATAACTGATGAGGCGCCAATGGTGAGAGCCTTCTCACGGACAGCATCAAAGTCATCCTTCTGACCTACATCAGCAACATAGGCTACCACATCATACCCTTTATTTATAAGCCACTTAAGAATAACAGAGGTATCAAGCCCCCCTGAATAGGCCAGCATCACTTTTTTCATTCCGATTCTTGTTTAATTAGTTGTTATGCATAAATATTGACTTGAGGCACTCTTCAACAGCCTCACTGGTGATATTGTCACGAGGTATCAGCAGAATGGTATCATCACCGGCAATGGTACCCGCTATCTCATAGCGGGAAGCCTGGTCTATCCGGATAGCCACTGATGAGGCAAATCCCGGAGGAGTACTGATCAGCAGCAGCCCCCTGGCCCAGGTCAACTCAGTGATGGAGGCACCGTCATGACCGGGTAACGTTACACCGGATGGGTCAGCCTGGTAGGGATGAAGATAACGGTAACCACCGCTGCCATCAAACCCCCTGCTGATACCCAGCTGCCTTAAATCGCGGGAGAGCGTAGCCTGTGTACACTTTATCCCTTTGCCCTCCATTAATTTAAGCAGCTCCTCCTGCGTAACAATCACATTCTCCCTGACCAGCCTGCCGATCAGGGCCAGCCGTTTTGCCCTGCTCATTATGTATATTTATGCGTTATGACTGCAAATGTATGCATTTTTTGTTTTGTCAAGCATCCGCGCCGCAAAATATTGTATTTTAGCTGCCCAAACCGATACCATGAACGATGATATAAAGAAGGTGCTGCTGCTGGGTTCGGGAGCCCTTAAGATTGGCGAGGCCGGTGAGTTTGACTATTCGGGGTCACAGGCTCTCAAGGCTCTCCGTGAGGAGGGTATCTTCACCATCCTGATCAACCCTAACATCGCCACTGTTCAGACCTCTGAAAAGATTGCCGACAAGATCTACTTCCTTCCTGTCACTCCCCTCTTTGTTGAGAAGGTTATTGAGCGTGAGCGTCCTGACGGTCTCCTTCTCGCCTTTGGCGGGCAGACGGCCCTCAACTGTGGCACCTCACTCTATCGCAGTGGTGTTTTTGACCGGTACGGGGTGAAGGTTCTTGGCACTCCTGTTGAGGCAATCATGAACACTGAAGACCGTGAGCTCTTTGTCAGGAAGCTTGATGAGATCTCTGTCAAGACACCCCGCAGTGTGGCGGTGACATCTGTTGATGATGCTCTTGCTGCTGCTGAGGGGCTGGGCTATCCGGTGATCATCAGGTCAGCCTATACGCTGGGCGGACAGGGAAGCAGTTTCTGTACCGATGCCGGTGAGCTGGAGACGATGGCTGCCAGGGCTTTCTCATACTCAGATCAGCTGCTGGTAGAGGAGTCACTCAAGGGGTGGAAGGAGATAGAGTATGAGGTTATGCGTGACCGGTTTGACAACTGTATTGCTGTCTGCAATATGGAGAATTTTGATCCGCTGGGGATCCATACCGGTGAGAGTATTGTTGTTGCGCCCTCGCAGACGCTCACCCACAGTGAGCATAACAAGCTTAGGGAGCTTGCCCTGAAGATTATCCGTCATGTGGGTATCATAGGTGAGTGCAATGTTCAGTATGCCCTTGACCCTAGCTCAGAAGAGTACCGTGTCATTGAGGTCAATGCCCGTCTCTCGCGCTCCAGCGCCCTCGCCTCCAAGGCTACCGGCTACCCCCTGGCATTTGTTGCAGCCAAGCTGGCACTGGGCTATGGCCTTCATCAGCTGAAAAATTCAGTCACACAGTCCACCACTGCCTGCTTTGAGCCTGCCCTTGACTATATTGTCTGCAAGATACCGCGATGGGACCTCAACAAGTTTCAGGGTGTGGCTCATGAGATAGGGAGCAGTATGAAGAGTGTGGGAGAGATCATGGCTATAGGGCGTACCTTTGAGGAGGCGATACAGAAGGGTCTGCGTATGACAGGACTGGGTATGCACGGCTTTGTCAGCAACCGTAACCTCAGCTTCAGTGATATAGAGAAGGAGCTGGCTGAGCCTACCGACCTGCGTATCTTCTCAATAGCCGAGGCACTGGAGAATGGGTTTGAGATAGACCGTATCTGGGAGCTTTCAAAGATCGACAGGTGGTTTCTTTACAAGCTTCAGAATATCAACAATATCAAGAGGAGGCTTGAGAGCTTCGACTCACTGGAGGCCCTTCCCGATCATGAGCTGCTCAATGCCAAGATCAACGGCTTCAGTGACTTTCAGATTGCCAGGCATGTGATGAAGGCTGATACAGACACTATCGGCGAGGCGATGCTCACGGTACGGCACCACCGCAAGCGAAGAGGTATCGTGCCCTATGTCAAGCAGATAGACACAATGGCAGCTGAGTATCCTGCGGTTACCAACTACCTCTACCTCACCTACAGCGGTATGGAGCATGATGTCTGGTACGAGAATGACAAGAGGTCAGTGATTGTTCTCGGCTCCGGTGCTTACCGGATCGGGTCGAGCGTTGAGTTTGACTGGTGCTCGGTCAATGCGGTCAACACCATCAGGCGCGAAGGGCTACGGGGAGTGATGATCAATTACAATCCTGAAACGGTGAGTACCGACTATGATATGTGTGACCGGCTCTACTTCGATGAGCTCTCCTTTGAGAGGGTGATGGATATCATTGACCTGGAGACGCCGCGCGGGGTCATACTGGCCATGGGTGGACAGATACCCAATAATCTCGCTATGCGCCTTCACCGTGAGGGTGTACCCATACTGGGCACCCCGCCTGAGTCGATTGACCGTGCTGAGGACCGCCACAAGTTCTCATCGATGTGTGATGCGCTCGGTATTGATCAGCCACGCTGGAAGGAGCTGCGCAGCCTCGAAGAGATAGAGCTGTTCATTGAGGATACAGGCTACCCGGTACTGATACGTCCCTCATACGTGCTTTCGGGTGCCGCAATGAATGTGGTCTCCAACAGTACCGAGCTGATACACTTCCTCGAGCTGGCTGCCAGTGTCTCCAAAGAGCACCCTGTGGTGGTCTCTGAGTTTATTGAGTATGCCAAGGAGATAGAGATTGATGCTGTTGCCTCTGAGGGAGAGATAGTTGCCTATGCCATCAGTGAGCACGTTGAGTTTGCCGGTGTACACTCCGGTGATGCCACCATCGTCTTCCCTCCCCAGAAGATCTACTTTGAGACGGTACGACGCATTAAGCGTATCTCACGCCAGATAGCTGAGGAGCTCAATATCTCAGGCCCGTTCAACATGCAGTTCCTGGCACGTGACAATGATATTAAGGTGATAGAGTGTAACCTGCGGGCGAGCCGTAGTATGCCGTTTGTGTCGAAGGTGCTCAAGGTCAACCTCACTGAGCTGGCTACCAGGGTGATGCTGGGGGTGCCGTGGGAGAAGCCCCACAAGTCGGTCTTTGACCTTGACTATGTGGGTGTCAAGGCATCACAGTTCAGCTTCTCACGACTGGCAAAGGCTGACCCGGTGCTGGGGGTTGACATGGCCTCCACAGGTGAGGTGGGGTGTATTGGTGACAGCTTCCATGAGGCGCTCCTCAAAGCCATGTACTCAGTAGGTTACCGTATGCCGGTAAAGGCGGTGCTGATATCGTCAGGGCCAGCCAAGTCGAAGGCTGACCTGCTGGAGGCGGTAAGGCTGCTGGGGCAGCGCGGCTATAAACTCTACGCCACACGTGGCACCCAGCTCTTCCTGGCCAATGCCGGGGTGACCGCCACCGTGGCTCACTGGCCTGATGAGACGGCTGAGCCCAACACGGTAGGCCTGATACGGGAGCGGCTGGTTGACCTGGTGATAAATATCCCCAAAGACCTGTCTGCCAGTGAACTGTACAACGACTACCAGATACGGCGCAGTGCGGTCGACTACAACATTCCGCTCATAACCAATGCACGACTAGCCTCAGCATTCATACATGCCTTCTGTGGCGTCACCGAGGAGGAGATAGAGATCAAGGCGTGGGATGAGTATTGATATGTGGTGGCTCCTCGTTCCGGTAATGATCTATTCAGTGACCATGCTGACACTGTGGGTGATCCTTACCCGGCACAGGAGGCGCTCTCACCGCCGCGGCCACTCTGTCATAAGCGACGGCAACCATACTGATAATGAGGATATCAGGGCTGGTGACCGTGAGACGACTGTCACTGCCGGTGAGAGAACCCTGCCGGCAGTGAGTGTGGTGGTGGCAGCCCGCAACGAGGCAGACCGGATAAGCCCGTTACTGAACTGTCTCATACAACAGGAGTACCCTCATGAGCTCTATGAGGTGATCATAGTCAATGACAACTCTGCCGACCAGACAGCGGCAGTGGTAAAAGAGTTTATCGACAGAGAGAACTCCCCGATGCCTGTGCTACTGACAGATAGCCCATTCAGGGGAAAGAAGGGCGCTACCGGACATGGAGTGGCCAACGCCACGGGCGAGGTGATCATTACCACCGATGCCGACTGCCGGGTCTCCGGGCAGTGGGTCAGGTCACATGCTGAGTGGTATAGCACCACACGTATGGAGGTGCCCCCGGGCGGTGACCTGCCGCCAGTGAAGGCCGCCGGCGGAGAGACGGAATATACCATTGAAAAAGAGCCAACTTCGTACAGTGACCTGCCGCCAGTAAAGGCTCCCGGCGGAGAGACGGAATATACCATTGAAAAGGAGCCACCCTCGATGGTTGTGGCACCGGTGTTTCAGCCCGCCGGCAAAGGCTTCTGGTATAATTTCGGTCTCTATGAGTTTGCTGCCCTGCAGGCAGTGACCGGAGCGACTGCCGTAGCCGGTCACCCGGTGATGGGCAGTGCCGCCAGCATCTCTTTCCGTCGCGACTCATACCTGCAGCATGCCGGCCGGCTGCGGCATGACCTCCCCTCGGGTGACGACATGTTTCTGCTTCACGCCATCAAGCAGTCAGGTGGTACCATCTGCTATGATGACCGGACGGCGGCGGCAGCGGAGACCGCTGCTGCGGCCACCCTGCGGCAGCTTGTCAGGCAGCGTGCCCGCTGGGCCTCAAAAACGCTCTGCTACCGCGACCCGGCAACGGTAGCCCTGGCCGCAGTGACGGCGGCAACAGGTGCCGCCGTAGCCGCCGCCGCCGTGGCAGCATGCATAACAGTACACTACATACCACTGGCTGTTACGCTATACACCCTGAAGACGTTACCTGACTGGCTGCTGGTCTCCGGCGAGATGCGCAGAAGGGGCGGCAAAGCCCTCCCGCTGACGTTTCTTCTCTCAGCACTCATCTACCCTTTCTACCTGACAGCCACCGCCATAATCAGCCAGCTCCCGCAGGCGCGACAACCAGAATGGTGGCAATAAAAAAGCACCGCAGCCCGGTGCTCAATCACTATCCACCTTCCCGGCATACCGGCAGGCGCCAGCAACCAGAAATACCGGCAGGCGCCTACGATCAGGCATACTGGCCGTCACGCTCAAACAGATACAATATCAGGTCTCCGCATATTGGCAGGCGCCAGCAACCAGAAAGAATAGCAGGCGCCTACGATCAGGCACTCTGTCAGTTACCCTCAGCCAGCACCTTGATCCGTACCAGTCTTATCTCCTCCTCTTCAAACTGGCCTGCCAGCTCATCGATAGCCTCATCGAGTGAGCCACTCTCAGCCTCCTCCATAAAGAATGAGTAGATATCCTCAAGGCGGTCCTCATCAATCACGGTATCAAGGTAGTAGTCGATATTGAGTTTGGTGCCGCCGCCAACGATCGCCTCTATCTCTGTCAGCAGCTCATCATACTCAATACCCTTGGCATCGGCGATATCTTCAAACGACATTTTACGATCAATACTCTGAATGATATATACCTTCAGTCCTGACTTGTTGACCACTGACCGCACCACCATATCCTGTGGTCTGATGATCTCCTTGTCAGCCACATAGCTCTCAATAACCTTCACCACCTCACTGCCATAGCGCTGTGCCTTACCGGCTCCTATCCCGGTAATGTTCTGCAGCTCCTCCAGTGTCACCGGGTACTGTATTGCCATCTCCTCGAGTGAGGGATCCTGGAAAATATTGTATGGTGGCTGCCCTGCCTGCTTGGCTATCTTCTTCCTCAGGTCCTTCAGAATGCTCAGCAGCTCCTCGTCGGCAGCTGCTGTGCGGGCGCCAAAAGAGCCCTCCTCATCTTCAGACTCAGTATAGTCATGGTCTTCAGTGAGCATAAAGCTCTCCGGTTTCTCCAGAAACTGGTGACCTTTGGGGGTGAGTCCCAGCAGTCCGTAGTTCTCAATATCCTTGTTAAGAAGCTTATTGATCAGCGCCTGCCGTATCACCATATTCCAGAACCGCTCATCCTTCTCCTCCTCAATACCGAAGGTCTCAAGCTTATGGTGCTTGTATGACTTGATGGCTGAGTTCATGGTTCCTGCCAGTATCCTGGCTATATGGTCAGCCTTATGCTTCTCCTTCACTGCCAGCACCGTCTCAAGCATGCTCACCACATAGTCCTGCCCTTCAAACTGTGTCTTCGGGTGGAGGCAGTTGTCACACGCCTCACAGTTATCCTGCCTGTACTCCTCACCGAAGTAGTGAAGCAGTATACGTCTGCGGCATGTTGACGACTCCGCATATGAGACCGTCTCAAGCAGCAGCTGCTTTCCTATCTCCTGCTCGGCAATAGGCTTGCCCTGCATAAACTTCTCAAGCTTGACAATATCATCATAGCTGTAGTAGGCTATACATCTCCCCTCACCACCGTCGCGTCCTGCCCGGCCGGTCTCCTGGTAATACCCCTCAAGGCTCTTGGGCATGTCATAGTGTATCACATACCGCACGTCAGGCTTATCTATCCCCATACCAAATGCGATAGTGGCCACAATGACATCCACATCCTCCATCAGGAACTTGTCCTGATTGGCCGTACGTGTCTGCGAATCCATTCCCGCATGGTATGGCAGCGCCTTTATATCATTGACCTTGAGCGTCTCGGCCAGCTCCTCAACTTTTTTACGGCTGAGGCAGTAGATGATACCCGACTTGCCGGAGTTGTTCTTTATATATTTGATTATCTCCTTTACCGCATCTAGCTTGGCCTTCACCTCATAGTAGAGGTTTGGGCGGTTGAATGACGACTTATAGAGCCGCGCATCTGAGATCCCCAGGTTCTTGAGTATGTCATGCTGCACCTTGGGTGTGGCAGTGGCGGTCAGCGCGATGATCGGCGCCCTGGTAATGGTATCGATAATGGGCCTTATACGACGGTACTCAGGTCTGAAGTCATGCCCCCACTCTGAGATACAGTGCGCCTCATCTACAGCATAGAATGACACCTTCGCATTTCTCAGGAACTCAATGTTCTCATCCTTGGTGAGTGACTCGGGCGCCACATAGAGCAGCTTGGTCTTACCCTCAAGCACATCCTGCTTCACCCTGGCAATAGCCGCCTTGGTAAGTGATGAGTTGAGAAAATGGGCAACATCATCAGTGGTGTTGAAGTTGCGCATGGCATCAACCTGGTTCTTCATCAGCGCAATCAGCGGCGAGATAACCACCGCAGTACCCTCCAGCATCACGGCCGGGAGCTGGTAGCAAAGCGACTTCCCCCCGCCGGTAGGCATAAGCACAAACGTATCATGACCTTCAAGAACACTCTTAATGATAGGCTCCTGGTTGCCCTTGAAAGTATCAAATCCGAAATACCGTTTCAGATAACTATGTATAGAAGTATCTGTGTACATGTGATATTTCCCCTTCCCCTTCTGTTAACAAATCAATCGTATCAACAAAGTACGTATTCTTTTATTCATATCTTACCCTTAACTCAAATTTAACTTAAATTACAATATTTATCAAATCTTTTTATCTGAAGGATAATTAAGCGAGGCCGGCTGACCGCCCCTGTTGTTATGAGAGCTTAGATTTACTTATCTTTACACGCTTAAAAAAGCACTCCTTCATGGCCCTGAAGAGAAAAGCAGCCAACGGTGATAGTGACGGTGAGATGACCTTTCTTCAACATCTCGAGGCGCTGCGTTGGCATATTATCAGGTCACTGCTGGCCATTATTGCAGGTGCCATTATAGCCTTCTCCTTCAAGGGAATCATCTTTGACCATATCATCCTGGCTCCCAACCACCCTGACTTCTTCACCAACCGGCTTCTCTGCCGTCTGGCGGAGCTTGTCAACGCCCCGGTATTATGTATCAACCAGGAGCCGGTGGAGCTGATAAGCATCAGGCTTGCCGGGCAGTTCACCACCCATATCACCATCTCCCTTGTGGCCGGACTGATCCTTGCCATACCTTATGTCTTCTGGGAGTTCTGGTCTTTTTTCCGTCCCGCCCTCTATGATAAGGAGAAGAGCTATGCCCGTGGTGCGGTCACCATGACCTCACTGCTCTTTCTTGCCGGTGTCCTTTTTGGTTACTACCTGATCTCGCCCCTCTCCATCAACTTCCTCGGCTCCTACCGGGTCAGCTCACTGGTCACCAACCAGATCAACATAACATCATATATAGGTACCATAACTTCGGTGGTACTGGCTGGCGGGCTGGTATTCGAGCTGCCTGTCATTGTATTTTTTCTGGCACGTATAGGTGTTCTGACTCCCTCTTTCATGCGTAAATACCGCAGACACGCCATTGTACTGATAATGGTCCTGGGTGCCATCATAACTCCTCCTGATGTCTTCAGCCTGATACTGGTAGCTATTCCGCTTACGCTGTTGTACGAAGTGAGTATCTTTATAGCTGCCAGGGTTGAGAGGAAGAGGGAGCAGGAGCTGGCGGGAGGCGATACCGCAGCGGAGAGTCCTTCCGGCCAGAAGGTGAGTGATGAAACGATAAACTGAGGCTATGAGACTTCACACATCAGATCTAGTCAAGCGCTACAAAAACAGGGCAGTGGTCAATCAGGTCTCCGTTGAGGTTGAGCAGGGAGAGATTGTGGGGCTGCTGGGTCCCAACGGTGCAGGCAAGACCACCACCTTTTATATGATAGTAGGACTGATAAGGCCCAATGCAGGGCAGATATGGCTTGACGATACCGAGATCACCGGCTTCCCCATGTACCGCAGGGCACGGCTAGGCATAGGCTACCTGGCACAGGAGGCATCGGTCTTCCGCAAGCTGAGCGTAGAGGATAACCTGATGGCAGTTATGGAGTTCTCAGATATGACACCGGAAGTCCGACGTGAGAGGCTGGAGATGCTACTCGAGGAGTTCGGACTGACACCGATACGCAAAAGCCTCGGCATACAGCTCTCAGGAGGAGAGCGCCGCCGCACCGAGATAGCACGTGCTCTCGCCCTGAGTCCCAACTTTATACTGCTTGACGAGCCCTTTGCCGGGGTTGACCCCATAGCTGTTGAAGATATACAGATGATCGTCTCCAGCCTGAAAGAGAAAAATATAGGTATACTGATCACTGACCATAACGTGCATGAGACCCTCTCAATCACTGACAGGGCATACCTTCTGTTTGAAGGAAAGATACTTAAGCAGGGCACTGCTGCTCAGCTGGCTGATGATGAGCAGGTAAGAAAAGTATACCTTGGTAAGAACTTCGAACTCAGGAGATAAAATCATTATCCCGCTTTTGCAACTTAACAAAATTTGCTAATTTTGCACCACTTTTTGCGGATGTGTCGTAATTGGTAGCCGAGCAAGACTTAGGATCTTGTGCCTTCGGGCGTGGGGGTTCGAGTCCCTTCATCCGCACACGATAGCCTGCCAACCCTGATAACCGGGGGCAGTTGACAGGCTGGCACTTTTTTTTGAGATTAAAGAGTCATATAATGAATATTACCAGAGAAGACATTGATACACTGAATGCAATCGTCCGGATAGATCTCGCCAGGGAAGACTATGAAGAGCAGGTTGAGAAGAAGCTGAAGGATTACCGTCGCAGTGCCTCCGTCAAAGGGTTTCGTCCGGGCCACGTCCCGATACAGCTGATCAGGAAGATGTATGGCACCACAGTGCTGATTGATGAGGTCAACAGCCTCGTCTCCGGCAAGCTGATGGAATATATTAAGAGTGAGAACATTGACATACTTGGAGACCCTATTCCCAGTGATGATGGCCAATCATTCGATCCGGAGAACCAGGATGCGTTCACCTTCAGCTTTGAGCTGGGCCTGGCCCCTCAGTTTGAGATGACGCTTGACAGGAAGCAGACACTCACCCGATACACTATTGAGCCCGATGCAACGGTAATAGCCGACTTCGCTGACAACTATGCCCGCAGGCATGGTGGTTTTGTCACGGCGGAAATATCTGACGAGAAGGATGTTCTCAAAGGAGCCATCACCAATGAAGAGGGCGAGGTGGTCAATGAGGAGGCCACCCTCTCGGTGGAGGTGATCAAGGATGAGGAGATAAAGAAGCAGTTCATCGGCAAGGCTGCCGGTGATGCCATCAGCTTCGATATCCGCACCGCCTTCCCCAATGATTTTGAGATTGCCGGGCTGCTGAAGATTGAGAAGGAGGAGGCTCCCGCTGTCAATGGCACCTATACCATCACCGTCAGTGAGGTGTCACGCTTCACGCCGGCAGAGAATAACCAGGAGCTGTGGGATAAGGTGTACGGTGAGGGGGTTGTGGAGACGGCAGAGGCATTTGAAGAGCGTATCACCGGTGAGATCAGGGACTATTTCAACCGTGAGACAGAGTTCAAGCTGCGTACCGACGCACGCAGGCTCGCCCTGGAGAACACCTCATTTGAACTGCCAGACCAGTTTCTCAAGAGATGGCTGCTGAAGGCCAATGAGAATAGCAGTGCCGAAGAGATAGAACACGATTATGGCCACTTCCGCGATGACCTGCGCTGGCAGCTGATAAAGAACAGGGTGGCAAAAGATAATGAGCTGAAGATCACCGACGAGGAGATAGTGGAAGAGGCAAAGGTATTCACCAGGCAGCAGTTCATGCAGTATGGCCTGACACACATAAGTGATGAGCAGGTAGAGTCATTTGCACGAAACAATATCCTCAGCAAGGAGGAGGAGACCCGCCGTATCGCCGAGAAGGTGCTTGATACCAGAATACTGGATATAATCATCAGTACGGTAGAGGTAGACGACAAGAGCGTCACACCCGATGAGTTTAATAAACTGTTGTCAGACAACTGACGCCGGAAGGATGAAATTTCGTATATTTACCATCCACTTAAAGAGTTAATCATGTCATATATCAAAGATTTCAATAAATATGCAGCTGACCGGTTCGGTATAAGCAGCATGACCATGCACCGTTATGCATCTGTTTCCAACAGCTATATATCACCTACCATCATTGAGGAGCGCCAGCTTAACGTCGCCTCAATGGATGTCTTCTCACGCCTGATGATGGACCGTATCATCTTTCTCGGCCTGCCGATCAATGACTACGTTGCCAATATCATCCAGGCACAGCTTCTCTACCTCGACTCATCTGACCCGGGCAAGGATATCCAGATCTACCTCAACACGCCGGGTGGCAGTGTCCATGCCGGACTGGGCATCTATGACACCATGCAGTATATCTCTGCTGATGTGGCAACCATCTGTACCGGTATGGCAGCCTCCATGGGTGCCGTTCTGCTTACTGCCGGCACCAAAGGGAAACGCTCGGCACTGAAGCACTCACGTATCATGATACACCAGCCGATGGGTGGCGCAGAGGGACAGGCTTCTGATATAGAGATTGTTGCACGTGAGATATCCAAGCTCAAGAGAGAGCTCTATGAGATTATCGCACTACATACAAACAATGCAGTAGAGAAGGTAGAGAAAGACTCTGACCGTGACTACTGGATGACCTCAGCCGAAGCGAAAGAGTACGGCATGATAGATGAGGTGCTGACAAAAACCAAGAAAGAGTAACCGCCTGATGGATAAATGCTCATTCTGCGGACGTACCAAGAAGGAGACAAACCTTCTGATTGCAGGCCTGGAAGGTCACATATGTGACCACTGTATAGAGCAGGCACATAACATAATGGTTGAGGAGCTCGGAGGAAAATCGAGCTTCAACCTTGATGGTATCACCCTGCCCAGGCCTGAGGAGATCAAGCAGTTTCTTGACCAGTATGTGATTGGACAGGACAGTGCCAAGAAAGTACTCTCCGTGGCTGTCTACAACCACTACAAGAGGCTGATGCAGAAGCCTGACAATGATAGCGTTGAGATTGAGAAGTCCAATATTATCCTGGTTGGTGAGACCGGCACCGGCAAGACCCTGCTTGCCCGTACCATAGCGCGTATGCTGCATGTACCCTTCTCAATTGTTGATGCCACGGTGCTTACCGAAGCAGGCTATGTGGGAGAAGATATTGAGAGCCTCCTTACCAGGCTGCTGCAGAATGCCGACTATGATGTCAAGGCTGCCGAGAAGGGTATAATCTTCATCGATGAGATAGACAAGATAGCACGTAAAGGTGACAACCCCTCCATCACCCGTGATGTGTCAGGGGAGGGTGTGCAGCAGGGGCTGCTCAAGCTGCTGGAAGGATCAGTGGTGAACGTGCCACCCCAGGGTGGACGCAAGCACCCTGAACAGAAGATGATACCGGTTGATACCAGGAATATTCTCTTTATCTGTGGCGGCGCCTTTGAAGGGATAGAGAAGAAGATTGCCAACCGGCTTAACACCGCGGTGGTAGGCTATACAGCCAGCCAGACGCGCGACCGCTATGACCAGGATGACATGCTCAAATATATAGCCCCTCAGGATCTGCGGGCATATGGGCTCATACCGGAGATAGTGGGTCGCCTGCCGGTGCTCTCTCACCTCTCGCCACTAGACCGCAAAGCACTGAAAGCTATCCTGACCGAACCGAAGAATGCCATCTCAAAGCAGTATATCAAGCTCTTTGAGATGGATGGGATAAAGCTGGACTTCACCCCGGAGGCACTCGACTATATTGTTGACAAGGCGGTAGAGTTCAAGCTGGGTGCCAGAGGGCTGAGAGCTATCTGTGAGGCTATCATGATGGATGCCATGTTCGAGCTGCCATCATCAGATATAAAGGAGTTTACCGTAACCTCTGAGTATGCATCCCGTAAGCTGGGGCGTGCCGATATGAAGGTACTCAGGGCCTCCTGAGAGCGACTGCCGACTTCCCTTCTGCTTCTCACTTACTGCTGTTCCCGGCCGTACTGCTCCGGCACCACACTCTGTTCCGGCGCCTGATCATTCTCCTGTCGGTTGCCCTCCACCTTCCGTCTCATGTATGTCCGGTAGCTGTAGCTGAATCCGTCAGCCGCATCATCTCCATGGTGCTCTTCAGCGGTCAGCACCCACTCCTCAGGTGACACCTCCGGGAAGAAGGTGTCAGCCACGAAGGCAGCATCCATACGGGTGATCAGCAGCCTATCCGCCAGTGGCATAAACTGGTGGTAGACCGAGCCTCCTCCAATAATGAATATCTCCTTCCCCGGCTCACACATCTGCAACGACTCCTCCAGTGAACGCGCTGTCAGGGCACAGTCAAAGCAGTCAAGCTCATTGTCTGTCAGCACAATATTGACCCTGCCGGGCAGCGGCCTCCTGGGAAGAGACTCCCAGGTACGCTTACCCATAATGAGGCAGTGGCCCATGGTGATATCCCTGAACCGGCGCAGGTCGCCCGGTATGTGTGCCAGCAGGCCGTTGTTGTACCCTATACCATTATTGCGGTCTGTTGCTACTATAATTGTAATCATCTCTTACTGTTATCTTGTGCCCCATCATACTGCCCAACCCCATCTCAGGAAAATATCGTCTGCCTCATCATGCCCAACTCATCTCAGGCAGATATCTTGTACCCCATCATGCTCAACCCCATCTCAGGAAAATATCGTGTGCCTCATCATGCCCAACTCATCTCAGGCAGATATCTTGTACCCCATCATGCTCAACCCCTTCTCAGGAAAATATCGTGTGCCCATCATGTTCAACCCCTTCTCAGACAGATATCACACCCTTGATGGCAGGATGCGGGTCATACCCGGAGAGGGTGAAATCATCATAACTAAACTCAAAAATATTGTTGACCAGCGGATTGAGTTTCATTACCGGCAGTTGGCGCGGTTCACGGGTAAGCTGCAGCCTCACCTGCTCAATATGGTTGAGGTAGATATGTGCATCACCCAGAGTGTGTATAAACTCACCCGGCCGGTATCCGGTTATCTGAGCCATCATCATCGTCAGGAGTGCATAGGAGGCTATGTTGAACGGTACGCCGAGGAATATGTCGGCGCTGCGCTGATAGAGCTGGCATGAGAGCCTCTCCTCTGCCACATAAAACTGAAACAGTATATGACATGGCGGCAGAGCCATCTTCTCTATCTCACCTACATTCCATGCAGAGATAATATGCCTGCGTGAGTCGGGGTGCTCTCTCAGTGACCTTACCACCTGCTCCACCTGGTCAATGGTCTCTCCGCCGGCTGTCGGCCATGACCGCCACTGGCAGCCATAAATCGGGCCCAGGTTGCCGTCATCGTCAGCCCACTCGTTCCATATCCTCACCCCGTTCTCCTGGAGCCAACGTACGTTGGTGTCTCCCCTGAGGAACCACAGCAGCTCATGAATGACAGACTTGAGGTGCACCTTCTTGGTGGTCATCAGCGGGAAGCCCTCCGCCAGGTCAAAACGCATATGGCAGCCAAACGTGCTTATGGTACCGGTACCGGTACGGTCAGGCTTCTCTGTGCCTTTACTGAGCACCTGATCGAGCAGCTCAAGATATTGCTTCATACTTAACCCCGAACCTGATTGTCACCCCTGCCCCTTCCTTCTGGCAATCTCATCACGTACTGCCGCTGCCTGCTCATAGTCTTCCCTGCCGATGGCATCACTCAGCATCTCATTCAGCTCATCAACACTGTAGGTTCCATACTCACCTGCAGCGCTCTTCTTCTTTACCGGTGACGGACTGCCCTCTTTCTCCTCTTCGCCTGTGGTGGCTCCCATAACTATCCCGGCCTCATTAAGTATCTGTGGTTCTATGAATATCGGGCACTCAAACCTGAGTGCCAGGGCCACTGCATCCGATGTGCGCGAGTCAATAACAAAGCGCCGTTCACCATCAGTACACACCACCTCAGAATAGAATATCCCCTCCCGCAGCTTATTGATCAGCACCTGCTCAACGGTTACGCCGCACGCTTCGGCAAAGCTTTTGAAGAGGTCATGTGTCAGCGGCCTGGGCGGCTCCAGGTTCTCAAGCCTGATAACTATTGCCTGAGCCTCAAACCCGCCAATGATTATAGGTATCCTCCTCTCGCCATTTTCCTCCGCCAGTATCAGTGCATAGGCGCCCGACTGGGTCTGGCTGTATGAGATACCTATCACCTTCAGACGAATAAGTTTATTATGCATAACAACACTCTTTGCTGCCCGAAGGCAGATATGACAAATATAGGGAATATGAAACTATATCGCCCTCCCCCAAATAATTTTCTGCCGGGTCACCGCCACGAAACATATCGGCACCATAACATATTTTTTACATCTTAATTTTCAAATCACTGAATTTTTATATCTTTGCAGTCCGAAAAACCAAGATCCGCCGGGGCAAGCAGAAGTGTCATGCACAGAGGAGCATGTCCGCCTCACGGAGAAATATAATTTGATTGAGATGTACGCAATCGTAGAAATTGCCGGTCAGCAGTTCAAAGTGGAAGAGGGCAGAAAAATATTTGTTCATCGCCTCGATGCCGCTGAAGGCGACAATGTGGAATTTGAGAAGGTCCTCCTTCTTGACAATGACGGAGCAATAACCGTAGGCGGGCCGGTCATTCCCGATACCCTGATTGAAGGAAAGGTGGTAGCACATGTCAGAGGAGACAAGGTGATTGTCTTTAAGAAGAAGAGAAGGAAAGGATACCAGAAGAGGAGCGGGCACCGCCAGGACTTCACCCAGGTAGAGATAGTGAAGATCGGTTTGCCAGGCAGTGCCGCAGGAAAGAGAGCCGCCAGTGCTTCCGGAAAAGCACCGGAGGAGACAAGGAAGAGCGGACAGAAGAGTGGGACCGGAGCAGCAGCTGAAACAGCTGATGAGGTAACCACCACCGACGTGACAACAGCAGCCGGAAAGGTGACAACCGAAAAGGGAGCCACTGAGAAGGCAGTAACGGAAAAAGTGGCAACCGAAAAGGCTGCCGCCGAAAAGGTGGTAACCGAAAAGGTGGCAGCTGAAAAGAAGAGCACCGCGAAGAAGAGCCCGGCAGCCGGTGCAACGGCAAAGGGAGCAACCGCAGTGGAAAAACCGGCAGTGAAGAAGACACCGGCGAAAAAGGCACCGGCAGCTAAGAAGGAGCCTGCAAAGAAGGCTCCGGCAGCGAAGAAGGCTCCGGCAAAGAAGAGTCCGGATAACGAATAGACTGACAAACAGTAAAAAGAAAACGATATGGCACACAAGAAAGGTGTTGGCAGTTCACGTAACGGCCGCGAGTCAGAAAGCAAGCGACTTGGTGTCAAGCTTTTTGGCGGACAGGTAGTGAAGGCAGGCAACATTATCGTCAGGCAGAGGGGTACCAGACATAACCCTGGCGAAAATGTAGGCCTAGGTAAGGATCATACCCTCTTTGCACTTATTGACGGCACTGTCGTATTCAAAAAGAGACGCGACAACAAGTCCTACGTATCGGTAGAACCGATAAAAGAGTAAGAGAACCTTACGATACCATACTACTCCTGAAAAGAGCCGAAAGGATTCCTTTTCAGGAGTTTTTATTTTAATTTTACCCCACCTAAAACAAAATAACCGCTTGATATGCTTACCCTCAACCTGTTACGAGAAGCGCCGGAGTATGTGATTGAACGACTGAAGATCAAGAACTTCGATGCCACTGAGACAGTGCATAAAATCCTCTCCCTTGATCAGCGCCGTCGTGAGCTGCAGACCGGCAGTGAGACGCTACAGGCTGAGCTCAATACCCTCTCACGCGAGATAGGGCAGCTGATGCGTGAGGGCCGTGCCGGCGATGCCGAAACATTACGTAGCACTATCGGCAGCAAGAAGGAGAGACAGAAGGAGATGGCTGACGCCCTTACGCTGGTGACCGGTGAGATGGAGGAGGCCCTCATCACACTGCCCAACCTGCCACATAAGCTTGTCCCTCCGGGTAAGGGAGCCGATGACAATGAGGTGGTACGCAGCGGAGGCACCATACCCCTGCTTCATGACGGGGCAGCACCTCACTGGGAGCTGATACGGCAATATGATATTATTGACTTTGACCTTGGGGTGCGTATCACCGGCGCCGGCTTCCCCCTCTACAAGGGGAGGGGTGCCAGGCTGCAGCGGGCACTCATCAACTTCTTCCTTGATGAGGGAGAGAGGGCAGGCTACCGTGAGCATGAGACACCGGTGATTGTCAATGAGGAGTCAGCCTTCGCCACCGGTCAGCTGCCTGACAAGGAGGGGCAGATGTACCATATAGGTATTGACAATCTCTACCTGATACCTACTGCCGAGGTACCCATAACAAATATATGGCGTGATGAGATCATCGATGCTGATAAGCTCCCGCTGCGTGCCATGGGATATACCCCCTGCTTCAGGCGTGAGGCGGGGTCATGGGGCGCTGACGTCAGGGGCCTGAACCGGCTGCACCAGTTTGACAAGGTGGAGATAGTGCAGGTCACACACCCGGACAACTCATATGAGGCGCTGGAACAGATGACCCTGCATATAGAGAGCCTGCTGGTGAAGCTTGAGCTGCCCTATCGTATCGTGAGGCTGTGTGGCGGTGACATCTCATTCACCTCAGCCCTCACCTATGACTTTGAGGTGTGGTCTGCCGCACAGCAACGATGGCTGGAGGTGAGCTCTGTCTCAAACTTCGAATCGTTTCAGGCCAACCGCCTCAGGTGCCGTTTCAGGGAGAGAGGCGGGAAGCAGACCACCCTCTGCCATACACTCAACGGCAGTGCCCTGGCACTGCCCCGCGTGGTGGCTGCCCTGCTTGAGAATAACCAGACACCCACAGGGATCAGGATACCTGCAGCACTGGTACCCTATACCGGCTTTGAGCTGATCAGCTGAGTGTGATGAAGAGCAGCACGAAGGCATACATCTATGCCCTCATCGCCGTCGTCCTCTGGGGGACGATACCCACAGCATTCAAGATAGCGCTGGCAGGACTGCCCGTTGTGACCATGGTGGGTATCACAACCATCGTATCCACACTGGTACTGTTTATTATTGTGCTCCTCACCGGCAGGCTGCACCTGCTGGGTAAGACCACCGCTGCCGAGCTGGGGTGGTCTGCCCTGCTGGGACTGATCAATCCTGTTGTCTATTATATCATTCTGCTGACGGCCTACAGCCGGCTGCCGGGTCAGGTGGCCCAGCCTATCAACATGATATGGCCCATAATACTGGTCTTCCTCTCCATACCGCTGCTGAAGCAGCAGATACCTGCCCGCAGCTTCCTGACACTGGCCATCAGCCTTGCCGGTGTCTATCTGATAGCCTCACAGGGAGCCCCCCTGAGGCCGGGCCGGTCAGACCCTGCCGGGGTGACACTGGCACTGGTGAGCAGCGTGCTGTGGGCCCTCTACTTTGTGCTCAACGTGCGTGACCTGCGTGATGAGGCTGTAAAGCTCTTTACCAACTTCCTCTTCGGATCGGTATATATAATTATTGTGATGGCTCTGACAGGCTCCTTCAGCCTCGGCACAGAGTGGAGGTCTGTCACAGCAGCAGCCTACTGTGGACTGTTTGAGATGGGTATCACCTTCTGGCTCTGGCTCAGGGCGCTGCACCTGGCAGAGACCACTGACAAGGTGAGCAACCTGGTCTACCTCGCTCCGCTCATATCACTCCTGCTGCTGCACCTGATCATCGATGAACCGGTCTATTACACCACCCTGATCGGACTCTTCCTGATAGCCGGCAGCATCATTTTTCAGAACCGGACACAACGGAGAGGAGAGAGGCCGGCCGGCTGATCTCCGGCGACAGTAAGATAAGCACAGCCAGGTAAGAACAAGCCGGCAGAACAGCACGGTAGTCGCTGCACGGTAAGCATTGCCAGGTTATCTACAATAGATCATCAGTCACCAGACAATCTTTGGGCATTATTTTTGTTACTTTTGTCGTAAACTACTGTGATTATGAAAAAGCTGGTACTCATTGCCTTTTTGATAATACCCCTTCTTCACTCCTGCAAACCCGATCCGGTTGATCCTGATAATGGCCCCACCTCCAGGGAGATGGCCCGCGACGGCCTCTATGACCTGATGAAATATGTCTATCTCTGGTATGACAGGATGCCAACGGTGAAGGCCTCCAACTACGCCGGGCCCGAAGAGATCCTTGAGGTACTGAGGTACAGGGATCTTGACCACTGGAGCTTTGTTGCCGACTATGATGCCTTCATGGCCTCGATGCAGGGCAGCTTCGTCGGTCACGGTATTCAGCTGGCTCTTGATGATAACAACAATGTAAGGGTTGTCACCCTCTATCACGGATCAGACCTGTGGCCACAGGGGGTCAGAAGGGGCTGGATTGTCAGTGAGGTCAACGGCACCCCCCTGGCACCTATCTTTATCTCCGGCAACAGCAACGCCTATAATACCCTTATGGGTCCCTCCACTGCCGGTATCACCAACAGCTTCCGGTTTATCAAGCCTGATGGCGGAGTGGTGACCTTCTCCTCTACCAAAGCCTCTTTTACCATCAACTCGGTGACAGCCACCAGCACGTTTGACCTGCCCACCGGCAAGACCGGCTATCTGTGCTTTGAGACCTTCATTGAGCCCTCAGAGCAGGAGCTTAATGAGGCCTTTGCACTCTTCAAGGCAGAAAATATCACTGACCTGATCATTGACCTGCGGTACAATACAGGCGGGTACATGAATATTGCCCAGCAGCTCTCCAGCCTGGTCATCTCTATTGATGACACCTCCAAGGTATGCTACAAGCTCACCTACAATCAGCTGATAGGGCCCGAATGGAATGAGTCCGAAAAATTTATCCCGACCGACAGTCCGCTCGGCCTCAACAGGGTGATCTTCATCACCACACGCAGTACCGCCTCTGCCAGTGAGGTGGTCATCAACAGCCTCGACCCGTGGATTGATGTCAGGCTCGTGGGAGATACTACCCATGGCAAGCCGGCCGGGATGAACCTGTGGGGATTTCCATTTCCTAGCGCCGGTCAGCCCAACCCCAGGTACTCATATGTATTTGCTCCTATCACCTTTGAATACCTCAACGCCAATGATAATGGCCGTTTCTATGATGGCATAGCGCCTGATGTTCTGGCAGAGGATGATATCACCCATGACTTTGGTGATCCGGAAGAGGCCTCACTCAAGGCTGCCATCAACCTGCTCCTGGGACTGAAGTCGGCCCCCACCCTTCCGGTGCGTCATACCGACGTATGGAGGGAGGGCTCTCAGCTGCCCACTGAGCTCTTCCTCGGACCGCCACAACAGTTCCTGCAGTGACCGCTCCGTCAGGCGAGAAGATCATACTGGGTATCGACCCCGGCACAACCATCACCGGCTATGGCCTGATCAGTGTGACAGGTATGAGTCCCTCACTGATCACCCTGGGTATCATTGACCTGAGGAAGCGCAATGATCACTTCAGTAAGATACGTGACATCTTTGAACAGACCCTGGCACTTATTGACCGGTATCACCCTGATGAGCTGGCCATTGAGGCTCCCTTTTATGGTAAGAATATACAGAGCATGCTTAAGCTGGGCCGTGCCCAGGGGGCAGCTATCTCGGCGGCCCTCTACCGTGACCTGCCAGTCTTTGAGTATGCCCCCAGAATGATCAAGATGTCTATCACCGGCCGCGGGCAGGCCAGCAAGGAGCAGGTAGCCACCATGCTGGGCACCATACTCTCATTCAGTGGTGAGTCGATCATGCTTGATGCTACCGACGCCCTGGGTGCTGCCCTCTGCCACTTCTACCAGGCCAACAAGCCGGTGGTGAGCAGGCAGTACAACAGCTGGGCCGACTATGTGAAAAAGAACAGTGACAGGGTCAGATAACCAGCTTCTGTGCTGCTGCCAGCGCCACCACGCTGACCCCTCCGCATCCGGCATCCCTGAGTGCATTGACACACGCCTCCACGGTTGAGCCGGTAGTTATCACATCATCTACCAGCAACAGGTGCCTGCCAGACACCTCCGCCGGCCTCTTCACCACAAAGAGCCCCTCAACATTCTCCCACCGCTCATACCTGCCCCGGTGTGTCTGTGAGTCTGACCTGCCCCTTCTCACCAGCACCCCCTCCCTGACAGGCAAACGACAGTGACAGGCCACTCCGTCAGCTATACAGCGACTCTGGTTAAATCCTCTCTTTCTCTCCCTGGAGGGATCGAGTGGCACCGGAATTATTGCATCCATCCCATCGGTGAATCCGCTCTCAGCCAGCAGTGAGCCGTAGAGCCTTCCCAGCATGACACCTATATCCTTCCGGCCGGCATACTTGAGCTGATGTATCAGCTTCCTGATACGACTGCCACGGTTATAGAGCGAGAATGCGGCTGCCCTCTCCACCATACAGCGGCCCCAGAAAGCCTGCTCAAGCATGTTGCCACGTCTCAGGTGAAAATCTGTACGTGACATCTCAAGCAGGCAGCCGGTGCACAACACCTCCTCACCTCTTACCAGGCTCTCACCACAAACCAGGCAGAGCCTGGGCAGGAAAAGGCTCAACAGGTCATCAGCAATATCTATGACATTAAACACCACACAGCGAGAAACTGCCATGAAGTTACAACAAAGGAATGAGAAATGTGTATGGAATGAAAATTAGCGGCAGAGGTGCCGGCACCACAGGCCGGTTTAGATTATCATGGCAGAGAGGCTATCTCACGTGAGCAGCTATCTAACGTGGGCAGCTATCTCTTCTGCCAGCCTGGCACTCTCATCAGCGGTGAGGGTCACCCTCGGATTGGTGAAGAGCATGTCACCCTCATGGTTGATAGGTATAAGGTGCATATGGGCATGAGGCACCTCCAGCCCCAGCACCGCCACGCCTATACGGTTGCAGTCGATCACCTCCTTCAGTGCCCTTGCCACCTTCTGTGCAAAGAGGGTCATACCCGCCAGCGTCTCCCCGTCAAGGTCAAAAATATAGTCCACCTCACGCTTGGGTACCACCAGTGTGTGTCCCCGCCTGAGGGGTCTAATATCCAGGAATGCAATAAAGCGGTCATCCTCTGCCACCTTATATGATGGTATCTCACCCCTGATAATCCGTGTAAATACTGATGCCATGCGTTGTTACATTGAAATGTCAAGAATCTCAAACTGCAATACTCCTGCAGGTACCGTCACATCAACCACATCACCCACCTTTTTGCCCATCAGCCCCTGTGCTATGGGTGAGGAGGCTGATATCTTACCCTCCCTGAGGTTTGCCTCACTCTCAGGTACCAGCTGATACTCCATCACGCTATTGTTACCCCTGTTCCGGATGGTTACCCTGTTTAGTATCTGTATAGTTTTTGTATTTATTCTGGAGCTGTCGATAATACGTGACCTGGCCACCTGATCTTCCAGGCGGGCGATCTTCATCTCGAGCATGCCCTGTGCCTCTTTGGCAGCGGAATATTCAACATTCTCAGTAAGGTCACCCTTATCACGTGCTTCTGCAATCATCCGCGCCATTGCCGGCCTTTCATTACGGAGCAGCCCTAGCTCCTCCTTCATCTTCTGGAGCCCCTCTTCCGTTACATATACAAATTCCGACATTTTCGCTAATATGTAAAATAAGAAGAATCCCGGCATTACCGGAACTCTTCAAAGAACAAATATAAAAAACTAATTCATAAATAGCAAATTACTATTCATTTGTAATTGTCAGGTAATCAATAGTCGTACTCTTTTCGTTCAAGGATCATTGAATAGACTATTGCCTTTCTCAGGTCGAACTCATCGCCATCTTTTCCAAATATTTCAGCGATTGTCTCACTCCACTCCGTCTCAGGCTCAGTCCCACTGAGGTGACCTGTTTCATCCAGTGCAAAGGCAGCATTCATCGACGCTGCTATGTCATCCTCATCAGGCTGCTGGTAGATCGATACAGATTTTTCTCTCTTCTCTCTGATGAGCCTGCCAAAGGCCGTTCCGGCTGCTGTCTCCTCATATCGGTAGCTGCCTTCATACAGGTCACCCGGCATGTCAGAAGCCTTAGGTTCTCTTCCCGCCAGGTCACCCGGCATGCCAGTGGCTCTATGCTCACCTCCTGCCGGCACCCTGGCCGCACCATCACCTCTGCCGGCACTGCCCTGTCCGGCAGTTGTCTGCCGCGGCACACCGGGCTTTTTCTTTCCCTTACCCTGCAGTGAGCCGATAACTGCTATCAGGCCCAGAATAATATAAAAAATCAGACTCCCTACATCTTCCATCTCATTCAGTATTTTTTCACTTTATGCTGCTTCAGCCTGGGCTGTCTCTTCGGATCTATCATCTTTGACCTGGCCTTCTGCTTCTGCTGTTTCAGTTCCGGCTGTTTTGCCGGGTCCTTTCGCTGTGCCCTCTCCGGCTTCCTCTTCTCGGCAACCGGCTGGCGTGGCTTGTTTATCTGTGGTTTGCTCTGCTCCCTGCTCTCCTTCTCCCTCCTGGCCTTGTAGCGTTCGGCGGTCACCTTTTTGTTTTCGTCCATCCGCCTCCTGGTATCTTCGCTCTGCCTCTCGTAGTGCTGTTTCCTGAGGCTCTTCAGCGACTTCTCATCTTCCCGGTCACGCCGGGCAGCCTTCCTCTCCTGCTCCTTCATCGCCCTGGCCGCCACCCTGTCTGCTCCGCCCTTCCTGGCCGGTGCGCTCTTGCGCGAGCTGCCGAAGTGCTCCTTCTCAAACCGCCTGGTAGCATATTTCTGTGTATGGCAGCCGGTGGATACGACCGTCAGCACCATAATAATGATCAATAGAAAGAACCTGGAAAAAACTGATACCCTCCTCATTTCATTCACAATGTATAACAAAAAAAAGAATTGGCTACATTTACAGAAACGAAGGGAAGCCCATGTTTGGTTCAAATTTAAGACTTTTTTTAATTGTTCCGGCTCTTCTGCTGCTGACAGTGGCATGCAACAGGAAAAAAAACGATGTGATACCTGACATTCGGATTGACTTTACAATCACCTATTCCGATCCGGAGTTCTATGATCTTTTTAATGCTGCCGGCAACAGCTCCATTCTCACTGCATCGCACCGGCACCTGGGGATAGGTACCGGCGGCTATGATGGCAACGGTATCATCATTTACAATACCGGGAACATCGATTTCAATGAGTTTGCTGCCTTTGACCGTACCTGTCCGCACTGCTATGCTACCGATGATGTCAGTGTTGCTGTAAATGTTGACGGCATCTTTGTCGATTGTCCAAGGTGTTTAACCACCTATGCACTTGGCTCGTTCGGGATGCCCATGGAGCCTAACGACGGGCCGGGCAGGTACCCGCTGAAGAACTATCACACCAGCTTCTCCGGGTATACCATCAGGGTGTGGAACCGGTAGCTCTTTTGCCGGCTACGGTCTAACCTGTGGTACGTGATCAGTACCTGTAGTGTTCAGGCTTGTAGGGTCCTCCGGCCGGTACGCCGATATATTCAGCCTGCTCACGGGTAAGCGTTGTCAGGCTCACCCCCAGCTGTGCCAGGTGTAGCCTGGCCACCTCCTCATCAAGGTGCTTGGGCAGCCTGTAGACACCTGTCTGGTGCTCTTTGGTCCACAGCTCTATCTGTGCCAGTGTCTGGTTGCTGAATGAGTTACTCATAACGAATGAGGGGTGCCCGGTGGCACATCCAAGGTTTACCAGCCGCCCCTCGGCCAGCAGGAAGATGGCATGTCCGTCAGGGAAGATATATTTATCCACCTGCGGCTTTATGGTGATCTTCTCTATTCCCTCATACTCATTGAGTGCATCAACCTCTATCTCATTGTCAAAGTGCCCGATATTGCAAACGATGGCCTGGTCTCTCATCCTGGACATATGCTCAACGGTTATCACATCACGGTTGCCGGTAGCGGTAACAAATATGTTACCCTCATCGAGGGTCTCCTCCACCCTCTTCACCTCGTAGCCCTCCATGGCCGCCTGAAGCGCACAGATAGGGTCTATCTCTGTCACGATCACCCTGGCACCGTATGATCTCATTGAGGCAGCTGATCCTTTTCCCACGTCGCCATATCCGCACACCACCACCACCTTACCTGCGATCATCACGTCGGTAGCCCTTTTTATACCATCAGCCAGTGACTCACGGCAGCCATAGAGGTTATCAAATTTACTCTTGGTCACCGAGTCATTGACATTTATTGCCGGCACCAGCAGCTCCCCCGCCTCCATCATCTGGTAGAGCCTGTGTACCCCTGTGGTGGTCTCTTCTGAGATACCTCTCATCTCCTTCACCGTCCGGTGCCACTTGTCGCCATCTTCAGCAAGTATCTTTTTCAGGGTATCAAAGACTACCGCCTCCTCCCTAGATGAGGGCTTCACATCCAGCAGTGAGCTGTCACCCTCTGCCTTGTAGCCCAGGTGAGCCATCAGTGAGGCATCACCACCGTCATCGACAATCAGGTGAGGTCCCTTGCCTCCCGGGAAGGAGAGTGCCTGAGCCGTGCACCACCAGTACTCCTCCAGCGTCTCGCCCTTCCAGGCAAAGACCGGTATGCCGGCAGCGGCAATGGCTGCAGCAGCATGGTCCTGTGTGGAGAAGATATTACAGCTGGCCCACCGCACCTCAGCGCCCAGCTCATGCAGTGTCTCTATGAGAACGGCTGTCTGTATGGTCATATGGAGCGAGCCGGTAATCCTGGCTCCCCTGAGAGGTTTTGATGCTGAATATTTACCTCTGATAGAGAGCAGTCCCGGCATCTCCTTCTCAGCTATCTCAATCTCACGCCTGCCGAAATCGGCCAGGGAGATATCCCTGATCCTGTAGGGCAGATCTTTTTCTATGAATGACATGATCTTTTTTTTACGGATTGCAAAGATAACAAAAATTGAGGTGATCATTCCGGCTGATCGCCTCATCTGACAGCTGCCGTATCCCGGAGAGAGCCCGGAGTCACGGTAGGTGTGATGGACCGGTGTCATGGCCCGGTGCAGAGGTCCAATGCAGGGGTCCGGTGCAGGGGTCCGGTGCAGGGGCCCGGTGCGATGGGCCGGTATGATAATGGTTGTCAGCCTTTCAGCAGCGAGAGGGTCATCTCCCTGTCTCTTACCAGCTGCCTCGTCATTGCATCTATATTGTCAAACTTAAGCTCGGCGCGCAGCCAGTGCCTGAAGGTGACCGTCAGCACCTTTCCGTACAGGTCGCCGCTAAAGCCTATCAGGTGTACCTCTACTGTCTGCCTGCCGTCACTATCACTGATGGTGGGCCGGTAACCGATATTGAGCATCGCCTTGTGCCTGTAAGGGTTATCATCAATGGTCACCTCTGCCGTATAGACACCTGTTCCCGGCACCAGCTTATGCTCATAAAGAGGCACAATATTGGCTGTGGGGAAGCCCATGTCACGCCCTATCTTTTTGCCTGAGACCACCCTCCCCCTGATCAGGTAGTCATATCCCAGCATCGCTGCCGACTGTCTGAGGTCACCCCTCTCCAGCGCCTCCCTGATACGTGATGAGCTGACTGCCAGTCCCTCATACATATAGGCCTCTTCACGTGTCACCCTGAACCGCATATCGTGTGAGCACCTCAGCAGGGTCTCACTGTCGCCCTCATTCCGGTATCCGAAGTGGTGATTATAGCCTGTCACCAGGTGTAGCGCCCCCAGCTCCCTGCAGAGTACCGTTTCGAGGAAGCTGCCTGCACTCATCCGGCTCAGCTCCCTGGTAAAGGGTATCACCACCAGGTGGTCTATCCCGCTACCCGCTATCAGCTCTCTCCTCTCTTCAGGGTCTGTCAGAAAACTGAGTCTGCCATGGTCACCCTCCAGCACCAGGCGCGGGTGAGGGTCAAAGGTGACTGCCACGGCATCAGAGCCACTCATCTCAGCCTCCCTGACAACACGACTGAGAAGCATCCGGTGGCCCAGGTGCACGCCGTCAAATATTCCCAGGGTAACTACCGGTTTATTGAATGAGTGTCCGATATATCCGTCGTGAACTTCCATAAGCAGTTTGAGATATCAAAAATAAGAAAGATAGCTTCTGAAAAAACATTATTGTCTGCCTCTCTCCTTCATGAAGAGCGCTGACAACACTTCTCCCTCCTGAAAAAGAAGAGAGTAGATTTCCATATGGAGTGAAAATTTATACCTTTATCAGGGCAGTGCACCGATGCAATTATTATGACTAACAGGTTCTACCATACTGACTCTTTGCTTGATAAGTACCGCAAGGCTATTGAGTCACGCCTTGACCATATTGATGCGCGTGAGCTGATCTTCACCGGAGGCAGCACTCTCAATGACTATGCCAACGGTCACCGCTGGTATGGCCTTCACCGTACTGCTGACGGCTGGCTCTTCAGGGAGCATCTGCCCAATGCCACCTCAGTCACCCTCATAGGCACCTTCACCGGCTGGAGAGAGGATAAGCGCTATGCCCTGAAAAAGAGTGGCGGCGGTGACTGGGAAGGGCGGTTTGACAGCTCCATGCTGTCACATGGCGACCTCTACAAGATGAGGGTGAGGTGGGATGGGGGTACGGGGGAACGCCTTCCTGCCTATACATGGCGGACAGTACAGGATGAGGTCACCAAGATCTTTTCAGCCCAGGTGTGGGATCCTGAGCAACCATACATTATGAAGAATGGTGCTCCGTCGCCCCCGGCGACACCCCTCATCTATGAGGCGCACGTAGGCATGGCCACAGAGGAGGAGCGTACCGGCAGCTACCGTGAGTTTACTGAAGAGGTTCTGCCACGTATAGGCTATCTGGGTTACAACACCATACAGCTGATGGCGATACAGGAGCACCCCTACTACGGCTCTTTTGGCTACCACGTTTCAAACCTCTTTGCGCCCTCATCACGGTTCGGCACACCTGATGATCTCAGGGAGCTGATAGATACTGCCCATGGTATGGGTATCAGGGTGATCATGGATCTTATTCACTCACATGCCGTCACCAACACAGAAGAGGGGCTCGGGCTGCTTGACGGCAATCCGGGACTCTATTTTCATGAGGGAGAGCGCCGTAAACACACGGCATGGGACTCACTATGCTATAACTACGGGAAGCCTGAGGTGAACCACCTGCTGCTCTCAAACTGCAAGTACTGGCTTGAGGAGTACCGGTTTGACGGCTTCCGGTTTGACGGTATCACCAGCATGATCTACTATGATCACGGACTGGGATCAAACTTCGTCTCGTACGACCAGTATTTTGACGGCAACCAGGATATTGATGCCATCACCTATCTGACGCTTGCCAACAAACTGATACACCAGGTCAATCCGGATGCCACCACGGTGGCTGAGGAGATGAGTGGCATGCCCGGACTGGCCGCCCCCGTAGCGGCAGGGGGTACCGGCTTTGACTACCGTCTGGCGATGGGGGTGCCTGACATATGGATAAAGACGGTTAAGGAGGTACACGATGAGGAGTGGGACCTGGGATACCTCTTCCATGAGCTGACCCAACACCGCCTGGAGGAGCAGGTTATCTCATACTGTGAGTCGCATGACCAGGCCCTGGTAGGAGACAAGACACTGATGTTCAGGCTGGCCGACAGTGAGATGTACCGGTCGATGAGCATCCTCACCCAAAATATTATCATAGAGAGGGCAATGGCGCTCCACAAGATGATCAGACTATTCACCCTGATGAGCGCCGGTGGCGGATACCTCAACTTTATGGGTAATGAGTTTGGCCATCCCGAATGGATAGACTTTCCGCGTGAAGGTAACCAGTGGAGCTACAAGTATGCGCGCAGACAGTGGAGCCTGGCTGACGACAGGCTGCTTAAATACAAGCACCTGAATGAGTTTGACAAGGCGATGGTGGCAGTAGCCAGACGGTACGGACTGCAGCAGCCGGCAGAACCGGTCATGGTAAGCAATGATGACAAGACCATCAGCTTCAGAAGAGGTGAGCTGATCATAGTGATGAACTTCAATCCTTCAGTCTCGTTTACCGGCTATGGCCTGCCCCTCAAAGGTAAATACCGCATCATCCTCAATACCGATGATCAGCTCTATGGCGGTCAGGGACGGATAGACAGCTCACAGAGCTACTACTCACAGCCCGACCGTGAGCGCCATGGTGTCATGGCACCACATCACCTCCGGCTTTATCTCCCTGCACGAACAGCCATTGTACTGAAGCTGGAGAAGACAAAAACAGTAATGGATCTATAGGGTACCAACAGCCGGAGCCGGCCGGGATGCCTCAGCATGACACCCATAGCCGGCTCAGGTAATCTGCATCAACAGGGCACCGGCTAAACCGGTCAATCAGCCTCAACAGGGCGCCGGCTAAACCGGTCAATCAGCCTCAGCCGGCTGCCGCGTACCGGGTCAGTCAACCCACCTCAGCAGCGGGAAATCCTGTCGGTGTGGCAGCTCCGGATGATTGGCAAAGATCCTTATCCCATAGAAGAATGTGCCGGCCGCCTCAGGCTTGAAGTCCACACTGTAGATCACTCTTCCCTTTTTGCGGCTCAGGGGCCTGAACTCCCTGCTGCTATAGAAGATATGCTCACCCCTCTTTGTCAGTCGTGTAATAACCAGCTCAACACCTACATTCTCAGTAGGTATATCCTTTATATCGAGGATTATCTCAGTGGTATAGGTGTGTCCTGACCGGTAGATATTTCTCTCCGGCCCTTTCACGTCAAATTTAACCACCTCAATATCATCCCATAGCCTGGTGATATTGCTCTTCCAGTCAGCCAGCTCACGTGCCAGCGCATAGTTGTCAGCTGTGATACGTCTGCTTCTGGCATACAGTTTTGTGTAATACCTGTCGATATAGTCATTAAGCATACGACGTGTAGTAAACTCAGGTGCCACCTTCACCATGGTATTTTTGATGTAGCTGGTCCACTCGAGTGGCACACCCTCCTCATTACGTGAGTAGTATGCCGGTATGATCTCATACTGAAGCATATTGTAGATGGTCTCTGCATCCACATCATCCTGCAGCTCCTGGTTGTTGTATATACGCTTCTTTGGCAGTGCCCATCCGGCAAATGCACGATACCCTTCCACCCACCATCCGTCAAGCACACTGAAATGGATCGTTCCGTTCATCACCGCTTTTTCGCCGCTGGTACCTGAGGCCTCCATCGGCCTGGTAGGTGTGTTGAGCCATATATCCACCCCTCTTATCAGATATCTGGCTATCTCCATATCGTAGTTCTCGAGGAAGAGCACCTTACCGGTGAACTGCGGCATCTGCGATATCTCATTGATACGGCGTATCAGGTCCTGCCCGCCACCGTCGTGCGGATGTGCCTTGCCGGCATAGATAAACTGCACCGGTCTGTCAGGGTTATTGACTATCCGGTCGAGCCGGTCGAGGTCACGGAAGAGCAGGCTGGCACGTTTGTAGGTTGCAAACCGCCGGGCAAACCCTATCGTCAGCGCCTTCTCATTAAGGTGTGAGCTGATGTTCATCAGTGTACGCGGACTAACATGGCGATCGAGCATCTCACCCTGCAATCTCTTTCTGATATTGTCAAACAGCCGTTTCTTAAGCTTCATCTTGGTCTCGAAGACCTTGGCATCATCAAGCTGATATATTTTTGCCCACTGCTCACGGTCAGACTGGTCAAAGTGCCTCTCATCGGTCAGTTTCTCATAGATCTGCTCCCATTCAGGTGCCACCCACGTTGAGTAGTGCACCCCGTTGGTCACATGTCCGATATAGAGCTCATCACGCAGGAATGCGGGCCACAGCTTGGAGAAGAGGCCACGTGAGACATGTCCGTGCAGCTGGCTCACCCCGTTCATCTCCTGTGAGAGCCTGGTAGCCAGGAAGCTCATGTTGAACTTACGGTCCTGGTCATCCTGGCAGCGCCCCAGCGCCATCAGCTCGTCCCAGCTGATGTTGAGGCGTGTATGGTAATGTGAGATATACTTCCTCAGCAGATCCTCCTCAAAGGCATCATGCCCGGCAGGTACCGGCGTGTGTGTGGTAAAGAGTGTGGAGGCTCTTACTATCTCCAGCGACTCTTCAAAGGTGAGGTGCTCAACCTCTAACAGGTGACGCATCCTCTCAAACCCGATGAATGCAGAGTGGCCCTCATTGCTGTGGTACACGTCAGGATTGATGCCCAGCGTCATGAGGGTACGCATACCTCCGATACCGAGTATCAGCTCCTGCTTGAGACGGTTCTCGGAGTCGCCGCCGTAGAGGTAATGTGTTATGGCCCTGTCTTCCGGTATGTTATCTTCAAAGTCAGTATCGAGCAGGTAGAGCTTCACCTTACCTACCCGTGCCAGCCAGACACGTGCCTGCACCGTCCGTCCCGGCCAGGTGAGTGAGATGGTCACATGGTTGCCATTCTCATCTTTCACCCCCTCCACAGGTATCTGTGAGAAGTCGACAGCATCATAGGTAGCCTGCTGCTCACCTTTCGGGCCGAGCTTCTGCCTGAAGTAGCCATAGCGGTAGAGCAGCCCGATACCTGTTATATTAACGTTGGAGTCGCTCGCCTCCTTCAGGTAGTCACCCGCCAGCACCCCCAGTCCGCCGGAGTAGATCTTCAGGCTCTGATGTATCCCAAACTCCATACTGAAGTAGGCTACTGACGGCAGCGTGGTATTGTCAGCTCTTCCCATATACCCGGTAAACTCCCTGTATATCCTGTCGGCATCACTCAGGAAGACCTCATCATCAGCCAGCACCACCAGCCTCTTGTAGTCTATCGACTCAAGCAGTCTCTTGGGGTTGTGCCCCACATCCTCCCACAGGGTGGGGTCCATACGGCGGAAGAGGAATTCGGCATCACTGTTCCATGACCACCACAGGTTTGTTGAGAGCTCCTTCAGGAAGGCTATCCTCTCCGGCAGCTCTGACTGCACATAGATATCTTTCCATACGGGAACCTGAAAAGGCTTCCTGGTCTGCACCTCGGCAGACTCCAGCAGCCTGATATACTCCCTGGGCTGATCCCTTCTCTCCTCACTTCTCTCCAGGGCGTATTTGTATGCCTCTGTATAGAAGCTGTAGAGGGTGTTCCAGTTGGCTATACGTGATATCTCCCACGCCTTTCTGTTTGCCTCGGCAGCCTCGGCGGGCGTCATCAGGATGAACTTCCTGATAAAGGCCTCCATGCCATCTATCACCTCCTGGTCATTATGGTCGGTACGGTTGAGCACCAGGCACCCGTCACCCGGCTCATCAAAATAGGTCTCTACCCACTTGCCAAACCCTGCCAGGTTGGTGGTGACCGTAGGCACATGGAACATCAGGCTCTCGAGCGGCGTGTAGCCCCATGGCTCATAGTAAGAGGGGTAGAGTGTCAGATCAAAGCCTGCCAGCAGATCATAATACTCCATATTAAATATACCGTCATTGCCATTGAGGTATGACGGAACAAATATCAGCTTCACCTTTTCGGCCTCACTGTTGTTCAGCCCCTCTGTCACCAGCTGTTTCATCACCGGGTCATCATGCACATAGTGCAGTCCGTGTGTCAGGTGTCTCTCTCCTTCGGTCAGCCGTCTGCCCTCTGCCAGCGCCTCTGTCAGGTCTTGTCTCGGTCCCTTGTGGTATGCCGGCACCAGTATGAATGCCACACAGGGCCTTCCGGTATCACTCTGACGGTTTATTGCGCCCAGCGACGAGAGGAAGAGGTCTATCCCCTTGTTACGGTACTCATACCTCCCGCTGGTGGAGATGAGCAGTGTATCTTCCGGCAGGTCATACCCCAGCAGCGCCTCAGCCACTGTCAGCAGCCTGTCACGTGCCGCCTTGCGTGCTGCCCCGTAATTATCGGTGTCAGGCACAAATGAGTCTTCAAACCCGTTAGGTGTGACCACATCAGGCTTCTTGTCAAGGAACGCCTCACACTCACGACCGGTTATCTCACTAACGGCAGTAAAGACGTCAGCCTGCTGTGCACTCAGCTTCTCAAGTGAGAGCTTGGAGGTGATATTGAGGTCATGCGCCATCTGTACCGGGTTGAACTCTTTGAGCCGGCTGTAGAGCTGCCTGTTGTTGCCGGCTATACTGCGTCCGAGGATGGTGGCATGTGTGGTGAAGGCAGTGGTCACCCATGGTGAGTGCTTCCTGAGGTAGAGGATACCGGTTCCTGTCATCCACTCATGGAACTGCGCCACAACACGGTTATACTCACGGTAGAAGTTGGTGAAGCTGTCAATCACTTTGGCAGCTGCATAGCCAAAGAGGGCAGGCTCAATATAGTCCCACTGCCCCGATATGCTGTCAAGATGATAGGTCTCCCAGAAACGGGCAAAGATCTCATTCTGCTGACCAAAGTAGGGGGTGAAGTCAATCAGCATGACACGCGGATTACCTTTGATATTCCACCTGCCGGTCTTCACTATGAGCCCCTCCTGTGCTGCTGCTGCCTTCCAGGGCAGGAACATGGTGTCATCAGGTGTGAACTCCGGGTTCGATTCATCATCTCTCCATACATCCGGACCGATCAGAACATAGTTGTCACCATACTCATGAGTTACGTTTAGTGCCTTTGTAGAGATGACGGTATAGATACCCCCAACCTTGTTGCACACCTCCCAGCTTGTCTCAAACAAAAAATCAGCTTTCATCTTATGATATCTGTTAATACTTATTTAATACGCCCAAAAGGCGCATAAATTACTTAATGTGAGAAATTAAAGCCTTTTATCTGCCGGCACATAGATGCTGGCAGAGCTATCTCCCGGCAGGCCTCCTGGTAACTGCACCCTTCCTGCCGGCCATTCGGCCCGGTGCTGACCTCTTGCCCGGGGTGCCGGCAGCTACCGACTTTTTGGCCATCGATTTTGCTGCTACCGACTTTTTACCGTCGGCCCTCTTCACCACCTTTTTCTTACCGGCAGCAGTTGCAGGTGCTGCAGCGGCGCTCTTTGTTCCGGCACCTTTGGTTGCAGCACCCTTGGCTGCAACAGTACTCTTGGTTGTGACGCCTTTGGCTGCGGCGGTGCTCTTGGTTGTGGCACCTTTGGCTGCTGCGGCGCTCTTCGTTCCTGCGCCTTTGGCTGCTGCGGCGCTCTTTGTTGTGGCGCCTTTGGCTGCAGCAGCACTCTTCGTTGTGGCGCCTTTGGCTGCGGCAGCACTCTTCGTTGCGGCGCTCTTCGTTGCCACCTCCTTTCTGCCTGCCGTACCGATGCTCCTCTGCTCCTCAATCCTTGCCAGCTTCTCCTGCAGCTCACGTATCACCAGGTCACGTTTTTCTATATCTGCCGTGAGGCGGCTCATCTCCTCATCATGAACATCAGCCGGACAGAGGGCCTTGAGTCTTATCTCAAAGTCGCTCAACACGTTCATATAGTTCATGAACGCCTGGTATGGGTTCTCATATGGGTTGAAGTAGGCATGTACCGCGCCGTCAGAGAAAAACTTGGTTGACATATAATAAAAGTGGTCACTTGACTGCAGGTATACCCAGTCACGCAACAGCTGCTCATTATTGCTGCTGCTCACCCTCTCTGCCATGCTGTAGAGCTTGGTGGCAGCCGCTGTCTGCAGCTCATTTCCCAGCCAGGCAGTCAGGTCTCTCTCTTCATCAGCCCACGATATGGGTGATGGCACCTGCAGCAGTGATACCGGATGGTAGTTGTCTGCCACTTCAGAGACCGTCATAAAGGTGAATGGTGTCTTCTTCAGAATGGTGCCGGGCAGGTTCTCCAGGAAGTCAAATATGCCTGTCTCCTTCTTCTGGTGCTCACCAAAGGTCTCATAGTCCATAAAGATATTTACCAGCTCAGCCGATGAGTCCAGCTCCTTTATCCAACCGGCATACTTGTCAGCTGTCAGCGGGTAGCTGGCCCACCCCTTGTCAGAGAAGCGGAAGGCGATATCATCGCTCAGCGTATAGTTTCTGAGCAGCACCTTCAGCCTGGGGTTAATGGCATTGCAATAGAGATAGTTGGGTGACTTCCAGCCCAGTATGTGTCTGGCACCTTCGGTCACCACCGCCTTGTATCCCATATCAGCCATCCAGCTGCCTATCTCATCGGAGTAGATCAGCTCGGTATTTCTTATTGAGGTGGGCTCATAGCCTATATACTCAATCATCTTGTCACGGTGTATCCCAAGCTGCCTCTCATAGCGCTCCCTGTCTACCAGTGAGGCGAGCGAATGTGAGTTGGTCTCTGCCAGGAACTCCACACAGCCTGTCTCTGCCAGCTCCCTGAATGAGTCGAGCACCTCAGGGGCATAGAGCCTTAGCTGATCAATCACGATACCTGTCAGTGAGAAGGTGACCCTGAACCGCCCCTTATGTCTGCGTATCAGGTCAAGGATCAACCTGTTGGCCGGCAGATAACAGTTGGCAGCTACCCGCCGCAGGATTGACTCATTCATATAGTCATCATAGTAGTAGTGCTCATTACCCATCTCAAAGAAGCGGTACCGCCTCAGTCTGAAGGGCTGATGAACCTGAAAATAGAGGCATATTGCCTTCTTCTGTGGTGTGCTCATATCAATTATCTTGTCTGTTGCAAAACCCTTGAGTAAATATCCCTTACATGGCTTGATGCCTTCTCCCACTTCAGCTTGTCTACCTCTGCCTTGCCATTCATAATAAACATTCTTGAGAGTGCCGGGTATGAGAGGATACCATAGATGGCATCTGCCATCAGCTCTATATCCCAGAAGTCGACCTTCACCGCATGGGTGAGCACCTCAGCCACACCGCTCTGCTTGCTGATGATCACCGGCACGTTTGACTGCATCGCTTCCAGGGGAGATATTCCAAACGGCTCTGATACTGACGGCATCACATAGACATCACTCATGCGAAGCATTGTGAAGACATCATTTCCCCTGAGGAAGCCGGTAAAGTGAAACCTGTCCGTTATTCCCAGCCTGGCAGCATGTCGCATCATACGTTCCATCATGTCACCCGAGCCGGCCATGACAAACCTGGTATTCTTCATACGTTTCAGCACCAGCCTGGCTGCCTCAATAAAGTATTCAGGTCCTTTCTGCATGGTTATCCGTCCGAGGAAGGTGACAATCTTGTCGTCATAATTCCTTGGGGGCACGTCCAGCTCAGAGTGGTGCAGCGGTTCGACAGCGTTGTAGACGGTCTCCACCTTGGCGGGATTAATATGGTATTTGTTGATTACAATGTCACGTGTCAGGTTGCTTACCGTAATGATCTTGTCAGCCGCATCCATCCCCTCCTTCTCCATCTTATAGACCACCGGGTTGACATTCCCGCCGCTACGGTCAAAGTCAGTGGCATGAACGTGTATCACCAGCGGCTTTCCTGAGACCGCCTTGGCGGCCATACCGGCAGGGTAGGCCAGCCAGTCATGTGCATGAATAATATCAAACTCCTGCTCAGAGGCGATCACCTGTGCCACCACCGAGTACTTGTAAATCTCCTCCATCAGGGTGGGGCCGTAGGTGCCGGAAAACTCAACCCTTCCATGCTTGTTTGTCTCAACCAGCAGGTCAGTCTCAGCCACCTCACCACGGGTCATCTTCCAGAACTCCTCCGGGTCGGTGTATGGTACCAGTCTTGAGAAGACCTCAATCTTCTCTACCGGTTTCTGAAAATAGTTGTATCTGATCTTTCGGAAGGCGACATCTACGTTATTGGCTCCTATCAGCTTTACGATACTCTGATCTTCATCACCATAAGCTTTTGGCACAACAAATACAACCTCGATATCACGATGAGTGGCAAGGCCTCTGGTGAGGCCGTAACTGGCTGTCCCCAGTCCGCCGGCTATATGTGGAGGGAATTCCCATCCAAACATCAGGACACGCATATCATATATTATTATCCGGGTAGTTTTTTTCCAGCAGATTATATATCCTGAATATCTCACCCACGCTCCATGCCTGGGATATTGCGCCTCTTGCCGAGTGTGGCGGGTCACCGTCATATATCTCTGACACGGTTGAGATACCGGCCTCCCGCAACGTCTCTTCAAACCCCATGATAAGCTTCCTCACCTTTGATACTCCCCCCTCGCCATGTACCTTCAGCCATCCGTCACAGAACGGGCCTATCAGCCAGGGCCATACTGTACCGTTATGGTATGCCCTGTCACGTCTCTCCTGATCACCGTAATAGATACCACTGTAGCCCTCCTCGGCGGGCGAGAGTGACCTCAGTCCTCTGGGTGTCACCAGCCTCCTGTCGGCAATATCGAGTATCCCCTTCATCTGGTCTCTGGTAAGCATCAGGTAGGGTAGTGCAGTAGCTATCACCATGTTTGGTCTCACCTGCATATTCCTTTCACCCTGGTCACTCACATAGTCAGCCAGGTAGCCCTGCTCCTCATCCCAGAAGAGCTCATTGAATGATCTGCTGATCAGCTCAGGCAGTCTCTCCCACCTCTTTACAAAGCTCCTCTTTTTGGCGGCGCGGGCACAGTCAATTGCAAAGCATACCGCATTGTACCATAAGGCATTTATCTCTACCGCATAGCCCTCACGCGGTGTCACCGGCACCCCGTTCACTACGGCATCCATCCATGTCAGCGCCTTCCCTTCCGCCCCTGAACGTATCAGTCCGTTCTCCTTCATCTCTATCCCGAAGGAGGTACCGTTACGGTAGGCATCAAGCACATTGGTCATCGCCTCACCGTAGCGGCTCCAGGCCTCCGCAGGCGGCAGACCATAATGCCATAGTGCCTGGAAGAACCATAGCGGTGCATCCACGCTGTTGAAGGCGGGATTATCATCACTGCCCATATTGGGGAAGAGTCCGCCCTGCATCCGCCGCACCTGCGTATCCAGCACCTCGGCATAGAGATCGCCCGCATTGTGTGAGAGAGCTATGCCGGGAAGGGCTATGAAGGTGTCACGCCCCCATGACCCAAACCAGTGATAGCCGGCAATGATATTGGTATTACCGCCACGCTTGTCAATAAACTGCTGGGCAGCATTACGTAGGCAGTTACGAAAGTTGCTGCGCGGCACCTTGGTGGCTATGGTACGGGTGAACTTGGCCTTGAAGCCGGCAGGCTTCTCCTCCCTGGTAGAGGCGGAGAAGACTATCACATCACCTTCACAGACAGTCATCTCAAAGAAGCCGGGCACAAAGAGGTCTTCAGAGAAGTCATACCCGCGATTCTGCTCCTCAACATATTCAACACCCAGGTACCAGTCAGGCCCCGGCACAAACTCAGCCTTGGGCGAGACCTGCATGTGGAGCTCCGGGAACCCCTCATACATGCTTATCTTTACTCCCCCGGGCACCGGCTCAGTACGTGTGTTAGCCCACATATTGGCATGTGTCAGCTGATGTATCTCCCTGAAGGCCAGGAAGGGCCTCAGCTGCAGCCTGACAGGCTCATCAGCCGCAACAATGGTGTACCTGACAAGCAGCTGCTGCTCAAAGTGTACCAGCAGGCGCTCCTGCCTCACAATGGCATTGCCCACCCTGAAGGTGAGTGCCGGAATATCCTGCAGATCGAAGTCTTCAACATACTTATGTCCTTTCGGACTGTAATAATCTCCTTTATATTTTCGTATACCCGCGTTGAAGCTTTGTCCGTTACTTACCACCGTAGGATCAATAGATGAGAGCAACAGGTGCCGTTCACCGCCGAGAGCCTCCACGGGGCACACCAGCCACCCGTGATACTTGCGGGTATTGCAGCCTACAATGGTTGTGGATGAGTAGCTTCCGGCCCGGTTACTACGTAGTATCTCACGACTAAGCGAATATTCAAGATTAACAACCTGGGCCTTGTCAAATTTAATGTATCCCATCGTTTCAGGAGTTAGGTTTAACCGCCAGGGGGGCAGTTGAATTCACAGTATTAAAATAATAACAATATTTCTCTGGTACAAAGAAAAGCAAAATTAATCAGACTGCTATCTGCTGCCGGTAATGCCGGCCATGGCTGAAAGCGCTGAAAAATAGATATCTTTGCACCCTTGAGAAAGAACCAGAAAGCGCTGAAATTGTTCGGAACAATGAAGTATAATCTAAAAGCTGCCGTAATAACGCGGTTTTGTTTAACGCCAGGTGCCACACTCCTCAGGCTGGCAATTCTAACGGTCATTCTGCTACCACTAATTACAGGTTGCCGCGGTGACCGTTTCACCATTACCGGCACTATTGAGGGTGCCGGCTCTTCCGGCTACCTGTTATTGCGTGAGGTGAAGCCGGGTCTGCTTGAGCCTGTGGACTCGGTTATTCCGGGCAGTGACGGTCGGTTCACCTTCAGGGCTGCCACCCGGTGGCCCGCATTCTATATGCTCAGCTTTGATGATGACGACTATCTGACGCTGCTTGCCGGGCCGGGTGACAGGATTGTGATAGAGGCCTCACGCCACTCACTATCGCGCCCTGCAGTGATCACCGGGTCACAGGAGGCAGAGGTTATCCGCCGTTTTCGCGATGATCATGATGAGGTGATCGTATCCCTGCAGCAGCTGACAGACACCTACAATGACAGTATCGACAGTCCGCGCCTTCCGCTCATCATGGACAGCCTTGACCGGCGTGCGGCAGAGATCGTCTCAGCCTTCCGCGAGCGGTCGCTGGCGCTCCTTGATGAGAACCGCTCATCAATGATACAGATCTATCTGCTCAACCAGCAGGTGGTGCCCGGCCTGCAGCTCTTTGAGGCAGCCAGGGAGCCTGAGCTCTTCTTCAGGGTTGACTCCTCCCTCTACGCTCTCTACCCCGGCTCGGGGCTGGTGGCCGATCTTCATCAGTTCACCGCCAGGCTGCGCAGCACGCTGCTCACCTCCGGGAGGCACGGTGAGGCGCCATTGAGGGGTGAGCTGCTTCCCGACATTACCCTGCCTGACCCCGACGGGGTGACACAGCAGCTCTCATCACTGAGGGGCAGGGTGGTGCTGGTTGACTTCTGGGCCTCATGGTGCCCCCCCTGCCGCGAGGAGAACGCAAACCTGGTACAGCTCTGGGAGCGTTATCACAGCCGTGGCTTTGACATATTCCAGGTCTCTCTTGACCTCAGCCGTGATGAGTGGCTGGCAGCGATCACCAACGACCGGCTGGAACGCTGGAAGCATGTCAGTGACCTGCGCTACCGCGACTCAGAGGTGGTGAAGCAGTTTGGGCTGACAGAGATACCGACCAGCTTCCTTATTGACCGCGAAGGGAGGGTGGTGGCAGCAGACCTTAGAGGTGATGAGCTGCGTAAAAAAGTGGAAGAGCTGCTGTAGACCGGATAGTCTCTCCTGATTTTTACTTTATTTGTAACGCATATTGAGAAGAGTAATGAAAAGGATTGCCTCCCTGCTGCTGGCAGCAATGATGATAGCCGGCTGCAAGAATGAGAACAGAGTAACCATCAGCGGCACCCTCACCCGCCCCGGCGAGGAGAAGGTCTATCTTGACCTCTCAGAGGTAGACCGTACCAGAAGGGTTGACTCAGCCACCGTCAGAAAGGGTAAATTTCGGTTTGTCACCCAGGTGAATGGCCCTGAGTTCTACCAGGTAAGGCTGCCAAACAGTGAGTTTGTGAGCCTGCAGGTGATGCCGGGCGAGAAGATCATGCTTGAGCTGGGCGGCTCACCGCTGGTCATGAACTACACTGTTCAGGGCTCACCCGGCTCAGATGATGTACGTATGCTTGAGCAGCACCTGAAGCAGACCACCCTCTCACTCGACTCAGTCAGGGAGCTCTACTCAGCCCTCACTGACGATGAGCTGACCGGACGAGGGCCTGAGCTTGACCAGGCATTCCGTGACCTGGTAGATGCACAACGCAAGTTCAACATCAGGTTCGTAATTGAAAATATCAACTCCTTCTCTGCCATACAGGCTCTCTATCAGCGTTTTGACGAAAATACATACGTTCTCTATCAGCCACGTGACCTGCAATACCTGAAGATCGTGTCAGACTCGCTCTCAGTAAGGTATCCCGTCTCACGGCATGTCAGGGCTCTCAGGGAGAATGTCACCGGTGAGCTGAACCAGATGTACCTTGACCGTATCGCCAGCCTCGCCTCCGAGCTGCCAGGCACCAACACCACCCCTGAGCTGCCTGATGTCAATGGCCGCATGGTGAGTGTCGCCTCACTGAAGGGCAAGTATGTGCTGGTCTCATTCTGGAGCAGCACCCATGCCGAGTCGATGGAGGAGCTGCCCCTGCTGCGGTCACTCTATGAGAGCTACCACCGTCGCGGGCTGGAGATATTTCATGTAAGCCTCGACGTGGATGAGCAACGCTGGAAGAATGTGGTACGTTTTGAGGAGCTGCCATGGATCAGTGTCAGGGAGCCTGACCCCTCCCACCCCTCCTACTCGCGACTGATGAACATCACGCGGCTCCCCTCCAACCTGCTCTATGACCCTGAGGGCAACATCATCAACAAGGATCTTCTGGGACGTAACCTGACTATCAGGCTAGACCAGATCTTCAATAAACAGTAACCGGCTTGGCAGATAGCACCGCATACTTCGCATCTGACTTTCATCTCGGCCTGGCTGCCGGGACCGACCCGTATGAGCGTGAGCGACGGGTGGTGAGCTGGCTTGACCGGATAGCTGCCGATGCCGGCTCACTATGGCTGCTGGGCGATATCTTTGACTTCTGGTGGGAGTACAGCAGGGTGATACCGAAGGGCTTTACACGGTTCCTTGGCTCCCTCTCCAGACTGACCGACAGTGGCATTGAGGTACACCTCTTTACCGGTAATCATGACATGTGGATGAGGGGCTACCTTGCCGACGAGTGTGGTGTCACCATACATCACGCCCCGCTGGAGACAACCATAGGTGGTGAGCCCTTCTACCTGGCTCATGGTGAGGGGCTGGGCAGCACAAGTGTGGGAGAGAAGATGCTCTTCGCATTCTTCCGTAACAGGACAGCCCGTGCCCTCTTCTCATCATTACACCCACGCTGGGGCATGGCTGCCGGAGAGAGGTGGTCAAGACACAGCAGGCTGGGTAAGCAGCAGTCACTGCCCTTTATGGGTATGGAGAAGGAGAACCTGGTGAGGCACACACGGCAGATGGCTGCCGTCGGGTGTCAGGCCAGATACTATATCTACGGCCACCGGCACCTGCCAATGACCATTGATGAAGATGGCCGGCGGATGATCATCCTCGGTGACTGGATCAACTGTAGTGAGAGCTACGCTACTTTTGACGGCTCGGCGCTGACTCTGTCCGGTGAGAGGAGCCGCCTCCCCTGATCCTGATCCTTACGGTAACTGAATAGTACGAGTACTCATCGTTCACCTCATCAAAGGTATAGCTGAGCCTGTTGCCTGAGCGGCGTGCCATCTCCAGCAGACCCAGGTAGCCGGTGGATACCTTGGACATATCCTGACCCATCAGCGCCAGCTTGAGAAGCTTCTTGAGCCCCTCCTCATCATACCTGTTGACCATATCCAGCTTCTGGGTAAGGTGATCCATGTCATCCTTCCTGATCAGGTTGCCGGAGGTGATAATGAAGGAGGCAGCAGTCCGCCGGACGATAGCTATGGGTATGCCGTACTGCCTCTCCGCCTCATAGCCCGGACTATGCTGGGCCACGTTCTGTAGCAGCTCAATCAGTGTGGCAAAGACACGCTTGTGTATATTCTGCTCAAGCTCAGCCTCACGCATGGTAGTCTCACTAAAGTTAAGCAGCTCATTGCTAATCTCATAGGTCATTGGCCCTCCCCAGATCAGGCAGATATTGTTTGACTTCATCATACGCTCTATCTGCATCACCTTCCTGGAGTCGAAGGGGACCTCTCCGGTCATGGCTCCATCACCTGCCTGGTTGGTGGTATCACGGGGTGTCTCATCCTCACCGGCATTACTTATTGTTTTGCTGAGAATGAAGTATGAGTACTTATCATCTATAGGGTAAAAATCGTAGTCAAGCCGGTTGCCTGTCTTGCGTGCCATCTCCATCAGCCCGAGGCCTGCACCGCCCTTTTTGCCCACCACCGAGTTTTGCAGCATACTACGGTACACCTCCCTGATCTTGTCGGGCTCCAGGCTATTGATCCTCTCCAGGTTACGTCTCAGCCCCCTCACCTCACTCTTCCTGAGTGCGTTTCCTGAGCTGATAGTATACCCTTCAGCATTCTTGTTGTACACCACCAGTGAGGTAAGATCTTCACGTTTGCCCGCACCGTGCCTGGTGATGTTCTGGAGGTTCTCCAGGGCGAACATAAAGAGCCGCTTGCGTTCAAGCAGTGAGAAATCGGAAAACTCCATCTCACGCTCCAGCAGGGTGAGCAGACTGACTGAATTATCAGCTGTCACCTCACCTCTGTAGGCAAACATCAAACGCTCTGCTGCTAACTTATGCCTCAATTTATCAATAAGTCCCATAAATTTCTCTTCCGAAATATTTTGGTGGCAATTCCCGACACTTGGTAAAACGTCAATAATCCCTTTAAATTATTGTAGAGAGCAAATTTCAGCCTGCCCACCCCTCCCTGTCAAGGTTTCTGTAATTGATAGCTTCCGAGAGGTGTTCCGGTCTTATGCTCTCTGAGCTGTCGAGGTCAGCTATGGTACGTGCCACCTTAAATATCCGGTCATAGGCTCTTGCCGACAACCTTCGCCGTTCCATTGCTGCCCTCAGCAGTCTGCCGCCGGTCTCATCGAGGTGGCAGTGCCGCCGTATCAGTGCCGGTGTCATCTGCGCATTGGAGTGTATCCCCTCGCTGCCTGCAAAGCGCTCCTGCTGCAGCGCCCTGGCTCTGATCACCCTCTCACGTACCTCTGTTGATTTTTCAGCCGGCAGTTCAGAAGAGAGCTTCTGGTAGTCAGTGGGTACCACCTCTATATGTATATCTATACGATCCAGCAGCGGTCCTGAGATACGGCTCAGGTAGCGCTGCACCGTGCCGTGAGGACAGCTGCACTCCCTGGCGGGGTGGTTATGGTATCCGCACGGGCAGGGGTTCATCGAGGCTATCAGCATGAATGATGCCGGGAAGCTACAGCTCATACGTGCCCGTGCAATGGTTATCACCCTCTCCTCCAGCGGCTGCCGCAGTCCCTCCAGCACGCTCCTTCGGAACTCCGGCAGCTCATCAAGAAAGAGTATCCCGTTATGTGCCAGGCTGATCTCCCCGGGCTGTGGTACTGCACCCCCGCCGGTGAGTGAGATGTCAGAGCTGGTATGGTGTGGAGTACGGAAAGGTCTCTGGCTCACCAGCGCAACATGGTTCTCCTTGCGGCCTGCCACCGAATGTATCCTGGTGGTCTCGAGCGCCTCTGCCAGGGTGAGCGGAGGCAGTATGCCTGGCAGGCGACGTGCAAGCATGGTCTTGCCTGATCCTGGCGGGCCTATCATGATGGCATTGTGTGCTCCTGCCACCGCCACCTCCAGTGCACGCTTTACATTCTCCTGCCCCCTCACATCGGAGAAGTCAGCCTCATAGAGGTTGGCTTCACGACTGAAGAGTTCTGCCAGGTCGATCTTTACCGGCTCCGGTGAGTGCTCACCACGCAGGAAGGCCAGCACCTCTGTCAGGCTTGTGACACCGTAGATATCCAGCCCGTCAACCACGGCGGCCTCCGGTGCATTGGGTGACGGCACCATCATTGAGGTGAAGCCCGCCTCACGTGCTGTGAGAGCCATCGGCAGCACCCCGCGTACCGGCCTCAGGGTTCCGTCGAGTGAGAGCTCGCCGGTGAGCAGCATACCCTCCAGCCTCTCCCCGGGAACCATTCCGGCAGCCACGGTGATGCCTACTGCCAATGGCAGGTCATAGGCCGAACCCTCCTTCCGTATGTCTGCCGGCGCCATATTTATCACCACCTGCCTGCCCGGCCAACGCAGTCCGGCAACACGCAGTGCCGACTCTATCCGCTGCTGACTCTCCCTGACCGCCGCATCAGGCAGCCCCACCAGCATATACCTCACCCCACGGCTTACATCAACCTCAATAGTGACTGTGACAGCATCAATACCAAAGACGGCAGCGCTGTATGTCTTGACCAGCATGACTCAATAATTTATGTTGCACAATAAAAGAGGAAATGCAGCATAAATTTATGCAATCGGCATGAAAAAGACAAAACAGCTGGCTTCTAACTGAATCTTCTCCCGGATTTTCCTCCGGATCTTCCTTCAGGACCTTTCCCGGAGTCTTCTTCCGGATCTTCCTTCCGTACCTTTCCCGGGGTCTTCCTCCGGATCTTCCTTCCGGACCTTTCCCGGGGTCTTCCTCCGGATCTTCCTTCCGGACCTTTCCCGGGGTCTTCCTCCGGATCTTCCTCTCAGTCTTCGAGATATCCGAACTTACCGCTCTCGATATCCTCAAATGCCTGGTATATCTCGGTACGGGTATTCATCACGAACGGACCATGGGCTGAGATAGGCTCACTGATCGGTTCACCGCTGAGTATGAGAACTATGGAATCCTCCTCAGCCTCTATTGAGAAGTGATCACCATCATTACGGAACAGCACAAAATGGTCAGCCGGCGCCTGTTCGCTATCATTCACCCTGATACTGCCCTCAATTACCAGTGCTGCCGTGTTGTATTCTGAGGGGAACTCAAACTCTGCCTTTCCGCCGGCATTCATCCTGGCATTTATCAGCGCCATCGGGGTGAAGGTTGTGGCAGGCCCCTTAACATCACGGTAGCTGCCGGCGATCACCTCGATGATACCCTGATCACCATGGAGGTGATACCTGCCCATCTCATCATTGGTGACAGGCTGATATTTCGGGGTTGACATCTTATCCTTTGCCGGCAGGTTCACCCACAGCTGTACCATGTGGAAGTGGCCTCCCTCCCTCGCAAACTCCTTCTCATGATACTCCTTGTGCAGGATGCCCGATGCCGCTGTCATCCACTGCACGTCACCCTCACCTATCACACCGGCATTGCCGAAGCTGTCATGATGGGCAATACGTCCCTTGTAGGCTATAGTCACCGTCTCGAAGCCGCTGTGAGGGTGAACACCCACCCCCCTGGGCTTATCGGTGGCACTGAAATAGTGGTTTGAATTGTAGTCAAGTAGTATGAACGGACTCATCCTGGCCATTGTAAGAGGCTGAACGCCCGGCATAAAACCATGTACCCTGAAACCGTCGCCAACCCAGTGAACCGGTGGCGGAGGGATTACCCTCTCTATAGATCTTCTCTTCATATCATTGCTCTTTAGTGGGATAACAACACTAAAATCTATTTGTTCTACAATGATCACTATGGCCGTAATGTCCGGTAAAGATGTGCAGCACCCCCTCAAGCCCGGTAATAATATCCATTGACTCACGAGCCGCACTGTTGTCCATGTTGAGGAAGCGGGGGAAGGGTCTGATGGCGCCGTTGCGGAGTGCTATGGCATCACCGGTGAAGAGCAGTGTGTCATTCACCTGGTAACAGGTCATGCCGGGTGTATGCCCGGGGGCTGGCAACGGCCTGATGGTTAACCCTTCAAGGGTGAAGAGGGTGTCTCCCAGAAGCTGATAACCGGTAACGGCAAGGCTGTTCCTTGACCATGGCATCCTGCGTGTCTCACCGTTGATCATCTGCTCCTCCGTTGCCGGCAGATAGATGGCCGCCTCCCTGAAGAGTGTCACCCCGCCGGCATGATCGGGATCAGAGTGGGTAAGCAATACCGCCTTCACACTGCCCGGATCAATACCCAGCCTGCAGATCTCACGCCTTAGCCGCTCCTCACTGATCCCGGCATCAATAGCCACAAACGCATCGCCGGTACTGACCAGGTAACTGTTGACATAACTGTCACGCAGAGCATAGACACCGGTGACAAGCAGCCCGGTTGCCGCAGGAGACATGCTCCTTTTGACCATAACAGGAAAGAGCAGGATAGACAGTATCAGCAGTAGTGGCAGAGACCAGAGAAGAAGACTGGGAACCCTGTTCATGGCACATATTCAGATTGACACTTTGACGGTCACCGGCAACTATTTATACCCCACCCTCGCCATCACCGGCCAGTGGTCTGATATAAAGATGTCATCCTCTGTCACCTTCAGCGTCTCATGTGCAAAAACCTTCATCCCCTTACGTACCCAGATGTAATCTATCCGTTCCTCACCCTGCTCATCCGTCCAGTTGTTGAAGCTGCCGGCCTCACCCACGGGAGGTGTCAGGGAGGTGGTGTATGCATCAACGGCAAACTCTCCCTCCTTCATCTTCGCTATGGCCAGGCTCCCGGGCAAAGCGTTGAAGTCGCCGGTAACAATAAAGCGGTTACCGCCTGCCAGCTGCCTGACCCTCTCCAGTAGCACCCCTGAGCTCATCACCCTGGCTGAGTCGCTTATATGGTCGAAGTGGGTATTGAAAAAGAGGAGGGTATCATAGGTCACCTTGTCATAAAGCTTAACCCACGTGGAGATACGTGTCAGCGCTGCGCCCCACCCTACCGAGCCGGGCACCTCAGGCGTGGCTGAGAGCCAGAAGGTGCCATCATCAAGATGGGTGAAGCGCCCCAGCCGGTAAAAGACCGGACAGGCCTCTCCCTTCTGTTGCCCGTCAGCACGACCGGCAGCAACCGACCCATAGCCGGCAATGGCTGAGTCAAGATACTGATACTGATGCCATAACACCTCCTGCATCCCCAGCAGGTCAGGTATACGGTCATTGATGAACCGTGCAACGATCGGGGCACGGTTAGACCAGACATTGATTCCGTCATTCGGATTATCATATCTGATATTTAAAGAGATCACATCAATGTCAGGATCATTCTCATAGGAGCATGCAGAGAAAAGAATTACGGAAATTGCTGTGAGGATAAGCGATCTAACCATATCTTTGGAGTTTATTTCAACTTTCGATAAAGTTACTTTAAAAATTTGTTATGTCGAAGAAACGCACCATTGAGGAGATCAATGAGAAGATTCGCAGGAGAGAGGCTGTCGTTCTGACTGCCGGGCAGGTTGCAGCCATGGGGCGTGAATCATCACCGGCTGAGATAGCAGAGAGGGTTGATGTGGTCACCACCGGCACCTTCGGGCCTATGTGCTCGTCGGGCATGTTTATAAACTTCGGTCATACTGATCCGCCTATGCGGATGGAGCGTATCACCCTGAACAACGTACCGGTCTTTGCAGGTATAGCTGCCGTTGATGCATATATCGGCGCCACCGAGACAGCCCTGCCGCACGACCAGTATGGCGGGGCACATATCATCGAGGAGCTGATCGCCGGGAAGGATATACTGCTGCAGGCCTCTGCCAAGGGTACCGACTGCTACCCGCGTACCGAGGTGAAGACACTGATCAACAGGGAGTCGGTCAATGAGATGATTATGTTCAACCCGCGCAATGCCTATCAAAACTACAACGTGGCGGTGAACAGCACCAGGAGGATGAAGTACACCTATATGGGTACACTGCTCCCCTCCTTCGGCAATGCCACCTTCTCAACCTCCGGCGAGCTGAGCCCGCTGCTCAATGACCCTGAGATGCGTACCATAGGTATCGGTACCCGCATCTTTTTTGGTGGAACCACGGGCTATGTGGCCTGGCACGGCACACAGTTCAATACCGGCAAGCCTAAGAATGAGCATGGCATACCTGTCGGCAATGCAGCCACACTGACACTGATAGGCAATGCAAAGGAGATGAGTACCCGCTTTATCAGGGCTGCCTATTTTGAGAAATATGGTGTCTCCATCTTCGTGGGGGTAGGAATCCCCATCCCGGTGCTCGACGAGGATATGGCCCGCAGGGTGATGATACGCAACAGCCAGATAGAGACCAACATAATCGATTACGGCTTACCTGAGCACCCCATCCTGGGCCGTGCCGACTACCAGAGCCTGTTCGGTGGTGAGATAGCCCTTAACGGGAAAAAGATACGTACCGCCCCGCTCTCCAGCGTGAAGGTGGCGAGAGATATTGCAGAGACGCTCCGGCAGGAGATAGCGGAGGGCAGGTTCATGCTGACCGCCCCGCTGGAGATGTTCAGTGAGAGGCCGGGCCTCAACAGCCTGGATATAAGGCTTTAACTATTTCAGCCTCAGGATTACAGAGAGCACAGTCACCTGAGAGCAGAGAGTGCCCACATGAGAGTGAAGGTAACACCTGAAAAAAACAGTGAGAGATGAAAAGCAGAAGATTTGTACTTACGTTCCCGCCCGACGCCACGGGCGAGCCTATAACATACAACCTCATCAGGAAATTTGATATCAGGGTAAATATTGTCAAGGCTGACGTCACCCCGGGTCATATAGGGCACCTGGTGATGGAGATGACCGCTCCGCTGAAGGTTCTTAATGAAGGACTTGAATATATGAAGCAGCATGACGTAGATTGTGTACCCATCGACCGTAAGATCACCTACCAGAAAGATCTGTGCGTGCACTGCGGTGCCTGCTCTGCTGTCTGCTTCGCCGGAGCACTGACGATGGACCGCACCTCGGCGGAGCTGCTCTTTGAGCCGGAGAAGTGCGTGGTGTGCGAGCTATGCCTCACCGCCTGCCCCCTGAAGCTCTTCTCGATAGACCTTGGCTGAGAACCGCCAATACCAGCCACGTCTCTATTATAACACAATGGGTGACAATCTTCAACACCAGCCTTTACTCTGTGGTTAGGCTATGGGTGACCGACACCAATACCAGCCCCGCCTCTACCGTGAGGCTATGGGTAACCAGCGGTGGAGCAGCTTTCGTACCGCATGGCGCGAGACCGACCTCTGGGTGGCGACAGACAAGGCTCACCACCGCCATGACATGGAGCGGTTTGTCCTGGACCGGATCCTCCACTACAGAGAGATAGTTGAGGAGCATATCAGCCTCTGGGCTGAGTTTCGCGACTCACTGACGCCGGTGGCAGCCCCGGGAGGGGTGCACCCGCTCATCACCGACATGAGCGCTGCCGGGCTTGCAGCAGGTACCGGTCCCATGAGCGCCGTGGCGGGGGCAATGGCCGAATTCATATGCCGGGACCTGATGGCCGGGTATGACCCTGACGAGGTGATCATCGAGAACGGAGGGGATATCTTCATGAAGGTGACAGAGCCAGTCACCGTGGCTGTCTATGCCGGCAGCTCACCCCTCTCTGAGAAGATTGCACTGCTGCCCGGCCCGGCCGACAGTCCGCTGGCAGTATGCTGCTCATCGGCAACGGTAGGGCATGCTCTCAGCTTCGGTGTGGCTGATGCCTGTATGATAGCGTGCCATAACGGAGCAATGGCAGATGCCTACGCCACCGCCTTCTGCAATGAGGTAAAAAATAAGGAGATGGTCGGAAATGTTACTGAAAAGGTACTGCAGATCCCGGGGATACTGGCTGTCGTAATTATTACCGACGACCGGGTCGGAATGGGAGGCCGGCTGGAGATTAAAGTGCTCTGACATTACCCGTGGCCATACTAAAAACGAAGCTCCCTGGCATCAGAGAAGGGGAGGCCTCTTACCCTGAAAAAGGGAGACCTCTAACCATTATTTACAACAATGCCGGATCAGTATTTTACTCACCTGATCCGGCATGTCGGAAGTTGAATTACTCTCCTTCCTGCAAAAGTTACTTCTACACCCTTATCTAACTAACAAAAAATCTCTTAGCGTGAATAACCCTCATTCTGTACCATATTCTTATTGGCATCCATCTCATACCGCGGGATCGGCAGTATAGCGTGGAAATAGTCTCTGGTGTAGCTCTGAACCTCAGTAATAAGTCCGGAGACATGCCATCCGCCTATTCTTGTAATGGTTTCATTGTTTCTCAGGGCATCAAACTGTCTGTGTCCTTCACCTACAAACTCCTTACGTCTCTCCTTAATCACCCTCTCAAGTGTAACAGTACCGGTAACTGAGTTTGCCGGGTTTGCTCTTTTCACAACAGGCTCCAGATACTCTATTGCCTTATCATTGTTATTGAGCTTAACGGCGCTCTCGGCTGCATTGAGGTAGGCTTCGGCCATTCTGATCAATGGGATGTTGGCGGTTCTCACATCCGGGTCAGGACCAGTATATTTGTTCAGATAGACAGGCCGTGTCATATGATATGAGCTGCTTGCTGTCTCCAGCTTGGTCAGTGTATGCCTTACATCATCCGGATCTTCATCAAGCAGATCGAGGTAGGCCTCGGTAAGTACTATATCATTGTACCCGCCAATCCTCAATAAGTTGGCGATACCATTATTACCTTCATTGTCACTAACCGTATTTATCACTTCAAACAACACCTCAGGTGTAAGACGGCTTTTCCAGGCATCTGATGACGATGCATATTCAGCATTTGTCCAGAGCCGGTAACCATTTGCCAGGGCACCTGTTATCGCCTCTTCTGCCTGTAACAGGGCATTCTCATTGTCTCCCTTATAGAGATAGACTCTGCTGAGAAGTGTCTTGGCAGCCCAACGATTGATCTTGCCACTGTTCTTTTTGTTGGTCAGGAGCGGCGCCGCAGTAGTCAGGTCACTGATTATCTGTGTATAGCACTCACCGACAGTATTTCTGACCGGCATGTAGTCATAATCAACGGGCTCAGTAATGATACATCCTCCCAATGAGGCTCCATTATCTTTCAGATAGGTATTTCCGTAGACACGGGTAAGGTCAAACAGAGCCAATGCCCTTAGAGAGAGCGCCTGGCCTTTGATATCATTCTTGACAGCCTCCTCAGTAGGAGTAACCTCAAGCTCATCTATCTGTGCCAGGATATTATTTGCATACCTCATCACCTTGAATGGCATTGACCAAAGAGATGTATATACGTTATCAGTATTACTGATCATCATATAGTACTGTGAGGCTCTTTTGTTTGTACCGGTAGCCTGCATATCATCTCCGGCAACATCGGCATAATACTGCATCCTGGCTCCATAATACTCATAATCCTGTAGTGTTGAATAGATACCATTGACAGCATAATCAGCATCCACAAGGTTTTTTATCGCTTCTCCGGACACCACCTGGGTGGTCGGCTTAACATCGACCCAATCTTTATTGCATGAGACAATAAAGAGAGGAAGAAGAATCACTATATATAATATCTTTTTCATCATTATCATATTTAGAAGGTGAGATCTAATCCAAGTGTAACTGTCTTCAATGGCGGCGTCTGCCATGCCATCACACCATCATTGCTTACCTCAGGGTCATACATGTTCCAGCTGGCAAAAGTGAGTACGTTGCTGGCTGAGGCAAATATTCTGGCACGCTCAATATTGACAGAGTTTGTGTATCTGGCAGGTATGGTTATCCCTACACTTATATTTTTCAGCCTGAGATGGTCGGTACTGTGTATTCTCCTTGAGTTTGAGTAGCCATCTGCAAGGTCCCACTTGTTGTTGGCGATGTATATTCCATATTCAGACTGGTCGCCAGGCTTCCTCCACCTGTCTCTGTAATAGATCGGTATGTTGGAGTGGAGTCCGTTGGTTGTCCCCTCCTTGTCAAGTTTGCCGGCTGCCTGGTCATAGGAATAGCCTCCCAGTGAGTAGGTAAATGTGAATCCGAGATCAACAAAGTAGATCTTCATATTGTTGACCAGTCCGCCAAGCAGCTTCGGATAGGGGCTCTGCAACGGGATGGCATTAGCAGTATTGAGATCTTTGGTTTTCTCCTTAATGTAGTTGCCATTGTCATCAAGGCTGTTTGTATAGAACCATGTTGTTCCATCTTCAGGATCTACACCGCCAAACTCACGCAGATAGAAGGTATGATATGGTTTACCTACCATCCTTATCTGTGTTCCGCTTATAATAGAGGTTTGCACACCGTCAAGCACAAGTATCTCATTACTGTTATGTGACACGTTGAACCCTGATGTCCAGTTGAAATTCTTTCTTGAGACGTTGGTGGTCATCAGCTCCAGTTCAAAGCCTCTGTTTCTCATCTCACCAATATTGCTCAATATTGAGCTGAACCCTGTTGTAAGGGAGGTTGGCTCATTCATGAGCAGGTCTTTGGTGAGCCTGTTGTAAAATTCAAGTGAGAACCTGATAATATTTTTCACGTTGACATCAAGTCCGAAGTTGGCATTGTAGTTGGTCTCCCACTTCAGGTCATTATTGAAAAACTGGGTCTCTACAATACCTGGTTGTCCGTTATAATCGGCTCCATAGCTTGATAAACCCATATAATCATAATATCCTGACGGCAATGTTCCGTTCACCCCGTATGATGCCCTCAGCTTAAGCTCCGGGAATATACGTACCATCTCTGCAAAGAAGGGTTCTGACGATATTTTCCATGCACCGGAGACAGACCAGAAGTTACCCCAGCGGCTCTTGGGTGCAAGACGTGAGCTGCCGTCACGTCTGAAGCTTATACCGGCATAATACTTTTTATCATAGTCATAGTTAAACCTTGAGACATAGGAGATCATCCTGTATCCTCTGCCATAGCCATCAATTGTAAGTGGAACAGAGAAGTTATCTAACTGAACCAGATTCCAGTTTGCCAGGTTTTCTTTTGAGGTTTCAACCTCATCTCTGTAGTAATCAGTTGTCTCATATGCGATCAGTCCGTCAAAATTGTGTACCTGATCAAAGGTCTTCACATATTGAAGGGTATTTGACCATACAGTGCTTGTAACATCATTTACCATCTTATATAGTGTTCCAGGCCTTGCCGGATAAGATGAAATCGGATGAGTAAATCCTTCCCCCTTGACCATATTACGGTCATAGCTCAGGGTAGACTGGAATACCAGGTTGTCAATAATCTTATAACCTGCATAGATGGTATTGAAGGTTCTGGTAAGATTTTCGAGCTGATAATTCAGATCAGCGTATGCCTTGGGGTTTCTTCCGGTTCCGTTTCTTGGGAACTCAAAGGCGTAGCTGCCATCAGGCAGGAAGGGGACATCCCTAGGGGTAACAGTATTAAAAACTGAATAGAACGGGCTAAGGTATGCAGTACCTTCGGTATTTGTGCTCTGGTTGACATTGGAGAAGAGCAGGTTTGCACCAACTGAGAGTCTCTTTGTTGCATCATAGCTCACATTCAAACGTCCTGAGAGACGTTTTAAGAAACCCATTACCGAGATCCCTTTTTGGTCAGTGTATCCAAGCGAGGTGAAATACTTTATTCGGTCTGAACCGCCTGCTACCGATACTTCATGGCTGGTGTATCCACCCTTTCTGAACAGGAGAGCCTTCCAGTCAGTCCACTCACCGGTCCATGGCATGGCAGCAAATTTATTAATATTGGCATCTGCGTGTGCTCTCGAGGCAGCCTCATCAAGCCCGAGATAATATTTGCCCTCATTCATCAGTCCTTCATAGATTGTCTCCCGTCTCTCCTCGCCATCCATAAAAGGCCTATAGTTCACGGCAAAGTCAGAGAATCCAAATTCGGTCTTTACGTTGACTCGTGCATTGCCTGCGCTTCCTTTCTTGGTAGTAATAACAATCACCCCATTGGCTGCCCTGGAGCCGTATAGTGAAGCGGCAGCAGCATCCTTAATAATTGATATGCTCTCAATGTCTGACGGGTTCATGGTTGAGAGTACATCAAGTCCCGAGCTCGTTCCCAGTGATGATACGTTGCCTGAGATGACCGGTACCCCGTCAACAACATACAACGGGTCATTGGAGGCATTAAATGAACCAGTGCCCCTGATTCTTATCTGCGTTGCTGCTCCCGGCTGACCGGAGGTATTTGTAAACTGAACGCCTGCAGTAGACCCCTGCAGCAGCTGCCCCAGGTTGGTCACCGGTACGTCAGAGAGATTATCCATTTTAATAATACTGGCAGAGCCGGCATAAGCCTCCTTTTTAATCGTTCCATAACCGGTTACGATCACCTCTTCCAGGTGAAAGCTGTCATCATCCAGCGGGATAGTCATAAGTGCATCAACACCTGCAACAGGTATCTCAGTGGTTTTCATCCCAATAAAGGTGACAACCAGTATTGAACTCTCACCGCTGACAGTGATTGAAAACCTTCCTTCATGGTCGGTTGATGTGGCATTTATCGTTCCCTTTTCCTGTACCGTAGCGCCCGGGAGAGGCTGGTTGTCTGATTTTGAGATGATTACACCAGTAATCACTTTGTTCTGCTCAGTGACAAGAGTGGTAATTTCTACCGACTCACTCACAGAACTCTCTACAGATCCCAGAGCTTTGGCAGGAATAAGCCATGAAGTGAAGATAAATGAAGCAATCAGAGCATAAAAGCTCCGTACAGACAAGAGTTTGCCCCTGGTCTGTTTCTGACTTCTAATCGTTTGGATCATTGGGTTTTAGTTTAGGTTAAAGGTTTATTTCCACAGTTGACATACCTATAGATCAACTAAAGGGTCTATATTATTAATAAGTGGCGTGACCATAAAAATTATGAGTGATACAAAAGCAATAGGCAGAGCTCACTCTATAGATACATCATAGATACAACCACAAATATGGCCCAGTGTAACAACGATCTTAAAAAATTGACGATTCTCCGTACAGACTAGATCTGAGCCAGATATGAGGTGAGGTTTTCACCTGTATGAGCTATGCCAAGCTTCTTCCTTAACCGTGTTCTGGCTACGGTTAGTGAATGTACTGACTGGTGTGTAATGTTGGAAATATCCTTGGTTGAAAGATTAAGTCGAAGGAAAGCACACAACCGCCGCTCATTGGGAGAGAGATTGGGGAATTGTGTGACCAGAGCATTGAAGAAGTCGGGGTGAACCTTAAGAAAGATATACTCAAACTCCTCCCAGGTCTGTGCGTTTGAACTGAATCTGAGATCTTCCAAAATATCATTGATTGTACTTGCTCGTGCCCACTGCTCCGCCTGTGTCTCTTCAAGGCGCTCAATAATCTTATGTATCAGTGAGTTCCTCTCTGCCAGATAGAGCGCTTTGCTAAAGAGCTCCTTATCTTTAAGCACCAGCTCAGCCTCCAGCTGCTGCTTCTCAAGTTTTATCGCCTGCTTTTGAAGGCTCTTCTGTTTAAGCTTAATATTTTGAAACCTGAAGGCCAGAAAGAATGCCAGAACACTGAATAGCAGGGTTCCATAAATTACCGCCCTGATCACCTTTCGTCTCTGATTCTGAATCAGTATCTCCTGCTGCTCTTTGTGATAAGCATATTCGAGCTCAGCATGCTCCATTCTGCGCAGTGTCTCCTGGTTCAATATGCTGTCTTTCAAATTTACATAAGCCTTATAATATGCCAGGGAGGTATTATAGTCTCCCCTGGTCTCATAAAGTGAGCTCAGGCTCTTAAGGATATCTTTTCTCGACTCCAGGAGTCCGAGTTCCTGCGACTGCGCCAGCCCCTGCATATAATTGTTTAACGCCTCTTCATACTCTCCCGCCTTGTAATAATAGTCGCCAAACGCCTCCAGTGAGGCTACCATCCCCTTTCTGTCATTCATCTTTATCAACAAGGTGCGTCGCTTACTTATGTAGTACATGGCAGAATCCATCACACCGAGCTCGAGGTGTGCCACACCGATATTACCATAATTTATAGAAGCCATATATTCGTTACCATCTGCAAGGTTTATTGAGAGGCTCTTTCTGTAAAACTCGAATGCCTTTTCAACGTCATGCATTAAGAGGTGGATTATCCCCATATTATTATATGCACTGGCCATTCCGTTTCGGTTGCCAAGTTCTTCACTTAGCCTGTACCCACCTGAGTAATAGTGTAGTGCCTTGTCATAGTCTCCCTGATACTTGTAGACGCTGCCCAGCACCCTGTAGAGGTATGCTATCCCGGCCTTGTCATCGAGCGCTTCAAACAGCTTTAAGCTGGCGCGGCAATGCTCTATTGCCTTGTCATAATCGCCCAGGGTCTTACATACTGACCCGATATGTGAATGGAGTTGTGCGATGTCTTGTTTACTACCTGTCTCCAGGTAGAGCTCAAGGGCTTTGGAGTAATAATATAGTGCATCCCAGAATTCACCGGAATCTTCATTCAGTATACCTTGAATTTTCAACCCTTCTGCCTGTCCGTTTTTATCGCCCTCGGTAAGTGCGAGTGACACGGCCTTCACTGCCATATCGTTAGCATTGCTCTTGTCACTGTGCCTCAATTCCATGGCCATTTTGTTGTATACTGCCACTCTCTTCTTCTTATCTCGCGTGGTAGCAGCTATATACCTCAGTGAATCGACAACCACCCCCTGCGAAAAGAGCGACTCCCCCTCGATACAAAAGAGCAGGATTACAACCAGAATAAGTTCTCTTTTTGGCATTCCAATCATAAGCACGAAGATATTATTTTAAAGGATTTCTAAACCCAGTGATCCGCTCTTTCTATCAGTTTCGCAAAGGCCAGGGGTATAAGGCCCGATCACCCAATGCCGAAGAAGCTGATCCGGGGCCCGCCCCCTCTTCCGACACAATCAGCTCTATAACCTCAGGGTGAAACCAGCTCTACAACAGCAGGGTGAATGTCGTATTCCCGGGTGTTGATCTCACCTCAATATGTCCGCCATGGTTCTTCATGATCTGCCGTGAGAGGCTTAGCCCTATCCCCGATCCGCTCTCCCGGGTGGTGAAGAAGGGTATAAAGATCTGATCAACAATTTCCGGAGCGATACCATGACCGTTATCGGTTATTGTAACCTCACAATGTCCCTCACTAAAACTCCTTGCGCTAATGGTGACCACCGGTGCCGTCACCCCCTCCACAGCCTGCATTGCATTCTTTATCAGATTGATTAACACCTGTGAAAGTTGTGCCTCGTCGCCTTCAATGTCAATATCAGGTCTGTCTGTATGGAGGTTGAATGTGATGCGATGGTAACCGGCCTCTCTCTCCAGCAACAGTAGTATATTCCGGATCAGTGTGGTCAGTGAGACAGTAGTAATGACCGGTCTGGGGAGGCTGGTCAATGAACGGTATGATTCAACAAACCTGATAAGTCCGGTACCCCTCTCACTTATGACATTCAGTCCTCTGACAATGTTTTCGATACTCTTCTCATCTACACCCTCTGATCTCTGACTGTAGTAGCTCAGCAGGGTCTCACTCAGCGATGTGATGGGGGTAATGGAGTTCATTATTTCATGGGTGAGTACCCGTATCAGCTTCTGCCATGACTCCAGCTCCTTCACATCCAGCTCATTGCTTATGTCATGAACCGAAATTATTCGAAGCTCTTTACCGTTGTTTTGTAATGAGGTGCCGTTGAGTGATAACTGCCTCATGGTGTTACCCTGCCTCACCTTAACGAACTGATGCGGACTACCCTTTCTCACAAGAGAGACAGCCTGATAAAGGGTGCTGTCTACCCGCCTGAGCTGCTCCACGTGTCTCAGTGACTGGTAGTCAAACAGCCTCCTGGCTGAAGAGTTGGCCTGCAGGATACTCCCCTTCTCATCTGTCACCACTATACCGGTTGTCACCTGCTCCAGCAGTACACTGTAAAACTGCTCCTGCCGGCGGTCACGCAGCTTCACCTCCTGAATAAGGCGGTTCATACGGTTAAGGCTCTGATTCAGCTCCCTGGAAGGCCTGTGCCTGATATTCTCAGGGAAGTACAGGGTAGAATCTTCGTTCTCAACAGCATTGAAGAAGTAGGAGATCTTCTCATGCAGCCGTCTGAAGAGTGTGATTATCTGCTGTCCGCTCCAGACAACACCGGAAGCCGGCAGGATGGCATACCATGAGGAGGTGATGATTAGATAGACCATACAGACAGCAAATGCAATCAGCATGATAATATATATCACCAGGCGCAGGTATGGATTACGGATAAACATTTCAGTGATTGATCAGATTGTGCCACTAGGCAGATTCCCCATATTGAGTGTTATCTACAGTTTATATCTCTTCATCTTATTATATAGTGTCTGCCTTGTGATACCCAGTTGCGCTGCTGCCGCACTCATATTTCCGTTCTGAAGCCTGATAGCCTCTGAGATCATCTCTCTTTCCATCTCATCAAGTCTCCTGGGAGCTCTCATACGTTGGACCGGCTCTGAGAGAAGGAGGTTCTCCGGTAGCAGGGTATCGCCGTCACTCAGAATAACCGCCTTCTCAATGGTGTGCTGCAGCTCCCTCACATTGCCGGGCCAGCTGTACTGCTTCAGTTTCCTGATCACCTTATCGCTTAATCTCAACCTCTGCTTCCTGTACCTGGCGGCATAATTGTCAAGAAAAAAACCGGCCAGCAAGGGGATATCATCCTGACGTTCACGCAGCGGAGGTACTTCAATCTGTATGGTGTTAATCCGGTAGAGCAGATCTTCCCTGAACCTGCCTTCGGCCACCAGCCTCTGAAGGTTACTGTTGGTGGCACTTATCAGGCGGAAGTCTACCGCTATTCTTTTGTTTGAGCCCACCCTCACTATCTCACGGTTCTGCAGCACAGCCAGCAGCTTGGCCTGTAGCTGCACCGGCAGATTGGCTATCTCATCCATGAAGAGGGTACTGCCGGCAGCTATCTCGAACTTGCCGGCACGCTCCTCCCTGGCATCAGTGAAAGCCCCTTTCACATGCCCAAAAAGCTCACCCTCAAACAGGGTCTCTGACAACGACCCCATATCTACGGTGACCATCACCTCCCCGGCACGTAATGACTGCCGGTGTATCTCCCGTGCTATCAGCTCCTTCCCGGTACCATTCTCACCAGTTATAAGCACGTTGGCCTCGGTTCCCGCAACCCTCTCCACCAGCCGCAGCACCTCCATAAAGCTTTCAGATTTTCCGATAATATGAGGGTGCTCCTTGTTCACTGCCGCCTTGAGATTCCGCTCCCTCTCCCGTAGCGATTTCACCTCACTGCGCGACCGGTGCAGACGGATAGCTGCATTGATGGTTGCCACCAGCTTGCTGTTCTCCCATGGCTTCAGCACAAAATCGACAGCACCCTCCTTCACGGCGCGCACCGCCAGCTCAACATCCCCATAGGCAGTAATCATTATCACCGAGCTGTTGGAGTCATACTCCAGAATTCTGCTCAGCCAGAAAATTCCCTCATTACCGGTAATAACGCCTGCCGAATAGTTCATGTCAAGAAGAATGGCATCAAATTGATACGACTCTATCAGGTGGGGAATCTGATTGGGATTGGAGGAGGTGATCACTTTTTTGCACAGCGGCTGCAGAAGTAACTCCAATGCGCTGAGAATACTCCTATTATCATCAACAACCAGTATGGTACTGCTCTTCATTACAATCGCCCTCAGTTTCTCAAAAATAACTATTCTTCACAAACTTCTTGTCACCTGAGATAGTCAAATTATTTTACATTACTGTCAATTATTTTGACACCATTCTATTTGCAACTATTTATATATCCCTCATTAACAATCACTTTCAATAATGGCACGGTATTTCATAGTAATATTTAAACAGCTTTGGAAAATGAGACAACTTTACATACTGCTTCTCACCATTGTTGGTGCCCTGTTTACCTCTCTTGCTCCGGCCACATCGCAAACCATGAGCCTGTCGCAATGCATCCGATACGCATTGGAGCACAACCTGTCTTATGCCAACAGCAGTATTGAATCATCTGTCAGATATGAGCAACTGCAACAAAGCAAACGCAATCTCCTGCCCTATGTAGGTGCTGGCAGCTCGGCCAGTAAGCAGTATGGCTATTCCATTGACCCCACCACCAATACCTTTGTGAATGAGGATTTCCTCTCCTCCAACTTCTATGTGGAGTCGCAGCTGGAACTGTTCAGGGGCTTTGCGCGCATAAACCAGATACGCTACCAGAGGGTGCAGCATCAGATCAGCCAGGAGAACCGTAAGCAGCGTGAGATGGAGATTGCCTTTGAGGTGATGAACACTTTTTATGATGTGCTCTACCTGGCGGCCCTGCAGGAGATTGTGCAGGAGCAGGTGGAGCTCACCACTCTGAATGTAGAGAAAACCCTTCGGCTTATTAACCTGGGACTGAAGGCTGAGTCTGACCTGTTGGAGATGAAAGCGCAGGAGGCATCGGAGCTGCACCATCTCACACAGGTTCAAAATCAGCACCGGATGGCACTGCTCACCTTAAAAAACCTGATGTTCTATCCTGACAGTGATCAACTGCTTCTTGAGCAGGAGCCGCTGACGGAGGCAGAGCCCCTTCTCCCTGACCCCAACAGTGTCTATTCCACCGCACTGCAAAATATGCCCACGGTAAAAATAGCAGTATTGGATGTGGAGGCAACCCATCGTAACCTCTCCGTCGCACGCGCCGAGCTGACGCCAAAGCTCACAGTAAGTGGCGGTATCAATACCAACTTTGCCGACTCACGCATGGAGAGAGTTTATCCCAATGATCCTGACAATCAGGCACTACGTACCATACCATTTGCTGACCAGTGGAAGCATAATATGTCACAGGGAATAATGCTGAGCCTGCAGGTGCCTCTCTTCAACCGGTGGAGCAGCATCTCCGGAATAAAACGGGCAAGGCTGGAGAGGCGGCAGGCAGAAAACCGGCAGCTGGAAGCACAACAACAGCTATACCAGCAGATTAACGAGGATATGCAGCAGCATCTGTCACTGGCCAAAGAGCTGTCACTGCTCGAAGCCAAGCGGGATGCTTTGAATGAGGCATACACCATCGCTGAAAAGAAACTGGAGAAAGGTCTGATCAGCACCATCGAATATTACACAGCAAAGAATCAGCTGGCACAGGCCGAGGCCGACCAGATGCGCACACTCATGCAGCTGAAGGTAAAGGAGAACACCATCAGATTCTACTTTGGAGAAAAGATTTACTAATTATTGACACAGGTCATTATGGACAGAAAAATTGAGAAGAAAAAGGGACTGAAAACCAAACATATTGTCTGGCCTGTGGGTGGACTGCTACTGGCGTTTGTTCTCTACAAAGCCATCTCCACCGCAGGAACCAAAACCCTGCGGGTTGACCGTGAAAAGATCACCATCAACACCGTGCAGCAGGGACAGTTCAATGACTATATACGTCTCAACGGACAGGTAGAGCCCATCTCCACTATATACCTGGATGCCGAGGAGGGCGGCCGGGTAAAAGAGCGGCTGATTGAGGAGGGAGCCATGGTAAATGCCGGTGATATAATTCTCAAACTGGAAAACCGCACGCTGTACCAGATCATCATGTCGAGTGAGGCCGACCTGGCACAGAAGGAGAATATGCTCCGTCAGACACGTATAAATTTCGAGAACCAGATCATAGAGACCAGCCGCAGGCTGCTGGCCACCCGTTTCGATATACAGAAGAAGAAACGAAACTACGAACAGCAGAAGGCGCTCTATGATGATAAGCTGATTGCTGCCGAAACCTATCTGCAGGCCAGGGAGGACTATGAGTATGCCACCCAGGAGCAGCAGATAAATGAGCTGAAAGCCAGAAATGACTCTATGATCATGATCTCGGAGATGAGCCAGCTTACCGGTGATCTGGCCAAGATGCGCCAGACCCTGCAGCTGGTCTATGAACGCCTGGAAAACCTCAATGTGAAAGCACCGGTAGACGGGCAGCTGGGAATGCTCGACGCGGAGATAGGCCAGAGCATCGGACAGGGCGCCCGTATAGGGCAGATAAATGTACTTACCAACTACAAGGTGCAGGCCATGATAGATGAACACTACATTGACCGTGTGCGCCACGGACTGGCGGGCACACTGAGCCGCCAGGAGAAAACCTGGGAGCTGACCGTGAAGAAGGTCTATCCCGAGGTGCGGCAGGGGCAGTTCAGAATCGATATGGTGTTCAGCGATGAGAAGCCGGAGAATATTCGCACCGGACAAACCTACTACATCAATCTGGAGCTGGGACAGCCGCAGGATGCCTTTATGATTGCACGAGGCACCTTTTTTCAGAGTACCGGCGGACAGTGGGTCTATGTGCTCGATCCCACCGGCAGCTTTGCCACCAGACGCAATATCCGCATCGGCAGGCAGAATCCGCAATACTACGAAGTGCTGGAGGGGCTCAATCCCGGTGAACAGGTAATCACCTCAGGCTATGAGAACTTTGGCGATAATGACAGGCTGGTGATCAATTAGAAATAAGATGACCCGGGCTATGCCTGAGACCAGAATGAGAGTTTAACTCCGGATAAATGACAAACAAGGAAATAACAGTTCACAAATATGCTTCTGAACCATCTTAAACAGGCAATACGCAGCTTAGCTAAGAACAAGGTTTTTACTGCATTCAATATCATTGGCTTTGCCATAGGATTCACCGTGTGCATTACCATTGCATTGTATGTATATGACGAAGCTACGGTTAATGGTTTTATTCCCAATGCAGAAAACAGCTACAGGCTGGAGAATGTAGTGGGTGAAACCCATTATTTTGACAATGAAATTGCTCCTGTATTGAAGGAACAGTTTCCTGAAATTGAAGATATTACCACTATGTTCTACTGGTCGGATCCTACATCAACAATACCGGTCAGCATTGGAAACAGGCAATATGAGATACAGCACATAATATCGACAAACAGTGAGTTTTTTCATTTTATGGGAATCGACCTGCTACTGACCAAACAGGAGAATCCATTCCCCACCAGAAACTCAATAATAATAAGCAAATCCACTGCATTAAAAACCTTTGGACACCTTGATATAATTGACGAAACTGTAAACATTTTTGGAGCTATCTTCCTCATAAGTGCTGTTGCTGATGATATCCCCGGCAATGCCACTTTTGAATCCGAAATATATCTGAGTGACGAATTTGACGATTTCAATATAGGACAATACTGCATTGATAATGACTGCTATTTAAGCCGGGAGATTTATATAAAGACAGGCAAACTGACAGATAGTGATCAGCTGTTGGAGAAGATAAACAGCAACTTTCCCGAAAACAGATCCAAAACCGAAACAGTATCACTCCAGGGGGTGAAATCTATCTATTACGCCACTCCATTCAGTGATGACAGCTACAAGGCAGGAAATAAAAAAATGCTCTGGTTATTTATATCAATTGCTGCATTAACCCTGTTTATGTCTGTTTTCAACTATGTCAATTACACTATTTCAAAACAGTTTAAAACATTGAAAGAGACCGGTATCCGGATCACAGCAGGTGCACAGACAAGGAATATAAGGGGCTATTATGTAAGCGAGGCTACCCTCTCAATAGCCGCCGCCTTCTCATTATCACTGCTTTTCACCTCTATGGCATTACCTGTTTCCAACAGCCTCCTGAACGCATCGCTGATGCTTAACCGGGTTTTAAAGCCGGAAGTGATTGCTATATTGATAATCCTTCTGCTTACAGTTATTGCTTTATCGGTATGGTTCCCCGTCAGCATGATCTCACGGTCAGATGTAAATACTCTGTTGGGTAAAAACCCAAAACGCTTCAGAGCCAATTCACTCTCCCGCTTAATGACCATACTGCAACTCACCATTGCCATGATTCTGTTATCAGCACTGCTGATCATCAACAAGCAGTTGCACTATGTAAAAACTGCCAGTTATGGCTTTGCAACCAATCAATTATTGCGGGTATTCCTTCCTGTCGACATTGAAGCAACTGAATCGGGAAGCAATAACTATAAGGTAATCAAAGATGAATTTTCCCGGTTACCATTTATAAAAAACCTGACACTCACCTCCTATTCACCCGGATCAGGCGGTTGGGTCAGGAACAGCGCAAAAAAGCCTGATGGTGAAGTATTCTTTATTTACATGGTCTACATAGATGATAACTTCATCAGTACGTATGACATGCGACTATTGGCCGGTCGCGAACCGATGCCTTCAGAATTGAATAATGCATTGCTTATAAGCGAATCTGCCCTGAAACTTTTGGAATGGGACAGCATTGAGGGCGGGCAGCTTAATGAATTAGATGTTGTAGGCGTAGTTAACGACATGAATTACAACTCAATGCACACAGCTATTATCCCCCTGGCGTTCTACTATACCGATCTCTACTATGATGCTGTAAATCTTCAATTACTGCCTGGAAACTTCAATGATCAGGTAGAGCAACTGGAAGCAGCATGGCAAAGAGCCGGCATCACGGAACCAATAAGATACGAATTCTACAGCGATTACTACCAGCGGCTTTATCAAAAAGAGGAGCGAGAGGCACAGGCAATAAGCATCTTCTCGATAGTAGCCTTTGTAATCACCTGCATAGGCCTGCTGGTACAGGTAATGCAAACGAGCGAACGAAGGGTGAAGGAGATAGGCATAAGAAAAATAAATGGCGCTACCACAAGGCAGGTAGTCCTGATGTTAATGCAAAACTATACCCTTTGGGTAGGCATCGCATTCGTTATCGCCACACCCATAGCCTGGTATGCCATGAGCCGCTGGCTGGAGAGCTTTGCATATAAAACAACGCTCAGCTGGTGGGTCTTTGCGCTGACCGGACTGCTCTCTCTGATGGTGGCACTGCTCACCGTCAGCTGGCAGAGCTGGCGGGCAGCCACACGCAATCCGGTGGAGGCACTGAGGTATGAATGAGTAATGAACAATATACATTTTACTATGTGCCACCCCGGGCCAGAGGCCTCTGACTCCGGAGTATTGGAGCTGAAGGGAGCAATGAGTAATTAGTAACTGAAAGGGATGAAAACAATAAAACAGATAATTAAAACCATTGTCAGATATCGCTTATCGTCGGCATTAAGCCTTATCAGCCTTGTGGTTGCCTTCCTGGGAATTATTGTGCTGACGCTTTATGTTTCATACGAAAAAAGTTTTGACAATTTCCATCAGGATGGAGATGATATCTACCTTATGTCATTTAAACATGATATGGGTAGTTCTCTTCCCGTACCAATGCGCGATTTTATTAAAAACGAAGTACCGGAGATTGAGAACAGTGCCATCTGTTGGTACTCAACCAATCATCTGTTTGTAAAACCCGAACAATCCGTAAAAGATGGGATAGAGGCCAGTGCCATGGAGGTTTCGAAAGAGTTCTTCAGCATGTTTAATTTCCCCCTGCTGCTTGGCGATGCCACTACGGTATTGGAAAAGCCCAACAGCCTGGTTCTCTCGGAATCATTGGCATACAAGATTTTCGGGACTTCCGGTATTGAGGGTGAACAACTCTTTGTTAATGGCAGCAGATATACTGTTACAGGGATAATGAGGGATATGCCCAAAAACACCTCTTTCCGAAATGAGGCTCTGCTCACATTCGATACTCAAAGATTTCAGGATGATTGGAGCGAATGGAGTTTCAGCATCTTTTTCAAACTTCGCAAAGGCACTAACAAAGAAATAATCATTGATAAAATGAACAGCTTAAGCGATGAGAGGGTTGTTGAACTCCTTAATTCCCTTGAAGAAGAGTTTCCTCCCGACGGCTCGAAGGTTGACCCAATCCCTTTAAAAAAATTACATTTCGGATCAAGGGGTTACGCTTTTGACCATGTGAATAAAAGGGTGCTTGATGTACTCACGCTTCTTGTTGTCATGCTACTGGTAATGAGTGCTGTTAACTTTATCAACTTCTCCACCTCGCAGGCACCATTACGGGCTAAATCATTATCCATTCAGCAGATATTGGGAGAGCGAAAATGGAAAGTGCGGATACAGATCATGGGAGAGGCCATACTACTCTCCCTGCTGGCATTAGGAATAGCACTGCTCTTACACTACCTGACCTGTCAACGAATTGAAAATCTCTTCCATATCAACGGACTATCTTTCATAAACAGAGAGCTTTTTATACCACTTTTTGTTATGGGAGCAATTTTGTTTGGGCTGATTGCTGCTGCTTACCCATCGCTTTATATCACCTCTGCACCCGTGGCTGAGGCTGTGAAAGGGAAGATCTATTTCTCGGGTAAGGGCAAGGGGTTTCGCAGCCTGCTGATAAGCACCCAGTTTATTTTCACCATAGCCCTTGTGGCAGCCTCCCTTACCATAGAGAAACAGCTGAGGTTCTGGAACAACTTTGATCTGGGAATTGAAAAAGAGGGCGTACTCTATCTGCCTATGAGCGAAACACTCATGCAAAGCCACCAGGCACTGGCCGATGAGCTGATGAAAAATCCGCAAATCATGGACTATTGCTATACCCAGTTCCTGCCCGGTTATGTGGGTATGGGCTGGGGGCGCAATGTAGACGGGCAACAGGTTCAGCTAAAAGCATGGCCAGTGGACAGCCGTTTCATTGATTTCTTTGGGATTGAAATGTCTCAGGGCAGGAAATTCAGCCAGGGTGAGTCAGATATCGATAACTTCATACTCAACGAAGAGGCTGTAAAGACATTTAAATGGGATAACCCCCTGGAACGGAAATTTCCCGGTTTCGGGTTTGTGGGTGATATAGTAGGTGTTGCCAAAAATTTCAACTTCGCACCGCTGCAAGAGGATGTAAAACCAATGCTGCTATGGTTTACAGGAGAAACATCCAGAAAAAACAACATCCTGATAAAAACCCAATCGGGAAATATTACCCGGATCAGAGAATATATTGAGAGTACGGCAAAACAATTTGACCCTGAAGGAACCTTCAACGTTCACTTTCTTGACGATAAGCTGGAAGAGCTTTATGGAAAGGAAACCCGGATGGCCCGCTTTATCGAGTTTGTTGCGCTGTGGACTATCCTTCTGGCCCTTACCGGTCTGCTGGGCTTAGTCATCTTCATCTCCCGCGACAGGGTGAAAGAGATTGGCATAAGAAGAGTAAACGGAGCATCAGCACTCCAGATACTTAATATGCTCAACAAGAGTGTGTTGGTGTGGATAGGTATCGCATTCGTTATCGCCACACCACTGGCCTGGTATGCCATGAGCCGCTGGCTGGAGAATTTCGCCTATAAAACCACGCTCAGCTGGTGGATTTTTGCACTGGCCGGACTGCTCTCGCTGGTGGTGGCACTGCTCACCGTCAGCTGGCAGAGCTGGCAGGCAGCCACACGCAATCCGATAGAGGCACTGAGGTATGAATAAATAGTACACAATGAATAATGTAGAATTAACTATGAAGTACCCTGGGCCAAGTCGAGAGGAACAATGTGTAATGGGCAATGCCTTGCCAAGAGTGAAGCTGAAGGATATAATTGACTATAAGCCATTTACAATTAATAATAAACAATGAACAATTAAAATATTAAAACCATGATTAAGACAGAAAAACTGAACAAGATCTTTCGCACCGAGGAGGTGGAGACATTAGCCCTCAGGGATGTGGATATTGACGTGAAAAAGGGTGAATTTGTGGCAGTTATGGGACCGTCGGGTTGTGGTAAGTCTACCCTGCTCAACATCCTGGGGCTGCTCGATAACCCTACGGACGGGGAATACCTTTTCGACGGTACCGGGGTGGGGCACCTGCGCGAGAGCCAGCGCACCCGGTTGCGCAAAGGCAATATCGGATTCGTGTTTCAGAGTTTTAACCTGATTGACGAGCTGAATGTGTATGAGAACGTTGAACTGCCGCTTCTCTACCTGAAAATCCCTGCCTCCAGGCGGCGTGAAATGGTAAAAGCGGTACTGAAACGGATGCACATCGGCCATAGGGAGAAGCACTTCCCTCAGCAGCTCTCAGGCGGACAGCAGCAGCGTGTGGCTATTGCCCGTGCCGTGATAGCCAATCCGAAGCTTATCCTGGCTGACGAGCCCACCGGTAACCTCGACTCCAAGAACGGTAATGAGGTGATGGACCTGCTCAGCGAACTGAATCGTGAAGGTACAACCATTGTAATGGTAACCCACTCCGAGCACGATGCCGGCTTTGCTCACCGCATTATCAACCTGTTTGACGGCATGGTGGTGGATGGTACCAAAATGTAAAAACAATGTTTAAAAACTACATCAGCTCCTCCATACGGAATCTTGTCTCACAAAAAGGTTATACACTTATCAACATAATGGGACTGGCAATAGGTATAGCCAGTACCTTGCTCATCATACTCTTTGTAGTTGATGAGCTTAGCTACGATAAGTTCCACCCCAACGCAAAGAATATATACAGGATCTGCCTGGATATAAGAATTCAGGATACCGAAATGGTGGCTCCCATTTGTAATTCACCCATTGCACCTACCGCGGTGGCGGACTACCCCGACTTCGTGAATTACACACGGCTGTTCAGTTTTGCCGGGAGTCCTGACATACGGTACAATGACAGGGTGTTTGCTGAGAAGAATCTGATCTATGTGGACTCCACATTTTTTCAGCTCTTCAGCGGTTTCAGGCTCACCCGCGGAAATCCCGACAGGATATTACAAGCCCCGAATCAGGTAGTTCTGACCGAATCAACAGCCCGAAAATATTTTGGCAGTGAAGATCCCATTGGAAAAATGCTGAAGGTTTGGGAGGAGAACATCAGTTGGGAAGTGGTTGGTATTGTTGAAGATATCCCCCGGAACAGCCATCTGCAATTCGACATGGCCGTTTCGTTTGTTACACTACCCGACCAGGCCCGGAGCATATCATGGATGAATAATAACTACTATGCCTATCTGGAGTTGAAACATGGCATAAATAAAACAATAGCCGATAGGCATCTTGTTGAGTTAGTAAAAAAATATGCCGATACCCAGTTTATAGAGGCAATGGGTTCTTCACTGGATGATTTAACCGAAACAGGCTTCCGCTGGAACTATTTCCTGCAACCCATTCTCAATATCCATCTAAAATCGGACATGCCCTACGATTTACATCAGGGAGGGAGCCTCATCATGGTTTATGTGTTTATGATTGTTGCTGTCCTGATCCTGGCTTTGGCCGCCATCAACTTTATGAATCTTGCCACTGCCCGTTCAGCAAAAAGAGCCAGGGAGGTGGGTATACGCAAAGTGGCCGGCTCCACAAAGGGCAACCTGGTAGGTCAGTTCCTTTCAGAATCCACACTGCTTACCGGCATCGCACTGGTCCTGGCTATAGGCCTGGTACTCCTTGCCATTCCGCTATTCAACTCCATTACAAATAAAACCATTGTGCTCAGCTCCCTGCCCCCGGGTATTACAATAGCAGCCCTTTTGGCAATGTTGCTTATTGTGGGTGTTGCAGCGGGCAGCTATCCGGCATTCTTCCTGGCCAGTTTCAAGCCCATTGAGGTGCTTAAAGGGAAGTTGAGTACAGGTTTAAAAAGCGGTTTTCTACGCCATATGCTCGTGGTGGTGCAATTTACCATAACCATAGGGCTCATTATTGCTACCCTCACCGTGCACAGGCAAACCACACTAATATCCAATAAAGATCTCGGTTACAACCCATCGCAGGTAATGGTTATCGAACGGCTATACGGTGTGAATGAGCTTCAAAGTTTTATTGAAGAGGTGAAAAAGATGCCGCAGGTTGAAGCGGTGGCTCGTGCGGAATCATTGCCCACTACACTTATCAGCAACACTGCCTTACAAAAAGAGGGTGCGCCTCCTGACTATTTCCAATCATACTACTGCATGTATGCCCAGCATGATTTCGATAGGGTGCTGGGGTTCAAAATGGTGGAAGGGCGATATTTCGATGAGGCTTTTGCCAGCGATACGGCGGCCATGGTTATTAACCGTGCTGCGGCACAGGGCTTTGCCTTTGAGGGATCGCCCATCGGTAAAACCGTTATAATTGAAGGCTGGAATAAAAAAAGGATAGTCGGAGTCATGGAGGATTTCCATTTCGAATCGCTGCACAATGTAATCAGTCCACTGGTCATAGCCTACCATCCCTCTATCACCTATTTGACCATCCGGCTGAAGGATGGCGACACCAGGGGTGCCATAGAGACTGTCCGGGACCTGTGGGCGTCATTTACCGGTAATATGCAAATGGACTATTTTTTCCTGGAAGATGCTGTGGATAAGCAGTACGAGAACGACAGGCGGGCACAAATGCTGTTCACACTCTTTAGCATACTGGCCATTATTATTGGCGGACTGGGTATGCTGGGCCTGTCATCGTATATAGCCGGGCAGCGTACCCACGAGGTGGGTATCCGTAAGGTAATGGGCGCAAGTATTGGCAGTGTGGTCTGGCTTATGTTGAAAGAGATTACCAAATTAGTACTGCTATCATCAGCAATTGCCTGGCCCATTGCGTGGTATGTCATGAATAGATGGCTTGGCGGTTTTGCCATCAAAGCCCCGTTAAGCCTTTGGATCTTTATCGCCGCTTCGCTGACGGGCTACCTTCTGGCCACCCTGGCGGTGAGCTACCAGATTTCACGCCTGGCCAAAGTTAACCCGGCCATTACACTAAAGATGGAGTAGTATGAATAATGCGATTACCTGAGACCGGTTGAAGAGAACGACCACCGATTACGAATCAACATATCAGTCTGCCTCTGCCAGATGAGCCACAAGCAACACCTGAAAACTCACAACTGAAAGAAAATGAACTCAATCAAGCCTGCTCTGCGCAAACTGTTCCGTAAGGGTGAACATACTCTTACCCGTATCATCACCCTCTCCACCGGCCTGGCGTTTGGTATAGTTCTGTTGTCAGAGGTGTTTTTCTACTTCAGTTATGACAGCTTCTACCCGGACGCCAACCGGATCTACATCGTAAATGAAAACTATAGTACCGACACGCAGTCACAGGAATTGACGGCGCGTCCGCGTGTCAGTGGCGCCATTGGCCCGGGACTGCAGGCCGAAGTACCCGGTATAGAGGCTGCCACCAGGTTAAATTCAATTGGCACCCAGGAGTTTTTTCCCGAACAGAACAGGGTATATAAAGGTCATGTTGTATTGGCCGACGATAAGCTTTTTGAGGTACTTCCCAGGCCGATAGTTCAGGGGCTGGGGAGAGAGAGCCTGAAGAGCCCGATGATGTGCATCATCTCCGATAAAATTGCCGGGAACATGGGAGGCGATGTGATCGGCCAGACCATAGAGCTGAAAGACTATCCCGGGAAGAGAATAACAATCGGAGGTGTGTTTGAAGCGCTACCGGTGAATACCAACTTCTCCTATGATGTGGCCATCTCCATGATCTCCACCTCCGCCTTCATGTGGGACGGCACCGGTAACTGGCTCGGAAATGACCGGTATTATACCTGTGTAAAACTGGAAGAGGGGATAGCTCCCGCAAACCTGGCACATGCCGTACGCCTGATGCAGGAGAAGCATCAGGATATTGAAAAATATGAGGCGCAGGGGGTGATACTGAAATACTCCTTTGAGCCTCTCCGCAAAGCATATGCTAATGATGCCATGGAGATGATAGCGCTTTTGAGTGCCATCACATTTATTGTGCTGCTTGTCTCAATATTGAATTACCTGCTGCTCACAATGAGCACTCTTGTAAACAGGGCGAAAACGTCGGCAATCTATAAGTGCTATGGCGCCGAAAAGAGGAACCTCCAGGGGCTGATCTTCACAGAGAGCTCCATTATATTTCTTATCTCCATAGTTGCTGCCATCGGACTCATCCTTGTGCTGAAGCCTTACGCAGAGGCACAGGTTGGTCATAGTCTTGATATACTGCTCAATCGCCGGATATTTCTGCCAATCATGTCAGTTATGGTCATTATGATGATCCCCATCGGCTATATCCCCGGACGCCTGTTTGCCATGACACCGGTTGCCGTAGCTTTTCGTACATACCATCAAAAAAAGAGGGGCTGGAAGAAGGGACTACTATCGGTTCAGTTTGCCGGAGTCTCACTCTTCGTGGCCATGCTGGTGGTGGTCAATATGCAATTCAACACAATCAGGATAACAGACCATGGCTATAATGTTGAGAATGTTTATTTCGGTTCTGTGAGCGGTATGGATCCTCACAGGATTGAGACCCTTCTGCATGAGCTGAAGTCATTGCCGGAGGTGGAGAATGCAGGCCTGGGTTTTGAATTACCTGTAGGAAGCTGGCCCTCGGGCAACAATGTGATCTCACCCGACGGTGAGCGGGAATTATTCAATGTAGCTGATTTTTACTACGTTGACGATGCATATTTTTCCATACTTGGAATTCCGGTAGTTGAAGGCACTCCTTTTTCTGAGGAGCACTCCATTGCTGATGATATTCTGATCAGCCGGAAATTTGCAGACATGCTTGTGCTTAATAACGGCTGGGATGATGGTATACCCGGACATTCAGTTCAAATAACCGAGCATCACAACAAGGGTCAGTCATCCAGGATCTCAGGCATATTTCCCGATCTGATCATCGGAACAATCAGTAACAGCGACATCCGCCCTTCAGTATTCTTCTATTTACCACGTGAAGCATTCGTCAGGTCACTTGAGGAGAATCCGGGATATCCCTTCCTCGTTCTGATTAAAACAGTTCCGGGTTCCCACGAGAATATTACCCTGAAGATGACAGACATATTCAATAGTGCAATGCTTAGGGGAGAAGCAAGAGTAGAGAGTCTGGCATTAGTGCAGTCCAATGCATACCATCCCGTGGAGGCCTTCCGTAACAGCATCTATGCAGGAGTCATAATTGTATTGATTATCACCCTGATGGGATTGTTGGGATATCTTAATGAGGAGATCATCCGTCAGCGAAAAAGTCTGGCTATCAGAAAAATCAACGGAGCAACCACCCTGGAGATCGTAAAATTATTTGTATTGGGGCTGGCCGGTCTGGCAATTCCATTTATCATTGCCGGGCTTGTCGGTGCATGGTTCCTTGCAACAAAATGGATGGAGGGTTTTCTCGTACAGATATCTTTGAAATGGTGGATCTTCGCACTGACAGGTGCAGCTATTCTAGTCATGACAGGCATGGCAGCCCTGGCCAATTCGATCAGGGCAGCCAACGCCAATCCAGTTGAGGCATTACGTTATGAGTAATACAACACGCTGCCGATATTGCGTCCGGGTTTAATCCGTTACGGCCCGAAGAGTAATATGGCAGAAGTCAGCCCGAAATTGATCTACATGAACCTGGCTGCTGAACACATTGATATCCTGCAGAAATAAATCAACTCTGGTATTCAAAACTCACCCTGCCTCAGGAATGGGATGCCTGCTGCTCTGGGTAAATTTATTATCAGTTGCCTGATACTTTGATCATCTTCCTTTTTAAAATAATAGGTGGCTCTTAATCCGTGATCAAATCCCCGGAAAGCATAGATATCACCCAAGCGAAAGACAGGATATATCATTACATAGTCTCCGCCTGACCTGTGCGCTTCCAGCCTGTTTCCGGCTTTTCTGATCTCAAGGGCCACATCTGCGTCGTCGCTGTAATAGGTTCCTGTAAAAAGAGACAAATCATCCATATCAGGTATATACCAAGGTACTCTGTAGTAGGTATCTTTGGCGCCGTTGTTATGAAGAATTACCGTATCACCGCACGGCATAAACTGGTAAATACTGTTTTCATAGGTGAACAGATCCGATGCTACAGGAGTTAGTTCTGCTGCATAGCTCAACAACCGTCCACTATGTTCGCGAATTGTCAAAAAATCTGACTCATCCTCTAAGTTTAAGTAAATACCTTTTTTTTGGTCAAAGTTATCGGAAGCCTTGCCGGCAGCAGATTTCCTCGACTTTTCACGTCCGGCCCTGCTTGCCAGAATCTCTTCCAGCGGATCATCTGAAGCTACTCTGCCAAAAAATATTTCGGCAATATTTCTCCGTAGAGCGACGGTCGATATATCCTTGTTATTACTCATATAGGTGACTGACAGCCTCTTCTCCGGGTAATAGGTACACAAAGCCCTGAATCCTCCTTCCAGGCCTGAGTGGGTGATCTCTTTTGTGCCGTTAACCTTTGTCACATTAATACCTCCGTTTGCGTAGGCAATAGTATCACCATTGTTGAGTACAAATCTCTCTTCTCTCAGCTCTGCTATGCTCCGGCCAATTTTACCAGTATGAATGAATTCATTCCATTTGGCCAGATCACCTGCCGTTGTGAGTAGTCCGGCAGCACCATAGGTTTCATCCAGCACATATCCACGCACATAGCGATTCCCGGCCGTATAGTATCCTGATGCAATATTTCTGACAACATCCTGAAAGTCACGTCTGATTGATGATCTGGTCATTCCGGCAGGCTGTAGCAACTGTTCGTTTATGTAATCGGGGAATGATTTTCCGGTAACTCTCTCTATAATAACAGCTGCCAGATCATAACCTGTGTTTGTATAAGAGTATCTCTCACCAGGTGTATAGTTCAGGCTTTTCTGCCGGCAGATATACCGTAAGGCAAACTCCTGGTCAAAAACTGAATAGCCACTGGGCCTGCTGGTAATATAAGTAATGTTCCACCAGTCCTTGAGTCCGCTGGTGTGAGTAAGAAGGTGTCGAACCGTAATCTTTTCCCCATAATCAGGCAGCTCCGGGATAAATTTTTTGACATCATCATCCAGAGAGAGCTTACCATCTTTTACAAGTAACAACACTCCTGCGGCAGTGAACTGCTTTGAAACAGAAGCAGCCGGGAAGATAGCTTCTCCGGTAATAGGAGACGGATTTTCGAGATTGGTGACACCAAATGTTTTACGATAAATCTGTTTCCCATACCGGGTAATAATAAGTACACCGCCGGGTTCATCCTGCGAACGGCCTGCAAACAGGGCATCTACCCTGGCAGCAGTGTCCTGAGAGAGTTGTGCGAATGTCATAGGCATCTGACAAAGCGCCAACAGAAGAATGGATATTCTTAAACAAAAATTCATATTTGACAGGTTTAAAACAAATCTATATCAGGCCATTCGGTAGAGGCATCCTGAACGGCAGGCCATACCAGTCTGTCCAGTGCTGTTGTAAAGTCCGAATCAGATGTGGAGCTATTCATAAGTATTGCCCAGCAATATCCCGTGGCTGTACGAACGATCCAAGTGCGGGTTCCTGTAAGAGAACCTCCATGCCACCAGTTGTTATAGCTGTTCACACGCAGACCACAGGCATAAATGGATAGGTCAGAGGAGGTTGTCATAAGTGTAATGACAGGTGGGCTGAGAATATCCGGAATCCTGTTAAAGCCATCAACATGTGTCATTACTCTCATCAGGTCAATGGCTGAAGCTATCCAGCCACCAGCCGAGTTTAGTCGTGTTATAGCTCCCGTAGCATAGGAGTATGGGTTGGCAGTACCATGACCATAATATTTTACCTCATTCGGCTTACGTTCATCCAGCTTGCTCTCGCCCATCTGCATATTAGTTACCCCGGATGGAGTCAGCACATTCTCTCTTATATAATCCTCATAGGATTTACCACTCTTCTTTTCAATAATTCGTCCAAGTATCTGGAAGCCAACATTTGAATAGTCAAACGTTGTTCCCGGCTGATAAAACAATGGTCTGTTATCCAATACCCACGATATAAGCTGGTTCACTGTCAATGAAGGATTGATAAAAGCTGGGTCATTGCTGCTATTACCCCATCCGCCGGCTTCATGATGCAGGAGATGCTTAACCGTGATGAGGCTGACCCAATAATTATACGGGGGAGTGCCAAAATCATTTCCCAGAACAGCATCATCACCAAATACATTATCACTCATACTCAATTTACCCTCTTCAATGAGCTTCATCACCCCTACTGCGGTGATAAATTTGGAAAGGCTGGCAATTCGAAACAGGTGTGAAGTATCGACTTTTATTTCAGTCTCTTTTTCAGCATAGCCATAACCTTTGGCATAAACCAATTTCTCATTCTTAGTCACTGCCAGTGACAGACCGGCAATATTATATCGCTCCATGAAGCTGTTAATATCATTATCAATCTGGGGAATGACAATCTCCGGTTCTTCCACCGGAGGTTCCGGCGGTATTATTGGGTCTACCGGCTCTTTTGTACAAGCTGATACAATCAGCAGACCTATCAACAGATAAATTAGTTTTAATGGTTGAGTGTTCATATTAACGTTGTTCATTTATTGAAAAGACTATATCTGACTCTGATCCGGTTATCTGTACATATAATTATTCTGCAGACTGTTGTCACCCCCTCTTGTTGTGAGCTTTACGAACGGAATATTATAAGCTCTCGGTCCGCTGACATTGAATCCTGTTATTCTGCCCTTGCGATCACGCAAAAATTCATACTTCCGTACACCAGCATTAAACTGGTCATGCCCTGCCGCCCTCAGATTAACGAGATCTCCCGGTCTCCGAGAGGCCGAGAGCTTACCTTCAATAACTTCAAGTCTAAAGGTTACATCTGCCTCATCACTTCTATATATTCCGGCGTAATCAATAATGTTTACCTCCGGCACAAACAGGGTCTCTTCATTCTCAGCCTCAACAGCCTGTTGTTCATCCTCCGTTCCCAAAAAGAGTGAGGCTACATTATGGCCTGTAAGATTGGTTGCAAATGAAGCATCATTGCTCAACAGGGCTATCGAGAGCTTTTTCTCCGGGTAGTATCCAAGGTATGCACGATATCCTGCTGTTGCGCCGCTGTGGCTTATCTCAGTATAACCACACCACTTTTTTATGTACAGCCCGGCAGCATACCCTGTTGATTTCTCGTCATTAAGAAGAGAAGGATTAAGGCGTAGCTCACTGGTATGACGTGTGAGTATCCGGGGATCCTCCAAAAGCTGATTCCAGATAAGCAGATCTTCGGTTGTAGTCAGCAATCCGCCCGGCCCATAAACATCCTCAAATGGCATCAGTTGTTGAAATGCATCATCTTTTGCCGAATAGGCAATTGCGCGGTCCTTTACCACCTCTCTAAAGTTATTGCGCCAAAGGGTATTTTTCATACCCAATGGCCGGAAAATGCGTTCACTGGTAAATTCCTGAAGGCTTTTGCCCGATACTCTCTCCACAATTAATGTGAGTAAGACATAATTTGAGTTGCTATATAAGAAGCTACTTCCCGGATGGAAGTTCAGACTCTTCTGATTTACAATAATATCGTAACTCAGCTCCTGCGAATAGACCCTGGTTGTTCTGGGCCAGCCAGCCAGATCATATATTTCTCCCCAGTCCCTCAGTCCGCTGGTATGGCCAAGAAGGTGGTAAATAGTTATTGGTGACCCATAATGAGGCATCTCAGGCAAATAGTGCCGGATATCATCGTTCAGGCTCAGCTCTCCATCCTGGATAAGTAGAAGGACAGCCATTGCTGTAAATTGCTTCGATACTGAGCCGCACTCAAATATGGAATTTGTGGTTACCGGCACATTGTGCTCCAAATCTGCAATACCGTATGCTTTGTCGTATATTTTTTCGCCATTGAGAGCTATTGCCACTGCCACACCCGGCGTACTATTGTTATAATGTGCAAACAGCTCATCAACACCTTTCAATGTACCATCCAGCTCCTCATTAGCGACCTGACCGGAACAAAAGGGTGCAATTACCAAGAGGAACAAAACAACTCCCAGATGGCTGTATTCACATCTGTTTCCAAACATCATGGTCAGGCCCTTATACATATTCTGGCAGAGATCACTCTGAGTACTTTTTTCTCCGGAATTCCTGCTCCGGAAGAGCTGATTCTATCTGAAATGTAAAGTGATCCAGCTCTCCATCTTCGTTGTTTAAAAAGTTGATCTTCCTGATATCCGTGGTATTCAGATCTATTCCTGACCCGGTTATTTCATACATCTTAAACAGATCATAGTGATAGTGACCGAGCCAATACCTCACCCTGGGGAAATGAGCAAACAAGGAATCATTCCTTTCAACTATCCGGATCTCCCCATAGGCCGGATTAGTGAAGGTGCCTACAAAATCAGCCAGTGCGTGTGATGTTGATGTGCCCTCCTTTCTTATGGTATCAGGCTTTGCAGCATCTTCTCTGGCCTTTTGAAACCGCTTCTCTCTTTCTGCCAGCAATATCTTGTTCCACTCCCTTGCAGGCAGGTCAAGCATTTTGTCAGACACCAAATTCATGACCACCTGCCGTATACCGGATGAATACTGATTTGTGAGAATCACTACTCCAATGCTGTCATAAGGGTAGAAGGCTACCAGTGCAGATGAGCCATCGATATTCCCGGAGTGCTCTACCTTGTAATGACCTCTGTATGATGCGAGTGTCCAGGCATAGCCGTAGGTATCCAGATGTACGTCAGGACTGTACTCCTGGGGCAGGCCTGATGTTGCCACTACCTGTGAGCTGATAGCCTGCTGCAGATAAGAAAAGGGGATAATCTGCCTGCCCTTAAACTTACCACCGTTAATCCATGCAATAACCCAGTTGGCCATCTCATTTACACAGCTGTTGATACCTCCACAGGCCTTTACGGCGCCCATCTCAAAAAAGTCCATGGCCACTGTTTCTGATTCACCCTTCAGTCTGTACCCCGATGTAGCATCTCCATCTTTCATCAGATCACTTATTGAGAAATTTGAACGCGTCATCTCAAGTGGTGCGAAGAATCTTTCAGCAATATTTTGTTCCCAGCTTTTTGAGGTCACTCTTTCAACTATCAGTCCCTGTAAAAAAAACATCATATTGTTATACTGATATTTCTCCCATACCCCGGCAGTGGGTTTCATAAACTGTATCTTCCTCAAGAGGGTATCACTTGAGAATGTCGGGAATCGTTTCCAGGCAGCATCGTGACGTGGCAGTCCTGTCCGGTGAGACATCAGGTCACTGACCCTGATTTGATTATTCATCTCATCATTAAAGAATTTGAGATCCGGCACATATGTGTTTGGATTTTTATTGAGGTCGATTCTCTTTTCATCGCTCAAGATGCCAATCATAGATGCGGTAAATGCTTTGGAGCAGGATGCAATAGGGAACAGAGTATTGGGAGTAACCAGCTGCCTCCTTTCGATATTGCCATAGCCAAACCCTTTGGCATAGATGACTCTATCCTTTTCAACGATGGCAATTGCATAACCGGGCACATTCCAGTCTGACAGCAATGCTTCAAGCTGAGTATCAAGTCTCTTAAGCCTTTTAGCTGTTTTGGCCGCATGTTTATCAGCCAGGGACGGGAAAGCAATTAACAGAGTAATTAATAACGCAATAATCCTTTTCATGATAACATCTTCAGATTAGGTGAAATAAGAGTCTCGCTCACAGTTTAACAGCTTCACCTGCCCTATTTTCTGGTGAAGCCCAGTCCCGGCTCCTCACCAATTGACCAATTGGGAGCTTTAAACGTTGTGCCACCGGTAAACAGCATCTTTGACGGATCAAGATGAGGATCCAGGTCTATAAATTCAAATCCTCCAACACCTGCCACAAACTGTACTGCGCATCCCAGGCCAAGGTTTGTCTCAACCATACAACCAATCATAAGTTTAAGATTAGCACTACGGGCAATGGCAGCGATGTCAAGCGCCTCAATTATGCATGACTTCATCAGCTTAATGTTGATGGCATCTGCACATCCGGTACGTACAACATTGATAGCATCCATTGCAGTGAATACTGATTCGTCAGCACCAACCATAACCGAAGTGTTGTCTCTGACATATTTCATTCCGGCAAGATCACTCTTCAGAACAGGCTGTTCAAACATGACAGGGTAAACCCCTTGCTTTTGTACCTCATTGATAAAGCGCAGGGCAGCTTTAGGGGTGTAACCCTGATTTGCATCTATGAGTATTCCACATTGAGGAGCGCCATCATTTATTGCAAGTACCCTGTCTACATCTTCTGAATGGTTATTACCAACTTTTGTTTTAATTATTCTAAAACCCTCAGCAGCCAGTTTACGTGCACGCACCTTTGCCTCTGCAGCCGGCACAATAGGAATAGTGTAATCGGTCTCTATCTTATTCTCAGTCCCCCCAAGGAAACGGTAAAAAGGCATACCCAGACTCTTTGTATATGCATCAAGCAGTGCCATTTCGATGGCGCACCTGGCGGTCACCTGTGCCCAGAAAAGACTTTTCAGTGTATATGCAATGGACCTGTAATTACTAATTTCCTGGCCAACAAGAAAATCCCTGCAGCTGTTTAAAGTGCCAATGATGGTTGCCTGGTTCTCACCGTTAAGCTGCAAAATAGGTGCTGCTTCACCATAGCCTTCGATACCATTCTCCAATACAATTGTTACCAGGGCATTGTCAAGATGTGTCATTACTCCCAGTGCTATCGGAAATGGCTCATCCATCTCAACATTTATCGGCTCAACAACCATTCTGCTGATCTTAATGCCCTTTTGATTTCTGGGACGATTGGCTTCATTTGGCAGAATACTGCTTCCCAGCGTTGTTGCAGCAGCCACTCCACCCGCAGTTAATCCGCTTTGTTTAATAAATGTCCTTCTTGTACTCATTGCTATTCCTTTTTCTATTGTTAATATTTATGATTCCCCCCTATCCCAAACAGCCCATTACTGTGAAAAATTCATCTCTTCTTAAACCTGACCCCCAATCCTGGTTCACTGCCGATAGTCCAATAGGGTGCTTTAAATTCAGGCCCTCCGGTCAGTGGAACATTTTCTGGGTCAAGGTGTGAATCAAGATCTACAAAGTCAAACCCCCCGACACCAGCAGCAAAATGTACTGCACAACCCAGTCCGAGGTTTGTCTCACGCATACAGCCAATCATAAGCTTGAGATTGGCGCTACGCGCTATGGCAGCAATATCAAGCGCCTCAATTATACATGACTTCATCAGCTTAATGTTGATGGCATCTGCGCATCCGGTACGTACTACATTGGCAGCATCCATTGCAGTAAACACCGATTCGTCAGCACCCACCATAACCGAGGTGTGGTCTCTTACATACTTCATTCCGGCAAGGTCACTCTTCAGAACAGGCTGTTCAAACATGACTGGGTATACCCCTTGTTTCACCACCTCATTGATAAAGTGCAATGCCGCTTTTGGGGTATAGCCCTGATTTGCATCTATCAGAATCCCACATTGAGGGGCGCCATCATTTATAGCTACTATCCTCTCAATATCCTCCATCAGATTCCTGCCCACTTTGGTTTTAATTACCCTGAATCCCGCAGCGGCAAGCTGACGAGCACGTACTTTTGCCTGTGCAGGAGGAACAATATGTATGGTATAGTCAGTCTCTACCTTGTTGTCAGTACCGCCCAGAAACCGATAGAGAGGCAACCGGAGAGATTTTGTGTATGCATCCAGCATGGCCATCTCTATGGCACACCTTGCGGTTACCTGTGCCCAGAAGAGACTTTTCAGCGTATATGCAATTGATCTGTAGTCATTTATGTCCTGACCGACAATAAACTCCCTACAACTGTTTAGGGTTCCGAGAATGGTTGCCTGATTCTCACCATTGATATGGTGTATTGATGAAGCTTCTCCGTAGCCCTCAATACCATTTTCAAGAACAATTGTGACAATTGCATTCTCAAGGATGGTCATTGTGCCCAGTGCAATTACTACCGGCTCCTCCATCTCAATTTTAAGTGGCTCAATGAACATCTTGCTGATCTTGAGACCTTTCATTGTCCCTCTCTTTTTAGGATAGGAGTCTGACAGCGTACTGCCTCCCAAAAGTGTGGCAGTTGCCAATCCGCCGGCAGTTAATCCGCTCTGTTTCAGGAAAGATCTGCGGCTGCTTGTTTTTCCCATAATTACTTGATGTTTAATAAATCTTCGGTTCACTTAATAGTCAGCTGCCCGTCAACCATTCTGGCTTATGCAATAATGATCTATCGCTCTCTCTGAGATAGTTGACGGAAGTTGCCATTAACCTGATTGATAAGTGATTATTATTTTAAGGTATTGTTCTCGCAAAACAGTACCACCCTCTATCAAAAGAGGCCATAGTTAATCTTACAGCGGCAGTTCTCTTATTACAGTTCAAGGTTGAAAAGAGAGATCTGCTCCATCAAAGATCAATCACGGGGATTCTGAACCATCTGTGGATTGGCATTCATCTCATCGAGTGGTATCATGCTTGTCCACAGGAAGCTTGAAGCAGGTACCTGCATCAGATTTCCGGTAACGGCGCTGTTATGGTTTCCGCCTCTCCTGTCAAGTTCGAGTGCCAGTCGCTTGAGGTCAAAAAAGCGCTGACCCTCACCCCACAGTTCAATACGTCTCTGGATCAGGATCTCTTCAATCAGCGTCTGGCCAGTATTAGTAGACAAAGTATATTCAGGATCACGGATTACAGCCAGAGGATAGAGGGCCTCAGCTGCCTCGGAATATTTTCCCTGCCGCGCTAATGCTTCCGCCTCAATAAGATACATTTCCGATATTCTCATATGTGGTACATCAACCCGGCTGTCCCCGGTACTTACTGCAATAAATTTCTGACTTGTGTAGGGAAACTTCGAAGCGGTTGACACCAACTCAAGACCAACATGCTGACCTGTCGGATCCCATAACCTCTTACGAACATCTGTTGGGGAGATCTTTTCATAGAGTGGGGAGAAGATTGAGAACGGGTTTGTTCTGATCGCCGTGGAGCTGAAGTTCCTTGAGATATATGCACCATAGTTTCCAAAGGCATCTGACTGATCAGACTCTATATGACTGGCCCACATAAATTCAGGGCTTGATTCTGAGTTCATCCTGAAGCCTTTCTCATAGGTGTCAAAGTCCATCAATGCAAAGCCGCCCCTCGCCTCACGGGCATATGTCACTGCAACAGGATAATTACCGGTAGTCAAAGCGACACGTGCTTTGATCCCCTTGACTACATTCATGCTGATGTGTGATTTGTTCTTGCGGCTTTTACCTTCCAGAAGCAAGATTGCCTGGTCAAGGTCTGCATTTATATGCTCATATACCTCATCTACTGTCATTCTTGGCTGCCCCTCCTGCGTTGGTTTCAGCATATAGGGAATTCCAAGCTGATTATTTGGCATATTGGGTATATAACGATCAGCCCATTGCTGTACAAGCTGGTAATGACAATAGGCTCTGTATGCCAATGCTTGCCCAACAATGAGGTCCTTTTCTGATTGCGGCCCTTTTGTATTGTCATCAATACCGTTAATTAAGACATTGGCGTTTGCGATCCAGCCATAAAACATATACCAAGCTGTCCAATTATAGAAGTTATTATCATTGACATGAAGCCATCTTATATGGGTTGGCCAAGAGACCGCATTTGCCACAAAATCTTCTCCCTGTTCATCGATATGGCAATACCATGCGCCAAGTCCACATTGGTACTGGCACTGAGCATGTCGTATGTACATAGACCGGTGTATTCCGTTTAGAGCAGCCATTGCTGTACCTGTTGATGCGGTTACTCCCAGGTCAGATATGGCACTGGTCGGAATATTGTCAAGGAAATCTTCTGAACATGAAGGCGTAATCAGCGAGATTATTATCAAAAGGGAAAAGCTGTATAATATCTTTTTCATGGTAGTTGAATTTTAGAAATTAGCACTCAGTCCAACAGATATTACTCTGTTTGGCGAGAAGACATTAGATGTTACCCCGGAAAAATTCATTTGAGGATCAAGGCCCCTGCGGGCACTCTTCAGAAAAATATTTTCACCATTGACAAAAACCCGGGCATATGATATGCCCAATCTATCTGACATACCCTGGGGTATTCCATATGATAGGCTAAGGTTTTTGAGTGATAAATAAGAGGCATCAATAAGCCATCGTGTTGAACTGGCATTGAAATTACTGACCTGGGCATCATCCATTCTCGGCACATCGGTGATATCTCCGGGTTTCTGCCAGCGCCTTAAAATATCAGCACTTTTTGCACCGCCATAATCACCCGGATTCATAAGTGATGCCCAGTTATCATCAAAGCACTTACCGCCTATTGAGTAAGTGAAAAGAGCTCTTAGTTCAAATCCTTTATAGGAGAGTGTGCTGGAGAGAGAACCAAAAACATCAGGTATGGCACTGCCTACATAGCTGAATTTCGCATAGCTGGGAGAGGTGCTTAAAATATCTGACCCTTTTACTCTCTTATAGGCTTCAGGCACATCATCACTGGCATAATAGAGGACTGCACCATCATCCGGGTCTACCCCATAATATTCTCTCAGCCAGAAATCAAGCATTCCCTTTCCTACCATAAGCTTTTTTGTACCGGAGATAATCTCTTCCTGGGGCAGTTTCAAAAATACATTCCTCAGCGTTGAGAGATCAAATGCAATATTCCATACAAAATCATATGTCGAGATTGCGTCAACAGAGACCTCCACTTCAAAACCTTCATTCAGCAAGGTGCCAATATTGGCCTGCCGCGAATCCATTCCCGTAGATAATGGTAGAGGCACAGAGAAGATCAGGTTGTCAGATACACGGTGATAATAACCGACACTACCCTTAATCCTGTGGTTAAGAATGGCATATTCCAGGGCAATGTCTGTACTGTTACTGGATTCCCAGACAAGATCTTCAGCAGCCAGCTTGGTCTGGTAGATACCTGCCTCACTCTGATTATTATAACCCAGTCCGTAGAGAGCCTGACTGGCATAAAAGCCTATCCCTGAGTCATTCCCAACCTGACCATAGGAGGCTCTAAGTTTTAGCATATTAAAAATGCCAAAGTCCTGAATGAATGACTCTCTGTCTATCCTCCAGGCGCCACCCAGAGACCAGAAATTACCCCAGCGATTTGCAGGTGAGAATGATGAAGAGCCATCTCTCCGATAAGAGCCTGAAATGAAATACCTGCTATCAAAATCATAGTTTATCCGACTGAAGTATCCTTCACTATTATAATTGGTAATATAGGATGAGAGGCTTCTAATATCCACAAAATTTATAAGTTCCTGATTGTCGTCAACAACCTGATTAGCCTTTGAACCATACATATATGAATATTTGTATATATATGATTCATGGCCGAGAAGTGCTTCAACGTTGTGTTTGTCAAATCTCCTTGTATAGGTAAGCAACTGGTTGAGATTAATTGAAGAGATGCGGGAGAATGTTTTATCAGAGCGGCCCAAAGGCTGACCGTCACCTATGATAGGGTTCTTATACCAGGTGTTGTAACTATACCTTTCGTCAAGACTTACATTAGCGGTAAATTTAAAGTTCTTCAGGAAATCAATTTCAGCATAGGTTTTAGCCGCAATTGAGGTTATCTCATCCAAATCATTGTCCCATATTTGTTCTGCGATAGGGTGTCTGCCTGGATTGGCACCTGCACCACGAGTATCATAGAGGTCATACTGTCTGTTTCCATTATCGTCAAGAATATATCTCCCTGATTCACGGTCAAGGAGCCATACGGGGTAGATTGGGCCAACATATCGTGAAAATCGTATGGGGTTTGCATAAAGGGTTGAAGAGAGAGCATTCACCCACTCCATTGTCTGAACGGAGCCTCTGACATTGAACCCGGTCTTAAACCAGTCAGTTGCCTGATAATTAATATTGGTATTCCCGGAGAATCTCTTCAGGTTTGATTCAATAACATACCCCTGCTCTGAATTGAATCCGGCTGAAACATAATAGTCCAGTTTATTGCCATTACCTCCGCTATAGCTTAAATCATATTTCTGGCGGTTACCCATACGTGTAAGGGCACTAAGCCAATCCAGAGCCTCCTCATAATCTCCTTTATAGCTTGCATTTTGATTGATCTTACCCTGGCTGTCAAGGATCTGATTGTTTGGAACATTAAATGGATTGTAATTACCCAGCAATCCTAGAATACTGTTGGACGCCGTTGTATTGGCCATCGCAACCTCTGAGGAGCTTGCAACACCCGGCACAGCCATTCCGTTCCTGTAAGCTTCCCACATTACCGGGAAATAATCAAACGCATCAATCCTGTCATATTCTGGTATTGCCCTGGTAATAACACCGTAAGAAGCGTTGAATGACAATCCTCCGGCACCGGCCTTACCACGTTTGGTGGTGATAATTACCACTCCGTTAGCGGCTTTATTCCCATATAGCGCAGTTGAAGCTGCATCTTTCAAAACTGTTATGCTTTCAATATCATTGGGATTAATAGCACTCCATACACCTTTAAAAATCACTCCGTCAACCAGTATGATCGGCTCCTGTGAAGCGCCATAGGAACCGAACCCCCTGACCCGAATAGACATTACCTGACCAGGCTGGCCTGTCTGGCCTCCTACCATAATACCGGGTCCTGCCCCCTGAATCAGGGATGAAAAATCAGTGGCAGACCTGCTTTTCAGCTTCTCAGAACTAACCTGCGCCACTGCTCCGGTAAAAGAGCCACGCTTGGCGGTACCATAAGCGGTAATAATAACCTCATCAATACCCGTTACACTGGAGGCAAGTACCACATTGATCACTGTTCTTCCCTCAATTTCCACCTCCTGAGTGTTCATGCCCACAAATGAGAAAACAATTGTTGTTGCGTACGGAGGAACTTTCAGTGAGTAGTTGCCCATAACATCAGTGGTAGTAGCGATTTGTGTACCCTGCGCCACGATTGTCACCCCTGGCAAAGATTCTCCTTCATCATCAGTTACTGTACCAATGATCGTGATGTAATCCTGCTGCTTATCGGCAGTCTTACCTGTATTGTCTCCGGCCCTCTCTCTGGTTTTAAGCACAATTGTATTGTCCAGAATTGAATAGTCGACAGGGAGCGAGCCCAGACATATTTCAATTGCCTCATTAAGAGGCATCTCTACAATGTCAAGTTCGACATTATCAGCATCCTGAAGAATAGCATCCCTAAAGAAAAAGTGATATCCGGTCTGATCACTGATCTTATTGAATACCTCTTTTAATGGCGCATCCTTTACAGTAATTGTGACTTTCTGCGCATTGGCCTCACCGAAAACCTGTAGGGAGGTGATCAGAATAAGTATAACTATCAGCCGCATGATTAAGAAGTCCTTTTTATTAATCTTTATAGCTTTCGCTAAGAAGAGATTTAAGTATTTTTTCATAAATTGGCATTGGTTTGGGTTTAACACTAATTCGATTAATCAATTTTATTTGAAGCTGGTTACCCGAACTACCGGCCGGGATCGATTACCATGCTCCCGGCCTTTGTTCAATTCACCTCTATCTTCCCACAACAATTTTATTTTCATATATTTTGAATTCTATTCCTGCCTCTTCCATGATTGCTAGTACTCCTGAGACAGGGCTATTACGGTTGATTCTGCCAGAAAAAGTATCTGAGGTTATCTTCCCGGAATAGACAATCTCTACATTGTACCACTTACTGATCTGAAACATAATCTCCTCAATTGAAGAGCTATTGAAAATGAACAACCCATTCTTCCATGCAATAATTGATTCAATCTCTGCATTATCATAAATGGTCAGATCACCTGTGAGCTCACTTACTGCTCGCTGGCCTGGTTGTATTAAATTTTCTGTATTACCAGAGATAATTTTAAGGCTCCCCTCTACCAGGGTTGTCTCTATTTTGTTCTCATCAGCGTATGCCCTGATATTAAAGCTGGTACCCAACACCTCTATCTCTAGATCCCCAACCACAACATGAAATGGTTTTGTGGCATCTGATTTCACCTCAAAATATGCCTCTCCGACAATTTCCACCCTTCTTTGATTGTCAGCAAAATAGAGAGGGAGCCTTATGGCGGACTCCGAATTAAGCCAAACTATTGTACTGTCGGGCAGGGTAAGTTGATATTCACCACCAAGGGGTGTAGTAACTGTATTATAGTGATGTCTCGATTTTGATCTGCCTGTGGTGACATAATTGATACGACCATCAGAAGTCTTAATAATTGTTACATTCTCTTCAGTGGCGATCACTCCATTGGCCACCGAGTCAAGAATAATCTTTGACTCATCTGAAAGCGTAAGAACCGCCTTACTACCCCCAGGCGCCAGGTCATTTATCTGGGCCACCCAAGGACTGAGAAGTCCGGACTCACCTGAAAACCAGATACCCCCTAATGTAATCACTACAATAATAATGGCGGCCACACCTGAAAGCCTCAGCAACCGTCTTTTATCCCATAGGAAATCGTGCTTTATCTCAACTGATCTGCCATTCTCAATCTTCTCAATTTTCTCAATAAGCTTCTCAAAGCTCTTTTCAGCCATCTGGTTGTAAGTAACCCCGGTGAAACCGTCTCTCATAACATTGGACCGAAGTACCCTTCTAAGCCTGCGGGCACCACGATCAGAACGTAAATGTTTCAATAGCTCCCTTAACTCCTGCTGGGAGATGGAATCATTCAGATAATTGCTTATCTGCTTTTTGAATTCAGAATAGTTCATTCAGATTCATTTTATACTTATGACACAAAACATCGCTCAAAGTACCAGCCTTTTTGATGATAAACAGAAAATTGTATTCGAATTTTGCCTTATATTTCTGGACATCAGGCATGTTTACCTGTAAAATATAGTGCATTTTTATTCAGAGTTTATAAGATCATCATATGATCAAAGGTAATCATATCTCACGATTCATGAGCTAGTCTCCTGATCTGCCGCCAACCTTCCCAGGATAGATTTCCTGCCCGCCATTTCCTGTTTGAATGGTTATAAATGTGTATTTCTTATTTGAAAGAATCTCAAGGGCTGCATACATTATTATTAATAGCCACTCGTGCCGGATAACTAGCTGGTACAGGGTGAACCGACAATAAATCCTCATGTATATAATTTTTTCTCCCTAAGACCATGGTACCACAAATTACCAGGGACAGCCCGGTAATCGTGGGATTAATTATTACAGGCTCCTCCTCAGAGTGTTAAGAGGCTATACGGCCTCTTTAAAAAAGTTATTTGGATTATAGAGTGGTACTCAGCCTCCTATTTTGTGTCATACAAAAAGTAAACAGATTCCTCCGGACGATTAAAAATGAGAAGAGACACTATACTGAAAAACGTGAAGCAGAAAATGATTACCGACACTACTACCTGTCCGGGCCAAAAAGTGAGGCTCATCAGGGAAAGGCAATAATCCAACTTAAATAAACCTGAGTAATAACCTTAAAGTTTCAGAAATGAAAAAGAACAAAAGCATTTTAAGCTATCCGTTGCTTCTTATGGGCGCACTAATGATTCTTGTGACAGCCTGTAAGGAGGAGGAGGTTAAAAACAAACCCACTTTGTCTACTGCAAAGGTGACGAACATATCTGCGACAGCTGCCACAGGTGGAGGCACAGTCACCGATAATGGTGGCGAACACGTTACAGCCAGAGGTGTTGTATGGAACATCACACAGGATCCTTCTCTGGAGAGTAATGCAGGCAAGACAACCGATGGCACAGGTACCGGTATCTGGTCAAGTGAGATTACCGAGCTCACAGCCAATACTACCTACTATGTAAAAGCTTACGCCACAAACGCAGTTGGCACTGCATATGGCGATGAAGTAAACTTCACCACCCTGGAAGATGACACCGAAGTAACTGATGTTGACGGGAATACTTATAATACCGTAATGATTGGCGAGCAGCTGTGGATGAAAGAGAACCTGAAAACCACCAAGCTCAATGACGGAACAGCGATAGCTCTGGTAACTGACGGGTCAGAATGGGTCAATCTGAGTACTCCAGGCTACAGCTGGTACGAGAATGATGAGGCCAACAAAAACAGTACTATAGGTGCAATGTACAACTGGCACGTAGTAAATACAGGTAAGATCTGTCCCGATGGCTGGCATGTGCCAAACCAGGATGACTGGTTGGAGCTCACCAACTTTGCTGGTGGGGTAACCGTTGCTGGCAAAAAGCTGAAAACAACCAGCGGATGGGATGGTACCGGTAACGGAACTGACGAATTTGGCTTCTCGGCTGTTCCAAGTGGCATCCGTCTGGCCTCTAATGGCAATTATGCCTATCTGGGCCAATTTGGCTATTTCTGGACCAGCACCGTAAACAGTGAGGATCCGGACAAGGTCTGGTACAGGAACTGTGGCTACACCATTGATGCCGTGAGCAACTTCAATGGTTCCAAGCAGTTCGGGCTTGGTATCCGTTGTATCAAAGACAAATAGGGTTAACCGAAAGAATCTGGATTACCCTCGCATGGCCTTCATGTTCAGCATAATATTCAAGCAATTTTCGATCACAGACCTTGCGAACATGCCTGGGTAATCCAATTCTTTCCCAATTTCTGTTCTCTGCTATTGGTAATAGCATATTCGGAGTGTTGATTTCCGGTGTACTGAATCTTTAAGTTTTAAGAATGTTGAAGAAATCATATATAATCTATTCGTTATTAGCTTGCCTGTTGGTGGTACTCTCGACCGGATGTAAGGATAATAAGCTAAAAATCAAACCTGCTCTTTCCACGGTGGAGGTATCGAACATAACCGCAACATCTGCCATATCAGGTGGAATCATCACCGACGATGGCGGCGCACCCATTTCTCACAAGGGAGTGGTATGGGGTACCACCCCGGAGCCAACACTGGAGAGTAACCTAGGAAAAACCGGTGATGGAAGCGGTTCAGACTCATTCACTACCCTTCTTACAGACCTGACCCCAAACACTACATACCATGTCAGAGCTTACGCTACCAACAGCGAGGGGACAAATTACGGAAAAGAGCTTAGTTTCAAGACCCTGAGTGGTTTAACCACATTATTCACCAGTACGGTAAGAAACATAAGCCTTACCGGAGCTACTTGCGGAGGGAGTATCACTGACGATGGCGGAGCGGAGATTATTGCCAGGGGCATCGTATGGAGTACTGATCAATACCCTTCTGTGGAGGTCAATATGGGAAGAACTAACGATGGCTCCGGAACAGGTAATTGGGTGAGTGAGCTTACAGAATTAATACGTAATACATGTTATTATGTCAGAGCTTATGCCACCAACAGCAGGGGTACATTCTATGGTGAGGAGCTAACTTTCATAACCCCAAATGGGATTGTCATTTTTGGCAATAGTATTGTAAATGATGTAATCTTAACCTCCGCAACAGTCAATAGTCTCATCATCGACAACGGCGGTCTACCCATTAATGCCCGGGGTGTAGTATGGGACACCTCTCAGAAACCCTCACTAGAGAACAACTCAGGAAGAACCAACGATGGTGCTGGCACAGGTACATTCAGCAGCAGTCTTACAGGCTTGAACCCAAACACTACCTACTATGCCAGAACCTACGCTACCAACAGTTTAGGGGAAACCTCCTATAATAATACAACAGTTGTAAAAACTAGGACTGGTGAAGTTACAGATATCGATGGTAACACATATTATACGGTGACTATTGGTACCCAGGTATGGATGGCTGAAAACCTTATGACCACAAAGTATAATGATGGGACAGATATACCTTATAAGCCCGGAAATGAGGAATGGAACATTTTTACACCGGCTTACTGCTGGGTTAACAACAACCCGGGACTAAAAGAGACGTATGGGGCAACCTACAACTGGTATGTTTGTGACCCGGCCTCCAACGGAAACAGGAATGTATGTCCGACAGGCTGGCATGTACCCACTCAGGACGAATGGGCTGAGCTAAGCGATTTATTGGGTGGCACCCAAATGGCCGGTGGCCATCTTAAAGAAACCGGGCTGGAGCATTGGAAAAGTCCAAATACAGGCGCAACCAATGAAACTGGTTTTACTGCTCTTCCGGCCGGGTACCGTAGCGGCACCGGCATCTGGTGGTTGATTGGCGAACGCGGTCAATGGTGGGCTTCCACCGAGACCTTTAACTATAGTGAAATAGAAAGGACCGCCTTCAGTGCATGGATACGGAACTACGAAACAATACTAACACCCTATCCTTCTCTTCTTGCCAGATGCGGGCACTCGATCCGCTGTCTGAAGGACTAGTGATGTGAAGTATGCTACAATGTCTCTTTCCCCCTTTGGAATGAGCATCATGAAAGGGGATGGTTTGTCTCACCTGAACAGACCATATGACATATTGATTATTCAATCCTAATATTTACCATAAAGAGTTTAAGGATGAAAAACAGCAAAAAACCCTTTGTTTATCTGTCGCTTTTGATGGGCCTCCTGATAGTCCTATCTACCAACTGCAAAAAAGAGGAAAAATACAATATGCCCTCCCTTACCACTGCGAAGGTAGAAGCTATAACTCCCACCACTGCTATCTGTGGTGGTATTATCACTGACGATGGTGGTACACTCCTTACCAGCAAAGGGGTCGTCTGGAACATCTCCCAAGATCCCACGCTGGAGAGTCACACGGGAAAAACCCATGACGGTACTGGTACAGACTCATTCACCAGCACCCTTACCGGCTTGACACCAGGCACAATCTATTATGTGAGGGCCTACGCCACCAACAGTGAGGGGACAAGCTACGGTGAAACGCACACCTTCTCAACACTTAGTGGCACAATCCTGCTTACTACCATGCAGCCGGTCAATATCCGCCTTACCAGTGCGACCTGTGGGGGTGATATCACAGATGACGGGGGTGCTCCCCTTACGTCCAGGGGTGTTGTATGGGATACCTCCCAGGAGCCTACCCTTGAGAGAAACGCGGGGAAAACCACCGATGGTACCGGTATAGGCTCTTTCACCAGCAGCCTCACAGGCCTTACCGGTTACAGTACTTACTATGTTAGGGCCTATGCCTCTAACAGTGTGGGAACCTGCTATGGCAACCAAGTCAGCTTTAAAACCTCCATGCCCGATGGGCCGGGAGATCCGGTAACTGACGCTGATGGAAACAGCTACAGCACTGTATGGATCAATGGACTGCTATGGATGGCTGAGAATCTTAAAACCACCAAATATAATGATGGAACAGACATACCGCTGGTAACAGATAAGACTGAGTGGCTAAAAACCACACCCGCCTACTGCTGGTATAATAATGATCTCGCAAATAAGAATCCGTACGGTGCTTTATACAATGGGTACGCTGTGCAAACAAGAAAGCTATGTCCAACAGGCTGGCATGTGCCATCCCTTGCCGAAACTCAGGGGTTAACAGACTATTTGGGAGGAGAGGGAGTTGCTGGTGGTAAACTAAAAGAAGCAGGGACAGAACATTGGTACACCCCAAATACCGGGGGAATCAATTTAAAAGACTTCACAGCCCTTCCAGGCGGTTGTCGCGACTATGGTAATGGTAACTTCCTCAATCTGACTCGCTATGGCTACATTTGGTGTAGTACCGATTATGTTTCTAATGTGAGTGCATATCACTTGCGATTAATCTATAATACAGCGGCTTCATCCTACGGAGGATATAGTTTGAAGGCTGGGATTTCTGTCCGTTGTGTAGCAGATTATTAAACTATCAGGTTTTCTTTCAAACTGTTCTTAGTGTTAGATTTGGGCAGGAGGAAAATGAAACAGGTTTCCTCCTTTTTTCACTGATAAAAGACCCAAAGAAGCAGTGCCTTCATGTTAATCATGATAAAGTGACGAATAAAACAGAGAGCTTTATTCAGGTGGTTCCTTACAGTATTTTCTGATATGTCAAGCTTTTCTGCAATCTCTTTTCTGCTCAGCTGCTCAACACGGCTTAAGGAAAAGACAAGCTGCTGTTGTGGCGGAAGCTTCTCAACAGCACTCTCTATCAGGCTCTCAGTCTCCTTCTGCAAAATCTCTGTCAATGGATTGGAAGCAGACTCAAACAAATAATTTTCAATGTGATCTGTGAAGTCAACCGTATTTATCCTATCTCTGAATTTGTTGATGATCATATTTCTGGCTGCCCTCATGATGTATGCATTGGCATTTCTTACGTCACGCAGAAGTTGTTTGTTGAACCAGATCCTGACAAAAAAGTCATGAACAAGATCTTCTGCCATCTCCGGAGACTTAAAAAACCGAAATGCCAAACTATATACAGAGTCATAATACAGTTCATACAATGACTTGTATGCCAATCTATCGCCATTCGCTATTCTCTCGAATAAAGTCGAATTAATCATAAAGCGATTTTCCCCATTTCAACTGTTCGCGCAGATAAAGATAACAACAAAAATAACCCCTGTTGTCATTTTTTAACCACTGTTCTATCCCAGACCGGGAATATAGATCCATAGTTTTGAATAATTAATAATCACTATTTCATAATCCATAAACAATCTTCATTAATAGAGTTAAACTCAATAATTCCGGTCTGCCGACTGGTCACATTCCGGGTCAGATCTTCTGTGGGTATCCGGCAGGGTTCCCGGTCAGATCTTCTGCGGGTATCCGGTTACATCCCTGATCTCCTCATATAGTGGTTGCAGGTGTCGGTACATCTTCAGGTAGACCTTCTCATAGAGCTCACTGTAGATGGCTGCATTGTCAGGGTCAGGCACAAAGAGGTCGCCGCGGCGTGTCATGGCTGCCACCGCCGACGGGAAGTCATTGTAGTATCCCATTCCCACTGCGGCATTGATGGCTGCCCCCAGGGCTGATGTCTCATTGGTGTGTGGTCTGCTGGTCTCCAGGTTAAAGATATCGGCAGTGATCTGCATCGCCTGTCTGCTCTGTGACCCTCCGCCCGATACCACCACGCTGGTAGCCGGCACCCTGGTCCTTTTCACTGTACGGCTCAGTCCCTCCCTGAGTGAATAGGCCAGTCCTTCCAGTATGGCACGATAGACATGTGCCCTGGTATGCACATCGCCAAACCCTATTATTGCCCCTTTGGCCTCGGTGCCGGGCACCTTTACTCCCGGCGACCAGTATGGCTGCAGGATAAGTCCCATCGACCCTGCCGGCACATCATCAACCATAGCATCAAAGAAGGGCTCAGGATGGCTTCCTGCCTGCTCGGCCATCTGTATCTCCTTCAGTCCGAACTCCTTCTTGAACCAGCTTATCATCCAGTACCCCCTGTATATCTGCACCTCGGTATTGTAGTGGTCAGGCACAGCGCTGGGGTATGACGGGAAGAAGGGTATCACCTCATAGTACCTTGTATGTGTGGTCTGTACCGTGGCTGTGGTGCCATAGCTGAGGCATGCCACCTCCGGGCTGATGACCCCTGACCCCAGCACCTCAGAGGCTTTGTCGGCTGAGGCAGCCACCAGGGGCAGCCCGGCAGGGATACCACTCTTCTCCGAGGCATCCTGGCTGATATATCCCAGCACCTCAGAGGGCTTCACAAGCTCAGGCAGCTTCTCCCTCTCCACCGGAAACATCTTGTAGTTCATATGCCGGGTGTCGGTCCACTGCTGTTTCCTGTAGTCAAACGGCAGGTATGCCACCGTACACCCTACCGAGTCACGGTACTCACCTGTCAGCACCCATGTGAGATATCCTGACAGGAGCAGGTATTTGCTGGTCTTCGCCCACACTTCCGGCGTGTTCTGTATCATCCAGTTGCACTCACCATTCTTTATGGCGAAGTGTACTGCCTCACGCATGTTGACCATACGCAGTGCCAGGTCCATCGCCGCGCCGGGGTATCGGCCCACCGCACTGAGGCGCTGGTCAAGCCATACGATGGCGGGCCGCAGTGGCTCTCCCGCCGCATCGAGGTTGATCAGTGTTGAGCGTTGTGTGGTGAGGGTCACTGCTTTTATCCGCTGCCGGTCATGGGTGCTCTCGCTGAAGAGCATCCTGGTGGTCTCAAAGAGCTTCTCCGTAAAATATTGGGGATGCTGCTCTGCCCACCCCGGTGCTACGGAGAAGTAGGGTTCAATCACACTTTTTGCCACCTGGACAATGTTACCGCTGAGGTCAATCAGCACGGCACGTACCGACTGTGTTCCGAAGTCAATGGCAAGGATAAGCTCATCTGATGATCTCATGGTACAGGTTGTTAGAGGCTCAGTGTGCCTCCGGGGTTCATAATATTGTTGGGGTCAAGGTGTCTCTTGACCGCCCTAAGCAGCTCCATCGAGCTCCTTCCAAGGTGGCTCTCCATCCATGGTGCCAGCACCCTGCCCACGCCATGATGATGTGAGATCGATCCGCCATGTGCGAGGATGGTCTCTACCAGCCCACGGTGAAACGGCATGAACTCATTCTTCTCATTACCCTTCTCCATGGGACTGAGAAATGTGAAGTAGAGGTTAGCGCCGTTCTCATAGACATGTGAGATATGTACCATCATAAATGTCTTCGGTCTCCGGCTGACATACTCATGTGCTGCTCTCCACACCTCCATCAGCCTCTCCCAGGTGACTGCCGTCTCAAGTGTGTCGGTCATGACACCCAGATCCATCAGCGGGTCACGCAGGTAGGCGCTTGAGTATCTCTGCTCCAGCCATTTCCTTACTGGTGAGGTACCGATATACAGACCTTTGCCCTGCCGTGCCCTCCTCCTTATCTCTCTCATCACATATCGTGCATACCCCTTCCCTCCCTCCACCGTCACGAACATCAGGCAGCGGCTGCCCGGCATGAAGCGCAGTGCCTGTAGTGCCTTGTCTGCCAGTGTGTCGTGAAAGCCTGCCGTGCGGAAAGCGATATCGGTCTCGTCGGGGTCAGATATGCGGAAGAGGTGTGGCCTGCCACACTCGCTATGCATTATCCGGCGCATAGCCTCCACCGCTGCCTCGAACGACCTGAAGATGAATGATGCCTGTGCGGTGTTGTGCGGAGCATGATTGAATATGCGCAGGGTAGCCTCGGTGATCACCCCCAGTGATCCTTCCGCGCCGGCGAAGAGACGGTAGATGTCCCACCCCTGTGCCATACGGGGATAATCCTTCGTGGTGATGACCCCGGCAGGTGTTACTGCCTTGAGTGATACCAGCATATCCTCTATCTTGCCATAACCGGTAGATGCCTGGCCGGCCCCCCTGGCCGAGATCCACCCGCCGGCGGTTGAGTACTCAAACGACTGTGGGAAGTGGCCGCAGCTGTATCCGCGGCTGTTCAGCTCCTCCTCCAGTGCCGGCCCATAGATACCGGCCTGCACCGTCACCGTCTTGTTGATGGTGCTGACCGATATGATCTTGTTAAGGTGTCGGGTCAGGTCGAGGGCTATGCCGCCCTGTGGTGCACGCACCCCGCCGGTCACCGATGATAGTCCGCCGGCAGGTACCACCGCAATCTTCTCCTCATGGCAGTAGCCTATCACCCTGACCACTTCATCATGTGTACGTGGTGCCACCACCGCATCGGGCGGGTCAGGCACCACACCGAGCCGCAAGTCAAGCAGCTCACCGTAGAACTTGCCACAGGAGAAGCGTACGCGGGTGAAGTCATCAGTCATGACGTTCTCATCACCACAGATACTGCGTAAGGAGTGCAGCTGTGCAGGGGTGAGCATCATCGGTCTGCCGGGGTCAGCCTCCCCGCTGCCCGGCAGATGTCTCTCCGCAAAATCGTCATCGGTCACTCCAAACCGCTCACGCAGCACCTCAGCCATATGATGGCTTATCACCTCCTCATGCTTATCACCCCATATCAGTACCTGGCGGTAGCTCTTATCATTTCCCATCCTGTTCCAGATTATAAACCTTATTGATTGCTGCTATCTCCTGCCTCTTACGCTCTTCGTCCCACCCCAGCATCTCAGCTGCCAGACCGGCCACCTTCTCTGTCACCCTCTTCCCGGGGTTGCCCAGTGTACCTATTCCTGTACGGCGCAACATAATATCAGAGAGTGTGCAGGCGCTCTCATCGGTGATGGCATATACCACCTCAGCCATGATCTCACCGTCATGTGAGACCACCTCGGCAAAGCGGGGGTCACGGCGTGCTATGCCAAACACCAGCCTGCTCTCGGTCCCATAGTTACGACTGACATACTCAACGGTGTCGCGGCTGAAGTCTTTATAGTTGAGGTGCTGGCGTATCATGAACTGTTTCATGTCACGTATCTCACAGCCTGAGAGGTAGAGGTTGTCTGAGACAGCGTCGGAGAGGGTACGCTCCAGCTTGGAGGAGATCAGCCTGAGCACCTCACGTGCCAGGCCCCTGCTGGTGGTGTACTTGCCACCCTCCACGGTGATCATACCCTCCAGCCCTTCCACGGCATTATCATAGACCTCATACCTGCGCGAGGTCTCATAGGTGCCTTTGGTCTCGTCATCCACCAGCGGGCGCAGGCCGCCGTAGGCATGCACAATATCTTCGCGCGATATTTTCCTGCCGTAGCAGCTGTTCACATTGCCGATGATCTCATCAATACTCTCCATCGATATCCTGTACTCATCGGGGTCACCAAAAAACTCCTTGTCGGTGGTACCTATGAGCGAGTGGTCTCTCCACGGCATTATCATCATATGCCCCCCGTCAGGCTTCTGCAGTGAGACCACATGGTTCCCGGCGATCTTCTTTGTGATGATATGTATCCCTTCAGACCTTTTCACACGGTGTGCCGGCTGCTCTGCGCCGGCTGCCTGACCCAGTATCTTGTCTGCCCATGTGCCTCCGCAGTTGACGGTCAGCCCGGCCGTCACCTCACTGGTGGTTCCGGTAAGCAGGTCACGCACCCTCACCCCGGTAATCCTGTTACCCTCGCCATGGAGGAACCCCTCCACCATTGCATAGTTAGATACACATGCACCATATTCAGCTGCCGACTTGATAAAGGCCAGGGTGAGCCTCTCAGGAAAAATACTCTGATAGTCAAAGAAATAGAATGCATTCCTCAACTTCTCCCTGGTGAGGCCCGGCTCTACCCTGAGACTCTTCCTTCGGTTGATCAGCCGGTGGTTACGCAGCCTCTTGCTCCTGTCCCATGTCTTGCCCTTATCATAGGAGAGCAGGTCGTAGAGCAGCATTCCGGCCATCATCTGCCAGATGTTACCCCTCCATTTTTTGTACATGGGCATCAGGAATGGCAGCGGATAGACGAAGTTGGGAGCGATGTTACCCAGTATCCTTCGTTCGCGCAGCGACTCACGCACCAGCTTTAGCTCACCGTTGGCCAGGTAGCGCAGCCCGCCATGGATAAGCTTGGAGGTGGCTGCCGAGGTGGCACCACCATAGTCCTGCTTCTCAAAGAGAGCCACCGAGAGACCACGTGCAGCAGCTATATATGCAACGGCAGCACCGGTAATACCTCCGCCGATGATCACAAGGTCAAAAGTGTCAGCCCTCCCCTCTTCGGCAATGTATCTTTTCAGCATCATGGGCGTAGCGGGTTAATTGGATGCTGTAAGTTATACGAAAAAAATGGGAATAACGCTGCCGCATATCAGTTCATTTTCACCCTGTAAAGAGTGTTACCCGGCGATGGAGCAGCCTATATTCTGAACAGTTTATACCTGGCGGAAAATATCATCAGTGTGGCCAGCAGCACAAAGAGGCCGATATTTCCTGCCAGAAAGGCGTAGTCTTTCATTGCCAGCAGGAAGAAGATGAACAGGTAGAGTATTGTCAGCATCCCACTGATCAGCAGTGTCATCCATCCCTTCTCCAGGAGTGACCTGAAGAAGAGGGTAAGCAGTCCGATGGTGGCTGCCGACGAGACGAGGTATGCCGGATTGAAACCGATATGTTCGCTCAGCGCGGTGAGCAGTGAGAAGAAGAGGATCAGTGACAGGGCCACCAGCAGGTAGTAGAAGATATGGATCTTACGTGCCGAGCGAAGCTCAATGATTACCAGCACCAGGAAGGTGAGCACGATAAAGAGCAGTCCATACTTGACACTTCGTTCAGCCCTGGTATAGTGGTCAGCCTCAAGGAATAGGTCAACGCCGAAAGCATCATCGGAGGGGGTATATCTCCTCCCTTCCCACAGCTGCGGGAAGCTCCTGTTGAGGTGGGTCACCACCCACTCAGCGGTGAAGCCGGCGTCAGTCACCTCCCTCGCTGCAGGGAGGAAGCTGCCGGTGAAGGAGGGTGTATCCCAGTCAGATGAAAGAGAGACCCTGGTGGTCTTACCCAGTGGTGAGAAGGCGATGCTGCTGCTACCCCGCAGGCTGATAGCCAGGGAGAAGCGGCTACCCTCTGCCTCCAGCCGTTGTGGGTCTACCGGCAGCGGGAAGGAGAGGCCCTTATCGAAGAGGTCAGCCTGGCCGGTGCCGGGGGTGGCACTGATGACCCTGTCACCAAATGAGAGTGCAGGCTCACCACCTACCCCCTTGTTATCAGACACCCCAAGCGAAATGTATGCCCTCTCCCACTCCCAGCGATAATCGCTAAGCTGCTCATACCCCTCTGTTGTGAATATGCCGGACAGGTCAATGTCAGAGTCATAGACCACCGTCTCATAGATACCCCTGTACCTTATCTCAGGCTTTATCACCCCGCTCACTGTCAGCTCACGCGGAAGGATATACATGGTGGTGGTGACGACCGACCCGTCATGGGAGAGCACCCGCGTGCCGGGCACATTGAGCACCGGCCCGGTGATGGTCTGTGCCCCGGCCCACAAGGCACCTATCCCGGCCTGAGCCTCCTCAGCATTGCCGGCCCGCTCCCTGATAACCTCCTTGATAAGTGCCAGCGGAATAAGCAACATTAGTCCAAGCAGCGCCAGCAGCGCCATCTTGAAGGTGATTGACTCATACCATCTCTCCTGTTGTAAAACTTCCTTTTCCATCTGATATGTTATAACTTTTTAATCTGTCAAAACTTAAATCTGTTGTGTATCCAACTTTTTGATCTGTCAAATTCCAAATCTGTCGTGCATCTAACTTCTTGATCAGTCAAACTCTAAATCTGTTATCTTCTGTATAGACACTTTGTCTGTCAAAGTGTGTACAGGAAAGAATCAACGCTTTTTGATCAGCTCCTCCAGCGCCCTGAGGTGGCTGGCCAGGTTACCGTCAGTCACCTCCAGCGCCCTGAGGTGGCCTTTGAAGTTCTCTATTTTGTCTTTTTCAACCGGTAGCGGTAGTCGTCAAAATAATAAATGTAGTTGACTCCCTCAACCGGGAAGTCACCTCTCCTGATCGAGTCGGTAGTTGTTGACATTGCTCCCACCACCCCCAGTCCGTTGACGACATTGGAGTAGACCGGCACCGGCTCTACCAGGAAATTGTCGCTGGTATATTCATGGGCACCATACGACTTAAGGTAGAGATAGAGCTCTTTGGTTAAGGTGCTGAGCCGGTACCACTCATAGATAAACTCCTTACGACTGGTATCAGGTAAAACGACATTTCTCCTACACCTCACGTTATACTCTTTTCCGGAGATCAGATCATCACTGAATATAAAGTAGGCATTTGGCTCCTCCATATCAAAGATATCATCATTGCGGTTCGGAAAGAGGAGGGGATCTGACTGATACATATAGCTGATATCAGACAAGAAGACACCCACCGACGCATCAGGATCATATGGTTCAAAGGGATAGCCCTGATAGCTGCCAGTCAGTGCGCTGGCCGACAGCTTATAGTAGTTTTCCACTCCATCAGGGTCTCTGATCTTCAGCTTGAGCGTCATCTCATATACCTTGTAAGAGATGTCACCATCCACTAGTAGCAGTTTTAAGCTTGTATCAGCCACCGTAATTGTCACCGGGTCTGGCAGCCTCGTCTCGCCGTAAGCCTCTTTGAATCCGGGTACCCGGGCACTGATACGGTAGGTGTGGCCATATTGAGGCTTGTGTGTGAGGGAGACATATTTTGAATAAGGATTTGGTTGAAAATAATAGTCAGGTAGTTCCAGAGGTTCTCTGTATGTGAGTGTCTCAAGCAGCTGATCGTCACGGTACAGCTCTACCACCGCGTTGGTTATCTGCCGGGGGCGCCAGTGTGTCTGAAAGACTGAATGGCTCTCAGAGATGGAGACACTTATCAGGCTGTCAGGATCAAGCAATGCATAGATCACCGTTTTTGGTTCAGCATCACCGCCCCGGTACTCTATCTCAGTCTCACATGAGAGTATCATGAGGCCGGCAAGGAGTATAGCTGCAAGGCGTATTGTATCACTTACTCTCTTCATCACTCTCAAAATTTAAATGAATAGGAGAAGGAGGGCATTATCGGGAAGATGCTCACCTTTGTAAGTACCGGCTTAATATAGTATTGTACTCCTCCCGGAATATTGGGGTCAGGCTCCTCCATCCAATGGTTATTCCAGTAGATAAAGAACGGGTTGAGGCGGTTATAGGCGTTATATACTGAGAAGCTCCAGGTGCGTACTCCCCTCTTCTTCTGTTTATGCAGGTTCACCCCGAGGTCCAGCCTGTGATATGAGGGTGTACGGTAGCTATTGCGTCCGGGGAAGTCAGTGACAGATGAGTAGAAGTAATCGTTTGTAAAGAGATCTTCAGGCGGATATTCAGATACACCCAGTGTGGCGGCATTACCGGTACCATATACCCATACCACTCCGGCATCAACCCTCTCATTGAACTTGTAGGTGAGTGCCAGGCTGACATCATGTCTCCTGTCATACTTGGCCGGGAAGGTTTTTCCGAAGTTGAGTTCATCGAAACGGCGCCATGTCCATGAGAGTGTATACCCCACCCATCCTGTCAGTCTGCCATAGCTCTTCTCCACCATTAGCTCACTCCCGTATGACCATCCCTTACCCTTCTCCACCTTCGACTCCCATCCTGCTCCGGTACCACCGAAGAAGGCGCCCTCCTTGTACTCTATCAGGTTATCCATCGTCTTGTAGAACGCCTCAACCGTCATCTCCAGATCACCCGGCAGGCGGAACCCAGATCCGACGGCCACCTGGTGAGAGATGGGGGGCTCATAGCGTCTGGTCACCGGCAGCCACAGGTCGGTTGGCAGGCTGATAGCCGAGCTGGTAAGAAGGTGTACGAACTGTGCCATACGGCTGTAGGAGGCCTTGAATGAGAGGTTTGTGCCTGCCAGGTATCGTAGTGAGAGTCTGGGCTGAGGGATAATGTAGGTGGTATTCTGTACGTTGAAGAGTGACAGTCGTACCCCGGCATTCATCTTGAGTTTCGGGGTGAGCTCAATATTGTCTTCCAGATAGAGGATAAACTCACTGGCGCGTACATTCATATCGCCTATGATGGTGTCAAGGCCCTGTTCATCATAGGCGGGGTCATACCTGAAGGTGGTGACCCCCGGCTTGAAGTGATGACTGGTGTATCCTGCCCCAAACTTTATTGAATGGTTATGTGAGAGATACCAGTCGTAGTCGCTCCTGATACCGATATCCTCTATCCCTGAGAAATACCTGAAGTAGTCTGTTGACTTCTTTTTGGTGATAAGGTTCTCAGATGATGATTCAATGGTTATATCAAAGTCATAGTGAGAATAGGTAAGTGTGGTGTTGCTGAACAGCTTATTGCTTATCAGGTAGTTCCATCTGAGGGCAGTGATAACATTACCCCATCCGAGTCCAAACCGGTCTTTATCCTCCTGCTTTACCATCTCCTGTCCCGGGTAGTTATACTCCCACCTCGATCTGCTGCGCACATAGGCCCTGTCGCGTCCCAGGTAAGAGCTCAGGTAGAGCCTGCTGCGGTCTGAGAACTTATGGTTTATCTTGGCATTGAGGTCATAAAAGTAGTATCCGCCGGTTGACTGGTCATTCTCATCCCTGTTCATCGCCATGATAAAGGGTTGTGCCAGCACATCAAAGTATGTCCGTCTGGCAGAGATAACATATGAGGTCTTATCCTTTACTATCGGTCCCTCCAGTGAGAGCCTTGAGGAGAGCAGTCCTACAGATACCGTCCCATGAAACTCCTTCTCGTTTCCCTCCTTCATGCGTATGTCAACCACCGAGGAGAGCCTCTCGCCATAGCGTGCAGGGAATCCGCCCTTATAGAGCTGTACCGACTTAATAGCATCCGGATTGAATACTGACATGAATCCGAAGAGGTGGTTGGCATTATATACCGGCACCCCGTCGAGCAGAAAGAGGTTCTGGTCGGGGCCGCCACCCCTGACATAGATACCTGATGACCCTTCGGTGCCCGACTGTACACCGGGCAGCAGCTGTATCACCTTGAGCACGTCAGCCTCACCGAAGATTACCGGCAGTCTCATGAACTTATCCACCGGTATATCTATCATGCTCATCTGGGTGCTCTCTATCCTGCTACGGCGGCCTGCTGCCGTAACGGTGACGGCAGCTATCTCACTGGGCATGACAGCCAGGTAGAAATTGATCACGGTATCACGGGTGAGCCACACATCAACACTGTCTGACTCATACCCCAGGTAGGAGGCTGTCAGTTGGGCCCTGCCCGGCGGCAGGTGGAGGCTGTAAAACCCGTAGTTGTTGGTTGTGGTACCGGCAAAGGTCTCTCTCTCATAGATGGTAGCGTCGATCATCCGTTCGCCACTGGCAGCATCTGCCACATAGCCGCTGACGGTCACCCGCTGTTGTTGCGGCAGGTTAGCAGGAGCTGTTGCAAACTGGTCTAAAGTAGCCTCTGTCGGCTGACCCGCAGAAGTTACTTCAGGCAGCGTCGCCGGAGCTGTTGTCGGCTGACCCGCAAGGTGTAGTGCTGGCTGACCTGCTGAAGCCGTTTCTGGCTGATCTGCAGGAGTCGCTTCTGACTGGCTCTGTGTCACAACAGGCATCCGTAATGATCTGGTAAGGTGATCAGGTGCCGATGATCTGGCCGACATGCCAATAACCACCCCCTGCAGGCTGAGCAGTGCTACAGCCATAAAGATTGTCAGCCCTCTGTTCATGTTATTCAGAATCCGGTTGTCTCTTTCAGGAATTTACGTACAGCGCGTCTCTCGCCCATCTCGAGCATACCTGTCGGCAGTCTGACATTTCTTCCTGACAACAGAACTATACGTACAGAGATCTCATCAGCGGTGATACGTTCAATCTCATGTATCGGTATAGTTATGCGCACCACTTTCGTGTACCACCTGATAATTAGCAGTCCGCGATCGACTGTCAGCCGGTTCACCAGGGTTCCGAAGTTCAGAGTGATAAAGAGGAGTGCCAGTATCAGCAGTGATACGGTATGGAGCCAGAATGGCCACTCACTAGTGTCGCCGGTCATGGCCACCACTATCACCATCACAAGACAGACCACCCCGAGGGAGCGATAAATCTTTTCATAGAGGCTATTCCGCAGTACAAGCTGTTTCATGACTGATGGCAGATTTTGATCAAAGATAGGTATTAATGGTGCCTGCTGCTATTGTGAAGGCAGAAAAAATCATACTCCTGCCACTGACCTGAGGAAGTTTATCACCTCACGGCGTCTGTCAGACTGCATAAATTTTACCGGCAGCCTGATACTTTTGCCGTTCTGTTTAATGATATGAATAAAGTGTTTATCCTCCTTTATTTCTGTTATCTCATCAATTCTCATCTCTCTCCTGAAGAGTCTGGTTTTCCATCTGATGGTGAGCCGTTCATCGCCGGCTATGAGCCTGCATGAGGCGCTGGCGGTGGTTCCTGCAATAAAGAGTATTACTGCGGCTATCAGTAGAATGACAATGAAAACCCAGAAGAGCGGTTTGCGCGGACTGTTGGTAAAGAGCTGTAGTCCTGCTGACATAATCATCAGCCCTCCCAGTGACCGGTAGAGATATTCACCACTCTTATTGCGAATTACCAGCTGGCTCATCAGGCAACGGATTGTTTCATCTCTAAAGATATAAAAAACCGGGCAGCTGCAGGTGTGTTTATCTGCCTCATGCGGTCATGGCACGATGACCGTCCGCACCCCGGCATCAAATTTCTCAAGCGCATCAAGTGTCTCATTGACAGCCTCTGCCTCAAGGGGCACTCTCCTTGTCACCGTCTCTGAGGTGTCCAGTATCTTTTTTGCAGCCATCTCCATCAGTCGTGGCAGCTCCTGCAGCAGGTGGTCATTTGATCCTATCAGCTCCACCTCATTGGCCAGCACCTCACGGTAGGGGTTTATCTCGATGCTCTTGTCTGTCAGTCCCACCAGCACCACCCGTCCCAGCGGTCCGGCGCTCAGCAGTGCCTGCTTCTGTGTCAGTGGCAGGCCCACCAGCTCCAGGGTGAGGTCTGCTCCCCTCCCTCCGGTGAGTCTCTTTATCTCTGTCACCGGGTCACTGGTTTTACCATTGAGGGGTATCGCCCCATACTTCTCTGCCAGCTTCAGCTTATCCTCATTGATATCGACCGCACAGACCGTTGTTGCCCCGAAGGCGCGTGCCAGCTGTATGGCTGACAGTCCCAGTCCGCCTATACCGTACACTGCCACCCTGTCGCCCGGCCTGATTCTTCCCTTGAGCAGTGCATGGTATGAGGTTGACGAGGCGCACATCAGGGTGGCAGCCTCCTCAAAAGAGACATTCTCTGGCAGAGGTATTGCGTTACGTGCCGGGATGGCAATATATTCAGCATACCCGCCATCGGTAGTGTTGCCTATCATCTTCCCCTGCGGACAAAACTGCTCATTGCCCGATGAGCAGTAGTAGCAGTCGCCACATGTTACCAGGTAGTGCAGTGCCACCCTGTCACCAGGAGCCACATTGACCACCCTGGCGCCACACCTCTCTACCACGCCGGCCACCTCATGCCCCAGGGTACGGCCTATGGGCAGCGTGGGAGAGATGCCCGACCGGTAGTGTGCGTCGGAGTGACAGATACCGGCAGCCTTTATCCTGACCAGTATATCATGATCACCAATTGCAGGGACAGGTATCATCTGCATCTCAAGCGGTCTGCCTGCCCCGGCATACCGTATAGCTTTCATTGTTGCTGCCATAGTCTCAATTGTTGTAAAGAGTCAAAGATCGGCAATCATCAGTAAACAACAGAGGAAAGTGTCTTCATAATGGCAGCCGGTTTTTATCTTATGCAGCATATCGGTGTGTCTCACTGGGCAGCTGCCATGATCTGTTCATGTCACTCCTTCGCCTTTTCCGGTGGCTCAGCTGTTGTCCGCCGGGCATAATACCTCTTCTTCACTGCCATGGTAATCATGCTGGCTGCCACGAATGGGAATGTGAGCTGCGGAAGATTATTCCTCAGCATCAGCAGGCTTATTATGAGTGAGAGGAGTACTGCAGCCATCACCCATATTCCGTCACCGGGACGATTACCGGCAAAGGTGATGGCGCAGAGCACAGCGTTGAACCCCAGGATGCCGTTACTGATATCCTCCAGCGGAATACCATAGTGCTGTCCGCCTATGCTGGCCAGTGTCGCTCCGGCGAGGCCGTAGAGCGCTGCCACGGGTGAGCTGATGAAGACCCCAAGAAAGAAGAGCATCCCTGAGTCAACATTGTTTTGAAAAATCACCTGTCCGTACCCCTTCAGTGCGAAGGTAAAATGCACCTGACGTGACAGATCTGCCACTATGGGCTCAGCCAGCAGTGAGGGTGCCCACCGTGTGACTGCAAACAGCACTATCCAGGATATCAGCACAAAGGGAAGGGTAAACACTGTTATACCCCTCTTGAGGAAGAGGTGCTGTAGGATGGCGGCGACGGCGGAGCCGGCTATCACGAGGAGCCACACCACCAGTACCGGCTTGAAGAAGAGGAGCATGACCACGCCTGTCAGGGCTGCGCTGAAGCCATACATCCCCTGCTCTCTCTCCTCACGGTCAAACCTGAGGAGTCGGGCGGTCAGCGTGCCGGTCATGGCGGCAAGGAGCGCTGCCAGTCCCATCACTGCTGAGTTGTAGAAGATACCCATCAGGAAGAAGAAGCCGGTGGCAGCGTTCTCCTGCAGCATGATCTGGCCGAAGCCTTTGAAGAGGACTTTAAAAAAGGAGCTGACCGGCTCTGGCAGCCTGATACGATTCTTGTTGGCGGAGCTGGATCTGTTCATGAGGGGCAGATTTTATTCTTTAGAGGTAATGGGTTATCGCGCTCACAGGCTCTACTCACCGTAGAGGATGGTATAGAGGTCAGGAGGCGATACCCCCATCTTGTCAGCTATCGTTCTCATGGTGGTCTGGCTTTCGGCATCAACACCATACCCCTTCAGCAGGGTGATCAGCTCGCCGGTCTCCTTACCCATACGTGAGGCGGCCATCTCCAGGGTCATCTTACCGACTCCCGAGGGTGCTTCCCGTCCGCCGCTCTTCATCTCTTGCGGATACCGGCGGAGTAGTATCTCATGCACTCTTGCCGGGGTCACCTTATTGTCAGCAGCTATCCTCTTCAGTGGCACCTCAGTATCGGTCACGGTGATTGCGCTGTCATGCAGTGTCGTTAGCAGTTCTTCGGCTGTCACCCCACTAAAGGTTGCTGCCATCCTCTCAAGGGTGAACTCCTCCATGTGTGCTATCTCCGGCCCCTCATACTTCTTCTCCCAGCTCAGCTGCACCCTCTCGCCAAAAGTCATTACCGGCCCGAAGGGTGTCCATCCCCTGAGTGTGCCGACAAAGAATATAACCGAGATCAGGAGTGCTGCTGTCAGCTCCCACTTCCTGTGTAGTCCTTTTTTTGTTCTGCTTCTGATGTAGCTGAGAAACGCCTTCCAGTTGACAAAGAAGAGGTGGATAACAAAGAGTATCAGGAACATGTACGAGAAGATGGTATGTAGGGCCTGCCACTCATCCTTGGTGAAGAGCATCAGCTGCCACCCTCCCCATTTGGCGATACGTCCTGGCGGTGCAATATAGAGGATGATACCCGACCAGGCCATTACAACGGTTGAGATGGTTAACGAAAAGCTTGTAAAGCTTCTGAGGTTAAAACGCTTTTTCTGTTTCATGGTTTGGGGGGAATAAGAGTGCTAACATAGCATGAAGAGCAAAATAATCAAAATGGCTATTGCGGAAGAGTCTTGCGTGGGTAACGGCTTCGGAAGGGACCAGATAAGAGGCATTTAACCCTCCGTGTTGTGAAGTCTCCATGCAGATTTTAGTCTGGCGGAGCTGTGGAGAAGTTGAAATAGTCAGCCATACTTTCCCTGAATGACAGGTAATCAGGAGAATCATTCGTTGAGATTATTTTCCGGATGATACCATCTTGCAGTATCGCCAGCTTTGCCCCGATATTATAAACTGGTTCGGGATAATGAGTTGCTAACAGCACCGTGTTGCCTGCATGATGAAAATCTGACAAAAAGGTTTCTATAGCCTTGATCTCAGACAGGTCAAGATGTACAAACGGTTCATCAATAATCAGCGTCTCAGGATTATTTAAAAGCATTGTGCCGAATTTCACCAGCATCTTGTTCCCTGATGAGAGCTTTCCAATAGGTTTATCTGGTTCTTTTATCCTAAATCTCTCCACCAGATCTGATATTTTATTTTTTGTATCTGTTGTACTGATATTCAACAACCTGCATAAGCCTTTCCAATAGTGCACAGTTGAAAATTCCTCAAATAGATATTGAGCTGAGAGCAAAAAACCAATGTTTTTTAAATATTTCCTGTTCCTGTAACTGATCTCTTCATTATTATAGAACATACGTCCCATATCAGGTTTGACAAGTCCGGCAACTATATTAATTAATGTAGATTTCCCACATCCTATTTTTCCTGAAAGAGAAATAAAATCACCTCTATTAATGTTTAGTGTTAACCCCTTTAAGACGGAGGCTCCTGCGTAGCTCTTATGAATATTTTCCAGCCTGATCATGCCCCAAGGTATTTTAAAAACTCCATATCTGAGCTATTAAAAGTACTCCCAGGGCAGTGACTTTCACAGCTGTCATAACAGAGCTTTGTATCCCGACAATCTTAAGGATCAATGATAATTCCTTCATGTCAACAAACCAGAGCAGAAGGATATTAGAGAGACAATATAGCTTCAAAACGAATTGAACGGTTCCATGTTCGATAAGCAGAAGGGCTATGTTTCCCAGCAGAATGGAAAGAAGAATCCAGAACGCTCTTTTCAGGATCAGAGAGAAAAAGAGATATGCTACTGCGATATATGTGTTAATGCTCTTTCCCATGTGGTATTTCTCAAAAGGGGTAGTGCTACTACCATAAAAACAAGATAATAGAGTATTGAGATTATCGGCTGTTGATTTCTGATCACAGGTAAAAGAAACAGAGAATTGAGCGGATTGGTCTCAAGATAAGATTTTATCAAAACATGTGAGTCACTCTTTTCGGCCAAAGCTATCTGTAACAAAGCTGCTGCACCAATCAACATACAAATTATGTAGAAGTTGGTCGATCCTTTAGCATTATGACCACAGAGGAACCTGATTACCAGGAGGCAGAATAATATGAAAACAACATAAAAAAATGTTGCAGCAAGGAATAAAAGAATAGTGTAAATAGTGCTGTCCCAGTGAAAATAGAGCAATAACAAATAGATCGATACCAGCAGAATGAGTATTTGTGGTTTCTTAATAATAAACAACAGCTCTTTAAAAAATAGATTAAACGGGGTAAAAGGGAGAAGTGCCAGGCTTTTGTAATCTTTGAAGAGGTTATTTCGTTCAAATTTCACCATCAGAGCATAGTTCATTGTGAATGGGATTGTTGCAAAAGCGACAATTATTGTGCTCTCTTCCGGAGTTACTCCTCCCAAGTTGAAAACATAATCTGCTGTTATCAATAATAACAAGGAGAGGGAGATGGCTATTGGAAAAATGTATGTGCGCATCACCGCAGTAAGCTTAAGAACAGGAAATTGTATATCTCGATATAGAGATTATATAACCCGTGAACTACAAAAGTCAGAATAATCCCGCCCTCCTTCCTGTATCTTCCGAAATAGTAGGTTAATGCCAGAATGATTCCAGCCAGAAAGGTATAAATAACATAGCCAACGCTAAAATTATGACTCAAGGCAAAGAGCGCTGCAGAAAAGAATACTGCCACGTAGATATTTCTTCCTGGTCTTTTAATAACCTTACATACAATCTCTATTATGGCAAACTGAAAGATTATCGTCTCAAGCAGAGGGCCGGCAATCACACTGAGAAGTATGTCTAGAATAATATTGCCACTATCCAACATTCCTGTCTCTTTAGGGAAAGGCAGAAAGGAGGTAAAATGCCCCAGGAATATTGAGGGAATAAGAAAGAGCAAAACATATTTATGTGTTGGCGTCTTTAATAAATAACGAACAGAGGTGATCTTTCTCAGCCAGCTAATAATCATTGATTAAAGTTTCGCAAGTAATAAAAAGTTAAGATACTGGCATAAAAAAAGCAAAGGGATCTTTCAGATATCTCTGAAAATCAGCATATTTATAGTGTTGAAACAATAAATAACTGATCCCAATGCTTAGTAATAAAGGTACAAATATTTTCTCTGAGATTAATAATTTTTTCCAGGAGAATAATAACGGAAATGCAATTAGTTGTATAATGGATCTTGCCCGACATCTGAAAATAGAAGGTAAATCCTTGTCAATAGAGAGTAATGACAACTGCAAGTTCACACGGTTACAGGTGTTAGAGCTGTTATTGCTATTTCCTTTATTCATGGTCAAAAACGCTTATCATTATTCTGAATCAGTTCTCTTTAAGGTTCTCTCATGCAAGAAGGATGTTTTTTACCGCTTTATGGCCAATGGTTCGTTGGATTGGAGAAAGATTTTGTACAGGATCAATTTGCAGTTGATCGGGAAAATCGCAGTAAGAGCCGACTCGTGCAGGAGCAAGGATCCTGTATGCCTCATTGTTGATGACTCTGACTTGCCAAAAACAGGCAGAAAGATCGAGAGAATAGGCCGGATATTTTCTCACGTGACTCATAGCTCCATTCTCGGCTTTAAGGCTCTTTTTCTTTGCCGCACTGACGGCAAGACGCAGACCGTCCTGGACTTCTCGCTTCATGGTGAAGAAGGGAGCCGTCCTGAGAAGCCTTTCGGGATGACCAGGGAACAGCGTGGGAAGCAGTACCACCGGGAACGCAAGGAAACAGAGGCTGTGCAGGAGAGAATACAAGAGTATACACAAAATAAAATCCACAAAGCTATAGATATGGTCAGAAGGGCCATCAAAGAAGGGATACGTTTTGATTATCTGCTCTCTGACAGTTGGTTTACCTGTACTGATATAGTGAAGTTTATCAAATCCAGACATATCAGCTGTCATTTTCTTGGTATGATCAAGATGGCCAAAACCAAGTATCGTTATCAAGGGAAGATGCGTAGTGCCAAAGAGCTGGTAAAACTTCTTCAGACACGCAAGGAGATCCGCTACAGCCGGCGCCTGAGATCTTACTACGGGCATGCGGAGGTGGAACTCTCCGGAATAAAGGTTAAACTCTTCTTTTGCAGGCGAACGAGAAATGGAGACTGGACAGGGCTGCTGACCACCAACACTAAGCTTGATTTCTTCGAAGCCTACCATGTTTATTCAATGAGATGGTCCGTCGAAGTTTTTTTCAAGGAGGCAAAGGGCTTGCTTGGCCTCGGGAAATCTCAAGCCAGAGATTTTGCTTCCCAGATTGCCAGTATCTCCATTACAGTGCTCCAGTACAACATTCTTGGAGCGGTCAAGCGCTTTAAATCCTATGAAACCATTGGAGGACTTTTTCATCAAGCAACTGATGGCGTTGTTCAACTCTCGGTCACAGAACGCATCTGGGGAATTCTTCAGGAACTGGTAAGGATCATAGCTGAAGCGTTCCAGATCGACGATGAAAGAGTCATGGATGCCCTGATTAACCGGAGTGAAACTTTTAAGCATTTTATAAATCTTGATAACCTCGAACTTAAGCAAGCGGCCTAAAAGCACTTGCGAAACTTAAATCATTGATTGCAGATAAATTGTTTTTCTAAATTAGTAAATTTTTCAATCTGACAGATTACCTGCAGTATCAAAAATTAACTACTCCCGTGCTGTTGCTGTGAGTATAGAGAGTAAGGTTTGGTAGTAGTCCGTTACCCTTTAAGCCGGGTTTCTTCTTTTCTTCTTTTTAGCAGTTCTATGAAAAGTGCAACTGCTGTAAAAAAAGCAGAAACCATTATCAGAATAAATGCCAGTTTACCTGTCTTGGTAAGCTCCAACAGTAGCATTGCAGCAGCAGATACTCCGATTAGAAGTAAGGCAATAACAAATGTTATACTGATCAGATTTGGCTGTAATAATGGCTTTCCCATTTTAAAAATCATTATTTATAACGTTTTCAAATATAACATAATAAGTCAATCCTTAATCCGCGAATACCCTCTAAAAGATATTTACGCTTACAGCGGGTATTAAGCGTCGGCACGATACTATATTTCCGGATGGTTGCAGCGTGTCCTTCCCGTTCTCCTTCCTGAAGTATCGACAATCTATCTTCAGGTGTAAATATCCTCTCCTGTTTTCCGCATTGGGACACCCTAAAAATTCTTTTGTATAATATCATATAGTTCCTGCTGCTCCTGATCCATCTTAAGCAGATGGGTTTCTGTATGTTTGGATGCAGGGAGGGTATATGTTATCTGGTACATGTTATGAGTGACTTCTGCTGCCTTTTTCAGTGATAATGTTGATTTCGCCTCCTGAAGTGTGCGCTCCAGCTCCTTGTAGATGCAGTAAGCCGTAAAGGCAATACAGATATGAGCCTCTATCCTTTCGCGAAGTCTATGATAAATTGGCCTGATACGTAAATCAGTCTTTGACATCCGGAAAGCCTTTTCAACGAACCAGAGGTTTTTATAATTCTGCATGACCTCCTGGTTACTTATATTGCTGTTAGTGATATAGCCTTTCAGTCCGTCCCAGACCTGGTCATAATTGTACTTCTCGTAGTCAATATCAATGGTTATCTCTCCCGTTAGCCGTAAGTATTTATTATAACCTCTTTTGTTGATGTGTGATTTTGTAAGCCTGCCTGCTTTTATTTGCTTCTCAAGACGCATCAGACCACGCCTTCGGTTGTATTCATCCTTTGTAGCCCTTGCAGATGAGTAATTGACTATAAGCCTTGTATCTTCTGATCTAGCTATGTTTATCGTGGTCCCATCTGTGAAAGTGGTCTGTAGTATCTTTCTTTTGATTCCTTCAGGTTCACTTTTCAGCCGGGCACCAAGTATGTATTCATACCCCTTTTCTTCGAGCGCCTTGATGTTGTCTTTGGAAAGTAATCCGGCATCTGCCACAACAACAGGCTTATCAAGATTGAACTTACGACTTATCTTCTCAAGGAAAGGGATAAGTGTATGACCCTCATATGTATTGCCCTCGTAAATATCATATCCGATAGCATATCCTCCCATACCAACCAAAAGGCCGATAAAGATCTGGGACTGCTGATGCTTGCCATCTTTGGAGAAGCCTGTCTTACGAAGATCATCCTCGTCGGAGGCTTCAAAATAGAGCGTGGTCATATCGTAAAATACAACAGAGATCTTACCCTCGAGAACTCTCAGGGTATGTGCAAAAGCTATTTGCTCTACCTGATCCTTCAGTCTGCTGTTGAGCTTATCCAGAAAGCGATATACAGTATCTATCTCAAGTGATACACCCTGATAACGAGACAGGTAATCGATGGTCTTCAGCTTGCTCAGGGGAAAGGCAATACGTGAGATAACAAGATGACGGAATAGATCTTCGCCTATGGCATTAAAGCCAATGTGATCAAATATTTTACCAAAGATTATCTCCGGACCAACTGTTTGGATGTTCGAGTTGCTAAGCGACGATAACACGCCCCGTATCATTGCATCTGTCTCAGATGGAAAAAGATCCTGAGGTTTGGAAAGACGATCGATCTCTTGTTGCGCTTGCTGGATCAGTTGGTCGATTTCCTGCTGTGTGGTGGCGGAACCAAAGCTCCTGACTACTTTATACTGCCCTCTGGCCTTGCTAATTATCTGAACACTAGTGCTTCCAGAGCGGTTTGGTTTGGTGCGTACGAACATACCTGGTTATTTCGGGACACCCAAAAATAAGTAATCTATATTGATTTACAATAGGTTACATGGGTGTCCCGGAAAAGTGCGGAAAACAGGTTTAAAGAAGCTGAACTTTCAGTATTTGAATATATAGAAGCATGGTATAATGTTAATCGTACCTAAATTGAGCGTTTCATAAGTTCACCTGAGCTTTTTGTTTCGCTTGCTTCAA
>CAZHZC010000006.1:0-180212 GCA_964537135.1 uncultured Rikenella sp.
TAACTTGTTTATATGTATACCAAAGGTATACTTTAATTGCTTCTCAGGGTAGTTATTGTGTACCTTTTGTTGTGTTTTATTTTTATAAAGGTTTAGAATCACAGGTCGTCAAAGGGAGATCTGATATTTTGTAAACTACTTATAGATACGTGGGTATAAATCTCTGTTGTTTTTGAGCTCTTGTGACCAAGTAGTTCCTGAATATAACGCAGGTCTGTTCCGCTCTCGAGCAGGTGAGTGGCATAACTGTGCCGTAACCAGTGTAGTGTTACAGGCTTACGCACACCTGCCTTCCGGACAGACTGCTTCAACACCTTCTGCAGACTGGTGGGTGAATATTGCTGTCCGGCCTGTTCGCCTTCGAACAGCCAGGTTCTGGGTCGGTATGCCTTGTAATATTCACGTAACATCTCGATTGTCTTGTCAGAGATGGGGATCACTCTCTCTTTGTTCCCTTTCGATCGTCTGATAATAAGAAGTCTACGCTTACTGTCAATGTTATCGGGTTTTAGGTTGAGAAGTTCTCCGCGACGAAGGCCACAGGCGTAAATGAGACAAAGCATAGTTCGATGTTTGGCATTGGCAGAGGCAGTAATGATACTCTTCACCTCTTCTTTGCTCAAGACGTTGGGCAGCCGGTGTTCCGGTCTAGGTCGCCTGATAGCTTCTATCTCAATTACTGAATTGGCAATCACCTTGAAAAATAGCTTTAGGGCGCTGACCATCTGATTCTGGTAGGCAAAGCTGAAACCCCTGCCTACTACATGGTTGTAGATATAATCAACAATATCATCATTGGTGATACTGCTTAGAGGCTGCTCTCCTGTCTCCCGCAGGAATACCCTGACCAGGCTTGTGTAGGTTCTGACAGTACTTTCACTATAACGCCTGTGACGGAGCCACCGCCGGAATGACTCCAGGGAAGAGTTCTTGCAAGTGGTCAATGTCTCAGGTGGTTCTACCTGCTCTCTCTCCACTCCGGAAGGGGTGATTGCTGAATAATCAATATAGGCATAATGCCTGAAATGGTTGAAGAAGAGATTCAGTCTGAACGCTTTAGCGGCTATATACCAGTTCCCTGAAGTGGAGTCGTGTGAGATACCGGGCAGCTCTTTCAGTCTTATGATTATCTGATCATTTCTTTTGAACTTAATCAGAATAACTCTCCTGCCATGAATTGTTGCATGCTCAAGAACAATTACCGGTAATGGGGATTTCCGCACCATTTTAACTCTCTCATCAGAAGGTGACATGATGATCAGTTGCTTGGTCTTATACTAAGAGGGAGGGAGACCTTTCAGGTAGTGATTAACGATATCACTCCCGGATCTTCAGCCTTACCACAACAACTCAATGTTAACCGGACAGGTGTATTAAAGGCCTGATTTCACTCACTGTATAGTGGCTGTCGAAACGACTCAGCCATAACCAGGCAGATACATTATAAGCCTGTTTCACATATGGCATTGTAGTTACCGCAGCAACTCAAGTGTGACCAGGTAGGCGCAGTGATCAGAGGCAACCGTATTACAGATCACTTTTGCAGAGAGGACCCTCCATCGCTCTTTTGGGTGGAACATCACATAGTCTATCTTTTCTGATGGATCATCAGCCGGGAAGGTGGGCTTAGTGTCTGCACTGCAAGAGGGTCTGTGCCAGTATTGTTCAAGGATCTCAATCGGTCTGCTTCCCGGAACAGCATTGAGATCACCGGCAAGAATAACCGGGTACCGGATCTCTGTCAGGAGGCTGTTGATCTGCCTGGCCTGACTGATTCGGTCAGCCTCATCGCTGGTGTGGTCAAGGTGTGTGCCGATAAAAGTAATGGTATCACCGGATGGAAGTACCGTTGTGATCTCAACGGCTGCCCTTGGTTCATGATTGCCGGTATACGGTAACGGGTGATTACGAGTAGAGATGAAGGTGGTTTTCGACAGTACGGCTTCACCATATTCGCCGCCATCATAATACATTGCCCGGGCAAAGAGCGGAGCCATCCTGGTACGTAAACCCAGCTCTGTGGCCAGGTCATATCCTCTGGCACGCCTCGTATGGTAGTCAACCTCCTGTAGTGCCACCAGGTCAGCATCACACTCATTAATGACCGCGACAATAAGGTCAAGGTCAAAATCACCTTTCATGGTTGCCCCGTGATAAATATTGTATGAAAGGATTTTCACCGTGGTGACGCCGTTCGGGTTCTCCTGTGAAAATATGGTGATCAAAGGGAGTGACAGGAGCAGAAGTACTGAAAATAATGATTTCATAAGGCTTAAGTTGTTTGGGTGTTAAGACTGATTATTATTGTATGCCGTTATCGTCTGAGTGAGTCTGAGTCAGAGTCGCGCAGGTCACCTGATGATGAGTCTCTTAGTGCCCCGGAGTCACTGTCACGCAACGAGGTGGAGCTGGCCTCCTGCATGGCATCAGACCCGCTCTCACGGAGCGCTCCTGAGTCGGAGTCACGCAGGTTTTCTGAGTCAGAGTCGCGCATCGACCCGGAATCACTGTCACGCATCGCATCTGAGTCACTATCCCTCAATGCATCTGAATCGGCTATCCTGCTCATGATAATGGTAATTGATTGGTTGTTTTTATCTGCCGTCAGGTACAGGGTGACATTTTTTATAAACTTCAGGGTAATACGCTGTCCCGTCAGTCACATGAACAGTTTGAGGTGAAACCATTGTTTCAATGACTTTCACAGACTGACAGAAGAGAAAAAGCGACAGATGAAAATTATTAAAAAAAATGGTGTAACGCAAGGAAACAGATGAATTTATCTCCTCTGTGATACTGCCGGGCAATTCCGGGGTAGGGGCGAGGCGAGGGTCAGGTATATGTGCAGATGCAGATGCAGGTGTGTGCAGTTTCAGGGGCAGGGGGCTGGCTCAGTTGCAGGTACAGTTTCAGGGGCGTACGCAGATGCAGATACAGGTATGTGCAGTTGCAGGGGCAGGGGGCTGGCTCAGTTGCAGGTACAGTTTCAGGGGCGTACGCAGATGCAGATACAGGTATGTGCAGTTGCAGGGGCAGATGCAGGTGTAAATGCAAGTATAGTTGCAGGGCGATATGCTATACCAGCCCTGCAAACCCCATAAATGCCAGTGCAAGGATACCGGCGATCACCAGTGATATTGGTACTCCCTTCATGCCGGCAGGTAGATCAGCTATCTCCAGCTGCTCACGGATACCGGCAAGGATCACCAGGGCCAGTCCAAAACCGATGGCGGTGGCCGCACTGTACACAATACCTTCAATAAGATTATAATTCTTCTTGAAGACCAGGATGGCAACCCCAAGAACGGCACAGTTGGTGGTAATGAGTGGCAGAAAGATACCAAGCGACTGGTAGAGCGGCTGGCTGATCTTCTTCAGAATAATCTCAACCATCTGCACCAGAGAGGCGATAACCAGTATAAAGGTGATTGTCTGCATGAAAGCAATTCCCAGTGGCTCAAGAACGTAAACCTGTATCAGGTAGGTCACCATGGTGGCAAGAACCATAACAAAGGTGACAGCACCTGACATGCCGATGGCGGTGTTCACCTTGTTAGAGACCCCCAGGAAGGGACAGACACCCAGGAACTGCGCCAGAACAATATTATTGACAAAAATTGCAGATACTATCAACAGAATATATTCCATAATCAGACCTCCCTAAGCTTTATTGATCTTGTTTACTATGGCTATCAGATATCCGAGGGCAATAAATGCACCCGGTGCAAGAATGAATACCAGTATACCATCACCCTGAATAAATTTGAATCCGACAATAGCCCCACTACCCAGTAATTCACGTATGGCGCCAAGAATACCCAGGGCAGCTGCAAAACCAAGCCCCATACCGGCTCCGTCAACAAATGATGACCATACACTGTTTTTGCTGGCAAACGCTTCGGCACGGCCCAATACAATACAGTTTACCACAATCAGCGGAATAAAGATACCCAGTGTCTCATACAAAGCAGGAACATAGGCCTGCATCAGCAGGTCAACAATAGTGACGAAAGTGGCAATAACCACAATGAAGGCCGGAATGCGAACCTTGTCAGGAATAATGTTCTTCATCAGGGCAATGACCACATTCGAGCCAAGCAGCACGAAGGTAGTAGCCAGTCCCATACCTATGCCGTTGAGGGCAGATGAGGTGGTAGCAAGTGCAGGGCAGGTGCCCAGAACAAGTACAAGAAGAGGGTTCTCTTTCAGGAAACCTTTAGTGAAATTTTTCATCTGGCTCATCTCAGACCTCCTTTTTCAAAAGTGTTGTATGCCCTCTGAACACCGTCACAGAAGGCACGTGACGTAATGGTGGCGGCAGTGATTGCATCGACAGGACCGCCATCTTTCTTCACCTTAAGCATAAACTCAGCCGGGTGCCTGCCGTTAAACTGGTCCTTGAACTCAGGCTTCTCAGGGGTGCCATCGGGTACCATCTTCGTTCCCAGACCGGGTGTCTCCTTGTGCTCAAGGACGTTTACATTGTAAATGGTGCCGTCAGGGGTAAACCCAACCATAAATCCTATATAGCCGCTGAAACCGTCATTGGTGTATGATCTGATGGCATAACCGACAAGCTCATCACCATGACGGGCAGGGTAAACCTCCAGCGAGTCACCCTCACCGGTGGCAAGCATGAACATCTCTTCATTGGGGTTGTTGGTGAACTCAGGAACCACCTGCCTGATAGCATCAATCTTCTTGTTGAGGGCGGTAAGCTCAATAGGAACTTTGGTCATTTCATAGACAAAGCCCAGCGCAGCTGAAGCACCCAGGGCGATAAGGGTTAGCGAGAGTACCATGTTACGAAGTGTTGACTCCATCTTAGCCATGACTCACCTCCTTTCCGAACCTGACAGGTTTGATATACATGTTTAACAGTGGCACAAAAGCATTCATTATCAGAATGGCAAAAGAGACACCCTCAGGGTAGGCACCCCAGGTTCTGATAAGAACGGTCAGCACACCTATGCCCACACCGTAGATTATCATCCCCTTTATTGTCATCGGAGAGGTGACATAGTCAGTGGCCATAAAGATGGCACCAAGCATAATACCTCCGGTGAGCAGATGAAACAGCGGATCAGCATATCTGACCGGGTCAATAACCCACAATAAACCTGTGAAGAGTGCTACTGTAAGAAGGATGGTAACCGGTATATGCCAGGTAATGATCTTCTTCCATATCAGGTAGAGGCCACCCAGAATAAGAGCCAGGGCAGCAACCTCACCCATCGAGCCACCCAGGTATCCATAGAAGAGTTGCATATGCGACGGTATATTCTCCATCAGAGCTGACACCGCCTCACCATTCTTAACCCCCTCACTTAGGATAGCCAGCGGGGTGGCACCGGTAACGGCATCACTATAGGAGGTGTTGAAGCCTGACGGTACAGGCCAGCTGGTCATCTGTACAGGAAAGGAGATAAGCAGGAACACCCTTCCTACCAGCGCCGGGTTGAACGGATTGTTGCCAAGGCCGCCAAAGGTCATCTTGGCAACACCTATCGAGACAACAGCACCGATAACAATAATGTAGACCGGCAGGTTGGAGGGAAGGTTGAAAGCGAGTAGCAGACCCGTAACAACCGCTGAGCCATCAGATATTGAGGGCCTGGTCTTTAAAATATATTTCTGGAACAGGTACTCGATACCCACACATGAGAGTACCGAGGTCAGAGTTACTATTATTGCGCCCATCCCGAAATACCATACCGAGGCCGCCAGGGCGGGCAACAGAGCAATCACCACTCCGTACATCAGCTTGCGGGTGGTCTCAGGACCAACCTGATGTGGAGAGGGAGATACATTCAGAAATTTGTTCATATTGATAATGTACTATTTCGTAACGCGTTCGCGTGCCATCCTTATTACCGTTGACTTGCCCAGCCTGATATAGTCAAGCAGCGGCCTTCTGGCCGGACAGCTGTATGAACAGGCACCACACTCCATGCAGTCAGTGATCTTCTCCTTTCCGGCACGCTCAAACATACCCTTCTGTGACAGTACTGAGATGAGCCATGGCTCAAGTCCCATGGCACAGGCCGTTGAGCACTTGCCACACCTGATACAGGGCTGAACCTCGTCACGCCGCGACTCATCACGGGGTAGCATTACTATGCCTGAGGTGCCCTTGGTGACAGGTATATCGGTCATAGCCAGGGCTTTACCCATCATAGGGCCTCCGTTGACTATCTTGCCGGTATCTTCAGGCAGACCACCCGCAGCCTCAATAAGGGCAGTGACCGGAGTGCCTATACGTACCATAAAGTTGCCGGGAGCAGAGACTGACTTGCCGGTGATGGTAACCACCCTCTCAATGAGTGGCTTGTTCTTCTGTACAGCCTCATAGACAGCATAGGCGGTACCTACATTCTGAACAACAACACCCACATCAAGCGGCAGGCCGCCTGACCGTACCTCACGGCCGGTACATGCCCTGATAAGCTGCTTCTCACCACCCTGCGGATACTTGACCTTTAACGGCTGAACAGTGATGCCTTCATGGCGGGCGGCAATATCTGTCAGATGGGTGATAGCATCAGGCTTGTTGGCCTCAATGCCAATAATGGCCTTCTCAACACCCAGCGCCCTTTTCAGTATCGCTATGCCGGTCACCACCTCTTCACCTTTTTCAAGCATCAGCCGATGGTCAGAGGTGAGATAGGGCTCACACTCAACACCGTTGATAATCAGAAGGTCTACACTCTTGCCTGCCGGTACAGTCATCTTGATATGGGTGGGGAAGGTGGCTCCGCCAAGGCCCGTCACGCCGCACTGACGGCAACGCTCGATGATCTCTTCACGGCTCAGGGTAATATCACTGACCACTGCAGGGCTGCGATCAATGCTCTCTTCCCACTCATCACCGTCAACATCAATTGTTATGGCTGTCTGCTTATACCCGGTAGCATCAATCGCAGTGTCAATCCTGCTCACCTTGCCTGATACCGGTGAATGGATATTGGCAGAAACAAAACCCTTCGCCTCTGCAATAAGCTGACCTGTTTTGACAACACTACCCTTCTCAACCACCGGAACAGCCGGTGCACCTATATGTTGCCCTACCGGCACCGTTACCTGTGACGGGAGGGGAAGGGTGGTGATGGGCTTGTCAGCAGTGAGTTTGTTCTCAGGCGGATGGATACCGCCCTTTGGGAATGTCTTTAATAGATTCATCTGGCTCTTTCAGATTATATTAAGTCAGGTGCTTGTGGCCTCTGCCGCTTCAGCCTCTCTCTTGCGTACCGGAAAACCAATCTCAAGGATGGAGCCGGTAGGACAGACAGGCTCACACTTACGACATAGCTTACATTTGAATGAATCAATGAATGCCAGGTTGTTGATCATGGTTATTGCATCGTGCGGACACACCTTGACACACTTGCCGCACCCGATACATGCCACCTGGCAGGCTTTCCTGGCCGGCCCACCCTTATCTTTGTTGACACAGGAGACATAGATCTTGAAATCTTTCCTGTTACGCTTGCGCAGCTCAATGATATTACGGGGGCACGCCTTTACACAGGCATTGCATGCAGTACAGTTGGCATCTATGATCACCGGCAGCTCAGTAACCGGGTCCATATACATGGCATCAAACTGACAGGAGGCTACACAGTCGCCACACCCCAGACAGCCATACTGGCAGGCGGTGGGACCGCCATAGAGGGAGTGGGCTACCCGGCAGCTGACAGCACCATCATAAAATGAGGTGCGGAGAGCATTGGCAGGGGTACCGTTACAACGAACCACAGCCACCTTCGGATCAACAGCCACAGCCTGACGACCCAGTATGGCAGCCGCCTGATCCATTACGGCTGCACCACCAACAGGGCAGTAGAGACCATCAAAGGAGGTTGATCGTACCAGCGCCTCGGCAAAGGCACGACAACCGGTGAATCCGCAACCACCACAGTTGACACCAGGAAGAACATCGGTAACCGTATCTATACGGGGATCTTCAACCACCCTGAACCGCTGTGCCACAAAGTAGAGAATGAGTGCTGCCAGAAGCCCCAGTGCACTCAGCATCGCTATGGTCAAAAGAATTGTGGTACTCATCTCTCAGACCTTTATTTTAAATTCAAACTTTTCACCTATCCTCTCTCTTAATCTCCAGATAAGCAGGTAGTAGAGAGTAGTAGCAGAAAATGAGACGAGGGCAGCTGTTAACTCTCCTGCACCTGCAACAAGGGAGATGGCAAGAACAGTAACCAGCACCAGAAAGGGGAGGATATAGCCTATCAGAAGAGCCTGGTAACCCTGTGACAGCTGCATCTCAACAGTGACATGGTCACCTGGCAAAAGAGTGGTATCACAACTGACCATGATCACCTTGCTCTCAGAACGGCCCGCAGAACATACTGACCGGGCATGACAGCCTGAACAGGCTCCTGATACCAGGATCTCAACCTCGGCAGTGCCGTTGCCGGAAACACTCAAGACCTTCCCCTCATGCGTTACTGTATCTCCTTTTGCCATTATTGTCATCCATATAATTGGGGCAATTTTAACGATTTAAGAGGACTTTTCTCATAATAATGGTCATAATTTTCGACTCAACTGTTATTTGATTAACAGCTGCCTGATAATATGGTAGTTGGGTTGTGTAAGGGTTAACTGTGTGAAGCGGTGCCTGCCGGCCTGATCAGCTGGTCTGATCAGCCAGCATCGAAATGGCTGCTGGCTGCCGGTACCAGCCTGCCCTTTACCTGGTATCTCAGCTGGCTCGCCTGGTATCTCTCCTGGCTCAACTGGCATTTTGGCTGGCATCTGATCTGGTGCTTCAGCTGGCATCTCAGCTGATATCTGACCAGGAGTACTCTCTGCCAAATAATCTGTTCAATCCTGATTTGAGCAGTCTGTTTTCGGGGTGGGTCAGTTCAGGGTCATCAGCCAGCACCTCTGCAGCATATGAGCGGGCAATATTGAGTATCTGCCCATCTTTTCCCAGGTCAGCTATCTTCAGGTCAAAGGCCAGTCCGCTCTGCTGGGTCCCCTCAAGGTCACCGGGCCCCCTCATACGCAGATCAGCCTCAGCTATCTCAAACCCGTCATTGGTGGCTATCATGGTGTCAATACGCGCGTTGGCATCAGCCGAGAGCCTATGTGAGGTCATCAGAATACAGTACGACTGATCGGCACCACGCCCCACCCTGCCACGCAGCTGATGCAGCTGTGACAGTCCGAACCGTTCAGCACTCTCAATCACCATTACACTGGCATTTGGAATGTCAACGCCCACCTCAATGACAGTGGTGGCTACCATTATCTGTGCGTCACCCCGCCTAAACCTCCCCATAGCTATCTCCTTGTCCTTTGCACTCATCCGTCCGTGTACCACGCTGATATAGTACGCTGGTGGCGGAAAAGCCCTGCTGATACCCTCATAGCCATCTTCAAGGTCTTTGTAATCAAGTGATTCTGATTCGCTTATCAATGGAAAGACAACATATATCTGTCTGCCATCCTCTATCTGCCGTCGCATGAAACCAAACACCTTTTCACGCTCAGCATCAGTGAAAGTCATGGTTTTTATAGGCTTACGTCCCGGAGGAAGCTCATCAATTACCGAGACATCAAGATCACCGTAGAGGGTCATGGCCAGTGTACGCGGGATGGGGGTGGCTGTCATCACCAGAACATGGGGCGGGTGGCTGCTCTTTTGCCATAGCCTGGCACGCTGTGCCACCCCGAAACGGTGCTGCTCATCAATCACCACCAGGCCCAGATTGTTATACTGAACATTTTCTTCAATCAGTGCATGTGTTCCTATCAGTATGTCAATAGTCCCGTCACGAAGCCCCTGGTCGGTTACCGTCCTCTCACTACGCTTGCTGGAGCCGGTAAGGAGAGAGACAGTGACACCTATACCGGTCACAAACCGGCTGACAGAGTTATAGTGCTGCATGGCCAGCACCTCGGTAGGAGCCATGAGGCAGCTCTGGTAACCGTTATCGGCAGCTATCAGCATGCTCATCAGTGCAACCATCGTCTTGCCGCTGCCCACATCACCCTGCAACAGACGGTTCATCTGGCGGCCGCTGCCAAGATCAGCACGTATCTCACGTATAACCCTTTTCTGTGCACCGGTAAGCTCAAACGGAAGATTGTTGGCATAGAATGAGTTGAGCCGGTCACCTACCAGCGGAAAGAGGAAGCCGGGCGTGCTCTTTGACCTGATTCCCTTGTAACGCAACAGCTTAAGCTGAATAAAAAAAAGCTCCTCAAACTTGAGCCTGAACCGTGCCTTCTCAACCGACTGGTTACTGTCAGGGAAATGTATGGCATGAAGGGCATCAGCCAGTGACATAAGCTTTATGCCGGAGGTGATGCCCTGCGGCAGTGTCTCAGCAATATGTAGGGCAGGCATACCGAAGAGAGTGGATACCAGCCGGGCAATAGCCTTGGAATGAAGAAAATGATTCTTCATCTTTTCGGTGGTACCATATTGAGCTTCAAACGCTGAAGAGATTCGTGAGGTACGCTTCTCTACCTCCTCAATCTCAGGGTGAATAATATTGAAGGTGCCGCCGAAAAGAGTGGGCCTGCCATAAATAATATACTCTTTGTCTGTCTTGTAGGTATTTGTTACCCACTTGTGGCCCCTGAACCAGACCAGCTTGACAATACCGCTATCATCGTAAAAATCTGCCGTCAGACGCCTCTTTCGTCCGGCACCATCAGTTGCAAAGCGGCTGATACGGCCCCTGAGCTGTACATACTGCATATCGGTGTCAAGCTCACTGACCCTGTAAATACGGGTCTTGTCAATATATTTGTAAGGGAAATAGTAGAGCAGATCCCTGAATGTAGAGATACCTGCCTCCTCTTTAAGCAGCTCAGCCCTCTTTGGACCCACACCGGGAAGGAATTTTATCTCACTGTCAAGTAGTTCTGGCATCGGCAGATGGGAAAATGCGAATCATCGAAATTAATTAATTTTGACCGTGATTCAAATGCAGCCAGGCCATTATGAACCCATTTTCGCTCTACAGCTATACCAGACACCTTGTAACTGCACGTGGCACTGAAGGCTACGGCATACACAGCCCATATATGTATCACTTTATAACCAGGGTGCTGGGCGGACGGAGCAATGAAAGGGTGATGAAGGAAGTGCGCAGCCTGAGAAGGGAGATGCTCTCTGAAAGAGAAGAGGTGACAGTAAGAGACCTTGGATACGGATCAGCCTGCATGCGGAAGCCTGAAAGAAGAGTAGCCACAATAGCCAGGGTGGCAGCACTGCCCGACAGAGAGGCGGGAATCATAGCTGCCGTAGCTGAAAACCTTGACACGCTGCTGCGAATAGGAGAAGGAGCAGGAGCGGGGAGAGATGTGCGAGAAGGTGAAACCGATGCCGGAGGAGTAGGGGGAGCAGGAGCGGGGAGAGATGTGCGAGATGATGAAACCGATGCCGGGGGAGTAGAGGGAGCAGAGGGAGAGAGAGTAGGGGGAGGCCTAAAGGGTGTATATCAACAACAGCCGGTAATAGTTGAACTGGGCACCTCGCTGGGGATCAGTACGCTGGCACTGGCACTGGCAGCGCCGGCACGTGAGGTGATAACGGTGGAAGGGTCACCCGCCCTGGCGGAGATCGCACAACAGAACCTGGCCAGGCATGGGGCAGTTAACGCAACAGTACTCTGCATGGAGTTTAGTGATGCTCTCAGCCACCTGGCACAGAGCGGTAAAAGGGTTGAACTGGCATTCATTGACGGAAATCACAGGGGGGAAGCCCTGATACAATATGTGAAGAGTATAAAGGAGCTGGGCGGCGAGATGATCATAATAGCTGATGATATACGCCTTAACAGGCAGATGAACGCAGCATGGAGAAGACTGGCAGCGGCAGAGAGTGTCTCACTGGAGACATTCAGACTGGGTATGCTGTTTGCTGTTCAACGGCTCACCCCGCAACACTGCCTGGTACGTCGTTAACAAAAAAATAACAGAAGCTGACTGTGAATTATCGAGTTATTTAAGCTATTTTCGAAGCTTTAAATCTATCAGCATGGAGAAGGTTATCGAAATTACAGATATCGTTAAAAATTACCAGGTGGGAACGGTGATCGTGAGGGCTCTCCGCTCTGTCAGCGTTGACATCGGACAGAACGAGTATGTAGCTATCATGGGGCCCTCAGGATCAGGCAAGTCAACCCTGATGAATATTCTCGGATGCCTTGACACGCCAACCCGCGGCCAATATATACTCAACGGTACAGATGTCAGTAAGATGGAGGATGACAGGCTTGCCGAGATCAGGAACAAGGAGATCGGGTTTGTCTTCCAAACCTTTAACCTGCTGCCACGTTATACCGCTCTCGAAAATGTGACACTGCCGCTTATCTATGCCGGGGTGCCCCGCAGTGAGAGAGAGGGGATGGCAGTGAAGACCCTTGATTTGGTGGGACTGGGTGACCGAATGACACACAAACCCAATGAACTCTCAGGCGGACAGCGGCAGAGGGTGGCAATAGCAAGAGCCCTGATAAACAACCCGTCGATAATCCTGGCTGATGAACCAACCGGTAATCTTGACAGTAAGACCTCACTCGACATAATGAAACTGCTTGACAAGATACATGCTGACGGCAACACCGTAATTGTAGTAACCCACGAAGAGGATATTGCAAGGCATGCCCACAGGATTATTAAACTGATGGACGGTGAGGTGTCAGCTGACTATGTGAATGAAGACCGGAAAATAGCGGTTTCTCCCTGATCATTTCCTCTTCACTGCTTCACTTATGAAGATCTATACCAGGGGCGGAGACAGTGGTGAGACGTCACTTATCGGTGGGGTGAGACTGCCTAAACACCATCCGCGTGTTGAGGCCTACGGCACAATCGATGAGCTGATAGCATGGATCGGTATGCTGCGCTCAGCGCCTGACAGGCAGATACCTCATGATGAGCTGGCAGCCATACAGGCAGATCTGATGTCATGCAGTGCCATTATAGCAACCCATCAGTCAGCCAGGGTGCCTGACAACATTACAATACCCGGTACCGACAGGCTCGAGAGCGCCATTGACCGTATGGAGGGTGAGCTGCCCCGGCTGACCTCATTCATACTGCCCGGCGGTGAGAAGGCAGCAGCTACAGCTAACCTCGCACGTACTGTCTGCAGGAGAGCCGAACGGGCAGTAGCATACATCAGCGAAACCGAAAAAAGAGAGCCCGATATCTCAGCTTACCTCAACCGCCTCTCTGACTATCTCTTCGTCATCTCCAGATGGATTATGCATAATGCAGATATTGAAGAGGTTAAGTGGAATCCTGCCAGGCCGGCAAAATAATCTGTTTATTCTTTGCGTTAATCCGTTTTTATCCTAAATAATTTTATATTTGCGGACTCAAAGGAGGGTAACAAATAATTTTCTTAATATGTACTGGACACTTGAATTAGCATCAAAACTTGAAGACGCGCCATGGCCTGCCACCAAAGACGAGCTCATTGATTATGCGATTAGGTCAGGTGCCCCCATGGAGGTCATTGAAAACCTACAGGAGATTGAAGATGAGGGTGATATCTATGAGAGTATAGAAGATATCTGGCCTGACTATCCTTCAAAGGATGACTTCTTCTTTAACGAAGACGAGTACTGACATTTTGCTGCTACAGGCTTAACGGGTGCCTGAGAGAGTCAATGATACGACTATCTCAGGCATCTGCCTTTTTATGGGTTACTGCTCCGCAGTTGGCTGTTCCTGTGCGCCAGCGGGTTTCTCCTGTGCGGCAGCCGGCAGCTTTTGCTCCGTAGTTGGCTGCTCCTGTGGGGCAGCCGGCAGCTTTTGCTCCGTAGTTGGCTGTTCCTGTGCGGCAGCCGGTTTCTCCTGTGCAGCATCCGGCAGCTCCGACTCATCGTCAGGCAAGGCAATTATCGGGGGGAAGAGTATACTGATACCCATGGAGAGCCGGTCAGGCCGTAGATCGGGGTGCCACCGGAATCCGTCGAGCCGCATCTCATTGTCAGGATTCTGCAGCGGAGGGTAGAGGGTTCCCTCCGGATCCTGCTGATCTATCTCGGCTATCCTGCCGTCATCAATTAAGATATCTATAGTGGCGCTTCGTGAGCGATTGACACTGACAAGCTCCTTATCGTCAACAACGTAGTATATCGCCTCACAGTTGCCGGTCACTTTGATGGTGTGCAGCTTATTGTCTTCAAAAAAGCCGGTAAGGCTTTTGCCGCTGATCTGGTTATAGCGCTCAATATCAACCTCACTAACCACAAAGGCATGGTTATACATCTCCATATGGTCAGCCTGATTGTTGACGGTATAGATGGTTATGGAGTCAGCCGTCATCTGATTCTCTCGTGACCACAATACCGGGTCATCATAGAGCCTGATGACCGAGTCCTGAAATGAGTAGGAGAGAGAGTCACACCGCCCCTGCATCTCTGCACTGAACATGGTACACCGGTAATAGGCTTTCAGCAGCCTGTGAAATATGCCGGTACTGTCTTCAACAGGTATAGAGCGCAGGGTGTCGGCACGCAGGGTCAGTGTGTCATTACCGGTAAAGTTGGTAAACCAGGGGCTGCCGGTAAGCAGGAAATGTTCGGGACGCTTGACATACCAGGCATAGCTGCCCCCAACAACAATATTGTCTGTAGTATCTGTGATGGTGACATTGCCAAACGCCTCACCCTGCTCATTACCGGCATCATACCAGAGGGTGTCACCGGTGATGTGCTGCTTGCGGTTGTCAAGTACAGCGTTGTGCATCAGCTGCGAGATCTCATTACGGGTATCGCTCCAGCCCGCCTCACAGTAAAGGTATATGCTGTCACCCACCGCCTCGGTGGGGCCGTCAAACCATGCTATCTCACGGCTGGTATCATAACGCATGGTGTCAGCGGTCATCACATAGTCAGGGTTTACAATGGTGACACTATCACGAAAATGGAGCATCTTCATCTCTGAGTAATAGATGCCGACAATACTGGTAAGTGTGTTGTCACCACTCAGTATGCGGCCGCCATTCTCATATACCGCCACCTGGCTGTTGACATCATAGTCTACCCTGTCAGTATAAAGCTCCATATCATTGTCTGACAGCATCACATTACGCGTCAGTACCGCCTTACGGCTGTCACCGTTGTAAACAAGGTGCTCACCCCTGATATGGATAGTATCTCCCTGGTGAATATGGATATTGCTGTAGGCCAGCACATGGTTGGTCTCATCATAGTACCATGCGCTGTCACACTCCATCACAAGATCATTATGCTTCAGTTGTACATTACCGTTGAGCCGGTTACGGCTTCCGCTCTCCAGACGTTCATACTTCATTGAGTCAGAGTGAAGTATCTCAATGCGACGACGTCCGGGCGACTCTTGGGCAGTCAGATCGGCCAGTAAGAAGGGGAGGAGCAGCAGACAGATACCCATTAAATGCCTGCTGCGAGGAGGAGAGGGTATAGTGCCTATTCGAGCCATCCGGGGTAATGGAAGTTGCATCCGCGGAACTCATTGCTGATGCGGATATAGGTCTTCCGTATCTTCTCAATGATCCACTCTTCGTACCTGCTGTTCTCCTTATGGCGCAGGGCAGCCTCAGCCAGGTAGTTATAGTCATCCTTCAGGTTGACCCTGTGGGCCGGGATCTCATCATCAAGCTTTATTATGCAGTAGATGTTATTGTTTTTTGAGTCGGTAGTACGGAATGGTTCAGAGACCTCTCCCTTTCTCATGTCGCGTACCATCAGGTTGACCTCCTTGGATAACTCATCAAGCGTCAGCCAGTCAACCCTCTCTGACGGGTTCTCACTGACCATCTTGCCGCCGTTGGTACGGGTGGCCCTGTCTGATGAGTAGCGGTAGGCGGCCTGGGCAAATGTGAGTGAGTCTGTACGTATAAGGTTAGCAATGGTATCAAGCTTCATGATAGCCCACTCAGTCTGGTCAGCGGTCAGTCGCGGCTTCATGAGTATGTGGCGTGAGTTGACCATATCGCCCCTCCTGTCAATGAGCTGTATAATATGAAACCCAAACTCACTCTCGATGATCTTTGACACTACCCCCTGCCTCAGGCTCCAGGCTGCCTCTGAGTATGGCTTGGTAAGCTCACCCCTGGTACGATAGCCCAGCTCACCGCCGCCGGGTGCTGAACCGGGATCTTCCGAGTAGAGGATGGCGAGGGTGCTGAAGCTCTCACCATTGATGATACGGCTGCGCAGGTCAAGCAGCCTCTGGCGTACCTCAGCCTTGCTTGCCTCCATGTCAGGAGGCTCAACAGCTATCATACTGATCTGAACCCTCCTGGGGACAAGCGGCAGTGAGTCCTGACCAATGGTGGCAAAATAACGCTTCACCTCACCGGGGGTGACAGTGACATTCTGTGCTATGGATGACTGTGTCTTCTGGACGATATGCTGGTTGGTGAGCATCTCACGCAGATCCTTCCTGATCTCGGTCATGCTCTTGTTGAAATAGGTCTCCAGGGCCTGCTCAGAGCCGGCACGCCTGATATAATCGGTGAGTCTGCCGTTAAGATCTGTCTCAACGCTCTCAGGTGTTACCTCAATTGAGTCTATCCTCGCCTGGTCAAGGAACAGCTTCTGTATCAGCTGATCTTCAAACACGTGGCAGCGTAGCTCATCAATAGGGGTGGGGTTGCGCTCAGCCTTCATCTGAACCACCTGACTCTCAATATCAGAAAGGTATATGACCTCATTACCCACCACGGCCACCACAGACTCAACAATCTGCTGACCGGAGGCAGCAAAGCAGGTGGCAAGCGCCATAAACATAAATATCACAATACTTTTCTTCATCCCTTTTGTTCTTTTGTAAAGTGTGAGGGTGTTGATTTCTTCTTTAGTAGAGTTTGAGGGTGTTGTTGCTGACAGCCTCATTGTATATTCCCTCTTCAAGCTTCTGTAAAAATTCATTCCTGCGGTTGTTAAGAATGATAGTCCTGATCTGTCCGCTGATGTATTCATACGGTGCGACGCTGTTTCTCAGCCGGTACTCTCTGATGGTTATGAAGTAGGAGAACCGGTCATCCTTAAGCTCGACAGCCCTGTTGCGTGCCAGCCACCGCTCCTGGTCGTTTGACTCAAACGGTACCTCCATCAGCAGCTGGGTGAAGGGGATCCACTCATCATTATAGTCATCATACCTCACCGAGTAGTTGTAACAGATATTTTCCAGCTCCCTGATCTCTGCAGGCTCCTGTGAGCGGTAGAGCTGTCTCACCTTCTCAAGTTCAGGCATACCGGCGGGCAGCTTGATGAAGAGTGCCTTGACAATATTGGTGGTGAGGGTAAAGGTGGTGAGGTTGTTGACGTAATAGTCCTGAAGCTCACTATCGGTTACAGTGGTATCCATCTTTTGGATGATCATCTGCTGCTGGTACTGATAGGTGAGCAGGTTATTGCGCATCTCGGTCATCTGACGGTTGACCTCTGCCTTATATTCAGGGGTCAGGTTGGCCTCTGCCCTGAGGGCCATCAGCTCTTTGCGGGCCCACTGCCTGATGTAGCTCTGCACCGCGGCAATACTGTCAGCCCGCTCCATACCCTCTACCAGTAGCCTGGCAGGTACCTGGTCAAGGTAGAGCACCCTCTCACCAGCCTTTGCCACCACACGCCGCCCCTCATCTACGCTGGTCTGCTGGCATGAGATAAGCAGTGTGACGGCAACCACCGGTATGATGAGCTGTCTCATGCCTTTAAAACTCGTTACTCTTTCTGCTGTAGTTGGGTGCCTCACGTGTGATGGTCACATCATGAGGGTGACCCTCCGTCACCCCGGCACTGGTGACCCTGACAAAATGGCCCTCCCGCTGAAGGGTGGCAATGTCAGCGGCACCACAGTAGCCCATCCCGGCCCTCAGTCCGCCCAGGTACTGGTATATCACCTCACTGAGGGTACCCTTATAGGGAACACGGGCAGTGATACCTTCAGGTACCAGCTTGTGAACATCATCCTCCATATCCTGATAGTAGCGGTCACGTGATCCCTGCTGCATAGCCTCTATTGATCCCATGCCGCGGTAGGCCTTAAATTTTCTTCCATTATAGATAATGGTCTCGCCGGGTGACTCCTCCACCCCGGCAAAGAGCGATCCGGCCATGATACTGTCTGCCCCGGCAGCAATAGCTTTCACAATATCTCCCGAATAGCGGATACCCCCGTCGGCAATGACCGGCACACCGCTGCCTCTGATTGCCCTGGCAACATTGTATATGGCACTCAGCTGCGGAACGCCGGCACCGGCTATCACACGGGTGGTACAGATAGATCCCGGGCCTATGCCCACCTTGACCGCATCAACACCCTCATCCACAAGCCTGGTGGCCGCCTCGGCAGTACCAATATTTCCAGCTATCAGCTCCACGCCGGGGAAGAGCTTCCTGACCTCTTTCAGGAGATCAATCACACTCCTGGTATGGGCATGGGCAGTATCTATGACAACAGCATCCACATCAGCAGCAATAAGGGCCTCAACACGTGAGAGGGTATTTTGTGCTATGCCGACGGCAGCAGCCACCCTGAGACGGCCCCGCTCATCCTTGCATGAGTTGGGCCGGTCCTTCGCCTTGGTGATATCCTTATAGGTGACCAGTCCCTTGAGGCGACCCTTCTCATCTACAATAGGGAGCTTCTCTATCTTGTGCTTCTGCAGCATTGAGGTGGCGGCACTCAGGTCAGTCTGATGGCTGAGGGTGATAAGCCGCGAGAGAGGGGTCATGATCTCACTCACCGGACGGGTGAAATTGGTCTCAAAGCGAAGGTCACGGTTGGTGACAATACCGGTCAGCTCACCATCTTCATGGATAACCGGTATCCCGCCTATCCTGAACTCCTTCATCAGTGCGAGGGCATCAGCAACAGTAGCTGTGTCAGAGATGGTTACCGGATCAAAGATCATCACACTCTCGGCACGCTTAACCTTACGTACCTGTGACGCCTGCTGGCTGACAGACATATTTTTGTGTATCACTCCTATACCGCCCTCACGTGCAATGGCGATTGCCATATCAGCCTCGGTGACAGTATCCATGGCAGCCGAAACGATAGGTGCATTGAGAGTAATGTTGCGGGTGAACTTTGATCGCAGGGTGACATTGCGGGGCATCACCTCTGAGTAGGCCGGTAAAAGCAGCACATCATCAAAGGTAAGACCTTCAAACAACAGTTTATCTTCAAAGAATGACATCGGGCATGATTTTATCCTGGGGCGAAAATTACAAAAAATAGAGAAGCAGTCACCTATGATTATGCCCAATAAAGGGGAAAAGTAAGATGGAGTTATTAAATTTGTATGAAACAGTCGCAAAACAATGCTACCGGATATCTACAGGGAGACCCTTGCACGTTACTGGGGATATACCTCCTTCAGGCCATTACAGGAAGAGATCATCGAAGCGGTGACCTCCGGCAGTGATGTGGTGGGCCTCCTGCCTACCGGCGGCGGTAAATCGGTAACATATCAGGTGCCACCGGTGGCCGATGCGGGGCTCTGCCTGGTAATAACACCACTGATAGCCCTGATGAAAGACCAGGTGGAGAGGCTCACCTCTTTGAACATAAAGGCAATGGCCATACATAGCGGAATGAGCCGCGAGGAGGTGGAGATATCACTTGACAACTGTCTCTACGGTGACTACCGGCTACTATATGTCAGTCCTGAAAGACTCCATACACCACTCTTCAAGGCACGGCTGCCCAGGTTCAGCCTGACAATGGTGGCTGTTGATGAGGCTCACTGTATCTCACACTGGGGGTATGATTTCAGACCCTCATACCTGCGTATCGCAGAGATAAGAGAGATGCTCAGCGAAAAGGTGCCCTTCCTGGCACTGACAGCCACGGCAACACCGAGGGTGGTGGAGGATATCATCGCCAGGCTGGGAATGAAAGGGGCCAAAGTGATGCAGGCAAGCTTCCGGAGGCCGAACATCACATACATGGTGAGGGAGACGGAGGATAAGGGCGCCTATGTGCTGCGAAGCCTCAAAAAGGAGAAGGGAAGCGGTATCATATATGTAGGAAGCAGAAAAAGGGCCAGGGAGGTGGCACAGCTGCTGGCGGCAAACAGTATAAAGGCAGATTTTTACCACGCCGGACTGAAACAGGAGATGCGTGACAGAAAACAGGCCTCATGGAGCTCGGGAGAGACACGGGTAATTGTAGCCACAAACGCTTTTGGGATGGGTATTGACAAGGCTGATGTGAGGTTTGTCATACACTGGGACTGTCCCGACTCGGTGGAGGCCTACTACCAGGAGTCGGGTAGGGCCGGACGCGACGGCAAGAGGTCTTATGCGGTACTGCTCTGGTCACAGGATGAGAAGAGGAAGCTGAATGACTCGGTCAGAATAAAGTTTCCGTCGATAGATAAGATCAAAGATGTATATGAGGCTATAGGAAACTATTGCCAGCTGCCGGTAGGAACAGGAAAGAACAGTGTACAGGACTTCGACCTCTGGAAATTTGCCTCATCTTTCCGTTTCCCGGTGACAGAGACATACAACAGCCTCAGGTTCCTGCAGAAAGAGGGATATCTTGAATTTACCGATGAGATCAACAACCCGTCAAGGGTATATTTTGTTGTGAGCCGTGATGACCTCTATAAGTTCCAGGTAGCCAATGAGGAGTATGACCGGTTTATTAAGCTGCTTCTACGTACCTACAGCGGAATGTTTTCAGGGTTTGTGCCGATCAATGAGGAGCTGCTGGCAGCCAGGGCAGGAGTGACACGTGAAGCAATCTATCAATACCTGCTCAGACTATCATCACAGGGAATAATACACTTTATCCCGGGCAAGAGAAGCCCGCTGGTGATATTCACCGAGGAGCGGCTTGACCGAAACCAGCTGCGTATATCACCGGAGATATACCTCAGGGTGAAAGAGAACTATATAGAGAGGGTGGAGGCAATAATAGGGTATGCAGAGAACAGGAGACGCTGCCGCGCAGCAGCACTAACAGCATACTTTGGTGAAGAGAGCGGGAGATGTGGCATGTGCGACACCTGCCAGGAGAGGAATGAGCTGGAGCTTAGTAAGTATGAGTTTGACATGGTGGTAAGCAAGATAAAAGAGCTGCTGGCAGAGAAAGCACTGAGACCCGAGGAGCTGGAACCGCTGATGGAGCTGCCCAGAGAGAAGAGCCTCAAGGTGATAAGGTGGCTGCTCGATCATGAGAAGCTGCTATATGATGACAACCACCGGCTTGTATGGAAAAAGTGAAACCGCCACCCGGCAGCTCAACACACGCCAGACAAAACCATTTTACGTTTGGCTGAGCAGTTAAACCTTAAATCAATACTTTTGTCAGGTGATAGATACTTATTATGAAAAAAGAGGATAATGCCATATATTCAAGGCAGGCAATTGAGTTTGCGGCATCAGCCAATGAGTATTGCAAATACCTGGAGTCGGTACAGGCCGGCGGAGTGGAGATAATGAAAGTGCTGCAGAGACTGCTGCCATTTATCTATCTGAGAGCCTCACTATTGCCTCTGCTCGAGCCGGTGCTCGAGGAGCCCAATGAGAAGAGCGTAACCGAATTTGAGTGGACCAGGATACATGATGAGCTGCTCTCCAGGATAGGCAACAATGACCCATTCCCGGTGGCAGTGACCGGTGAGGGTCCCGCCGACGGACTATATACCGGTAGCATAGCTGAAAACCTGGCTGACATCTATCAGGATCTTAAGGACTTTATTGTCAGCTACCGAAGCGGTAATGAGGAGGTGATGAATGATGCAATGTGGGAGGTGCTGATGCACTTTGAAGAGCACTGGGGCAAAAAACTGCTGGATGTGCTCACGGCAATCCATTCCGTGCTGTACTCACCCGGCGATGACGACCTTGATGACGAATGATATGACCCAGATGACCATGAGATGACCGTGAGGCGACCATGTGATGACCTAGATGACAATGATACGACAAAGAGTAACAGGTTTAGTGAGACAATATCTGATGATGAGCTGAGGCAGCGGCCACTGATACGACAATGAGTAACAGGTTTAATGAGACAATAACTGATGATGAGCTGAGGCAACTGCCCCTCTTCCACTTTGAGGGGCAGGTGAGCCTGGTTGATACAATGGAGAAATTCAGAGAGGCGATGCATGAGCTGAGAGAGCCGTCACTGCTCGGCTTTGATACCGAAACCAGGCCCTCCTTCAGAAAAGGGAAAAGATATAACGTCTCCCTGCTGCAGCTGGCTGACGGTGAACGTGCATGGCTCTTCAGACTCAACGTGATTGGCCTGCCCGAGGCACTGACTGCGCTGCTGGCTGACCCCTCTGTCATAAAGACCGGCGTGGCAATAACTGATGACATAAAAGCACTGCAGGCACTCACCTGGTTTGAGCCTGACGGATTCATTGACCTGCAGGATATAGTTGCCAGCCACGGAATCAGGGAGCTGGGACTAAAAAAGCTGTCAGCCATAACCCTGGGACACTCAATCTCAAAATCACAGCAGATATCAAACTGGGAGGCCGATGAGCTGACTGACAGACAGCAGCTCTATGCCGCAACCGATGCATGGGTATGCCGCTGCATATATCTGGTGCTAAACGGATATAATGTATGTGGAAACCGGCAGGGCGCCAATAGGGGTGGAGATGAAAAGCGGGATATCCATAGTCCAGGAAGGGGGAACCACGGTGCAGGAAGGGATAACCACATCGCAGAAAAAGGGAATCGTCGTGAGAAACGGGATAACCACATCGCAGAAAAAGGGAATCGTCGTGAGAAACGGGGTAACCACAGTGCTGCAAGAGGAAATCACAGTGCAACGGGGGGGAATCACAGTAAAGAAAGAGGTAACCCTGGTGAAAAGCGGGGTAACCACAATCAGAAGAGGGGTGATGGAGGGAGATAACGGGGTAACAGCTCAGATAACCCTTAAAAGAGGGAAGGAGCAGTCGGTAAAGAGATACCACCCCTGGATATTTTCAGGGGCGGTTGCATCGGTTGAGGGAAAGCCGCTGGAGGGCGATACGGTTGAGGTATATGACAGTGAGGGTGGATACCTCGCTACCGGACACTGGGCACCTGGCTCAATAGCTGTACGTATCATCTCATTCACAAAAGAGAGGCTTGACACCACCTTCTACCGAGGTCGCCTTGAGGAGGCACTGCGGTACCGCATCACAACAGGTGTGGCCGGTGAGAGTGACACCACCGTCTGGAGGCTGCTGCATGGTGAGGGTGACGGTATACCCGGGCTGGTGATTGATATTTATGGTAATGTTGCGGTGATGCAGGCACATACGGCCGGTATCTGGAGGATACGCTCCATGATTGCCGCGCTGCTGCCTGAGCTGACCGGCGGAGTGGTGAGGAGTGTCTATGACAAGAGTGCAGGGACACTTCCGCACAAGGCCAATCTGAACCCTGTTAATGGATACCTGAATGGTGGTGATGACGGGGCGGGAGGAGCGGTAGTGACTGAGAACGGATTCCGCTTCAGGGTAGACTGGGAGAAGGGGCAGAAGACAGGCTTCTTTATTGACCAGCGTGACAGCCGCTCCCTGCTAAAGGAGTATACGGCAGATAAGGAGGTGCTCAACATGTTCGGGTACACCGGAGCCTTCTCGGTATATGCACTCTCCAATGCTGCTGCGGTCACCACCGTTGACAGCTCGGCAGCGGCCATCGCCATGGCCGGTGAGAATGTAGAGCTCAACTATGGCAACGAAAGAGGCCACCGCTCAGTTGTGGCAGATGCTTTCAGCTTCCTCGCCGGCGAAGAGCGCGAATATGATATTATAGTGGTTGACCCGCCCGCCTTCGCTAAACACCTGAGCGCAACAGATCAGGCACTTAAGGGCTACAGGAGGCTCAATGCCCTCGCTATGCGGAAGATAAGGCCGGGAGGGATGCTCTTTACCTTCTCTTGCTCACAGGCGGTGAGCCGTGAACAGTTCCGCAGGTCGCTCTTTGTCGCCGCAGCAGGCATCGGAAGGAGAGTACGTATCATGCACCAGACCGGTCAGCCGGCTGACCACCCGGTAAGCCTCTTTCATCCTGAGAGCGAGTATCTCAAGGGAGTGGTGCTCTATATAGAGTAATGATCATGAACGCATTGAAACATATCAGTACAATAGCGAAGAAGCTGCACCTGCATGATTGGCAGGTTGAGAATACTATAAAGCTGCTTGATGACGGGGCTACAATACCGTTTATTAGCCGCTACCGGAAAGAGATAACCGGAACCCTTGATGAGACCGGGGTAGCAGCCATACGTGATGAGTATGGACGCCTCAGGGAGCTGGATAAACGGCGTGAGGCGGTCATAAAGTCAATCACGGAGCAGGGACGGATGACCCCTGAGCTGCTGGACAAGATCAATGAGGCAGCCGCCATGTCACAGCTTGAAGACCTCTACCTGCCATACCGGCCCAAGCGGAGGACCCGTGCCTCGGTAGCCAGGGAGAGGGGGCTGGAGCCACTGGCCCTCTGGCTGGTGGCACAGCGGCAGGGCGACCCTGAGAGTGAGGCGGAGAAGTACCTCACTGAGGAGGTGGCCACAGCCGTGGAGGCGCTGGCAGGAGCACGTGACATCATAGCCGAGATGGTGAGTGAGGATGAGAAGGTGAGGGGATCACTCAGATGGCTCTATGAGCGTGAGGCGGTGATCACCTCCAGGGTGGTGAAGGGCAGGGAGCAGGAGGGCGCCAAGTACAGTGACTACTTCGAGTGGTCTGAGCCACTGCGGCGATGTCCGTCACACCGTATGCTGGCGATGCGCCGCGGTGAGGAGGAGGGGTTTCTCAGGGTGACCATCATGGCGCCCGCCGAGGAGGCCCTCAGCCTGGTGGAGAAGCAGTTTGTCAGGGCAGCAAATGAGGCGGCACAACAGGTGAGAGAGGCTGCCGGAGAGAGCTGGGGCAGGCTGCTGGCACCATCAATGGAGACCGAATTCAGGAGGGTGTCGAAGGAGAAGGCTGACGGAGAGGCGATAGAGGTATTTGCATCTAACTTGAGACAGCTGCTGCTGGCACCACCACTGGGTGAGAAGAGGGTGATGGGCATTGACCCGGGGTTTCGGACAGGATGCAAGGTGGTATGTCTCGACAGCCAGGGAGCACTGCTGCACAACGATACAATATTTCCCCATCCGCCACAGAATGAGACGGCACGCAGTGTGAGCAGGCTGCTGACACTGGCTGAGACATACGGTACTGAGGCAATAGCCATAGGTAACGGTACCGCCAGCCGCGAGACCGAACAGTTTGTACGAAGATACCTGCCACCAGACTCAGAGATAAAGGTTTACGTGGTGAGCGAGGCAGGAGCATCAGTATACTCAGCCTCGAAGGTGGCACGTGATGAGTTTCCTGACCACGATGTGACGGTACGTGGGGCTATCTCTATAGGCCGGCGCCTTATTGATCCGCTGGCTGAGCTGGTGAAGATAGACCCCAAATCGATAGGGGTGGGACAGTACCAGCATGATGTTGACCAGGCACGGCTGCAGACAAGCCTCGATGAGGTGGTGACCTCGGCCGTCAATGCTGTTGGGGTTGAGGTAAACACCGCATCACCACACCTGCTGACATATGTGTCAGGTATAGGACCCGGTATGGCACAGAATATTGTCGGTTACCGTAATGAGAACGGTCCCTTCAGGTCACGGGCAGAGCTGATGAAGGTTAAGCGTATGGGTAAAAAGGCGTTCGAGCAGGCTGCCGGATTCCTTCGCATACGCAATGCCGACAATCCGCTTGACGCCTCAGCGGTGCACCCGGAAAGCTACCATATAGTGGAACGGATGGCGGCTGACCTGGGCTGTACGGTCACCGAGCTGATAAGAGATGAAGGCCGGCGGAAGGAGATAAGGATTGAGAGGTATGTCACCCCTGAGGCGGGACTCCCGACACTCAACGATATCATGCAGGAGCTTGCCAGGCCGGGACGTGACCCCCGCTCAGCAATTAAGGAGTTCAGCTTCGCTGATATACACTCACTTGATGATGTGAAGGAGGGGATGGAGGTGCCGGGAATAGTGACCAATATTACAAAGTTCGGCGCATTTGTCGATATCGGGGTGGGACAGGACGGACTGGTACATGTGTCACAGATGGCTGACCGTTACGTTGATGACCCCTCGAAGGTGGTGAAGCTGCATCAGCATGTGACTGTGAGGGTGATAGGTGTTGACCATGCCCGCAACCGGATTCAGCTCTCCATGAAGAGCGCAAAAAAGAGATAGTAAAGCTGATGACCATTGCACATAGTTTAGCTGATAACCAATAAACATATTATAGCTGATAACCATTGCACTATAAAAAATACAATTAAAGACCTATGAAACGAATAAGTTTGCTTATGACTGCTGCTCTGTTAGCCCTGATGTCATGTGGCAGGAAACCTGCTCCGCCGGTAGCTGATAAAATACCTTACCTGGTAGAGAACAACGGCAATGAACGTGTTGACAACTATTTCTGGATGCGCCTCAGTGATGAACAGAAGAACGCTGAGACACCTGATGCCCAGACAGAGAAGGTGGTTGATTACCTTAATGCGGAGAATGAGTATGCCGCTGCCGTCATGAAACATACCGAACAGCTTCAGGAGAAGCTGTTTGATGAGCTTAAGGGACGGCTGAAGGAGGATGATGAGACCGTTCCCTATCTTGACAACGGCTACTGGTACCAGACCAGGTACTTCCCGGGCAAGGAGTACCCGGTCATCTACAGGAGAGCCGATGGTGCTGACGGGGAGGAGCTGTTGCTTGACGTGAACCAGCTGGCTGAAGGGCATGACTATACCGGCGTGGGAGGGGTGGCAGTATCGCCTGACAACACCCTGGCAGCCTATAGCGTTGATCATGTCAGCCGCAGGCAGTACACCCTCAGGGTCAAAGATCTCAACAGCGGTGAGCTGCTGGCCGACGAGATAGTCAATACTACCGGTCAGAGTGTATGGGCCGGTGACAGCAGGAGGCTCTTCTATGTCAGCAAGGACCCCGAGACGCTCAGGGCGGCAACCATCATGATGCATACCCTGGGTACGGAGGTGTCAGAAGACCTGATGGTCTATCATGAGGCTGATGAGACCTTCTCGGTGAGCCTCGGAAAGACCAAGAGCAGGAAGTATATAACCATAACATCATATCAGACACTCTCTACCGAGGTGCGGATAATAGAGTCAGAGAGTCCGGAGAGAGGAGCCATCATCTTTGAGCCGCGGGGAAGAGACCACCTCTACTCGGTTGACCACCTCAACGGACAGTTCTTTATACGTACCAACGGTGAGGGCGCTACCAACTTCAGGCTCATGAGCTGTGGTGAGAATGTCACCGCCATGAAGGGATGGAAGGAGGTGATCCCCCACCGCAGCGATATCCTGCTTGAAGATTTTGACCTCTTTGATGACTACCTGGTGGTCAATGAGCGGATCAGCGGTCTTACCAACCTGCGTATCATCAACATGCATGACAGCTCTGAGCATTTCCTTGACTTTGGTGAGGAGACCTATACCGCAGGCATAGGCATCAACCCCAACGCCAACACCACCATGCTGAGATACAGCTACTCATCACTCACCACGCCGGGATCTACCTATGACTATGACATGTCTGACCGCACACGGGTGCTGCTCAAGCAGGATAGCGTGCTGGGCGGGTTTGACAGCAGGAACTACGAGTCGAAGCGCCTCTGGGCGACAGCCGCAGACGGTACCCGGGTACCCATCTCGGTGGTCTACCGTAAAGGGTTTGAACAGAACGGTATGGCACCGTTGCTGCTCTATGGCTACGGCTCTTACGGACTATCCACAGACCCATATTTCCGTACAACCATTATCAGTCTGCTCGACCGTGGGTTTGCCTACGCCATAGCACACATCAGGGGAGGGAGCGAGATGGGACGCCAGTGGTATGAAGATGGCAAGCTGCTGAAGAAGATAAACACCTTTACCGATTTTAATGACTGTGCACGATTCCTGATAGGTGAAAAATATACTTCGGCCGACCACCTCTATGCGCAGGGAGGCAGTGCCGGCGGCCTCCTGATGGGTGCCGTGATCAATATGGAGCCTCAGCTCTACAAGGGAGTAGTGGCTCAGGTGCCGTTTGTGGATGTGGTGAGCACCATGATTGATGAGACCATACCCCTCACAACCTTCGAATGGGATGAGTGGGGTGACCCGAGGAAGCAGGAGTACTATGACTATATGATCTCATACTCACCCTATGACCAGGTGAAGGAGCAGGCCTATCCAAACATGCTGGTCACCACCGGCTACTGGGACTCACAGGTACAGTACTGGGAGCCTGCCAAGTGGGTGGCCAAACTGCGTGAGATGAAGAGTGATGACAATATCCTGATAATGGATGTCAATATGAGTGCCGGCCATGGAGGCGCCTCGGGCCGTTTTGAACGGCTTAGGACCACAGCACTGCAGTATGCATTCATGCTTGACCTGGAAGGGATTAAGAAGTAGCAGATCACTGTCCGCCGGAAAGGGTTGGCAGGCGGCGGAGGCAGCCGGACCGGAGGTTGATCGCTCCGACCCGTCCTCTCAGCCCGTTTACTCAGAACCCAAACCCGAACATAGAGCTCTGCCTGGTTGACTTCACCTCAGGCTTGCGCGGTATCATCTCATTCATCATGGCCGCGTTGTAGGCAAACCAGGCAGTGATGATGGCATTATGCCGCAGGTCAGGTACCAGCAGTCGCTCACGGGTGTCAGCCAGGGTGTGATACCCTCTGCGATAGTCTATCTCATCCTGTATAAACTGGAAGCCCGGCAGGCCGGCGCCGTCAAAGCTCTGATGGTCAGTGCCACCGGTATTCCTGATGGTTATTGTGGTGAAGCCCATATCTCTCATGGGTGCCATCCAGGCCTCAAACCAGGGTTTTACAAGGTTGTTCTCCTGAAGGTAGATACCACGGTAGCGGCCGGTGCCATTATCCATGTTGAAGTAGACTGAGAACTTGTCAAATCCAGGCTTTTTCTTGTCTTCTGCCCTGTCATAGAGATATTTGGTGACATAGCCCCTTGAGCCGATCAGTCCCTGCTCCTCACCTCCCCACAGTGCTACCCGTATGGTACGGCGCGGCTTCACATCAAGAGCCTTCAGTATGCGCAGCGCCTCAATCATCACAATACATCCGGAGGCGTTGTCAGCGGCACCGGTACCGCCATGCCATGAGTCGATATGTGCACCAAGAAGTACCACCTGGTCTTTTAGCTTCGGGTCACTGCCGGGTATCTCACCGATGACATTATAAACCTTCTTGCCGGGGGTGAAGCTGGCTGCTATCTCAGCCTCCACCTCTACCTTCTCACCCTCCCTGATCAGTCTCTCCATGCGGCCGTAAGGCTCCAGCGGGATACTTATCTCAGTCACCGGCTTGTCACTCTTGCCGTCATACATGGCACCTGACGATTTGGGTATGTTGAAGGGGTTGCCCTGGCTGATGGTCATCAGGATACCCTCAGTGCGAAACAGCTCGGCTATCTTGCCCCTGAGCGCAAACTGTGCCATAAAGTTACCCATCATCCTGAACTGCCCCCTGCCACCACCGGCATCAGCCATGGAAAGGTCAGAGAGCTCCTGATCGGTATAGCGAATGGCCTGAGGATCAAAGCTCACCTCATACTGGGCTGATTGTGGTACCATCACTATCTTTCCTTTTAGCTTGCCACGGTACTTCTCAATATCCTCCTCACTCTTGATATCTACAAGCACAACCTCACCACGTATGGTGCCAGAGGTGCCGGAGCTCCATGCCACCGGGGTGACCGCAAAGTTGTTGTAGTATGGGGAAACCATGGCGGCATAAGCCTTCGTATAGTCCCATCCGCCACGCGGGAACTGATCAGCCTCCTCGATACGGACATTGGAGAAACCATACTCGGCCATCCTGGCCCTGGCGATCTCATTTGCCCTGTCAAGGCCCTCAGAGCCGGTAAGACGCGGACCGGCAAGGTCGGTAAGCAGATAGGCAAGTGTCTCAATGTCAGAGTTACGCTGACCCTCCTGCCTGATCTTGTAAACCATCTCAAGGTCAACTGAGGCCTCCTGTGCGAGGGCCGGGATGACCATAGCAGAAAGAAGGAGTGCCACCAGCAGAATCCTGTACTGTTTGAAGCAAATTTTCATGTTGATTAGATTTAGTCGGATTAAATATAGATTCATTAATACCAGCAGAGTGTAACATTAACATTAATTAACTTTACTTTTGTCGCTCTGCAGCTATAAATTCCGGATCTGGTTGTAGCGGCTCTGGTCACTCTCTGCAAAACCCTTTTGTCAGTAGAGTGATAATCCCGATATTTGATTTTGATCAGGCAGACCAATTATGACCTACCCCGATACATATGAGACCAAGATAGGTTTTGACCAGGTGAGAGAGCTGCTGGCAGCGCACTGTCTCAGTGAGGCGGGGGTGAGGCAGGTAACGGCCATGACGGTCGCCGCTGATGCAGAGATGGTTAGACATCAGCTGGCCCTCACTGCCGAGTTTCAGCAGATACTCTCCTATGGCGAACCATTCCCCTCAGATAACTATAATGATACGGAGGCTATCCTTGACAAGCTGCGTATTGAAGGCACCTTTCCCGAAGCAGCAGAGGTGATGCTGCTGAGGAGCTCGCTTGATACGGTGAGACGGATCATCGCCTTCCTGCGCAACAGGAAGGATGGCCGCTATCCGCTGCTGGCAGCGATGGCTGCCGGGGTGACCTGGTATCCGTTTGTGACAGAGGCAATAGACCGTGTTATTGATAGTGAGGGAAGGGTACGTGACAGCGCATCACCCGACCTGAAGCAGATAAGGGGTGAGCTGACCTCCAGGAGAAATGCGGCAGTAAGAAGGCTGCATGCCATAATGCGACAGGCACAAACTGACGGTATCGTTGAACGTGACGCTACCGTGGCAGTACGGCACGGCAGGGGTGTGATACCGGTCAGTGCAGCCAACAAGAGGGCATTGAGGGGCTTTGTGCATGATGAGTCAGCATCAGGAAAGACAGTCTTTATTGAGCCGTCAGAGGTGGTTGAGATAAACAATGAGATAACTGAGCTGGAACACAGGGAGAAGCGTGAGATAGTACGGATACTTACAACCCTGGCTGACACCCTGAGACCATATATCGGTGAGCTGCATGACACCTTCAGGTTCATGGCCAGGATAGACTTTATCAGGGCAAAGGCAATCTTTGGCAACCGGCTGGGCTCGCTTATGCCATCAGTAGCCGACGATCCGCATATAAGGTGGATCAATGCACGCCACCCGCTGCTGACACTGGCATTTGCACGCAGCGGCGACAGGAAGGTGGTGCCGCTGACAATAACCATCGGGAGCCGCGACAGGATACTGGTAATCTCAGGTCCTAATGCCGGAGGTAAGTCGGTATGCCTCAAGAGCGTGGCACTGATACAGTATATGCTTCAGTGTGGAATGACAATACCGGTTGATGAGGGGAGTGAAGCGGGCATATTCAGTCGCTTCTTTATCGATATCGGTGATGAGCAGAGTCTGGAGAATGATCTGAGTACCTACAGCTCACACCTTCTCAATATGAAGAGTATACTGCGGCATGCCGACGCCTCCTCACTGGTGATGATAGATGAGTTTGGTACAGGAACGGAGCCGCTGCTGGGAGGGGCCCTGGCAGAGGCAGTGCTGGCTGAGCTTAACAGGAGACGGGCTTATGGGGTGATAACCACTCACTATACCAACCTGAAACACTATGCCACCTCACATGAAGGTATCAGTAACGGCGCAATGGCTTTTGACAATCAGCTGATGCAGCCCCTCTTCAGGCTTGAACAGGGTAAGCCGGGCAGCTCATTCGCATTTGAGATAGCCAGGAAGATAGGACTGCCGCGGGAGATACTGGCCGATGCTACGGCAAGGGCAGGTGAGGGAAATGTTAACTTTGACCGCAACCTGAGGGAGATAGCGCGTGATAAACGCTACTGGGAAAAGAAACGTGAGGCGGTGAGAAAACATGAGAAACGGCTCGAAGAGATGATAACAGCATATGAGACACAGCTGGGAGAGATTAAGAGCCAGAAAAAAGAGATCATAGGTGAAGCACGCACCAGGGCTGAAGAGATGTTGCGCGACACCAACAGGGTGATAGAAAATACTATACGCCTCATACGCGAAGAGCAGGCTGAGAAGGAGAGGACCAGGGAGCTGAGGGAGGAGCTGGAGCGGTACCGCAGGGAGCTGAAGGAAGAGGAGCTGCAGGAGGAGGAGCTGAAGGAGGAGGTGAAAGGGAGAGGGAAAGAGGAGGCGAAAGGGAGAGGGAAAGAGGAGGTGAAAGGGAGAGGGAAAGAGGGGACGAAAGAGAGAGGGAAAGAGCGAGCCAAAGCACCCGCCCCTGGTGACTATGTCAGGATCAGCGGAACAGGGAGCGTGGGTGAGATAGTAGAGATACGCGGAACCAAAGCACAGATAGTGGCAGGAGGGGTGAAGATGATCATTGATATCAGTAAAACCGAACCGGTGAGTAGCGGTGAGTACCGCAAAAGCCTGTCTGACAGCACAGTGAGACAGCAGTCCGCCTGGGGAGAGGTACCGCAACGCAGTAGCTTCAGTCCGGAGATAGATGTCAGGGGGATGCGGGCTGAAGAGGCACTCAGGGAGGTGCAGGAGCTGATAGATACCGCCCTGGTGATACAGTTCAGGCAGCTGAGGATAGTGCATGGAAAGGGTAACGGTATACTGAGAGAGCTGATACGGCGCTACCTGGAATCGACCGGCGTGGTGAGCAAGGCCGGCGATGAGCATGTTGACAGGGGAGGTGCCGGGGTCACCATCGTTGAACTTGATATCTGACCAAAAGACAAAATGAATAACTTTACATAACGCAAAAACCGAGACCATGAAAAAGCTTACACTGCTTTCTGCTGCCCTGGTGCTGACTGCGCTGCTGCAGCTCCACGGACAGACCAATGATTTTTATGACGATGCTCCTACCAATCAGCTGAAGGGTAACAGGAAGATAGTAGTCACCGGGGAGGTACAGAGGGATATGACTATTGATTTAAACCGGCTGCCGAAGCACAGCATCACTGTCAAGGAGACCACCCTCAGTGATGGTGAGATAGGCTTCACCGGTGCCTACAGGTATGACGGCTGCTCCCTCTATGACATTCTCGACAGGGTGGTGCTGAAGAAAAAGAATGAGGAGCAGTTTCCGCCAATAGTAGACCTCTATGTGGAGGTGACAAATGACAAGGGTGAGAGTGTGCTCTTCAGCTGGGGTGAGATCTACTACCCGGTCAACAGGCACCGTATCATGATTGCCACCTCCGTGGCACGTATAGTACCCTCCAAAGCGAAGGATCTGTGGCCACTGCCCCTGGAGACAAAGATTGTGGCCGGCAATGACCTGATCACATCACGTAATATTGGTAACCCGGTAAAGATCACGGTTAAGTCGCTCGACAGCAGCTACCCCATCCACAAGGGTATGGAGTCACCATACTCAGAGACCATGCGTATAAGCGTTAACGGCAAGCAACGCTCCCTGCTGGCTGAGCTGCCCGCCACCTTGTATCAGCATACATATCAGACGGTCTTCTATGGCCGGGGAATGGGTATTCACGGAACAACACCCTTTACCGGCGGCATGCTGCATGAGCTGCTTAAAGATCATTACAGGCTCACCCCGCTCGCACTGCAGCAGGGTATGGTGGTGATAGCAGGTGTTGACGGGTATCGCGCAGCCTTTACCCTCAGTGAGATAGTCAACCGCAATGACCAGCAGGAGGTGCTTGTTATTGATCGTAACAACTATGAGGGGGCAGGACGGTTTTCTATCTTTCCGGCAGCAGACTTCTTCTCTGACCGTGCCATCAAGGCGGTGATGGAGACAGACCTGTTGCTGCCGACGGAGGGTGCTCCCTGGGCAATAGTGATCCATGGCGGCGCAGGAGCGATAGCACGTGAACGGATGAACCCGGAGGCTGAGGAGGCCTACCGTGCCATGCTGCAGGCAGTCGTCGACAGCGGCGCTGCGGTGCTCAGCAGCGGAGGGTCAGCCCTCGATGCCATAGAGAAGGCTGTCAGAATGATGGAGGACTCACCCCTCTTCAATGCCGGCAAGGGGGCGGTCTTCACCCATGAGGGACGCAATGAGCTCGATGCAGCCATAATGGATGGCAGTAACCTGGAGGCAGGGGCTGTGGCAGGGGTGACCGATATACGCAACCCGGTAACTGCAGCACGAACGGTGATGGAGAAGTCAGTGCACGTACTGCTCACCGGCAGTGGAGCATCTGAATTTGCTGCAGAGCAGGGTCTTGAGATAGTTGACCCGTCATACTTCCGGGAGGAGTCGCGATACAGGGAGCTGCAACGTGCACTCGAGAGAGAGAAGCATGGCACGGTAGGGTGTGTGGCACTCGACATGAATGGTGACCTGGCAGCCGCCACATCAACAGGAGGGATGACCAACAAGAGGTATAACCGGCTGGGTGATGTGCCGGTGATAGGAGCAGGCACCTACGCCAACAATGCCACCTGCGCCATATCGGCAACCGGGCATGGTGAGTTCTTTATAAGGTATACCGTGGCACATGATATCTCGGCACTGATGGAGTACCGGGGGATGACTCTCGATGAGGCAGCACGCGAGGTGGTAAAAGAGAAACTGGTCAGGGCAGGCGGAACAGGCGGTGTGGTGGCGGTAGACAGGAAGGGCAACATCAGCATGCCGTTCAATACGGCAGGGATGTACCGCGGGTACCGTACCTCACAAGGGAAGAGTGGTGTATACATCTTTGATGATGAGCCTGACAGGCTGTAACATCAGATATGGCAGAACATCAGATGGGTGAGCACCCTCAGGTGTGGCAGTACTCTGAGATAAGACAGAACATCAGATAAGGCCGAACATCAGATGGGGCAGAATTCTCTGCCCCATCTCATTGTAAAACAGCAGGCTGAATGGTTGTGGCTCCGGCACCGGGCGGCTATATGCTGTCAGTTGAGCCTCACCGAGCCGTAGGAGGCCCTGATACTGACACGTGATACCGGTGAGCTGCATGAGCCTACCCTGCCTGACAGCTCAGATGAGTTGGATCCGATGATTCGTCGCTCAGCATCGAATTGTGAATCGCTCATATTGATACTGCCATATGAGCTGCGGGCATCAAGCCGGTAGCAGGCATCACGGGCTATGGCCAGCCTGACATGGCTGTAGCTGCTCTTCAGTGATACATCTTCAAACTGTGCAGGTATCTGATCAACAGTCAGGTTGCCATACCTCGTATCAGCCTCAAGCTTCATGTTGACCTTTCCAAACCGAAAATCAGTATACCCTCCTGTCACTACAATGTTGTTGGCCTTGCCTATGTTGTAGCCGTCATACCTGCAGTCAGCCACCAGTGAGCTCAGCTCACTGACCGATATCTTTGAGTACCTGCTGTCTATCAGCAGTGCCCTCGCCTTCCCGATAGTTATTGCGTTGGCATAACGGGCATTGATCTCTGCCCAGCCCAGCTCGTCAACGTTGAGTTTGCCGTACGCTATGTTGATGCTGTTCAGGGGTCTGCTCTCCCCGCGGGTGAGCCTGCCGATAGCCAGGTCTCCATACTTCACATTGACCCTGACATGCCCCGAGAGCTCATCGATGAGTGTCTTGCCATACATGTTTGTCAGGTCAAGGCTGATCCATGCCGGCATGCTTACCTTGTAACTGATACTGAATGTCTGACCGCTGCCTCTCCAGCGCCATGATGAGAACTCCCTTGAGAAATCTCTGTTGAAGATGGTCTCAGCCCTCAGGTTCCCTTCTGCCTCAGTGAATTCAATACTGATCATCTCAAGTATACGGCTGGCTCTCTCTCCGGAAGGATGTTCCACTTTTACCTTCACATCGATGACAATCTGGTTGCGGTCCCATGTCTCGGTAACCACATCACCATACTTATTGATGATGGTCAGGGTTGTGCCCTTTACCGGTACCATCTCATGGTGATACTCTTTACTCACCTCCGTGGCATATAGTGAGAGGGAGAAGAGGAGGAGAAGCGGCACTATGAATGCCAGCCTAGTAGATAACTTTTTCATGGCCATCTGTTTTTGAGGTTTCTGCTTTTATTTCTCTGAGTTGTTCAAGGATATAGCTCAGCACATCAATCTTGGTCTGGTAATGATTTATCATGGCATCAATAATCCGCTGGTCATTGGGGTTGACCCTCAGCTCACGTTGCAGGTCATGATATATTGAGTCCATGGCAGCCATCTCATCGAGGAGTGCCCTCTGCTGCTCAGGTGTGGTGAGCTCTGCTGACGATATCTCATTCTCCATCAGGGCCACCTCCCTGACATAGTAGCGCTCAGCCTCACGGTATTCGGGTGAGACCTGGCTGAGGGTCATCTTCCTGTTAAGATTGGGTTTGATGAAATGGTCAAAGCTCCACAGTGATGAGAGTGTCACCAGCAGGGTGACCACTGCAGCCCTGAGCAGGTAGGGGACGATACTCCTCTTTGCCGGCCGCGCATGAAGCCGGGTGGCAAGCTTAAAGCTGAACCGTTCGGCATGCCCCTCCGGTGGCTCCTGATCATCAAACAGCCCCCGTTCTCTTCTTATTATATCTTCTATACTACTCATAACTCTGATTCACTACTTCTCATCATTAAAAGAGATTACGTTTTTTCATCTCACCCACCAGCTTCTGTTTTGCCCTTGAGAGCTGTGACCGTGAGGTGCTGCTGTTGATATGCAGCATCTCGGCTATCTCATCATGGTCATACCCCTCAATCAGGTAGAGCGAGAGTATCACGCGGTACCCTTCCGGCAGCTGGCTGATGGCAGCCTTTATCTCTTCGGCCTTCATCTCTACCTCCTGGTGGTAGGCTGCCTCATCGCCGCTATCATCATAGATGCTGGTATGCTTCTCAATATCTTCAAAGATCATCTTACGTTTTCCCAGGGCATCGAGTGACCTGTTTACAACGATCCTCTTGAGCCAGGCTCCGAAGCTCACCTTTCCTGAATAGGTCTCTATCTTCTCAAAAGCAGAGAGAAATGCTTCCTGCATAATATCTTCCGCCTCCATCTGATCATTCACTATACGCAGGCTGGTGTTGTACATCGCCTTGTAATAGAGCTTGTAGACCTGAAACTGTGCTTTCTGGTCACCTGCCAGACAGCCATCTATCAGCTCCTGGTGGATATTTTTGAATGCTGCTTCAACACTCTCCATCTTTTTCCCAAGAACGGTATTAGTTATGTTTGATGCTGCACCCACCATTTTCTACTCTTCTACCCAATGACGAAGGTGATGGATGATTGCTGCATCCAAATTAAGAAAAAGCGTGATAAAAGGAAGAAAAAAATTATCCCTGTGTCACTGCACCGGTAGCATAGTCGAGCTCAGAGCCGAACAGGCTGTGTGGGATAGAGTATATCAGCAGCAGCAGGATAGCTGCTGCAATGGTATAACCGGGGCGTCTCTTGCGGTGGTTCATCACCACTGCCACCACCCACCCTATCACGGCAATAAGTGTCTTGTTGTCAGTGAGGTCCCACCCGAAAGGCACACCTGTCCAGAAGTCACCAAAGGCATACTTCTGTACCACCGGGCCCAGCACCATCCCGCCGGCGAGCAGCAGCCAGAGGGCCAGCCGGCCATACCTTCGCTGTGACTCCATACCTGTTGCGGCAGTGATTCCTGCCACGTTGGAGAGCAGCATGGCCATGAACATGATAAGGATGTGGGGTATCATCACCAGTGCAGGTACATCACCCTTGAAACGTATCACCACCGGAGCCTCCCTCATGACAGCTGCCTCACCGCCGGAGGGGTCAGTCAGCACAAGGTAATACTCAAGCTTGCCGGCAGGAGGCTGTGATGGCAGCTCACCGGAGAGCCACCGGCCATCATGCTTCATCTCAACCCGGCTCCACTCATCATCCGTCCGGTAGCGGCGGTAAAAAATCTCTCCGGCAAACTCTTCAGGCAGCTCAGCCCTGATCAGACAGGGGTGAGTGTTTGTCTGGCTACGCTTCAGTGAGAGGGAGTAGCTGGTATCACCAAGGGTCACACTGGTACGGTAAGGGTAGGTGGGACCGGTAGTGCGCTGGTAGAGTGCCGCAGCGACAGTGATTATTATGGCTGCTATCCAGGGTAGTGAACGCTTCATGGTCTATATGTGATGATTGACAATCTTAACATCCTGATGTGTCAGGCTCCAAACTGCAGTATCGCTCTCTTTATCAGTGACAGGGCCTCTCTCAGCTGCTCCTCGGTGATCACCAGGGGAGGGGCAAAGCGGATAATATCACCATGGGTCGGTTTGGCCAGCACGCCCAGCTCTTTCATGGCTATGCAGACATCCCAGGCCTCCTTGCCGTTCTTGGGCTTTATCACCACCGCATTGAGCAGTCCTTTCCCCCTGACAATACTTATCATGTCAGACTTGATACTCTTCAGCTCCTCACGGAATATCTTGCCCAGGTGATCAGCTCTCTCAGCCAGCTTCTCATCCCTGACCACCTCAAGGGCTGCTATGGCCACTTTGCAGGCGAGAGGATTGCCGCCGAAGGTTGAGCCATGCTCTCCGGGCCTGATGGTCAGCATGATAGGGTCATCGGCCAGTACAGCCGATACCGGGAAGACACCACCTGACAGTGCCTTGCCAAGTATCAGTATGTCAGGCCTGACACCTTCATGATCACATGCCAGCATCTTTCCTGTACGGGCAATACCGGTCTGTATCTCATCAGCGATGAAGAGTACGTTATGCTTCCTGCAGAGATCGTACGCCCTCTTCAGGTAGCCCTCATCAGGTACGTAGACACCTGCCTCACCCTGTATAGGCTCTACCAGGAATCCTGCAACATCAGGGTCAGCCAGTGCCTTTTCCAGGGCCGGGATATCATTGTAGGGTATGGTTACAAAGCCAGGGGTGAACGGACCATAGTCTTTACGTGCATCGGGGTCGGTTGACATGGAGACAATGGTGATGGTACGGCCATGGAAATTACCTTCACAGACAATGATCTTGGCCTGGTTTTCAGCTACACCCTTTACCTTGTAGGCCCACTTGCGGCACAGCTTCAGGGCGGTCTCGTCACCCTCGGCACCGGTATTCATTGGCAGTACCTTGTCATAACCGAAATAGCGAGTGATGAACTCTTCATACTCACCCAGCACCGAGTTGTAGAAGGCACGTGAGGTGAGGGTCAGCCTGGCAGCCTGCTCTGTCAGGGCATCTATGATCCTGGGGTGACAGTGCCCCTGGTTGACAGCTGAGTATGCAGAGAGAAAGTCATAGTAACGCCTGCCATCAGTATCCCAGACAAATACACCCTCACCCCGGTCAAGCACTACCGGTAGTGGATGATAGTTATGGGCTCCGTACTTCTCTTCTCTCGCAATGTAATCTTCAGGTTTCATGGTAATATGATTTTGTTTTTTTGTTCGGAAGGATACAATAATACAAACCTTTTGTGATATAATGAAGGGTGTGAATCATCTTTTGTCAACCGGCAGGTGAGGCCTTTTGTTCATCCGGCAGGTCAGATCTTATCTCATTCGACAGATCAGGCCTTTTGTTCATCCGGCGGATCAGCTCTGTTGCCATCCGGCAGGTCAGGCCTTTTGTTCATCCGGCGGATCAGCTCTGTTGCCATCCGGCAGGTCAGGCCTGTTGTCATCCATCAGGTCGGGTCTTTTTTCAGCGGTAAGACGAAGCGACTGCTCCAGCCGCCACCTCTCTATCTCAGGCGTATTGCCTCCCAGCAGAATGTCAGGCACCTGCCAGCCGCGAAACTGAGAGGGGCGTGTATAGACGGGAGGGGCAAGCAGGTTATCCTGAAAAGAGTCACTAAGGGCTGACCCTGAGTCGGAGATGGCCCCGGGGAGGAGTCTCACCAGGGCATCGGTTATAACAGCTGCAGGAAGCTCACCGCCGGTAAGCACATAGTCGCCCAGGGAGATCTCGCGCGTGATGAGGTGGTCTCTGATGCGTTGGTCAATACCTTTGTAGTGCCCCGCCAGGATAATAATATTACGCTTCATCGAGAGCTCATTGGCCATCGGCTGGGTAAAACGCTCGCCATCGGGAGAGGTGTAGATGATCTCATCATAATGGCGCTCAGAGGTGAGGCGGGTGATGCAGTTGTAGACCGGCTCAACCATCATCACCATACCGGGACCTCCGCCAAAGGGATAGTCATCAACACTCCTGTGACGGTCAGTAGCATAGTCACGCAGATCGATGAGATTGATCTCCACCACACCCCTCTCACGTGCCCGTTTTATTATAGACTCCTCCAGCGGACTACGGAGGAGTGCCGGGAGTACTGTTATAATGTCAATTCGCATAAGTACCAGTTTGTTAAAACTAATTATCTTTTTTTATATCTTTGGGCAAAATTTTTTAAAAGTATTTCTTCTAAAATGTTCAACTATGGGAAAGTTTGTTATCACAAAAAGGAAAAATGGTGAGTTTCAGTTCAATCTGCTTGCAACAAATGGTCAGGTGATTCTCTCAAGTGAGGGTTATACCACTAAGCCTTCATGCATCAACGGCCTCAATTCAGTCATGAAGAACGCCTCTGACCCCAACAGGTTCGAAACAAAGCTAGCCAAGGATGGCCGGTTCTTTTTCAACCTGAAGGCAGCAAACGGACAGATCATAGGCAGCAGCCAGATGTACAAGTCAGAGGCCAGCCGTGACAACGGTATTGCTTCAGTGCAGAACAATGCGCCTGATGCAACCGTTGATGATCAGACCACAGCTTAGAGACTCTCAGCTTTTCTCTCATATACAATCTTGCCATCAACGATTGTATAGTCAGCTTTAACAGACATAATCATCTCCTCAGGGATATTGAATATATCTTCAGAGAGGATGGTTATGTCTGCCAGGTAACCTACTCTTATCATCCCCTTTCTCTCCTCCATGAACTGTGCATAGGCTGATCCGAGTGTATAGTACTCAATCGCCTTCTCCATGGTGATCTTCTCCATAGGGAACCATCCGTCACCCTCCTCACCCTTGCGGTCTTTCCTTGTCACGGCTGCGTAGAGCCCCTCCATAGGGTTCAGCGGTTCAACGGTATAGTCAGTGCCGAAGGCGAGCCTGGCACCGTTGTCGGCAAGACTCTTCCATGCGTAGGCCCAGCGGCTGCGTTCCGGGCCTATCCTCTTCTCGGCAAAGCGCTTGTCGGTAATGCAGTGTACAGGCTGCATAGAGGCTACCACCCCCAGCTCTGCAAAACGGGGGATATCCTTCTCAATAAGTATCTGCGCATGCTCTGAGCGGTGACGGCTGTCACGCACACCGTTCACCTCACCCGCCTTCTCAAAGGCATTCAGTATCCAGTTGTTGGCCATCGGGCCAATAGCATGTATACCTATCTGGAAGCCGCGACTGTCAGCTGCCAGCACACGTCTCTCAAGCTCCTCATAGCTCATCTGTGGCAGACCGCTCTTGTCAGGCTCATCTTCAAACGGCTCAAACATCATGGCTGTGGCTGACCCCAGTGTGCCATCCATAAAATCTTTCAGGTAGCCAAACCTGATCCAGTCACCTGACAAGGGGTACCTCTCCCTCAGCCTCTCATACCTCTCCAGCCTGTCAGGGTCAGCAGTGAGGGTACCACCTATGTCTATACGGCAGGTGAGAAGGGCGGCAGCCAGGAGTGAGTCATAGACCTCAAAGCTGGCCTCACCAGGTATCTGTATGCTTGTGATACCATAGCCGGCAGCCTGCTCAAGGGCCATGAGGTAGCCACGAAGCTCCCTGTCACGCTCCGCATCAGGGTCGCTCACCGAAGGCAGGGCACCGGTACGTATGAGTGACATGGCACTCTCCTTCAGCACACCGGTCGGCTCACCGGTGACAGGGTCACGCATGATCTCACCACCATAAGGGTCAGGGGTGGCACGGGTGATACCTGACTCCCTGAGAACAAAGCTGTTGACCAGTGCACTGTGACCATCGGTACGGCGCAGGACTACCGGATTATCGGGAGAGACAGCATCGATGAGCTCCCTGGAAGGCCATGCCGGTACAATAAACATCTCATGATCCCAGTGGCCACCGTAGATCAGCTCTCCCTTATGTGAACGGGCTGCCTTCTCACCTACCTTCCTGGTGATGAGTGACGGGTCAGTGGTGTAACGAAGCTCAATATAGTCGGGGTCTACCGGACCAAAATGGGCATGGGCATCATTAAACCCCGGAATGACCGTCCTGCCACCGGCATCAATAACCCTGGTGAGGGAGGGGGCTATGTGCCGGCGTACCGCCCTCTCTGAGCCAACGGCAATGATACGGTTACCACGTATAGCCACCGCCCCGGCGTAAGGATTCTCTGCATCGGCAGTGAACACCTTGCCGCCGGTAATGACAATATCAGCTTTTTCGGCCTCACGGCACCCTGATGAGACGATCAGCATGAAGAGGAAGAGAAGAAGAAAATTTTTATTCATCACAATGATTTGTTGAAAACTGGTACAAGATAAAAAAATAGGCGTTACTTTAGTCGTCGGTAAATCTTTGAAAAACAACTCCAATTCTCAGATTATGAAAAATAAGCCGATACCGCCCGGATATCTCTATTCGAAAGGGTATACCAACTACGTCTTTATCCTGCTCTTCCTGCTATACATGTTCGACTATATAGACAGGATGATCGTAACGTCGATGTTCGTGCATATTGAGCAGGACCTTGGCCTTACCCATACCCAGAGCGGGCTGCTCGTATCATCGGTCTACTGGGCAATAGTGCTGCTCACCTTTCCTGTATCAATTCTTGTTGACAGGTGGAACCGTACCAAGACGATCAGTATCATGGCGGTTCTGTGGAGCCTGGCAACCGCCCTCTGTGCCCTTACCGGCAACTTTGTACAGCTGGTGCTGGCCAGGGCTCTGATAGGAATAGGGGAGGCCGGCTATGCACCGGGAGGCAGCGCAGTGATATCGGGCCTCTACCCTGTGGAGAAACGGTCACGGATGCTGGGGCTATGGAATGCATCCATACCGCTGGGGACAGCTATAGGGGTACTGCTGGGTGGTATCATAGCATCAAGCCTGGGGTGGAAGCATGCATTCGGTATTGTGGCACTGCCCGGACTGATAGTGGCAATAATGTTTTACTTTGTCAAAGACTACAAGACGGTAGACCTCTCATTTGTTGACAAGAATAACCTGAGAGTGAAGATGAAGAGCTCTGACATGGTCAGGGAGTTTCTCTCCAGACCATCGCTCATCTTTACCTATTTCGGATTTGCATCAGTGGTCTTTGTGACAACCTCACTGATTACCTGGCTCTCAACATACTTTCATGTGACGCGTGACCTGCCGATAGAGAAGGCCGGCTCAATGGCAAGCGCGGTAATGGTGCTGGCTATTGTGGGCGCTCCCGTGGGCGGAATAATAACCGACCGATGGCGTAAAACAAACCTACGGGCGAGGCTGCTCTTCCCTACCATCACCTCGCTGCTCTCGGCTGCCTTCCTGCTCATAGCCCTGTGGCTGACCAAAGGAGCGGTGCAGTACATATTCTTTTTGCTGATGGGAGTGACCATAACAGCCTTTGTGTCAGCCGCATCAGCTGTGACACAGGATGTGATACATGCCGGTATGAGGGCTATGTCATACGCGGTGGCAGTGGTGGTGCAGAACCTGCTGGGAGCATCTACCGCACCGCTGGTGATAGGGAAACTCTATGACCTCCACTCAATTGAGACGGCACTGGCTGTATTGCCATTCATGCTGATACTGGGTGCCATATTCTTTTTTACCGGCTCACGCTACTATGTGAGAGACCTTGAGAAGACTGCAAAGATCAGGCTTGAGGTGGAAGGATAGGGGAGAGGATCAGCTGGTTTGAATTAATTATAGTAGATTTGCCCTCCGAAAACTGAGCATGATGAAAGAGCTTATACGGAACAGATACTTTAAATTTGGAGTAGCCGGAGTACTCTATCTGCTGTGGGTCATTTGGGTGGGTAACTTCTGGCTGCTGCTCGGGCTGCCGGTGCTGTTTGATATCTATGTGACCCGTAAGGTCAACTGGGCATTCTGGAAAAAACGTCATGGCAAAAACAATGTCATTATTGAATGGCTTGATGCACTGATATTTGCTGTGATAGCGGTGACGCTGATAAATATTTTTCTCTTTCAAAACTACCGGATACCAACTCCTTCTATGGAGAAGACACTGCTGGTGGGTGACCATCTGGCAGTGAGCAAGGTGGCCTATGGCCCGCGTATGCCCAACACTCCGTTGGCCTTCCCCTTTACACAGCATACCCTGCCACTCTCCGGAGGAAAGGCGAAGTCGTGGTCAAACCTTATAAACTGGAAATACAAGAGACTGAAGGGTTTTGGCCATGTGAAGAACAATGATATTGTGGTCTTTAACTTCCCGGCAGGAGACACCGTCTGCCTCGAGCTGCAGGCAGTGAGCTACTATGAGATACTGCGCGAGCGGATGGAGATGCTCAATGCCGAAGATATCAGGGCCGGCAAACCGCTCAGAAGCAGGGATCAGTACTATGCCGAGGCGCGTGGGATGATCTGGAATGAGTATACCGTGATATACAGACCGGTTGACCGTCGTGATAACTATGTCAAGAGATGTGTAGGTATTCCCGGTGATACCATCACGATAAGAGGGGGTGAGCTCTTTGTCAATGGCAAAGAGGCTAAGGAGCATGAGACACAGCAGACATCATACTATGTACGAACCAATGGTACCCGGATAAACCCCAAGGCCTTTGAGAGGATGGGGGTCTCAAAGGCTGACCAGTCGCTTATGCTCTCGGGAACAGTCTACCGGCTGCCGCTGACACGAAAGAATGCTGAGACAATAGCAGGGTTTGCAAATGTGACCGGGCTGGAGGCTGACTACCGGAGACCGGGTGAATATTCACCGCCTGTGTTTCCCCATGACCCGCAGTACCGGTGGAATGAAGACCACTTTGGTCCTCTCTGGATACCGGAGATGGGAGCCACCGTCAAGCTTGACATGACCAACATAAGCATCTACTCATCAATAATAGGTATCTATGAAGGTAACCACCTGGAGGTGGCCGACTCGGTGATATATATCAACGGATCGCCGGCCGGCAGCTACACCTTTAAGATGGACTACTACTGGATGATGGGTGATAACAGGCACGACTCTGCCGACTCACGCTTCTGGGGCTTTGTGCCGGAAGATCATATCGTGGGACGACCCGTGCTGGTATGGCTCTCACTTGACAAGGAGGCACAGGGCCTCAGAAAGATCAGGTTTAACAGGTTCTTCAAGGGAGCAAAGAGATAGCTCAATGCCGGGTTTTAAAATAAAAAAAGCGGGCCGAAACCCGCTCTCTCTGTCTACTCTCTCTACTCTTTCACTTTATCCACTATAGCCTTGAAGGCTTCCGGATGATTCATGGCCAGATCAGCCAGGGTCTTGCGGTTGAGGGTGATACCCTTCTTCTCAAGTCCGCCCATAAACTGTGAATAGCTCATACCATGAAGACGTGCACAGGCATTGATACGCTGTATCCACAGTGCACGAAACTCACCTTTCTTGTTCTTGCGGTCACGATAGGCATAGGTCAGACCCTTCTCAAGGCGGTTTTTGGCCACGGTGTAAACATTGGCACCGCTGCCATAATAGCCTTTGGTCTGCTTTAATACCTTTTTCTTTCTTGCCTTTGATGCTGGTGCATTTTTTGCTCTTGGCATTGGTTCTCTAATTTTCGGATGTAAGCGCCGGTAACGGACTTTGAGGCTTCACATCCCGGTTAATAATTGTGTTGATTAACTCAGACAGGTGACTCACATTACTTCAGTCCGAGAAGATGCTTCACATTCTTCTCATCAGCCTTATCCACCAGTCCGCTATAGGTAAGATTCCTCTTACGCTTGGTTGACTTCTTGGTGAGTATATGGCTCTTGTAAGCATGCTTGCGCTTGATCTTACCTGTACCGGTCAGCGTAAATCTCTTCTTTGCTCCCGGATTTGTCTTAATTTTTGGCATTGTAACAGATATATATGTAAAAACTATTTTTTCTTCTTTGGTGAGAGTATGATGATCATCCTCTTACCTTCCAGTCTGGGGGTCTGGTCAACCTTTGCATACTCATCAAGATCTTCTACAAACCGTTGCAGCAGCTTCTCACCCTGCTCCTTGAAGAGGATTGACCTCCCCTTGAAAAATACATAGGCCTTCACTTTGGCACCCTCTTCCAGAAAGTTGATAGCATGCTTCAGCTTGAAGTCGTAGTCGTGGGCATCAGTATTGGGCCCGAAGCGTATCTCCTTTACCACTATCCTGGTGGTATTGGCCTTCATCTCCTTCTGCTTCTTCTTTTGCTGGTAAAGGAATTTTTGATAATCAATTATCTTACAGACAGGCGGCTCAGCATTGGGTGAAATCTCAACAAGATCGAGTTCCATCTCGTCTGCAAGCCTCAGGGCCTCATTCAGACTCATGATCTGCGCCTCTATGTTGTCTCCCACAACCCTGACTGTTCTGGCTGTGATCCTGTTGTTTATCCGGTGTTCCGGTTCGGGCTTTCTTCCGGGCCTCGGCCTCGGCCTGGGCCTCGGTCTGGAATAGGTTGCTCTTGCTATAGTTTTGTCCTCCAGTTAAGTTAATACTATTTGATTATCAGTCGCTTCAATCTTGATTGTCAGCTGCTTCAATTACCTCTCTCCTCATTCATAACATCTCTGACCAGTTGAACAAACTGTTCAGGCATCATTGTTCCCTTATCTCCTTCACCCTGCCTTCTGACAGAAACCGTACCCGCCTCAACCTCTTTTTCACCTATCACCAGGAGGTATGGGATGCGCTTTAACTCATTATCCCTTATCTTTTTACCTACCTTTTCGTTCCTGTCATCAATCAGGGTGCGAATATCGGAATTATTAAGGAAATTTAAAATAGTTTTTGCATAATCATTGAATTTTTCGCTTATAGGCAAAATCACCGCCTGGTCGGGTGCCAGCCATACGGGGAAGCGGCCGGCACTATTTTCAATGAGTATTGCAACGAAACGCTCCATAGAGCCAAATATTGCACGGTGTATCATCACCGGCTGATGCTTCCGGTTGTCACTGCCGGTATATTCAAGTCCGAACCTCTCAGGCAGGTTATAGTCAACCTGCACTGTCCCCAGCTGCCATTTGCGGCCTATGGCATCCCTGACCATAAAGTCAAGCTTCGGTCCGTAGAAGGCAGCCTCACCTATGGCAATGGTGGTGGCCAGACCCTTCTCACCGGCAGCCTCTATGATAGCCTGCTCAGCCTTCTTCCAGTTCTCATCACTGCCAATATATTTCTCACGCTGCGCAGGGTCACTGAGTGATATCTGTGCCGAATATTCGGTAAACCCTACTATGCCAAAGACATACTGTACCAGGTCAATAATACTTTTGAACTCATCCTTGAGCTGGTCAGGCCTGCAGAAGTGATGGGCATCATCCTGGGTGAAGCTGCGCACGCGGGTGAGGCCGTGCAGCTCACCGCTCTGCTCATAGCGGTAGACAGTACCAAACTCGGCCATACGTACCGGCAGCTCACGGTATGAGTGAGGGGTGGCGCTGAAGATCTCACAGTGGTGCGGACAGTTCATCGGCTTGAGCATAAAGGTCTCACCCTCCTGTGGGGTGGCGATAGGCCTGAATGAGTCAGCACCATACTTCTCAAAATGACCTGAGGTCTTGTAGAGCTCTATGTTGCCGATGTGGGGTGTGGAGACCATACTGTAGCCCCGCTCTCTCAGTATCCTGGTCATGAAGTCGATAAGCCTCTGCTTCAGGTCAGCACCCTTGGGAAGCCAGAGAGGCAGCCCAAGACCTACCCTGGGGGAGAAGGTGAAGAGCTCCAGCTCCCTCCCTATACGACGGTGGTCACGCTTCCTCGCCTCCTCCAGCATCACCATATACTCCTTGAGCATCGACTCTTTGGGGAAGGTGATACCATAGACACGGGTCATCATCTTACGCGTCTCATCACCACGCCAGTAGGCACCGGCAAGGCTGAGAACCTTGATAGCCTTGATGGCTGAGGTGTCAGGCAGGTGGGGACCGCGGCACAGATCGGTGAAGCCACCCTGACGGTAGAGGGTGATGGTGCCATCCTCAAGCTCTGAGATGAGCTCTGTCTTGTACTCATCACCCTTGGAGGCAAACAGCTCCATAGCATCCCGCTTGCTTATCTCACTGCGTACAATAGGACTGTTATGTGAGGCCAGCTCCTTCATCTTCTCTTCAATAAGAGGAAGGTCGCTATCAGTGATGACATGACCCTGACCGGGGTCAACATCATAGTAAAAGCCATTCTCAAGGGCAGGACCTATGCCAAACTTGGTGCCGGGCCACAGAACCTCAAGAGCCTCAGCCAGAAGGTGAGCTGAGGAGTGCCAGAAAGCATGCTTCGCCTCAGGATCATCCCACTTGTGAAGGGTGAGGGTAGCGTCAGTGGCCAGCGGACGTGTCAGGTCCCACAGCTCACCATTGACAGTGGCTGAATAGACCTCAGAGGCGAGCCGCGGACTGATGGAACGGGCAACCTCGTAGCTGGTGACTCCCTGATGGTATTCCCTTGTTGATCCGTCAGGAAAGGTTATGTTGATCATAAATAGTCTTATTTTTTAACAATCTGCAAAGATAATCTTTTTTGCAGCTTATGCCATAGAACCTGCTCTTTGTCAACCTAAGGGATCATGAAATTTTGTTTATTGGCACAGATTTTGGAATTTGTAAGAGAGCACCAAAACCCATAGAGATGAAGAGAGCACTAATCCTGGCAGCCGCAGCGGTGATGATCCTTGCAGGTTCATGTCATCCGCTTCCTGAATCACGGTTCAGTACCAATAAGTTAAAGGTTCAACTGGGCGAAGTGGTTGAGTTCTATAACCGCTCAAACAATGCGGTGGAGTATGAGTGGGATTTCGGTGACGGCACCTACTCAGTGAACTATGAACCTTCACACGCCTATCAGGCGTCAGGCATATTTACAGTGGTGCTGACCGTCTACTCAAGATCAGGCCAGATAGACAAGTCCTATCTTGACATAGAGGTGGTGGCACCCGTGATGCTCGAGGTGGAGGTGCTTGAATATTACGACTTCTACCCGGTAGCCGGCGCCAGTGTTATTCTCTATCCCACTGAAAAGGACTGGGACAATGAAACCAATGGCCTTGTGGAGGGGTTCACCAATGCATCGGGTAAGGTGATCTTTACAGATCTTGAACCCAGGGTATACTATATAGATGTGTGGCACGAGACACACAATAACTATACCCTGAGGGCTGAGGATGTGGGTTTTATCAGGACTGACAGACTCACTGCTGATCAGCTTAACCACTTCATAGCCTTTGTCGATTATATTGGGGAGAAGGGCACACAGGCACGTGGCAGCAGAACACCGGGCATCCTGAAAAACAGGAGCGTGCCAACAACAGCAAAAAAGTGAGTGCCACAGGTAGTGAAAACTGATCATCAGTGAATCAGGTTTGATATAATTTTTTAAGTTTGCCTGATGCTAACCTAATCTGTACCACTTCATGGATACAAAATTTGCGCTTCATGGAATAGACTACCTGATAATGGCGGTCTATTTTGTCTTTGTGCTGGGCATAGGATGGGTCCTGAGAAAATATATGAAAGATGCCTCCGCCTTCCTGGAGGCGGGACGCTCAATGCCTGCCTGGGTGGCCGGACTGGCATTTATCTCCACCAACCTGGGAGCACTGGAGGTGATGGGAATGACTGGGTCAGGACTGAAATATGGTATGCTGACCACACACTTCTACTGGATAGGGGCTATTCCTGCAATGGTCTTCCTGGCGATCTTTATGATGAGATTCTACTACGGATCAAAAGCCAGGTCAGTACCGGAGTATCTGAAGCTGAGATTCAATGAGAAGACACGCGCACTCAATGCCGGACTCTTCGCACTGATGACGGTGCTGGCCTCAGGGATCTCAATGTATGCACTGGCAATACTGCTCGAGAATGTGCTGGGGTGGAACTTCAACCTGTCACTGCTGGCCTCGGCTGGTATAGTTCTGATATATACCTACCTGGGCGGACTATCCTCAGCCATATACAATGAGGTGCTGCAGTTTTTTATTATAATCATAGGGCTGATGCCAATGGCCATCCTGGTGATGATTGACGTAGGAGGGTGGGGAGGAATGCAGCAGAGCCTGGCACCGATAGTAGAGAGCAAGGGGTTTGCAGCTGACACATGGACAACCACCTGGAAATATACAGCATCGGCAGGAGCCAACCCGATGGGGGTAGAGTGGTATGGCATATTTGCCGGACTGGGATTTGTACTCTCATTCGGATACTGGTGTACCAACTTCCTGATAGTACAGCGAGCCATGTCAGCCGAGTCAATGACAGCAGCACGTAAGGTGCCCCTGATAGGTGCAATACCGAAGATGTTCATACCATTCCTGATAATAATTCCGGGAGTAGCTGCACTGGTGCTGATGAACAACCCGATCAAGGGGTTTGCGCTGCCACTCAATGAGATAGGAGAGCCGATCTACGACTACACAATCATAATGCTGCTCAAGCAGTACCTGCCGGCCGGGGTGCTCGGACTGGGTATTACCGCACTGCTGGCATCATTCATGTCAGGTATGGCAGGAAACGTGTCAGCCTTCAATACCGTATGGACATATGATATCTACCAGACCTATATAAGACCGGCGACAGGTGTGAAGGATGCCGATGAGCGGCACTACCTGAAGGTGGGAAGGATGGCAACCATAGTAGGGGTGCTGGTGAGTATAGCAGCTGCATACATAGCCAGCAAGTTCGGGAATATTATGGACTTCCTGCAGACAGTCTTCTCAATGATCAATGCGCCACTCTTTGCAGTCATATTCCTGGGTATGTTCTGGAAACGGTCAACAGGTAATGCTGCCTTTACCGGACTGCTGGCAGGCTTTCTGGTGGCGCTGCTGCACCACGGAGTGACAATGCCGGCAGGGGCTGTCACACTGGTGAAGGGCGGATGGACAGGAGTGATACTGCATACCTACCCGGTGGAGATGGCGCAGAACTTCTGGACAGCCATATTTGCATTCTCATCGGCGGCACTGCTCACCGTAACCATCTCGCTCCTCTCAAGGCGTGAGAAGAGTGATGAGGAGCTTAACGGACTGGTTTACTCCATGACACCCAGGCTCGATGACAGCGGGGTGAAGTGGTACAGCAGACCCTGGTTCCTCGCACTGATCGTGGGCCTTATAATGATTACACTCTCAATAATCTTCTGGTAACCTGAAAAACTGATGCCATGCTCGATATAAGATTTCCGATAGGATTGATGTTCACCATAGTGGGACTTATCATTACCATCTACGGATTAGTGACACATGGTGAGGCGATGTATGCCATGTCACTCAACATAAATGTCAATCTGCTCTCAGGGCTGGGCACCCTTATCTTCGGAGTGGTGATGTTACTCTTCTCTGACCCTGTCAGGAAGAGAAAGAGGAGGAGAAACTGAGAGGCAGCGGCACTGCAGCCCTGCCTCACCCGGAATGGTAAGGCTGTCATATCAGAGGCGCGAAGAGCTGTCATGCCAGAGGTGCGCAGAGCGCTCTCATTCCAAAGGCGCGAAGGGCTCTGATCAGATAAAGAGAGAAGGGGGCAGCGGGCGCAGGTTATACCTCGAGGCCATCACCTCACCATAGGCACCGGCAGAACGGATAGCCACCAGGTCACCACGACGTGTCTCAGGTAACAGTATATGCCTTCCGAAAGTGTCAGTGGTCTCACATACCGGACCCACAACCGTATATCTCATCTCATCTCCCTCAGAGGTGAGGTTCTCAATACGGTGAGTGGCATTGTAGAGTGCCGGCCTGATCAGCTCGGTCATGCCGGCATCAAGTATCACAAAGGTCTCCAGCGGCCCCGGCTTGACATAGAGTACCCTTGAGATAAGCGATCCACATCCGGCCGTCAGTGAGCGTCCCAGCTCAAACGAGATGGTACTCTCTATCTTCTCATCAAGGTGTTTACTGAATATGTCAAAGTAGGAGGCGAACGGAGGGAACTGCTCAGGATCATCATAACTGACACCCAGCCCCCCTCCAACATTGATATCGTCAGGCTCAAGGCCCCTGACCTTCAGCCAGTACCACAGCTCATTGATCTTGTTGCACAGGTTACGGAACACCTGCAGGGAGGTGATCTGTGACCCTATATGAAAGTGGACGCCACGGTAGCGGAGGTGATCAAGCTCACCCAGCAGTGTGATCACCTTCTCAAGGTCAGAGACCCTGATACCAAATTTGTTCTCATCAGTGCCGGTGGTAATATTTTTGAGGGTGAGTGCTTCAACATTGGGGTTTATACGCAGTGCCACCGGCGCCACCTTACCCATCCGGCCGGCTATCTCATTGATAACCTCAAGCTCCCCGACCGACTCAACATTGAAACACTTTATGTTGTTGGTGAGGGCCAGCTCAATCTCACGGTCACTCTTGCCCACCCCGGCAAAGAGGGTCTGGCCGGCAGGGAAGCCGCAGGCAATGGCATGCTCAACCTCATAGCCGCTGACACAGTCAGCCCCCAGGCCATACCCTGCAATAACCTTCATTATCTCAGGATTGAAATTGGCCTTGACAGCATAATGGAGATGAAAACCTCTGCTGGCAGCCTCACCGGAGGCTACGGCAAGGGTCTCATTGAGCCGGTCAAGATCATAATAGTAGAACGGGGTCTGATGACCTGACAGCTTTTCAATTATCTCTTTACTGATCATTATCTTCAGGAAATAGTTTACTGTTGAGTGCTCTGAGAGCAGTTATCTTGTCACTGGTGTTGATGAGTATCGATGCACTGTTCTCACTGCCACCGTAAGAGATCATCTTGACCGGGATCTCATTGAGCGCCTCAAACATCTCAGGGGCTGACCCTACACGGTCAGGCCTGAAGTCGCCCACCACACATATTATTGACTGCTCACGGTCAACCTCAACAAACCCCATGACACTGAGTGCCCTGACAATATCATCAAGATGGGTGGGGTCATCAATGGTGAGTGAGACAGATACCTCTGAGGTGGAGATCATATCTATGGGTGTCCGGTAGGTCTCAAACACCTCAAATATACGCCGCATGAAACCGTAGGCAAGGAGCATGCGGTCAGATCGTACCCTGATGGCTGTCACCCCATCCTTGGCCGCAATCGCCTTGTAGTCTTCCAGCGGGGCCGAGGAGGAGATCAGGGTACCCTCGTCGGCAGGATCAAGCGTGTTCTTGATCCTTACGGGTATGTTCATGAGCCTGGCAGGGTTGATACTGGAGGGGTGAAGGATCTTGGCACCAAAATAGGCCAGCTCGGCAGCCTCATCAAAGGAGAGGCTCCTGATCACCCTGGTGTTGTCTACATACCTGGGGTCATTATTGTGCAGGCCGCTGATGTCTGTCCAGATCTCAACCTCCTCAACCCTCTCACGCCCCAGGGCAGCACCAATGATGGTGGCACTGTAGTCGCTGCCGCCACGCCGCAGGTTATCTGTCTCACCAAAGACGTTACGACAGATAAACCCCTGGGTGATAATAATTTTTTCATTGCTGACAGCCTGCAACTCACGCTGCAGGTTCTCCCTGATATAGTAGTAGTCGGGCTCACCATCCTTGTCAATTCTCATAAAGCTGAGCGCCGGAATGACCAGTGACGCTATACCCTCCTCTGAGAGCAGCAGGTGAAGCAGGGTGGTGGAGATCAGCTCACCCTCAGCCAGTATCTCCTTCTCACTCTGACTGGTATATCTGCCCGACAGGAGTGTGGCAACTCCGTTGAAGTGATCATCAATGCAACGATGAGCCCGCCCCCTGATCTCATCTGTAACAAAGAGCTCGTCAGCAAGAAGGTGATAATCGCTACGTAACCTCTCCGAGACCCCGTGGGCAGCATCGCACCTGCCAGAGGCAAAAAGAGCCGATACCTCTGCCTGAATATTGGTGGTGCCGGCAATGGCCGAGAGAACAACGATCTTCTGATGACCGTCATTTATAATGGGGATCAGTGACCTGAAACGGGCCGGACTCCCTATTGAACTCCCTCCGAATTTGTAAACCTTCATATCTGAGGCTGTCAGTGATACTATACCGGCCAATCACCGGTTTTGGGGAACAAATATATATAAAAGTAAAATCTGTAATTAATTTTTTGCTCTTTCAGCTTAAGAGGTTTACCATAATTAAAAAAAAGGTTATTTTTGCACCCGCAATAACTGGTCAGGAAAGAGTGCATGAAGAATAAACTCAATAATGACCGGTGATGTGGCCCAGATGGCGAAATTGGTAGACGCGCTAGTTTCAGGGACTAGTGTCAGCAATGATGTGCAGGTTCGAGTCCTGTTCTGGGCACAGGAGAAGTGAGGAATTCATTACTCAGTGTATAGACCGGATTATCGTTTAATACTCTGGGTAATTGATTCTGAAGCAATCTGCCCAGATGGTGGAATTGGTAGACACGCCAGCTTGAGGGGCTGGTGCCGGCAACGGTGTGCAAGTTCGAGTCTTGTCCTGGGCACAAAAAAATGGGAGCAGCTGAAAGAGATGCTCCCTTTTTTTTATCACTTGACTTTTGTCAGTAAATCGAAGAGGGCAGTAACCTATTTTTAAGCTGTTTTACGGGTGAGAGCTGGAAAAGAGTGCCTGACTGCCCGGGGGCAATACCTTCTTTTGCAGCGTTGCTGATAATCAATAACTAAGAGAATGTTTGAAGTGGTCATGAGAGAGGGTGAGCTGATGCAGAGGGATATGAAAATAAATACCTATTGCTGCCATGATTAGAGATCACCTGGCCGAAGCCTCTGAGATGTTCAGCTCAGGCTTTAACTGTGCTCAGGCTGTGGCACTCCCTTTCTGTGAAGAGTATGGTGCTGACCGTGCCACCCTGCTGAAGGTCACTGCCGCCTTTGGCGGTGGTTATGGCGGAAGCGGAAGGACCTGTGGTGCGGTGACGGGCGGCCTTATGGTGATTGGCGCCAGGTATGGCTCCCTTCACCCTGCAGACCACACCTTAAAAAATATAATAGCCGAAAAGAGCCTCGCGCTTATTGAGTGCTTCACCCGGGCACACGGCACCCTGATGTGCAGTGAGCTGACAGCACCGGCGAGGCGGCAGGGGAGCGATTCCGGCAGTACATTCACTGCCGTGGAGATGATCAGACTCTGTCCCCGGTTCCTGGAGACGGTCATAATTTTCCTTGAAGAGGAGCTGTAACTAAAAAATGCAATAAACAATCAAATCAGGAGGATCAATATGAGACTGAGAAAAATGTGGCTTAATATCAACGGTGTCAACAGGATGTTCATGTGCAACCCTGAGAAGGACTCCCTTGCTGATGTCATTCGGCGTATGGGACTTACCGGTACCAAGGTGGGTTGTAATACCGGGGTCTGCGGCTCCTGCTCGCTGATACTGAATAATAAACTTGTTCGCGCTTGCACCAGGAAGATCAGGAATGTGGAGGAGTACAGCAGCGTGGTAACCATTGAAGGCATCGGGACGCCGACCAACCCGCATCCGCTGCAGGTGGCATGGATGAATGCCGGGGCGGTGCAGTGCGGATTCTGTACTCCGGGGTTCATCGTCTCATCCTATGCCCTGCTGCTTGAAAACAACAAACCTACCCGTGAGGAGGTGCGTGACTGGTTCCACAAGCACAAGAACGTATGCCGCTGTACCGGTTATGTGCAGATAGTTGATGCTGTCATGCTGGCGGCTGAGGTGATGAGAGGCGAAAAGAGTATAGAGGATATAAGTTTTAAGGATCCTGCTGATGGTGAGTATTATGGTAAACCGGTGGTCAGGCCGACCGCCCTGGCCAAGGTGTGCGGGCTGGCTGACTATGGTGATGACCAGGAGCTTAAGATGCCTGCCGAGACACTCAAGGTGGCCCTTGTACAGCCGCGGGTGGCGCACCATGCAAAAATCCTCTCCATAGATACCTCTGAGGCAGAAAAGATGCCGGGCGTATATAAGATTGTCACTGCACAGGATATCAAGGCTGCCGGCGGCACCAACCTGATGGCTGAAGGTCACTTCCATGAGCGCACAACCCTGGTGGTGCCTACCAGGCATGTGCTGGCTGAAGATAAGATCTTCCGGTATGGTGATGTGGTGGCCCTGGTATGTGCCGATACCAGGGAGCATGCCCGTGAGGCAGCTGAAAAGGTGAAGGTGGAGATAGAAAAACTGCCTGAATACCTTAACTATCTTGATGCCGTGATGCCCGATGCCATGCGTATCCATCACGATACCCCCAACCTCTTCGCCATGCAGCCGGTACTTAAGGGAGAGGGACTTGATGATCCGGCAAAGGTGGCTGAGATAATAGAGAGCTCACCATACAGTGTGGAGGGAAGCTTCTATTCAAGCAGGGAGCCTCACCTCTCAATAGAGGGTGATACCATACAGGTCTACTACGATGAAGATGACATGCTTACCATACAGTGTAAGTCGCAGGGGGTCTACTCCTCAATAGGACGAATAGGTAACTCGGTAGGGGTGCCCAAGAGCAGGATCAGGGTGGTGATGAACCCCACCGGCGCCAGCTTCGGATGGTCAACCAATGCCGGTAACCTCTGCCTGGCTGCTGCCGCCGCCGTGGTGACCGGCAGGCCGGTGGCTCTCTCTATGAGCTATGAAGAGCACCAGCACTTCTCAGGCAAGAGAAGACCCAGCTACTCTAATGGCAGGGCAGCATGTGACAGTAATGGTAAGATCACTGCGGTGGAGTTTGACTACGGGCTTGACCAGGGTGCCTACACCTTCGGTGGAGATGATATTATCACCAAGCCGGCCCGCTTCTCATTCTTCCCCTATAGCATACCCAATGTGGCCGGCCTCTCGCGTATAGCTATCACCAACCATAACTTCGGAACAGCATATCGCAGCTACGGCTCACCACAGGCATACACCCTGAGTGAAGCGCTGGTGGATATGCTGGCTGAGAAGGCAGGTATTGACCCGTTTGAGTTCCGCTGGCGGAATATAGCACGTGAGGGTGAGACAAATATCAACAGCAGACCCTTCCGCCTCTATCCGATGGAAGAGATGATGAAGACCATGAAGCCGCACTATGAGCAGGCGGTGAGAGAGGCAAAAGAGAAGAGCACACCCGAAAAACGTCGGGGCGTCGGACTTGCATGGGGTGGGTTTAATGTCTCGGAAGGACCGACAGACCATGCTACCGTACGGCTGCAGCTCAATTCTGACGGCACCATAACCAAGTATGACACCTGGCAGGAGCTGGGACAGGGCGGCGACATAGGGTCACTCATGGTTACCCTCGAGGCCCTGAAGCCACTGAAGATAAAACCTGATCAGGTCAAACTGATACAGAGTGATACAAAAATATGCCCCGACAGCGGAATGTCAGCCGGCAGCCGGTCTCACTACATGAACGGCAATGCAACAATCGTTGCTGCCAGAAAGCTGATGGATGCCATGCGCAGGGAGGATGGTTCATACCGTACCTATGATGAGATGGTTAAAGAGAATATACCTACTGTCTATGAGGGTAAATTCAGCAATGTGGCTACACCCGGACTGACACGTCTCGATCCCAATACCGGTATAGGAGACCCGACACCAGCCTTTACCTATGCTCTTAACCTGGCTGAGGTGGAGGTAGATATCAACAGCGGCAAGACCACGGTGGTGAGGTTTGTATGTGTGGCTGACGTTGGCAAGGTGGGTAATATCGATTCGGTGAACGGACAGGCCTTTGGCGGAATATCACACAGCATCGGGTTTGCACTCTCTGAGAACTATGATGATGTAAAAAAACATACCAACATAGCCAGCAGCGGAGTACCCTATATAAAGGATATCCCTGATGAGGTGATACTACACTACAATGAGAGCCGTGACCTGCACGGTCCCTTCGGCTCTTCCGGCGCATCAGAGGCATTCCAGTCGTCAGGACATATGGCGGTGCTCAATGCCATCAACAATGCTACAGGCGTGAGGGTGCATGAGCTGCCGGCCACAAAGGAGAAGGTGAAGGAGGGTATTGAGAGACTCGCCAGAGGTGAGAAGCCCTATGCTCCCGGCAAATATTTCCTCGGCTCAGACCTCTATGATGAGCTGGAGAATATGAAAGCCAATCCGGTACCCTATGGCGGTGACGACTTTTTCAAGCCAATGGGGTCAGACGGCGCTGAGAAGTTCTTCTGATCATACCTATGGCTTACCTGCATCCGCTGGTTAAAGAGTGTATACAGTATGAACGGGCATTTTGTACTGCAAGATGCCCGTTCGGCCTTGATGTGCGTGACTTTGTCATGAAGATCACGCAGGGCCGTTTTAATGCTGCCTACAAGACCTACCAGTACAGCGTGGGCTTCCCCGGTATAGTCTCACGGTTATGTGATGAGCCGTGCCGCCTGGTGTGCCCGATGCATGAGCATGGAGGTGCTATCGCAATGCAGAGGCTCGAGCAGGCTGTGATGCAGCATGCCAGGTCACAGATGCCTGACCAGTACAACATGCCCCCCAAGGAGGGCAGGATAGCTGTTGTGGGAGGAGGGATCAGCGGACTGGCCTGTGCGCTGAGGCTCGCCACCAGAAAGTACCAGGTGACGGTGTATGAGCGCAGTGACCGCGTGGGAGGGCACCTGCATCAGCTCATGCCCTCCGGGCTCCTGATGGCTGACATTGAGATGCAGTTTGCACATGAGAACTATGAGCTGCTGGCTGATAACAACATAACAGACCTGCAGTCGCTGAACCATGATGCTCTCTATGTGGCCACCGGGAAGGGTGGTGACCGGTTCGGACTTGAGAAGAGCGATGAGGGACCGTTCGCTACCAACCGTAAAGGGGTCTTTATGGGAGGGTCACTGACCGGCGCCGGCACCATGAAGGCTATTGCTGACGGACTGGCTGTGGCCGGAGTGATTGAGGCGTACCTCAAGACAGGAAGCATGACCCACGAGGCAGGCCCGGGAGAGGAGACAAAGCTACGCCGTGAGGTGATAAGGGTGGTGGCTGCCGATGAAGTATGGCCGGGAGATAACGGTATATATACGCGTGAGGAGGCACGCGCCGAGGCCGGGCGATGCCTCAGGTGCAGCTGTGATGCGTGCGTGCACTACTCACCATTGCTGGCATATTACAGCAAGTTTCCAAGGAGACTGACTGAAGAGGTGGAGGTGACAATAACACCCAGCTCACTCGACGGGGAGGCTACACTGGTAACCAGGCTGATATCGTCATGCAACCACTGCGGGCTGTGCAGGGAGGTGTGCCCCGTGGATATTGATACGGGTGCGTTCCTGCTGGAGAGCCACTACACCATGCGCGAGAAGGGTAAGATGCCATGGGCATTCCACCATTTTTATCTGCGTGATATGGCGTTTGCCAACAGCGAGGCGGCAGTGGCAAAAATGCCGGCAGGAAGCTCTTCAGCCCGTTACATGTTTTTTCCGGGCTGTCAGCTGGGTGCCTCCGACCCTGAGCTGGTACGACAGAGCTACAACATGCTCCTGGTCCATTACCCTGAGACAGCACTGCTGGCACACTGCTGCGGCGCCCCGGCAGACTGGGCCGGCGAGAGGGAGATACATCAGCAAACCATCACCTCTGTCAGAAACGAATGGGTGAGGATGGGAAAACCGGAGGTGCTCCTCGCATGCCCCATGTGCCGGCAGATGTTTCAGAGACACCTGCCCGAGATACCTGCACGGTTCATCTATACGCTGCCGGGCGTTAAGGGAGCGGTACCTGCTCTGGTCAACAACGTGGCAGCATCGGTCTTTGACCCTTGTGCGGCCAGAGATGAGCCACAGCTGCAGGAGAGAGTGAGAGAGATAGCCAGAGAGGCGGGGTTTGACCTGAGACCGCTGCCGATGGAGGGGAAGATGGCTGAGTGCTGCAGCTATGGCGGCCAGGTGGCAGTGGCAAACCCCGGGTATGCCGGGCAGTCAGTAAAAAAGAGGATTGAGCAGAATGATCTGCCATATATAACCTACTGTTCAAACTGCAGGGATATATTTGCCAGGGCAGGAAAGAGAACATGGCATATACTGGAGCTGATACTGGGAACAGAGACACAGCGGCAGCCGACACAATCTGACAGGAGACGCAACAGGCTGCGGCTGAAGGAGAGCATGACAGAAGATAATCGTACTGAAGAGGAGAGAACCATGAAGAAGGAAGAGGAAAAGGAAAAGGGAGAACTGATCATTTCAGATCAGCTGCGTGAGAAGCTTGACAGGGAGCTGATCCTGGAGCAGGATGTGATTGAGGTGATAAGAGCCTGTGAAGAGAGTGGCAATAAGTTGTATGACCCGGCAAATGACAGTTTTACAGGACATCAGATGGTCGGGGAGATGACATGCTGGGTGGTCTACAGGGACAGGGATGATGGCCGACGGGAGCTGGTTAACAGCTACTGCCACCGAATGAAGATTGAGGAGTAGTGCCATGGAGGAGAAGAGGGTACTTATTTGCCATAAATGCAACAGGGAGCTGGAGATGAGACGGACAGACTTCACATACCTGGGACATACATTCCATACAGACCTGCCACGCTGTCCGGAGTGCGGAATGGTCTATATCTCTGAAGAGCTGGTGAAAGGGCGTATTTCAGATGTGGAGACACAGCTCGAAGATAAATAGTATGGATCACCGTGAAACTATTGCCTCCACCTGGAGCCTCTGTCCGGTATGCCTGAAGAGAGTGCCGGCTGAGAGGGTCAGACAGGGGAGGATGATCTTCCTTGAGAAGGAGTGTCCGGAGCATGGAGCCTTCAGTACCGTTATCTGGCGTGGCTACTATGACTTTGCACGGCGCGCTGCCAGCAGCGGTGAGCTCTTCACCGCCGAGCCGGAGTGTCCCGACAGGTGCGGGCTGTGTGATGACCATCAGCAGAAGACATGCTGCACACTGCTCAATGTGACCGATAACTGTAACCTGGGATGCCTCTTCTGCCTGGCTGACCAGAGAAATGGCTCCACAGACCCGCCGCTGGAGAGAGTGAAGGAGTCACTTGAGAGACTGGTGGTAAAGGGCAGGACACTGGTACAGCTCAGCGGAGGAGAGCCTGCCACGCGTGATGACCTGCCCGACATCGTGGCGGCAGCACGTAAGGCAGGAGCCAGGTACGTACAGCTCAACAGTAACGGGATCAGGCTGGGAGAGGAGCCTGACTACGTTAAGAGACTGGCTGATGCCGGACTCTCATTCCTGTTTTTACAATATGACGGTACCGATGATCAGATAAACCTTAAGCTGAGGGGAAGAAGCCTGATAGAGATTAAGCAGCAGGCCATCAGCAACTGTGCTGACCATGGTATCGGTGTGACACTGGTACAGACACTGGTGAGGGGTGTCAACCTCAACAATATAGGTGAGCTGATACGCTATGCCGTGACAGCGTCACCGGCAGTGCGGGGGATACACTTTCAGCCGGTGAGCTATTTCGGCAGGATACCCGCCATGCCGGATGACAATGACCGTATAACAATGGATGAGCTCCTCTGTGAGATTGAACGGCAGACCGGCGGAATGGTCGGCGCCGACTATCTGAGACCATCATGCTGTGACCACCCGCTCTGTAAATTTCATGGTGACTTTGTGGTTACACCTGACAATAACCTTATGCCGCTGCACAAGGAGCCGGCAGCGGGAATCGCGTCGTGTGCAGTGCAGCCCCCCGGGGCGCTCTCCTTTGCGGAGCCGGCCCCCGGAAAGCACCCCTCGGCTGATCCTGCTTCCGGAAACACCTCATGTGCGGAGCCTGCCGCCACTGCTGACATGGATAATAGGCGGCTGCAGGTAGCAGCCGACCGTAACAGGGAGTTTATCGGGAGGCGCTGGAGCAGGCCGCAGGGAGCGGCAGAGGCAGTGCCGCCGTCAGGTGATATGCACGATATGGACTACTTCCTCTGGAGAGCAAAGAACTATGGTTTTACCATCACCTCAATGATGTTCCAGGATGCCGGAAACATTGACCTTGACCGGCTGAGAAAGTGTGGATTCCATGTGTGGGACAACGGCAGGCTTATCCCTTTCTGTGCCAACTATCTTACCCCGTGGCAGCGATGAGTGGGAACGGTGATACCGCGGTGAGAAGGCCTGGAGGGTTCATTATCACTGACAGGGCATTGACTTTCTGCGGGCTGCCGGAGGGTGCTGCTGTACTTGACATAGGATGCGGCTCGGGAGCTACCGTGATGCACATGAGAAGCCATTATGGCTACACCGCCTGGGGGATCGACAAAAGGGGCGGGAACGGTAGCAGCTACCTGAGAGAGGGGCAGGGTGAGAGGATACCCTGGCCAGACAACTCATTCGACGCCGTAATGATGGAGTGCAGCTTTACACTGATGGATGACCAGTGCGCAGTGCTGAAGGAGTGCCTGAGGGTGCTTGTGCATGGCGGCAGGCTGATCATCTCCACCATCTATGCGTTGGGTGAGCCGGCAATACTGCCAGAGAGCATAGGACGGATAGAGAGTCGTGAAAACCTTCTCCGTAAGATAGAGCAGCACCGGTTTAAGACTATCCTCTTTGAAGAGTATACACCCCACCTGAAAACCATGTGGGGGCAGATGATAATGGAGCGGGGGGCCGGGGCGCTCTATCAGACCCTCGGCGCAGACTATGATGAGATGAGACGTATCAGGTGCGGATACTGCCTGATCATTGCAACAAAGGAGGATCAGTGAATGGGCTCTCCCGTGACGGAATGGACAGCCGGCAGGAGCGGACTGCCAACGGGCCATAGCTATGAGGAGATGAGAGAGTGGCAGGGCAGATGCCTGGATGAGACGCTGAGCTATGCAGCACACAACACCAGGTTCTATAGTGAGAGGGTCAAGCCGGGGATGAGGCTCGATGAACTCCCTTTTACCTGTCCGGATGACCTGGCTGCAGACCCGCTGGCATTTCTGGCTATACCCCGCAGCAGCGTGGCAAGGGTGACAACCCTGGCAAACTCAGGCACTACACTCCTCAGGAAGAGCATATTCTTTTCCGGTGACGACCTGCAACGGACCAGGGACTTTTTTGCTGCAGGCATGAGAAACCTGGTCACCAGAGGTGAGAGGGTTGCCATATTGATATCAAACCTCACTGAGAACAGCCTCGGCTCACTCCTCCATGAGAGCCTCCTGCAGATAGGTGCCCTGCCCGGCCTAAAAGGAGTGATACGGTCGGCAGAGGAGGCGCTGGAGGCTGCCCGTGGCGCAGACTGTATCGTCGGCATGCCCGCCGAACTGCTCTATATGTGCCGCAGAGACCCATCACTGAGGCCGCGGACAGTACTGCTGGCAGCAGATATCGTCCCGGAGGCGGTCAGGGAGGCAGTGAGGAGCGCCTGGAGGTGTGACCCCTACATACACTGGGGACACTCCGAGCTGGGATATGGCTGTGCTGTCGACTGCTCATATCATGAGGGTCTGCACCTGCGTGATGCCGAGATGATCTTCGAGATCATTGATACCAATACCGGCAGGCCACTGCCACAGGGCAGCAGCGGTGAGATAGTTGTTACCACCCTCACCCGCAGGGCGATGCCCCTGATCCGTTATCGTACAGGACACTTTTCATCACTGTTAGCTGACCCGTGCGGCTGCGGTGGTGTGCTGCCGCGACTGGGGCGGATAGAGGGCAGAATGACCGACGCCGTGACCCTGCCGGGAGGAGAGACCATTGATATGCTTACGCTGGATGAGATACTCTTCTCAGACCCCGCCGTCAGAGGATTTGAAGCTGTATTGGAGCTGCGGGATCGGATGGGAGAACGGGATCGGATGGGAGAATGGGATCGAATGAGAGAACGGGATCGGATAGCGGTATTGAAGCTGCTGATAGATGCTGACACAGATGTGGATATCAGCTCACTGGTGAAGAGAGTGCCGGAGGGGACCATGGTTGAGAGTCATCGGGGAGAGGCCGACCCGTTCGCCAGACGCAGAAAAAGAAGGATAGCAATTGTGTAGTAACACTCAGACGGTTTTACCATCTTTCATGATACATATCTTGCGGGCACAGTAGTGGAAAAGGTGGTAGCCAGAACCACACTCACTCACCAGAGGGAACAGCATCTCAGGCCTGGTTATCTGGGTGGCTCCAATAACAGTTACCTTGTTACGGAACAGCACGTCGGGAATAATACTGCTGGAGGGGCCGGTAACAATAACCGTGGTACCGGGGGCGACAGCAGCCAGCAAACCATCTATGGTGTTGTTGACAAGGGTCATGCCGGTGATGATGACAATCTCGGAGGAGGGAAGGATGGAGGCATATTCATCGGCCGGCACAAAATATTGCATCTGGTCAGATGAGAGAGTGTCAGGGTCAAGCTCAAGCACCTTCAGACGGCTGCCATAGCCTGAGAGCCGGTGTATGTACGACTGAAAAGCACCTACCAGGGTGATCAGACCCCTCTTCTCCGGGTCGACCAGCTCAATGGGATCCATGTCAGGAATGATGGTGTAGGCGCCGTTTGCAAGGTGAGCAGATGAGATGGCATTCAATACGGCAATCCTCACCGAATCAATCATCGCGTTCTGCTTAGGAGTCTCAAAGAGTGAGGTGACACTGCTGCCAGCCACCTTTGTCGGACTGAACTCACCGTAGTCACGGCCCTTGCAGCTGGCATGCCTCTCTGTCTCAGGCAGGGTGCTGGCAACACCATGGGAGCCGTCAGAGAGTCTCACCGCCGTCAGACGTGCACCTATTACCAGCTTGTCTATCATGAGTCTCTTCAGGCGCTCACTCTGCATGCTCCTGACAAAATCGTATGTCTCTTTAATAATCATCCCCCCGGGTTGTTAAATAGTTACCTCCCGCTCCCTGACGGCAACAGGAATTACTCCTCTGACTGCATCCTGTTTCTTACATCTATCAGCTTGGCAACAATGCTGATAGCAATCTCTGACGGAGTCACTGCATTGAATTTTATACCGATAGGCATATCTACCCTGTCTAGCTCCTCACCGGTGAGTATCTCCTCTTTCAGGAACCTCCTGCGGAGTGTCTCAATCTTCCTTTTACTGCCGATAAGCCCTATATATGCCGCCTCCCTCTTCCCTACCGCGGCAAGGATATCCTCATCCATCTCATGGTTGGGTGTTACTATCACGATGTAGCTCTGCCGGTCAAAGGTGATCTCGCTGACAGCCTCCAGGTAGGGTCTCACCATGACTGAGTACTCATGAGCACCCGGTTCGTGAAGCAGCTCCTCACGCCAGTCGATCACACAGGTCTCAAAGTCGAGCCCTGAGGCATATTGTGCCAGTTGGGCACCGATGTGTCCGGCACCGAAGATGTAGAGCCTGGCACTTTTGCGCAATGGCTCGATATAGACGGTCACGCTGCCGCCACAGGTCATAGACAGGTCAGCACCCAGGTTGTACTCTCTCGAGACAGTGCCTCCCCTGCGTATCACCTCCAGCGCATCCTCAATAACCTGCTTCTCGATAGCACCACCCCCGACGGTGCCGTCAATGGTACCATCACTGAAGACTATCATCTTCGCGCCCGCCTTTCCGGGAACGGAGCCCCGTATGGCAGTTACTATACAGAGCGCTGAGAGACGCCTCTCTTCAAGGGCGTGTATCACTTTATTGTAAAACTTGCTCATTCTTAAACAGGTTGTGCTCACCGGAACCCTCCTGACACTGTCACAGAGCGGGAGCTGTTTCTTTATGCTAATGGCCGTAAAACTACCCTGATTATTGTAATTAATGCATAACTAAAGTCATGGTTTGATATCGGGCAGTGGCCTGTGCAGAGCAGCACCCGAAAGCAGGTGCCGGCGGCTACCGGCGATGCATGACTGTGACAGATAGCAGGTGCCGGCGGTTACCGGCGATGCATGACTGTGACAGATAGCAGGTACTCTCTGTAGCAGTCCGAACCTCTTTTACAGCCTGGCATCATAAACAGCCTGCAATATTCTGCCTCTCACTGACAGGTCTGACAGCAGGCTGTTTCTCCTGGTGGGATAGACCCTGTTGCTCAGGAAGAGGTATGAAATCTCCTCATCCGGGTCAACCCAGATAAAGGTGCCGGTGAATCCTGAATGGCCATAGCTGGAGGGTGAGGCCGACGGGCAGGGGTAGGCCTCATCAGCCGGTATGGTATCATTACCCAGCAGCGGCTTGTCAAAGCCGAGTGCCCTGCGGTTGTCATTCTCAGGGTACTGAACGGTAGTATATCTCTGCAACACCTCACGGCTCAGTATCCTCACCCCGCCATACTCACCACCGCGACGGTACATCTCTATCACCTTCATCAGGTCGTTGCCTGAGGCAAACAGGCCTGCATGACCTGAGACACCTCCCAGCAGAGAGGTGGCCTCATCATGAACGGTACCCCTGATAAGCTGCTTACGGAATAGCGAGTCATACTCAGTAGGTACTATACGGGCACGCGGATACTTCTCAAGAGGCCGGTAGGTGATATTGAATGCTCCCAGGGGACGGTAGATATTGGCAGGTGCAAACTTGTCAATAGTACTGTCGGTCAGGCTCTCAATGATCTCTGCTGCCAGTATAAAGGTGAGGTCGGAATAGAGATATTTTTTAGGTCCGAGCGGACTGTCACGGATAGCCCTGAACATCTCCTTCAGATAACTCCTGTTGATATACAATGAGTCACTCACCGGCAGGGCAAACCTGCGGTTGGCATAGTCCCTGTAGAGGCCACGCCGGTAGGTGCTGTCATTCTCCATGGTGTTCTGCCAGAAAGGGAGGCCGGGACGAAGGCCCGCCTGGTGGGCCAGCATATCACGGAGCAGCATGTCACCCTTGTTTGAGAAACGATACCATGGGAGATAGTACCCCAGGGTCTTGTCAGGGTCAAACAGTCCGCGGTCATCAAGCACCATCAGTGAGGGGGTGGCTGAAGCCACCTTGGTGACAGAGGCCAGGTCCCAGAGATCATATTCGGTAACCGCTTCGGTACTGTCAAACAGGTGAAAGCCGTAACACTTGTTGAAAACCACCGTACCACGACGAGCTATTATGACATGGCAGCCGGGAAAGGCGAGGGTGTCAAGCGCCTCATTGACGATAGAGTCAACACGGCTGATCAGCTTCTCAGAGGATAGGCCGGCATTCTCAGGGTAGGCGTAGCGCAGACGCAGGCTGCCGGCTGTCTTTATACCGGTACCGGCAGGGTAGCTGTCACCCACAGTGACGGGAAGCCTGCCGGAGGCGCCGATGGCACCAAAGAGTACCTGTACGGCAATATCCTGAGTGAAGCTGTTGTCCTGATAGGCTACAAGCATGGCAGCCGGCTTCCGCGAGAGGTCAAGCCTGGCAAGACCATAGGGGCTGCCGAACCATATGACGGCAGAGTGCTCCAGGGCAGCTATCTCACTGAAGATGCGGGAGAGGGCAGGGGTGACACCATAACCGCCTGAGGGCTTCTGTGCCATGGCACCAAACCCGGCAATCACCAGATCGTAATCCTTAAGCTTAGACATGATAAAGCGTGCACCCACCTCATTGGAGGGGTCAATAAAATAGTGGTCAGCACTGGCATAGCGGTCTACCATCTTCTGAAAGCCGGTCATGGCCAGCCTGTTGACAGAGACAGTGGCTATCCTGATCAGGTCAGGACGGGCAAGAGGAATCAGGTTGGCACGGTTCTCTACCAGGGTCATGGCGCCGGCATAGAGCTCATGTATAAGCGCCGGCTGCCCCGGGCCTGCTGTGGAGCCGTCGGGCACCCTGCCCTCCTGATCGCCGCCGCTGTTCATCGCATGCTGATCATTCTTCCCAGGCTGGCAGCTGGCGATCCACAGCTTGGCGGCCAGCACACGGCGTACGCGGTCAGTAATCTGGCTGGCAGCCAGCTCACCACTCTCAACCCTGGAGGCTATCTCATCCAAAGCCTTCAGCGGGCTGACCGGGAACTCGATTACATCATTGCCTGCAATAAGTGCATTGAAGTCGGCTACTCCCGGAGGAAAGGTCTTTGTGGCAGCAGCCATATTCATGGCATCGGTAATGATCAGTCCGCCATACCCGGCCTCCTCCCTAAGCAGGCCGGTGACCACCTTGTGTGAGAAGGTGGATGGCAGCCCGCTCTCATCGAGGGCGGGCACGCTGATATGGCCTGTCATCAAAGCACCAACACCTTCATTGATGAGACGCATGAAAGGGAGCAGCTCAATATTGTCAAACCGCTGCCGGTCACCACTGATGACCGGTACACTCTTGTGCGAGTCGGTATCGGTATCACCATGGCCGGGGAAGTGCTTGGCACAGGCCAGGATGCCGTTGTCCTGCATACCCTTCATAAACATCGCTGCCTTGGCAGCAACCCTTACGGGATCCTCACCAAATGAGCGGTAGTTGATGACAGGGTTGAGCGGGTTGTTATTCACGTCAGCCACAGGGGCAAGGTTAATATTGACACCCACATCATGGCACTGCCGGGCAATGGCTGCGCCCATACGATAGATCAGTGAGTCATCTTCAAGGGCACCCAGGGTGAGCTGCCAGGGAAAATTTTCTATGTCACTGAGCCGCATACCGGTACCCCATTCAGCATCTATGGCTATGATAAGAGGCAGCTTCGACACCTCCTTTATCCGGCGGGTATACTCACGCTGTAGCTCACTGCTGCCCTCAAAAAAGATGATACCGCCGATGCCATGCCGCGATACCAGCTCCTCAATGGAACGGTAGTTGCCACCCATGGCATCTGCATAGGCGGGTACCCAGATGAGCTGACCAATCATCTCCCTGAGAGTCATGGTATTAAGTATAGAGTCGATGGTCGGGTCAGTGAGATATCCCTGCCATGGCGGGTTTCCTTTGTCAGCTTTGACAGATGGTGTCGTCAGGATAAACAGCCCCAGAAGGAGAGCGAGGCGGGTTGATCGTTTTGTTATCATATTCCGGTGATTTGAACAGAGCCAAAAATAGTACTTTTCCTCAACTCTTTTTCCGGCTGGTTAGCTTCAAATTGTTATTTTTACGCGACCAACAGTTCAGATATGGCAGCAATTATCACCTCAGGCAAACCAGCCGGGAAGAGTGCCCGGCTATTGTCACTTGACATCTTCAGGGGTATGACCATAGTTTTTATGATCATAGTAAATACCCCCGGCTCATGGAGTCATGTATATGCTCCGCTACGGCATGCCAGCTGGCATGGCTGTACCCCCACTGACCTGGTCTTCCCCTCATTTCTCTTTATCTCGGGGGTGGCTATGTGGTACTCATTGCGTAAGTACAACTTTGAGTTTTCCGGACCGTCACTCTGGCGTCTGTTGCGAAGGGTTGTACTGATCTTTGCAGCAGGCCTCTTCCTCAATATCTTCCCCTACTTCGGACGTGACTACAGCACGCTGCGTATCCTGGGTGTGCTGCAGAGGATAGCACTGGCATGGGGGCTGGGCGCGCTCCTGGTGCTGCTGATCAGGAGAAACTACATCTGGCTGACAACAGCCATACTGCTCTTCGGCTACTGGGCTCTGATGTTTTTCCTGGGAGGGGGTGATGACCCCTACTCGCTGGAGACCAACTTCGCCCGTACCGTCGATATCGCCGTGCTGGGTGAGAATCACCTCTACAAGGGATATGGTATTCCGTTTGACCCCGAAGGGTTACTGAGTACCATTCCGGCTGCTGCTACCGTGCTGCTGGGCTTCATGGCGGGCGGACTGATCAGCAGCAGCGGCAAGAGCTGGAAGACACCGGGGTGGCTCACCGTGGCAGGTGTGGTACTGATAGGGGCCGGGCTCCTCTGGGGTCAGTACTTCCCGATAAACAAGCCTATCTGGTCAAGCTCATATGTGCTCTACACAGCGGGTATATCGATGCTCGTACTGGCGGTGCTGTTTGTCATAATAGATATGTGGAACCTAAAGGGATGGACCGGATTCTTCAACACCTTTGGTACCAATGCCCTCTTCACCTATGTGCTGGCAGGTATATGGACCAAGATCATGATTGCCGTCAAGATAGGCGATATCTCTCTCTATGGGTGGATTTTTAAAAACATCTGCAGTCCCCTCTTTGCCGAACAGAAGCTTGCCAGCCTGCTGTTTGCAATAATGCAGGTGATGATAATATGGGTATTCGGATATATATTGTACAGAAAAAAGATCTTTATCAAATTCTAAAGTGGACGCAAGAAGCAGAGTAGAAAAGGCCTTTGAGCGGTGGAAAGGCTCAGCACCGGAAGTGATAACCCGCCTGCCGCAATCGGGCTCAGACCGTATATATTTCAGACTCATATGCCGTGAAGACAGGCTTATAGGAGCATATAACCCCAGCCGTGAGGAGAATAATGCCTTTGTAGGCTTCTCCAACCATTTCCGGTCAAAGGGGCTGCCGGTGCCTGAGATCTATATCTATTATCCTGATGAGAAGGTCTATTTCCTCGAAGACCTGGGTGATATCAACCTCTTCACCTGGCTGGCACAACGGCCCGAAGAGGAGCGGTTCAACAGGGAGACCGAAGAGCTGTTTCTTACAATAGCATCTGACCTGGTAAGGATACAGACCGAAGGGATCAGAGGGCTTGACCTCTCACTCTGCTACCCGCACCGCAGCTTTGACCGCCAGAGCATCGTATGGGATATGAACTATTACAAGTACATGTTCCTGAAGCTTATAGGTGCTCCCTTCAACGAGACGAGGCTGGAGCGCGACTTTGAGCGGCTGACACTGTTCCTGCTTGATGCCGGACAGGATTATTTCCTCTACCGCGACTTCCAGACGGCAAATATTATGATCAGGGAGGGCAAGCCATGGTATATCGACTATCAGGGGGGAAGGCTCGGTGCGCCGCAATATGACATTGCCTCACTGGTATATGATGCCAAGGCGTATATACCTGAGCAGCTGAGAAGAGTAACCATAGAGCGTCATCTCGACCTCTTCGCTGCCACCACCGGCAAGAGCAGGGAGTCGATAGAGTCATACCAGGGAGCATTCACCCTTATCAGGCTGATGCAGGCGCTCGGCGCATTCGGGTTCCGCGGACTGCATGAGAACAAGCCTACCTTCAATGAGAGTATCGTGCCGGCAGTGGATCTGATGAACAGGCTGCTGGAGAGCGGAACGGTGCAGATAGAGCTGCCTGAGCTCACCAAGGCATCAATGGCTGTGCCGCTGCAACGCAAATACCGCATCCTGGAGCACTACCAGCAGATGGTGAGGATAGAGCTGGTGAGCTTCGCTTATGTCAAAGGAAGAGTGGTAAGCTATGACAGTGGCAGCGGATTTGTATTTGACTGCCGCGGACTGCGTAACCCGGAGAGTGAAGCCGGACTGACCGATACCACCGGTCTCGACCCAGAGGTGATTGAGTTTTATAATAATGATGATGAGGCAGTGGCATTTGCCGGCGACTGTACCTACATAATACGTAACTCACTGCCCATGATGCGGCGGAAGGGGATAATAAATATACCGGCTGCCTTCGGATGTGTCGGTGGGCAACACCGCGCCGTATGGACAGCAGAGAGGGTGGCATCAATGCTCGCAGCCATGCCGGGGGTGGAGCTGACAGTGTCACATACGGCATTGGAGAGATGAAGGCGATGATCTTTGCTGCCGGACTGGGTACCAGGCTGGGACCGCTGACCGCTCACAAGCCCAAGGCACTGATAGAGATAGAGGGGAAGAGTATGCTTGAACATACTGTACGGCGACTGGCAGCTGCCGGGGTCAGTGAGATGATGGTCAACCTGCATCATCACGCTGATATGATGGTTGAACAGGTTGAGTACCTGAGGGGCATAGGGTATAACATCACCATCTCTGATGAGCGCGACCAGCTGCTGGATACCGCAGGAGGGCTCTACAGGGTGAGGGAATTCTTTGCAGAGAGTCCCTTTATCGGATACAATGTGGATGAGTTCACCGACCTTGACCTTGAGGGTATGTACCGGCAGCATAACGAGACAGGTGCACTGGCAACCCTGGCAGTGAGACACCGCCCGGGAAACAGAATGCTGCTGGTAGATGAGAAGGGACGGCTGAGAGGGTGGCGCAATAACCAGACAAAAGAGGAGATAGTGACCGGAGGAGGCAGGAAAAACCTCGATGAGGTGGGCTTCTCAGGTATACAGGTGATATCACCGGAAATATTCAGCCTGATGGAGGAGGGGATATACTCACTGACATCACTCTACCTGATGCTGGCCGGCAAGCACCTCATAATGACCTGCCTGCATGACTATGGCTACTGGTTTGATGCCGGAACGCCACAAAGCCTGGAGAAGATTACTGCACATATGCAACGGGGACGATAGGTGAACCTCAGCACGGCAGGGCACACCCGCAAAGGGTAGAATAATGAGTATCAGCACGGCAGGCCACACCTCCAAAGGGTAGAATAATGAGCATCAGCACGCCGGGCAATCCTGCAATAGTGATAATCTGCTGCACTTTGAATAGTAACTGAAAGAATTAACTTTGTAGTAAACCTCAATAACTGATAATGGGAAAGGTACTTGTTGTGGGCGCAGGCGGTGTGGGAACCGTCGCGGTGACCAGGATGGCACAGATGCCCGGACTGTTTGAATCGATAATGCTTGCCAGCCGTACAAAATCAAAGTGTGATGCCATAGCACAAAAGATAGGAGGCAACCGGGTACAGACAGCCCGGGTAGATGCCGATAATGTGGCTGAGATGGTTGAGCTGATACGGCAATTCAGACCAGACATTGTGGTCAACCTGGCACTGCCCTACCAGGATCTCCATATTATGGATGCCTGCCTCGCTACCGGGGTGGCTTACCTCGATACCGCCAACTATGAACCGCCTGATGAGGCTAAATATGAATACTCATGGCAGTGGGCATACCATGACCGTTATCGTGAGGCAGGCATAACAGCCATACTGGGATGTGGTTTTGATCCGGGGGTGACAGGTGTCTTCACCGCACATGCAGCCAAACATCACTTCAGTGAGATACACTACCTCGACATAGTCGACTGTAATGCCGGTGACCACGGCAAACCGTTCGCCACAAACTTCAACCCCGAGATCAACATACGTGAGGTGACACAGAAGGGTAAGTATTGGGAAGATGGTAGATGGATCTATACCGAGCCGCATGAGATACACCGTACACTGACCTATCCGGAGATAGGACCCAGAGAGTCGTACCTCATCTACCATGAAGAGCTGGAGTCGCTGGTAAAGAATTTTCCGACAATACGGAGGGCACGGTTCTGGATGACCTTCTCAGACGAATATCTTTCTCACCTTAGGGTGATACAGAACATAGGTATGGCAGGAATAGAGCCTGTGATCTATAACGGGGTGGAGATAATTCCCATACAGTTCCTCAAGGAGGTGCTGCCCAATCCGGGTGAGCTGGGTGAGAACTACCGCGGAGAGACATCTATCGGATGCCGTATAAGAGGGCTTGACAAGAATGGGAAGGAGATGAGCTACTACATATGGAACAACTGCAGCCATCAGGAGGCCTATCGTCAGACAGGGACACAGGCAGTGAGCTTCACCACCGGGGTGCCTGCCACGGTAGGGGCAATGATGTATCTGAAGGGGCTCTGGAAAAGAGCCGGGGTGTGGAACGTTGAGCAGTTTGACCCGGACCCGTTCCTCGAAGAGGTGGCACGCCAGGGGCTGCCATGGCATGAGAAGAGCGGTATTGACCTCGAGCTGTGACATGATAGACTACAGAAAGGTATACTCTCCCTGCTATGTGGTGGAGGAGGAGCGGCTGAGACGAAACCTCTCCCTGATAAAAGAGGTGGCTGACAGGTCGGGCGCAGAGATAATACTGGCATTCAAGGGGTTCGCCATGTGGTCACTCTTTCCCGTTGTACGTGAGTATATTAGCGGGGCAGCAGCCAGCTCTATTCATGAGGCGAGGCTCTCATATGAGGAGATGGGAGCGCCGGCACATACCTACTCACCGCTATTCCGTAGCGAGGAGTTTGGTACTATCATGCGGTACAGCTCACACATATCATTCAATACACTGGCACAGTACCGGAAATTTCAGCCGGTGCTGCAGCGCGAAGGGAAACATATCTCGGCCGGACTGAGAATCAATCCGGGGTACTCGGAGATTGAGCATGGTATATATAATCCCAGCCTTCCGGGATCACGGCTGGGTATCCCTGCCGACGAGCTGCAGGGCGGACTGCCGGAGGGTATCGAGGGTCTCCATTTTCATGTTCTCTTTGAGTCAGACTCATATGCCCTGGAAAAAGTGCTCGCCGTGGTGGAAGAGAAGTTTGGTCACCTGCTGCCACACCTCAGATGGTTGAATATGGGTGGCGGACATCTCATCACACGGAAAGGGTATGATACCGGGCACCTCATACAGCTGCTGACGAGGTTCCGTGAGAAGTATGGTATTCATCTGATACTTGAGCCGGGAAGTGCATTTGCATGGGAGACAGGTGAGCTGGTGGCAACAGTGGAAGATATAGTTGTGCGTGACGGCATAACCACCGCCATGCTTGACGTCTCATTCACAGCACATATGCCCGATTGCCTTGAGATGCCATACAAACCGGTGATACTGGGGGCATTTGACCCTGTGCCGGGAAAACCGACATACCGCATGGGTGGCAACTCATGCCTCTCAGGTGACTATATGGGTGACTGGTCATTCCACCGTGAGCTGAAGCCCGGCGACCGGATAATCTTCTGGGATATGATACACTATACGATGGTCAAGACCACCACCTTCAACGGCGTACCACATCCGCATATAGGAATATGGACTGCTGATCAGCAGTTCAGACTGGTAAGGGAGTTTGGGTACAACGATTACCGTGACAGGCTCTCATAGACAGGTAAGAGCACCATTCGGCCTGCCCTCCTGATAAAAATGCAAGCCAGATCAGACTGGAAAGCAGATATGGCTTACCCAATAAGCTGGCAGGGCCTGATTAGCAGGTAATCCCTCCAGGCTAGAAAGCAAACCCGATGGCGATGGTGGCACTGGGTAATATACCTGAGACGCCCTCACCGCCGTTATTTCCGCTGGCACGGGTATAGCTGGGCCCCAGGCCCAGGTCAAGGGTAAAGCCACTCTCCCAAACCCACTGGTAACCCAGTTCAGCCCCAAATCCGAGCGTGGTGGCACTGTAGGTGGTACCATCATATTCATCAGTGATGCCGCCATACATGAACACAGCCTGCGGATTAATATAAAATCCTGACGGGATCGCTTTCTTTGCATGTGTGAAATAGTAACGGAAGCCCAGACCGCCGCCGGCCAGGTTGACATCTAATCCGAACAGCTTGTACATATACTGTCCTTTGATCAGAATGGAGGCGGAGCTCCCCAGGGTCTTCTCGTAGGTTGCATTGAAGTTGCCAAAAGCCAGACCAATAGGGTTGGTCTTAATAATATTCGTCGGCTGGGCACTGAGGCCAAGGGCGAATGTGGCAATAGCGAGAAAGAGAACCAGTTTTTTCATACTTCTTCTGTTGGTTACATATTTAAGTGATAACTGCAAAAGTAGTTAATTATTGTTAAAGCAAACAGAGTGAAAATCTGTTGTTTTGGGGTTGTTATGAACTTATCGCACCTGAGCCGAGCAGCTCATCTCCGTCATACCAGGCAGCAAACTGTCCGGGGGTTATGCCTCGCTGCGATTGTTCGAAGATGATATAGTACCCTGTGCGGCGGGCATAGATACGCGCCCGCTGCAGCGGCTGACGGTACCTGATACGCACCTGGTAGTCACGCTCCTCACCAATGCTCATGATGAGGTCAGGCCTGATCCAGTGAACCGCCGGCGCTTCGATGAAGAGCCCTTTACGGTATAGCCCGCCATGTTGATCACCCTCCCCCACATATATAATATTGTCAGCTGTCTCGGTGCCAATAACAAAGAGAGGCTCCCGGTAGCCACCCAGCCCCAGCCCCTTGCGCTGCCCGATAGTGTAGAAGTGTGCGCCATTATGCTCACCGGCAATGGTGCCGTCACCCCGGCTCAGGGTATGAGGTGCTGCCATGGCAGCCAGCTCATCATCGGCAGGCACCCCTGTGGGCAGCCCGTCAGCCCGGCGGTGAAAATGCTGACCGTCGGCAATATAGATGATATCACCTCTTTTCGCTTTCAGCTGTTGTTGCAGGAAGGTGGGGAGGTCAACCTTACCTACGAAACAGATACCCTGGGAATCTTTCCTGACTGCGGTGGCCAGACCCAGCTCCGCAGCTATGGCGCGTACCTCCGGCTTGGTGAGCATACCCAGCGGAAAGAGCACATTGTCAAGCTGATGCTGGCTCACCTGGCAGAGAAAGTAGCTCTGATCCTTGGAGCGGTCAATGCCGGCCAGCAGACGGTTGAGGTGCCCGCCGCCGGAAATGGCTCTCTCAATGCGGCAGTAGTGCCCGGTAGCAACATATCGTGCACCAAGCCTGAGAGCCTCACGTACAAAGGAGTCGAACTTTATCTCTCGGTTACATAATATGTCCGGATTGGGGGTGCGCCCCGACTCATATTCACTGAACATATAGTCGACAACACGTTTGCGGTACTCATCACTCAGGTCGGCGATATGCAGCCTGATATTGAGCTTCCTGGCAACCATATCGGCAAAGGTGATATCCTCATCATAGGGGCAGTCGCCCCTGAGTAACCCGCGGGTGTCATGCCAGTTGATCATGAAGAGCCCCTCCACATCATATCCCTGCTCCTTAAGCAGCCACGCCGCAACACTCGAGTCAACCCCTCCTGACAACCCTATGATAACCTTCTCTTTCATCCTGCAAAAGTAAGGCATAACTCAATATGTTGAAAACTACTTTGCCGCTCCAACGGCAGAACGCATATTTTTATCTATTTTCACAAGATGAATTCCCTGGGCAAATTATTGAAATACAGTGCTTCTGCCGGTACAGGCAAGACACATGCACTGACTGCCTTCTATCTGTCGAAGGTGCTCCTTGACCCGGGGGCCTATCGTGTGATTCTGGCAGTGACATTTACCAATGCGGCGGCCTCTGAGATGAAGGAGCGCATCCTGCGCAGGCTCCATCTGCTCGGCCTTGACACTGCCGGGGGGCGAAAGGAGAGAGGCAGCTTTGCAAAATACCTCAATGAATATTTCCCGGTCCTCTGGCCTGACCCGCAACAGGCGGAGCTGATCATGATGAGGAACGCCCCGAAGGCGCTGGAGAACATTCTGCAGGACTACTCACGCTTTGCCGTAGGAACCATCGACTCATTCTTCCAGAGGGTGATAAGAGCCTTTGCCCGTGAGATAGATATCCCGGCCGGCTATGAGATAGAGCTTGAGCATGAGAGTATTCTCTCTGACGCGGTAGATGCCCTCCTCTCAGAGCTGGCAACAGACAAGAAACTGCTTGAATGGATATCATCATATGTGGCGTCACGCCTTGATGACAGCAAGGGATGGGATATCAGAAGGGAGATAATGGAGATCGCCGGACAGCTCTTCAGGGAGGAGTTTCGGCAACTGAGCGATGAGCAACGGGCGGTGATGGAAGAGTACCGGGTGATGGCTGACTACGCCGGTAAGGTGTTTGCCATACGACAAGGTTTTGAGTCAGAGCTGGTACGACTGGCCAGGAGGGGGATAGAGATCTATACCGCCTGCGGACTCACCCCTGATGACTTCCTCTCAAAAAGGAGAGGCGGTGTGGGTGCTGTACTGGAAAAGTATGCCAGGAAGGAGGTGACAAGACCGGGAGGGCCATGGAACAAGGCGCTCGGGGAGGGACGATACCACCCTGCAACAGCCCCGCCGACGGTGGCAGCTGCTTTTGTGACAGCCATGAGCCAGGGACTGGGTGAGGTGGTGAACGGGATATCACAACTCTTTGATGAGCGATATCCTCTCTACCTCTCAGCAATGGCACAGCTGAGAACAATACATGTGATGGGAATCCTGGGAGCCATAAGCCGGCGTGTGAGGGATGAGGCACATCAGCGTAACCTCTTCCTGCTCTCAGACTCGGGTGAGCTGATTGGCAGACTTATTGCCGATGATGATACCCCTTTCATTTATGAGAAGATAGGTGCTGCCTATGACCACTATATCATTGATGAGTTCCAGGACACCTCACGTATACAGTGGAACAACTTCAGGCCTCTGATGGCTGAGACGCTCTCACGCGGCATGGACAACCTGGTGGTGGGTGACGTTAAACAATCTATTTACCGGTGGCGCAACAGCGACTGGCGCATCATACACTCTGAAGCAGAAGAGGCCTTTGGAAGCAGCAAGGTTGAACAGGTCAGGCTGAATATAAACTATCGGAGCAGACTCAATATAATCAGGTTCAATAATATGCTCTTTGGTAACGAACCAGAAGCGATACCTGCAGGCGCCGATGCAAAAGCAGGGTACGAGGGGCTGAGCATCAGAGAGATCTACCGCGGAGCAGAACAGGAGGGGAGGGAGGAGAGACCGGACGGATGGGTAAGGGTACGACTCTATGCCGACAGGGAAGAGATGCGATGGAAAGAGAGGGTACTCAATGACCTGCCACAACTGATAGAGGAGCTGCAGGATAAAGGGTGCAGGGCTGATGAGATACTGTTCCTCTGCCGTACCAACGAGGAGGGAAAGGCAATAATCAGCCGTATACTGGAGTATAGCGCATCAGTACCACCAGAGAAGAAGGAACGATATAACTATGAGATAACCTCAGGAGAGTCGCTCATGCTGGAACGAAACCCCTCAGTGACACTCCTGGTGGCATGCCTGAAATACCTGGTACAACCCGAAAGCAGGATAAACCGCAGCCAGATGGTGAGATCATATGTGCTTGCCACCGGCGGAGAGAGGGAGAGACTCTACCTGGGCGATTGCGACAGCGGGAGCGATGACCCCCTCCCCGACGGATGGGAGAAGGAGCTGGAGGGGATGAGAAACCTCTCATTGAGCAACGCGGTGGGTGACATGATACGACTCTTCAGACTGGGAGAGAACAGTGCAAACATGGCTTATCTGGCATCGTTTCGTGACCTGATACTCGCATGGACCAGCCGTAACAGCTCAGATACCTCTGCTTTTATCGAGTGGTGGGACAATGAAGGGCACCGTAGTACCATAAGCCAGTCAGATAGGCAGGAGGCGATGAAGATCATGACGATACATAAAGCGAAGGGATTGCAAAGCAAGGTGATTGTGGTACCCTTCGCAGGATGGGAGGCGGGACAGAAAGGCTTTGGGAGACCTCTGCTGTGGGTCACCAACGTGCCTGACCCCTTCGCGCCCATGCCGGTGGTTCTTCCGGAGCGTATCGCCAGCCTTGACGACTCCCTCTTTGCTGATGAGGCGAAGAGGGAGAAGGCTTCAGAGTGGCTCGATGCGGTTAACCTCCTCTATGTGGCATTTACCAGGGCTGCCGATGTATTGCTGGTGATGGCACCTGATACCTCCTCATTGTCAACCAGGGGCGGCGGCACCGCTCAACTGATCAATGAGGCACTGAAGACGCTTCCCGACAACTTCACACTGCAGGAAGACAATGAGCAGGGAATAAGAAGTATAGAGTGCGGCACAATGCCTGACATGGTAAGGGAGACGAGAGAGCCGCAGCGGGGAATCAGCAGCTTCAGGCAGGAACAGAGGCGCAGCAGCCCAAGCCTGCGGACAGGTGGTACAATACCGGCAGATACCGGGAAGCTGCCGGAGAGAGGAGGAAGGGCATACGGTATAATGATGCATGAGATACTCAGCAATATAGTTACTGTCGAAGATATTGAGGCTGCAGTGGACAATGCCTGCAGGAACGGACTCCTTTCGGCAGATGGTCGTGATGATACCATAAGTCGCATCAGAAGGATGATAACGGCAGAGAGGGTGCGAGGATGGTTTGACGGAAGCTGCCGGGTGATGACCGAGGCAACAATAATATTGCCCTCCGGAGCGGTACGCAGACCTGACAGGGTGATGAGTGGAGATGGGGAGACCATTGCTGTAGATTATAAGTTCGGTGAAGAGGTGCCACATCACCGCAGGCAGGCAGCACAATACCGTGAGCTGCTCGAAGCGATGGGATGCCACAACGTGAGGTCATACCTCTGGTATGTGGAGAGAGAGATAATAGAGGAGGTGTGACCCGGGCAGGTGTGACAAGGGGAGATATGACAAGGGAAGGTATGACTCGGGGAGGTGTGATCAGTGAGAGTTAATGGAGAAGCTGTGACAAGAGAAACGAGATATCAGTGGGGTACTTCACGCAGGTACAACTCCTATGCTGACTGGCTTACTGCCCTCTTCGGGGGGAGAGTACAGAAATTGAGCATAAATGGAGGGTTTACCTGCCCCAACCGGGATGGTACCCTGGGAACGGGTGGCTGTACCTACTGTAACAATGAGGCGTTTATACCATCCTACTGTAAGCCTGAGATCAGTATCACTCAGCAGATCAGGGAGGGGATTGAGTTTCACCGGCGCAGATATCGCAGGGTAACGAGCTATATAGCATATTTCCAGGCTTATACAAATACCTATGCAGATATCGGGAGCCTGGCCGGGCTATATGCAGAGGCGCTTGACCACCCCTCGGTGATAGGAGTGGTAATTGGTACCAGACCTGACTGTGTTGATGAGGATCTGCTGGAGATGCTGGCAGAGATGGCGCATCACAGCTTTGTCTCTGTAGAGTATGGTATTGAGTCGGTCAATGATGAGACACTGAGGAGGGTGAACCGCGGGCATGACTTCGCCACGGCAGCCAGGGCAGTGCATGAGACGGCAGCACGGGGCATCAACGTTGGGGCACACCTTATATTCGGACTGCCGGGTGAGGGGCGGCAGGAGATTGCCATGAGCGCTGAAAAGATATCGAAGCTGCCACTCACCTCTTTGAAGATAAGACAGCTGCAACTGATCAGGGGCACACGCATGGCTGACCAGTACCGTAGCACGCCCGGACAGTTCGACCTCTATTCACCCGGTGAGTACCTTGACCTGGTGGTCTCATTCATCGAGAGGCTGAAGCCGGAGGTGATGATAGACCGTATCAGCGGGGAGGCGCCGCCGGCGATGCTGGATGACCCGCGTGAGTGGATGATAAGAAGCAGTACAATGGCTGAGATGTTTGCAGAGAGACTGCAGAAGAGAGATACATGGCAGGGGAAACTCTGGAAAAATAGTTGATGATGGTATTTCTGGAAAGGGTGGCCGCAAGCCTGTACAACAGGTATGGCAGCAGTATGGAGAATCAGGTGGTGGTGTTACCCAGCCGGAGAGCCGGCCTGTGGCTCACCAGGGCACTGGCAGCAATGAGCCGTAGACCACAGTGGGCGCCTGAAATGATGACCGTCACTGACCTGTTCCGCTCATTGACCACCATGATAGCGGCCGACACTGAGAGTCAGATATTCACCCTCTATCGTGTCTACAGAGAGCGCTTTGGTGACAGTATGGCCTTTGATGACTTCTGGTCATGGGGTGAGGTGATAATCAATGATTTCAATGATATTGACCTCTATATGGCAGATGCCGGAAGGCTCTATACCAATATCTCTGACCTCAGGGAGATAGATGAGCGGTTTGGTGGCCTCACTGAGGAGCAGGTGGAGATTATACGGGGATTCTGGAGCTCATTCAATCCGGGAGCAGCAGGGAGTGAGGCCCGCAGTCGCTTTAAAGAGGTGTGGGACAGGATGGGGGCACTCTATACAGCCTACCGGAACGCGATGGCCAATGAAGGGATGGCCGGTGATGGTATGATGTGCCGCATGGTGGCAGAAAAGGCAGCAGCGGGGAAGCTGTTGCTGCCTCAGGAGAAGAGGTGGCACATAGCAGGGCTCAACGCCCTCAATAACTGTGAGAAGAGACTATTCCGGTTCATGAGGGAGAGCGGGGTGGCAGAGTTTTACTGGGACGATGACCACCTCTTTATGGAGGAGAGAGATCACAAGGCAGCACTCTTTGTCAGAGAGAATGTGCGCCTCTTCGGAAACACTCTCCGGAGTGACCAGCCGGAGAGGAGAAGCGACAGGGATGGCGGAAGCGGGAACAGTGGTGCGAGAGCTGATACCGGAAAGAAGCGATGGCAAATAATAGATACTCCCTCTGATACCGCACAGGCCATGCTGGCAGCTGAGCTGCTTGAAAAGGAGGTGGTGCCTGCTGGCGGTGACCTCACCTCCACAGCGGTAATCCTGGCCGACGAGAAGCTGCTGATGCCACTCATCGACCTCCTCCCACCCACGGTGGGAGAGATCAACGTAACCATGGGGCACCCCTTCCGGCTTACACCACTCTACTCATTCCTGAGACAGCTGATGGCAATGATACGCTCTGCCAGGGGCAGCGAAGACAACCTCTCATTTCGCAGTGATGAGGTGATGGCACTGCTGAGACACCAGTACTTCAGGCTGTTGGCAGGTGATGACGGGCATGGGGTGATAAGGAAAGTTATTGAGGGAAACATTGTCAGGCTCAATGCTGCCATGCTGACGGAGGAGCTGGCCGCAAGTGAGCTGTTTGAGGTGCCGGCAGAGGGGGCGGATATACCCGGCCACCTGACAAGGGTGATGACAATGCTTGAGGAGGCCACCTTCAAGGCTGAGGCTGATGATGATGATGATGAGGTGAGCTTCAGCACTGACCGTGAGTACCTGCGCATGGCTGCCGCAGCAACCATGAAGGTGTCAAACCTCATGGCCGGCCATGCCCTGGTGCTGAAGCGTGAGACCTGCCTGAGGCTGCTCGATCGTATTTACCGCCGGCTCACCATACCTTTCTCTGGTGAGCCTCTCAGCGGGGTGCAGGTGATGGGTGTGCTGGAGACAAGGGCCCTTGAGTTTGACAATATTGTATTCCTGTCACTCAATGAGGGGGTATTCCCCAGTTTCTCCTTTGACAACACCTTCATCCCCTACAACATAAGGCGTGCATTCGGACTTCCGACGGTTAATGAGCAGGAGTCGGTCTTTGCATACCACTTCTTCAGACTGCTGCGCAAGCCGGCACGCGGCTGGTTTATATACAACTCATCCGTTCAGGGCCTCAATACCGGGGAGATGAGCCGCTACCTGGCACGTATGATCTACACCCCATCGTATGAACCTGAACGGGAAACGGTTTATATCAGTGTGGGACGCAGTGCAGTAATGCCTGAGACCATTGAGAGAGATCCTTCGCACCAGGCCACCCTGATAAAGAGATACTCCTCCCGCCACGGTGAAGGCAGCTACCTCTCTCCCAGCGCTGTCAATACCTGGATTAACTGTCGTATGCGATTCTATTACAGGTATGTATGTAATATGCCTGAAGAGGAGAGACAGGAGAAAGAGATTGATCAGCGCCGGTTTGGCAATATACTGCATGAGGCTGTCAGACGGATGTATGAACCGATAAAGGGCATGAGTGGTGCAGCTGACGGGATTGGTCGCAAGGCCCGCGAGGGGGCGGAGATACGGCGCGTGATAACTGAGGCAGCCATGGATGAGATGGGGTGGAACAATGAGACCCTCTTCTCCGGTAAGGGAATAATAATAGTTGATGTTCTTGAGAGATATCTGCGCCAGCTGCTGGAATATGATTCCAGGATATCTGACCTGCTGCTGATGGCTCTGGAAGAGCAGGTTATTGGCAGGGCCGCTGTTGAGGTACAAGGGGAGAAGATCAATATAGGTATAGGCGGCAGGGTTGACCGTATAGATATGACAGGGGGTGTTGTCAGGGTGGTTGACTACAAGACAGGTGCCCCCAGACAGGAGAAGGTAGACCCACAGGAGCTCTTTAATGAGACACGTGAGAGACACAATGATGCACTGAGACAGACCCTGCTCTACTGTACACTCATTATGCCTCAGTATCCTGACACAATGGTGCTGCCGGCAATATACTGGATACAGCAGATAGGATCAGGAGGATTTAGTCCCTATGCCCCGGGAGCGGGCATTGAAGGTACCGGTGCGGCAAGAGAGGAGTGGGAACGCTTCATGGGTGATTATGGGCGTGAACTGAACCTGACCCTTGACCGAATATTTTCACCGCAGGAGAGCTTTTCAATGACCCCCTTCAGGCAGCGGTGTAACTATTGCCCCTACAGGATACTCTGCAGGAGGTAATAACCGTAAGGTACGTGGATTACTGCCGGGTAAAGAGCTGCGGGGTGGCTACTGTGAAGGTACTGCCCGGTGCTACGGCCTCTCCGTGAGAAGGTACTGCCCGGTGCTACGGCCTCTCCGTGAGAAGGTACAGCTCAGAGCTACGGCCTCTCCATGAGAAGGTGCAGCTCAGCCATCCTGATGGCTGTGACAGCAGCCTCATCACCCTTGTTGCCATGACTGCCGCCAGCCCGCTCAAGAGCCTGCTCAAGGGTGAGGGTGGTGAGAATACCAAAGATGAACGGGATGCCGTACTCAAGGTTCAGCTGTGTGATACCCTGGGTCACTCCCTGACAGATATAGGTGAAGTGGGGGGTCTCACCCTGGATCACACACCCCAGACAGATGACAGCATCAATATCTTCATACATGGCTATCCACTGGGCACCAAGAGTGACCTCAAAGGTGCCGGGAACATGTCTGACAACAATATCATCCTCAGCAACACCATGACGGGTGAGTGTGCCCACTGCCCCGTCAAGCAGGGCATGGGTCACCTCACTGTTCCAGTCGGCAACCACAATACCAAAACGATACCCTGCACCATTGGGAACATCTTTATCAGCATTGTCGGAGAGGTTGCGGGTAGCCATGGGGCAGCAGTTTTGCAGATCAGTTGGTGAGAATCTTATGTGACATGAAACTCATGGGTATGAAGGCCAATGGGCTTGAGAATCAGTTGGTATGAAGCCTTGCCCGTGATATATATTTTTCAATCTCACGACCCTCATTGCTCTCAGGATACTTGTCACGTATCTGCTCATAGAGCCTGAGAGCTTCACTGTAATTACCGTCGGTCTCATAGAGAACACCCGCCTTCATAAGGCAGATAGGACTGAGGAATGTGTTGTCAGCCATGGCAGCCGCATCCAGGTAGTTCTTTATGCCGGCAGCCTTGTCACCCAGCTCAACCCTGGCATCACCAATAAGTCCTTTTGCCTGTGGAGCCAGAACCTCATCCTTGAGCTTGAAACGGGTAAGGTACCTGATGGCCTCCTCATACTCACCAAGGTGTATCAGGCATGCGCCGGCATAGAAATTGGCAAGCCTGCCTGAGCGGGTATTGGGGTACTCCCTGGCAATATCAATGAACCCCAGGTTGTTGCCATCACCATTGAGAGCCAGCCGGAGGGAATCCTCACCAAAATAGATCTCTGCCATGTACATCTGGCTCAGTGCCTCCTCATTCTTTTTGGTACTGTACATACGTAACAGCCAGAACAATCCTACCAGCACCACAGCAACGCCAAGGATATAAAGCAGCGGCTTGTAATTCTCTTCAAGGAACTGTTCGGTTCTTGTCAGTGTCTCTTCTACACTCTCGATCGCCTTTGCGGGGGCTCCCTTTTTCTTTTTGCTCATATTGATCTACTCTGTTAGAGGTCAGAAAATAACTCCGCAAAAGTACTATTTATGCACTTATTAAAAAATAGAAGAGAAAAATTTATCTTACAGCTTCACCGCTGCCTCTGCTGTTGCCCTTCTTGCTGTCGTCGCTGTCTCTGCTGCCACAAATATCCCTGCCGCCTCTGCTGCCCGCCATTCGTTGCTACGGCCGTTTCTTTTTGTAACTTTGGGCCTCCGGGCAGAAATTCCGGTAGAATATGCATCTCTCCAGGATAGAACTGAATAATTTTAAGAACTATGAGGCTGTGGCCCTTGAACTTTCACCGGGGTTCAACTGCTTTGTAGGGAACAATGGAGTGGGAAAGACCAATATCCTAGATGCAATACACTACCTCTCTCTTACAAAGAGTTACTTCAACAGCTCGGATACACTGAACATAAGGCATGGTGAGGAGTATTTTATGATCCGGGGCACCCTCGTCAGGGATGGTGATGAGAATGAGCTCTTCTGCGCTTTCCGGAAGGCCAGGCAAAAGGTGTTCAGACTCAATGGCAAGGAGTATCAGAGGATGTCTGACCATGTAGGCCGCTTCCCGGTGGTGATGCTCTCGCCGGCAGACAGTACGCTGATTACCGGGGGAAGTGATGAGCGGCGACGGTTCCTCAATATGATAATCAGCCAGTATGACCCGGCTTACCTGGAGGCACATATGAGGTATAACAAGGCTCTGATGCAGCGTAACAGGATACTGCGTACCGGCGAGCCTGATAATATTGGGTTGATAGATATCTATGACAGGCAGCTGGCAGGAGCGGCGGAGGTGATTTATGAGGCGCGCAGAAGCCTGACAGAGAGCCTGCTGCCGCTATTTCGTGACTACTATAAAAAGATCTCTGACGATGCAGAAAAGGTATCTGTCAGGTACCGTTCACACCTCAGCAGTGGCGACTTCCTGACCCGGCTGGCAGAGAGCAGGGAGAAGGACTTCATGATGCAGTATACCACCATGGGTATTCACCGTGATGACCTGCTGTTTGAGATAGATGGCTATTCAGCCAGAACCAACGCCAGCCAGGGGCAGCAGAAATCGTTTATCGTGGCTCTCAAGCTGGCCAACTTTGGCCTGATAAGCCGCCTAAACGGAATGGTCCCGGCACTGCTGCTTGATGATATTTTTGATAAGTTTGACCTTAACAGGGTGGAGGAGATAATCAGGCTGGTGGGGTCAGGTGAGTTTGGACAGGTGTTTATCACTGATACCCAGCAGGAGAGAATACATCGTATACTTGACAATACGGGTGTCGATTTCAGGCTCTTCAGGATAGGGACAGGGGGGATAGAGGAGGAGATCACCAACGGGGAAGAGGCTACTAAGGGAAAGGGAACTGCCAGTGGGGAGAGAACCACTAAGGGAAAGGGGACTGCCAGCGGGAAGAGGGTTACTAAGGGAAAGGGGACTGCCAACGGGGAAGAGGTCACTAAGGGAAAGGGGACTGCCAGCGGGGAAGAGGTCACTAAGGGAAAGGGGACTGCCAGCGGGGAGAGGGTCACTAAGGGGAAGGATAACAGATGAGAAGGAGTAAAACCATTACACTGAGAGAGGCTGTCGAGAGCCTGATAGAGGAGTACAGGCTGGAGAAGGGGCTCAGGGAGGCTGCCATAATAAATATATGGGAGTCAATGGCCGGGAAGGTGATAACAGCACGTACCGAGAGAGCCTGTGTGAAGGATGGGGTACTGCACCTCTGGCTCAAGTCATCGGTGGTGAGAAATGAGCTGATGATGATGCGTGAACAGCTTACAAAACGGATAAACAGCCATGCGGGAGAGGTGGTGGTGAAGGAGATAGTGCTTCACTGAACAGCTTCTACAGGCAACCGCAATAGCAACCTGACGGTGGATAGGAGGCCCGGCTGACCGCTCCGGGAGGCAACAATCAGGTAATGATATACTCGCCCCGCCTGACGGTAATGGTCACCTGGTGCCCCTTGTTGCTGCTGAACAGGTACTCTCTCCCCGAGAAGAGGAGTGAGGCGCCCTGCTCTGTCAGCCTGATGGTCACCCTGGCATCAGGGTGGTTGAAGATAACAGCTTCAGCCATCAGGAATACCTTCTCAGCCCCGTCACCCCGGCCAAAGGTCCACACCTCGTCAGGCTGCGCCATTCGTCCGGAATCATATATAGAGAGGTCAGGCAGTTCCCTGAGAGTGTTGTATATCTCCTCTGCACTCCTGCCACCAAGGGTATCATGTGATACCGGGTTTCTCTCTATGGCAGCCTTGACAAAAGGAAGCCAGCCCGTCCTATCCATATCACGGTAAATAGAGAGTGACAGTAGGGCCATCTCAGAGCTGCCGGCCAGCTGAGTGATCTTGCTGATCACCTCCTCACGGCTGTCGGTGACCAGAATTTCCGGGTAGCTCTCAGGAACAAACTCCCTGGTCTCTGCATCGGGAAGACGGGGCACCGTCACAATGAAGCTCTGCAGGTCAGTGAACATATCTCTGACACAGTCGGTATGCTCAGTAGGAAATCGTTCAAGAAACTGATCAACAGTAACTTCAGTGCCTGCCTTTACCATCTCGTCAAGGTACTTCTCTACCTCATTCAGTATGATTTTACCATTGAGGGGCTGAGGGCGGAACTCTTCAAAATCGACCTCGGCAAGAAGCCTTGTTCGGGTATCCTCATTCATGCTCTGCTTTGAGGTGTGCTCATATTCAAAGAGCTTCTCAAGGGTGATGTAGTAGTCGGTACCGGTACGTGGATAGTGGTACTGAAAGAGGCACTTATATTGTGTCTTGAACCTCAGGAAATTGATAAATATGGTGGGGGTGAGGGGAGTTCTCAGAAAGTTTATGAGCTTTTCGGAAAAGCGCTCATACGATTTTCTGTCTATGGTAGCCCGCTCATATACGGTATGGATATGACCTGTTATATGTGATACTATGGTCACCTTCTCATTCTCCAGCGCCCGTCGCGCCTTTGCTGAGAGGGCTGTACCGTTGAACCACATGTTCCTGGTAAGGATCCTGCGATTATTGGTGAGCAGTCCCTCTTTCTGATCTATATAGTTCTGTGAATGAAGCGGGGTAGCTATCATAAATATTTTCTCAAGCGGGATCTCGCCGACAATAAACATGGCAGCGGCATAGAGGGCCGAGAGGCTGACACATTCACCTGCCCCGACTGAGTATTGCGGCTTATGTCTGAAGGCGGTCATCGCCTCCACCGTCTCCGTTTTCCAGTAAGGTATTACTGATGTGTCATATTTGTCTAGGCCAAAATGGCGGCGGATATCTATTGAGAAGTAGTACTTATCACCCTCATAGCCAAAAAGGGCGTTTGACTGTTTGAGAAGCCGGGTGTCAAAAAAATCACTGAACCGGGCCAGCTCCCTCTCCTTGTCAGTAAGTCCCCATGTCTCCAGGTCAAGATTGAAGATATAGTTGTCAATAATAAATTGCTTGATCCGGTTAGCCTTGCTGTTGAAGCTTTTACGCTGTACACCACTGAACCAGGGGTCATCACGCCAGCTCCATATCACCGGTGACATGATATTGGCCAGAACCAGGGGGTAGAAGAGCTCAGGGAAAATAAAGATCTCCATGTCGGAGAGGGTATAGGCAGATGAGAACTTCTCAAGTATCTTCTTATCGGTAAAATCTGGAATATAGGATTTGCTCATCACACTTTTCTTCAAAAACAAGAAACCTCTGTTATTGTTTTCTCAGAAGAGTTCGGTGGCTGAGAAGAAGAATGAGACCTCACGCAGTGCGTTCTCAGGTGAGTCGGAGCCATGGACCGCATTGGTCTGTATGCCTGTGCCAAACTCTGCCCTGATGGTGCCGGCAGCAGCCCTGGAGGGGTCAGTGGCACCGATAAGGGTGCGGAACGCCTCCACCGCATCACTATGGATCAGTGCCAGCACGATGACCGGGCCGGAGGTCATGAAGGTGACCAGGTCACTGTAAAATGGCCGCTCACGGTGTACGGCATAGAACGCCTCAGCCTGTGGAGGGGTCATATGAACCATCCTGAGGCCGGTGATCCTGAAACCGGCATCAGTGATCCGGGCAATGATGCGACCGGAGTCGCCGCGCCCGACAGCATCAGGCTTGATTATTGAAAAAGTGAGGTTATTGTTCATCTCATTATGGATTTCTCTTGTTTCCAAGTCGTTTTAATACCTTGTATTTTTTCTTACCTTTGACGCCGCTAAAAATTTCTGCCGTGGCTGAAATCGGTAAATATACAAAAGAATTAAAAAAGCTGATCGATGAGGCGGGCCATATAGTGCTTATCTGCCACATCAACCCTGATGGCGACGCTATCGGTTCAATGCTGGCACTAAGACGATGGATTATCTCCAGAGGAAAGGATGCCCGCATGATCTCACCAAACTCACTGCAGAAGTTCCTGCTGTGGATGACCGATGCCGACCTTGTCCTCGACTTCCATTATCACTCTGAGGAGGGGAGCAGCCTGATAAACGAGGCTGACCTTATTATTATGGTTGACTTCAACAATACCTCCAGAATGGGCAGGGCAGAAGAGCCGGTAATAAAATCGGCTGCCCGCAAGATAATGATAGACCATCACCCTGACCCTGGCAGCTTTGCCGAACTGGTGATATCTGATGTGGGACGTAGCTCTACCTCTGAACTTATATACTTTCTGGTTAATGATATGGCTGGGGGTGAGTTTGATGACCAGCAGTTTCTGACAGCTGTCTATGTAGGTATTGTTACTGATACGGGCAATTTTGAACATGGGTTTATCAGCGGTGATACAATGCGGACGGTAGGCTCTCTGCTCGACAAGGGCGTTGACCGGGAGAGGGTCTATAACCATATCTTCAGTAACTTTTCACCTGACCGTATGAGGCTAAAGGGGTTTGCACTGCACAACCGGATGGTGGTACATGAAAGCCTGCATACAGCCTATATCTGGCTCACCAGGGAGGATCTGGAGGAGTTCAACTACGTTAAGGGTGATACGGAGGGCTTCGCAAACGTGCTACTGACAATGAAGGATATAGTGTTGTCAGTACTCTTTGTGGAACGAAGCGGTTTTGTCAAGATGTCACTACGCTCAAAAGGGAACTTCAATGCCAACCTGCTGTCACGCAAATGCTTCAACGGCGGTGGCCATCGCAATGCTGCCGGAGGGGAGATGAAAGGATCAGTGCATGAGGTGATCAGACACTTTGAGCAGAAACTCCCCTCATTCCGGAAGGAACTGGAGAGAGCAGCCAGGGAGATAAGAAAATGAGAGAGATACTCCTGACAATAATAGTGGTGACTCTTGTCGCCACCAACTGCCAGAACAAACCTGACAACAGGAGCAGGCCCCCCGCAAGAACCGAAGCTGAGCTGATAGAACTCAACAGGGAAAGGATCAGCCAGGACCGTAATGAGATTCAGGGCTATTTAGACAGTACCGGGCAGAAATTTACCGAGACAGCTACCGGATTATGGTACTCTGTGGTGAAGGATGGTGCTGGAGAGAACCCCGGTAGTGGTGACAGGGTAAGCTTTGACTACGTATGTACCCTGCTGAATGGTGAGCTCTGCTATAGCGGAAAGGAGACGGTGACAGTAGGTTACAGTGATGTGCCGAGCGGGATAACCGAGGGCCTGACGATGATGCAGGTGGGTAGTGACTTTATCTTTATTGTACCTCCTTACCTGGCATACGGACTGACGGGTGACGGGGAAAAGATACCGGGCCGGGCAATACTGATCTACCGGCTAAGGGTTAATACCATTGAATAGTTTGGAACGGATTTTGATGAAAAGAGAGAAACTTTGGAAAATGGGAAGAAAAATCTGGCTTGCACCGCTCCTTCTTGCAATGATCTCATTGGTTGCCTGCAACCCTGCAAAGAAGTATGAGGAAGAGGAGCGAAGTATTATTCAGGACTATGTGGCAAAGAACGGGATCACCGTTTCACCTGATGCAAATGGTATCTATTTTATTGAGCTCACCCCCGGTATCGGAGAACTGATACAGGAGGGAGATTCGGTTGGGGTAAGGTACACAGGTAAATTCCTTAATGGAAAGGAGTTTGACAGCAACATAGATGCTGATAAGCCTTTCATATTAATGGTAGGATCAAGGTTTATAATAGAGGGGTGGTCACTGGCACTGAAAAAGATGAGACTGGAGGGAAAGGCCAGGGTACTGCTGCCATCAAAAGTGGCATACGGCTCAATGGGATACAGCGCTTATGACCAGTATGGGTACTATTATACGGTTATACCGGGCTACACACCGCTGCTCTTTGATATGGAGGTGGTAGAGCTGAAGCGTCAATCAGGCAAATAGCCAATCTCAGGAATTGTCCTCAGGCTTGTATCGGAAAAAGACCTCAGGCTTGCATCTGTAAAAGCTCTCAGACCAGTATCAGGAATAGTCCTCAGGCTTGCATCTGTAAGTATACTCAGGCCAGTATCAGGAATAGTGCCGGTCTACGGTCAATATCGGGCAGCTCCTCACTCCACTCGGCCACCTTCAGTGTCCGGATAAACTCACCGGGGAGGGTCAGGTCAGCAGCTATGCATAACCTGGTTTCGGGGTTACAGGTAGCAAGGATATCTTCAACCAGCTTGCGGTTTCGGAATGGTGCCTCCATAAAAATCTGTGTCTCACCACTCTGTGATCTCTTCTCAAGGCGCCTGAGAAAATCCCTCCGCTGCTGTTTGTCATGTGGCAGGTACCCGTTGAAGGCAAACGCCTGTCCGTTGAGCCCCGAGGCAGCCAGTGCCAGCGCCACCGACGAGGGGCCTGACAGCGGGATCACCCTGATAGCTCGCTGATGCGCACCGGCAACCACCACTGCGCCGGGGTCTGCCACTCCCGGCATGCCCGCCTCACTCATGACACCTCCATCACTGCCAGACTCAATAATCGACAGAAAATGAGAAGCCTCTGCCGGGTCAGAGTGCTTCCCAATAAGAAAGAACTGTGTCTCATCAATCGGAAAGTGACTGTCGAGCTTCCGCAGCCAGCGCCTGGCAGAACGGATATCCTCTACAGCAAACAGTCTGAGTGACAGGGTTTTTGTAATCACTTCATCCGGAATGGAAATTGTCGGATCTGAGTCGCCCAGGGTGACCGGAATCATATATAGCTTGCCGCTCATAACAAATCTTTTGCCCGGTAAAAATACATAATTCATCATCACAGCCGCCCTCTCAATGCCGGATTGGCTCTGTCACTTTCCTGTGGCAAGACTGAATCCCTATGTAGCCGTTTAATGCTCTCTCAGGCTTCCGGCTGTGAGCCGGCTATTGCAGGTCTCTCATTTTCGCATTATGTTTGCAAAGAGAAAATTGTTATGGTGAAAATCACCTTCCTGGGAACAGGCACCTCGCAGGGAGTGCCTGTAATAGCTTGTGATTGTGCAGTATGTGCCTCGACCGATCCACATGATAACCGATTACGTTCCTCACTGCTGGTAGAGACTGACTTCAATATACTGGTTATTGATGCTGGTCCCGACTTCAGGCAGCAGATGCTCAACGCCAGGGTTAAAAAGGTCGATGCGATACTTCTGACCCATGAACACAAAGATCATATCGCTGGCATGGATGATCTCAGGGCATTCAACTACCGGAGCCAGGGTGCAATTGACATATATGCCGAAGAGAGGGTTCAGACCGCCATCAGGAAGGAGTATGCCTATGTCTTCTCTGACCACCGCTATCCCGGCGTCCCAAGGATGGATCTCCACAACATTGATGACTACCCGTTCACCATAGGCGGTGATACGATCATACCGCTCAGAGTATTCCACTACCGGCTGCCGATATATGGCTTCAGGATTGGTGATATGGCGTATGTTACCGATGCCAATTATATTCCGCAGGAGACGATGGAGAAACTTATTGGAGTGAAATACCTGGTTGTGAATGCACTCAGAAAAGAGAGGCATGTCTCGCACTTCAGCCTGGGTGAGGCACTTGATGTGATACGTGAGATATCACCCCGAAAGGCATATATAACACATATAGGACACCAGTTGGGAAGGCATGAGGAGGTGAACAGTGAGCTGCCGGTGAATGTGTCACTGGCGTGGGACGGACTGGTGGTCAGCTGTGAGGAGTGAACCTGTGAGTGATCTTATCTCTTTTTGAATTTGTAGAGCTTCTTTTGATACTGCTTGGAGAAGAAGTATTTGTTACGACCAAGCTGTGTGGTATTGATATAATCCTTTTTACGGGCAGCAGCATACTCACGCTTTTTGGATGAAGCACATCCGGGTATCACTGTTAATGCCGTGAGTATCAGGATAATTATTAATAAACCTCTAAATTTGACTCTCTTCATCAGTCTGATCTTGAAATGACTCTGCCGGTCGTACGGCCCTATCGCAGACCGTTTGAATCTATTTTTACAGAATTAACTCATTTACTGCATCTTCGTTTTTATTTTAAGATACAATATCATAAATTGCACTCCAATTACTCAGGAGCCAATTATATCAGGTTTAACTCCAATGTGTGTGAATAGGTTTCGGTTTTTCCTGCTTTTTTTATTTATCTCCCTTACAGCAGCGGGGCAGTCTCTTATTGATATGACTGTTGTAAGGGAAAATGGTGCTGCTCTTACAGCACTCACCCTTGATGACAGTACAGTGGTTAAACTGAGTAAGCCGAGGGTGCTCTTCAGCTTCAGGCTTGAGGGTGTTTACTTTGAGTCAGGCGATGTGCCGGCCGGAGTGTCGGGAGGAGGCTACATCATGGTCTTCCCCGGAGGGATAGAGGCCACCTATACACCTGCAGACACCATAAAGGAGGGGCTCATTGCAAAGCTGGTACTGCGTAACAACTGGAGAGACACCATCACTGTGGCTGATGTGGTACCCTTTGGTGAGAAGGAGAACAGTGCATGGATCACCAGCTACGGTCCGCCCTCACTGACAAGGGCACACCTCTTCCTGCCGGGAAGGAGTCCGGTGGGGGTGATACTGCCTGACAACGCCTGGGAGATGGGGTTCACCACCTTCCCCATAAACGACATGATCTCGGTGAGTGCCATAGCACGGCGGACAGCTGCCAGCAACGGTACCACCCGCAGGTATGAGACAATACTGCCACCCGGAGCGTCGGTGACCTATCATATTCATGCTGATACCTATAAGGGCAGCTGGCAGGAGGGGCTCAGAACCATGTTTGCCCGGCGGTGGCTCTATGACCTCAGCCATTTCGATGATAAGCTATACCGGCGTGACGACCTGCAATGGATCAGGAACAGCTATCTTATGGTACAGCTGATGGCATGGGACAGGCAGCTCTTTGACCGCTTCACCGGTGAGGAGCACTTTTCACGCTATCTGACTGACTACAACAGCCTGTTCGGCCATGTCGATGTCTTTGGTATATGGCCCTCATGGCCCCGTCTCGGGCTTGATGAGAGAAACCAGTGGGATCTCTATCGTGACCTGCCGGGAGGGACGGAGACACTGCGGCGCATCAGCTCCCTGGCAAAAAGGGAGGGGAGCCGGCTATTTATAGCCTATAACCCGTGGGACAGAAGTACCCGGAATGAGGATCACCTCACTGCACTGACGGAGATGATCTCGCGGACGGAAGCCGATGGAGTGATAATTGATACCGAAGCAAGATCATCGGCAGTACTGCAGGAGACAGCCGACAGCGTACGAAAAGGGGTGGTCTTCTATTCAGAAGGGATGCCGGTTATTAAAGATATGCCAGGTATTGTTGCTGCAAGGGTACACAACGCCATATTCCTCAGTCCGGAATTAAACCTTAACAAGCTTGTAAGACCGGATTTCGCCATCTTCAGGGTGGCTGACGTTGGTGAGGATCTGCTTCACCGTGAGATCTCGGTGGCCTTTTTCAACGGCTATGGTACTGAACTGAATATGTACAGACCGGGAGGGAGGGATAAGCGGTTCCGGGATGACCTGGAGTATCTCGCACAGACTACCTATATTCTGAGACATAACAGTGACGCCTTTACCGGAGGCAACTGGACTCCCTTGATAGAGAGCAGTATAGATAAGGTCTATGTGAATAGCTGGCATGCAGGCGAAAAACAGATCTTTACGGTGCTCGGAATGGATCACAGGGGCTACAGCGGACCCCTCTTTGCTGTGGGTGATACCACCGCCAGGCACCTGGTATCATTGTACCGGCATGAGGAGCTGGATCCGCTGAATGTCAACGGTGAGCTGATGGTGCCGGTAAGCCTGGAGGGATGGAGCCCCGCTGATGACGGCACCAGAAGGGAGAGCACCGTAGATTGTGTTGCCCTGCTCCCCAGGATCATCAAGGCACGCCTTGACGGTGACAGGCTCTATATTGCAGCCGGGGTGGAGGGTATGCTGACGGTGACAGCAGGTGCTCCCGGATATAACAGGAAGAGTATAAGAGTGACAGCGCCGGCAGAGAGCTGGATCAATGCCGGTGAGCTATTTGGTGTTGCAGGAGAGAAGATAGTGATAGAGCTGACCGACAGTGAGGGTATACTTCTGGATGAGAGGGTAGTAAGAGCTGGTAATGGACCACTCTGGATGGTTTCCGAAAGAGTCAGAACCACCCCGCCCGAAGAGGTGCCGCCTGAGATGGTAACGGTACCGGCAGCCACCATAACCTACCGTCTCCATGCCAATGATGAGTTTATACCCTATCCAAATACCGGCAGGGAGATCACTGTAACGGTTGACAGCTTCCTCATTGACCGCTATCCGGTGACCAATGAGCAGTACCTCCAGTTTATCAGGGCTACCCGCTATATACCGGCAGACACCTCCAACTATCTCAGGCACTGGGAGAGAGGTATGCCGCTAAGTGGACAGGAACGCTATCCGGTGGTGTGGATCACTATTGAGGATGCAAGGGCTTATGCTCAATGGGCAGGAAAGAGACTCCCTACCGAGGCCGAGTGGCAACTGGCAGCACAGGGTACCGATCAGCGACAATGGCCATGGGGTGATGAGTTCCATGCCACAAAGTGTAACAATGGGTTTGGCAGACCAACACCGGTAGACGCCTTCCCCAAAGGGGAGAGCCCATACGGTGCTGCTGACCTGGTGGGTAACGTGTGGCAGATGACAGCCGATGTGTGGTGTGACGGAGCCTACTATTTCAATATTATCAGGGGTGGCAGCTGGTTCAGACCCGCATCAGGTGAGTGGTATCTCAGGGGAGGGCCACAGCCGCTAACCTATACGCAGATGCAGCTGCTGGTGTCACCGGGGTTCGATCGCAGCGCCACAGTAGGATTCCGCTGTGTCATGGATCTTTAACCGATCATTAATGGTCCTTCAATGGCTCTTCAATGGCTCATTCGTGGCTCTTTAATGGCTCGTTAAAAGCTCTTTAATGAATCAGCTGTTATGCTTCATCCTGCTCAGTCACATCTCTTTGCGCCATCCCCAACAGCCGGCAGATAGAATTCGGCTGTTAGTCCGGTAGCAGCCTTGTAGATAGCCCCCAGCTCAAGCATGAAACCTTCAGTATGGTGTGATTCAACAATTGATACCGTGCATCCGCCAAAGCCCGCACCGGTCATTCTGGTACCGATCACCCCGGGAAGGGTACGCCCCTCATAAACCAGCGTGTCAAGCTCAGTGCCGGTCACCTCATAATCACTGCGGAGAGAGTCATGTGACTCATTCATCAGTCTGCCAAAGCTGTCTATATCATTGTTTTTTAGTGCGGTGACAGCGCTGAGGGTCCGCATGTTCTCGGTGATGACATGCCGTACGCGCTTTTGTATGACAGGGTCGGTGATAAGCTGCTCAACCAGCTCCAGATCACCGGCAGTGAGCTCACTCAGATGACGTAGTGGCCTGTGTGATGCTGAGATGATCTCCAGCGCTCTCTCACACTCAGCCCTGCGCTCATTGTACTTTGAATCGGTAAGGCCCCTGCGCTTGTTGCTGTTGGTGATGACCAGGCGGCGGTCACCCAATAGGAGGGGGGCATACTCATACTCCAGGGTATCACAGTTGAGGCTTATGGCATGATCCTTTTTACCAAATCCCACTGCAAACTGATCCATGATACCGCAGTTCATCCCTACAAAGTGATTCTCAGCATGCTGGCTCAGCTTCACCATGCCGGTCATGGAGAGGCCCGCCCCGGTAAGGTCATTAAGCGCCACCGCGGTTACCATCTCTATTGAGGCTGATGAGGAGAGTCCGGCCCCGTTGGGGATATTACCCAGAAAGAGCATCTCAAGGCCCGGGATGGAGAATCCCCTGGCAGCAAACTCACTGATCACCCCTACCGGATAGTTGCTCCAGCTGCCTGGCAGCCGGCTGTAGGCAGTGGCTGCCGGTATGGTAACCTCACCGGCTATATTGAGGCTGTTGAGCCTTATCGTATCACGGCCCGACCGTCTGATAAGGAGATAGGTACCATAGTCGAGTGCACAGGGGAAGACATAACCGTTGTTGTAGTCAGTATGTTCACCAATGAGGTTGACCCTGCCGGGAGAAAAAAAAAGGACAGGCTCCTCTGCCTTGTCCCCGTATATTCTGAAAAACTCTGATCTCAGATGATCAATCTCTGATCTCATACTCTACACTTTAAGCTTTTTTTCGATCTCCTGTATCTGGTTCCTGAAGTGGCGGTCAGTATCAATGAGGTTGTTGACTGTCTTACAGGCATGCAGAACGGTGGCATGGTCCTTCCCGCCGATAGCTGATCCGATACTGGCCAGTGAGGCCTTGGTGAGACTCTTTGAGAAGTACATCGAGACCTGCCTCGCCTGTACTATCTCACGCTTGCGTGTCTTGCTCTGTATCTGCTCTACCGGTATCTTGTAGTAGTCACATACCACCTTCTGAATATAGTCGATGGTGATCTCCCTGCGCTGGGTCTGTACAAGCCTGTCAACCATCTGACGGGCGAGCTCGAGGGTCACCTCCTTACGGTTGAGGGTTGACTGTGCATAGAGGGAGATAAGGCCTGACTCAAGCTCCCTGATGTTGGATGAGATGTTCTCTGCAAGGAACTCAAAGATCTCATCAGGCAGCTCAATACCATCATTGTAGGCCTTCTGGCGAAGGATGGCCAGCCTGGTCTCATAGTCAGGCTTCTGTAGGTCAGCCAGTAACCCCCACTTGAACCTGGAGAGGAGACGCTGCTCCATACCCTGAAGCTCTACAGGAGGCTTGTCACAGGTGATGATAAGCTGCTTGCCCGACTGGTGTAGATGGTTGAAGATATGGAAAAAGGTGTCCTGGGTCTTCTCCTTGCCGGCAAACTCATGCACGTCGTCAATGATCAGTACATCGATCATCTGATAGAAGTGGAGGAAGTCATTCTTGTTGTTGTTCCTGACCGACTCCACGAACTGCATCTGGAACTTATTGGCATTGACATACAAGACCGTCTTGTCAGGATGCTGCTCCTTGACCAGGATACCGATTGCCTGTGCCAGATGGGTCTTACCCAGACCCGAATCACCATAGATCATCAACGGGTTGAAAGCTGTACCACCCGGGTTGTTGCCTACGGCTATGCCTGCTGAACGGGCCAGACGGTTGCACTCACCCTCCACAAAGTTGGCAAACGAATACTCCGGATTTAGTCTGGGATCAAAATGAAGCTTCTTGATGCCGGGAATGATAAACGGATTGCGGATGGCAGGTCTTGCAGCCTCAAAAGGGATCTGTACCGGTTTGTTCTGCAGATTGGTCTTGTACTGTGAGGGAAACTTAAGGGTGGTGTACGACTTATCATTGGCGTAACCGGTATTCTCCATGATGATGTTGTACTCAAGCTTGGCATCATTGCCTATCTCACGCCTGAGTGTCCTTCGGAGAATATCTATATACTGCTCTTCCAGATATTCATAAAAAAAAGGACTTGGAACCTGAATGGTGAGTACGTTCTTCTCAAGCCTGAGAGGCACGATGGGCTCAAACCATGTTTTATAGCTTGCTGAGGGAACAATGTCACGGATTATCTCCAGACAGTTATTCCAAACCTCATCATGTGACTTGTTCATTTAGATAGAAATTAAAAAAACCTGCTCTCAGGGAGTTGAAACATGTGACAATATTTGTAAAAAAATGCTAAAAAAAAAAACTTTTTTCCCTTGACTTTTTCAATTATTCTATACTGCCATGACCATCAGAGTATTAAAACTTAGGCCATTGGTCAAAATTTATACTGCACACATTTTCAGTAAGATATAAAAAAGGTAATGGTCTCCAAATGGTTAGAAAATAGCAGATGTGGTTGTCTTCAATATCAAATTTCACATCACAATCTTTTTGGCCACTGCAACCTGATGATTGTGTATTGTTTGGCATCTTTCTAACAAATTACTCACCCTTTTTGCCAAAAAGGGAGAAGTGTACATATTTTTTGGGATTATTGGTGAGATCACGGATCAGGAGGTCGAGACTCTCAAGAGTACTGTTGAGATTATTGTAGAGAGAGTCTTCAGTGATCAGCTTACCTGCCGAGCCTTCACCATGGCTAAGACCTTTTACGATGGTATCGAGTCCTTCCAGTGAGGAGCGCAGTGATGCCAGGGAGGCTCCCGGATCTGATTCGGCTACCGCATCAGAGATAACAGCCAGCTTTTGCAGTGTGGTGTCGAGTGAGGGACCGCTGGTTGAGAGTATGGCTGTAAAGGCCTGCAGTTCACTGATAATAGATTTCAGCTCCTCCTTCCTCCCCTCGGTCACCTCCTTCAGTCCGGAGAGGGTTACACTGGCATCAGAGACGGCTGACCTGATATCATCAGACATCTGCGTGGTGAAAAGAGCATTCAGTGAGCCTATGAGAGAGTCGAGCCTCACCACTATACCGGTGAAATTGGACTCCAGCGGGGTGAAGGCATCACCAACGCGGTCAATGATTGAGGTGGCCACATATCCTCCGATGGTATCATGGTTGTGGCACATCGCACTGCCATGGCCCATACGCAATATCACCTTCATACCGGCAATCAGGGAGGCGGTGGTGATCTCAGCCCTGCTATCCTTTGGTATGTTGATCTTGCGGTCTACCGAGAGGGATACATAGAGACGGCCTGACCCGTCATTGATCAGTCGGATAGACTGTACCACACCCGCCTGATAGCCATTGATCTCTACCGGGTTTGACTCGGTAAGACCAGCAATGTCATCATAGATGATATGATAGCTGTTTGTCCTGGTGAAAAGGGCAGTACCTTTCAGAAACTCATACATCAGTATGAATGCAATGACCGTTAGCAGGGCTATCGCACCTACCTTTACCTCATGGGTTATCTTCTTTTTCACTATAGCTGTTACTTTCTTCTCTTCGCTTCAATGGCCTCTCTGAGCGGAATTATCTTTCCACCCCGGAGTGCGATCACAAATGCGTCAGGGAACCTTGCCGTAAGAGAGCGTCGCTCCCTGAGAGCATCATCATATATAACGAACTTTCCTGCCGCATATTTAATACGGCCACCATCTTCTATCAATGTTACCGGCTCAATACCCTCCAGCCTGCTTTTGCCCAGCTCTCTGCCGACAGGTACAGCAGCTATCTGAACCATAAAGAGGATATCATCGTCACTGGTGGCTTCTGCTACGTTTTTTACCGGCTGCGCGGCGTCAATCCCTCCATTCTCATCTCCTCTCCCTGCAGCCTGCTCTTCCTTTCTCTCCGGGGAGCTCTCCCTGTCCCGGGTGGCACTGTTGCCGGCAGCGGCGGTTATCTCCTGCTGATCAGGCCTCTTCTCCTGGGTTGTTATGGTACTCATGCTCTCCGGTGTCCCTGACCGGCTGGCAGTGATACCACTTCCGTTTTTGATGCCTGACCTGCTGTCTATGGTCTGTTTATACTCCCTGAATGCCCTGAAGATGGCGGAGGCCATATAATCCTGACCCTGTTCCGACATGAGGAACTTCTCCTCATCCGGATTGGTGATGAAGGCCAGTTCGATAAGTACCGAGGGCATGGCATTCTCCCGCAGAACCTGGAACCCGGCCTGCCTCACCCCTCTGTCCTTCCGGCCCACTCTCTCCCTGAACTGATCCTGTACCAGGGTTGCAAACTCGGTACTCTGCTTGAGGTAGGTGTTCTGCATCAGTGAGAAGATGATATATGACTCTGCCGAGTTGGGATCAAAGCCTGCATACTTGGTCTGGTAATCCTGCTCAAAGGTGATGACCGAGTTCTCCTTCATCGCCACCTTGAGATTTGCTTCATCATTGGTGTGACCCAGCACGTATGTCTCGGCACCGGTGAAGCGTTTATCATCCATTGCATTGGAGTGTATCGATATGAAAAGGTCAGCCTTGTGGCGGTTGGCAATGGCGGTACGTTCAGCCAGCCCGATAAAGGTATCATCACTACGGGTGTAGATCACCCTGACATCATTCAGGTAGCTGGTGATATAGTTACCTGTCTTGAGGGCTACCGCCAGGTTGATATTCTTCTCACGGGCCTTGCTGCCAAGAGCTCCGGGGTCCTTACCGCCATGCCCGGCATCAATAACCACCACCCAGTGATCCTTCTCAGGTAACGGTTGTGAATGCAGGAGGAGGGGCATGGTTATTGCCGACAAGATCAGGATGCCCCTCAGAATATCTCCTACTCCTCTTATTTTGGTATTCTGCCGCATTACTGCTGAGTGAATTTTAATTAGTTTTGTCGCTGGCCCTCCAGAGATGCTTGAATTTTTCGCAAAAATAGCATTTAACTTGCATTTTGCTGCACAAAGAGTGCTGGTAGCAACTATTATGCCGCTGCTCTTTATAACGGCAATCCATGCACAGGAGCCTCTAAGAGGTGAAACAGCCATTAGCGCCCTGCCAGATTCAATAATTGGTGCCCCCCGGCCTGCAACGGATACTCTTCCTGCCATAAAGGCTGCAACAGATACTCTTCGTGCTTCTCAGTCTGCACCAGATACCATTCCTCTCGTTAGGCATGCACCAGATAGCCTGTCTTCCCTTCGGCCCGCACCGGACACCCTTCCTCTCGTTAGGCCTGCATCAGACACACTTCCCGCCGGTCCGGAGACCCTGTGGGAGAACGATACCACCCTGACGAAGCAAAAACTGATCCTCTCACCTGACGCTGTAGATGAACCGATCGACTACGTATCAGACGGCTATATGAAGACCGACCTGCGACAGAGAAAGGTGTTCCTGGTTCAGAGCTCAAAGCTCAACTATGGTACCATGGAGCTTAAGGGCGACTCGGTTGTGCTGGATATGGATAGTGGATCAGTCTTTGCCACCTTCAGGCGTGACACTGCCGGGGTTAAAATTGGTAAGCCGGTCTATAAGGATGGAGCAGAGGAGTTTGAGTCAGAGGAGCTCACCTATAACTTCAAATCAAAACAGGGTATCATACGTAATGTTACCACCGAGCAGGAGGGTGGCTACCTGCAGAGCCTGACCACCAAGAGGCATGATGATGGCACCCTCCATGTCAACCGCAGCCGGTTTACCACCTGTGATGCCGAGGAGCCTCACTTCTACCTCGCACTGCCTAAAGCGAAGGTCTACCCGGGTGAGAAGATCGTCTCCGGCCCGGCCTACATGGTGGTGGCAGATATCCCGCTGCCACTGGTACTCCCGTTCGGATTCTTCCCGGTACAGCATAAGCGTGCCTCAGGCATTGTCATGCCCAGGTATGGCCAGGAGGCACGAAGAGGCTACTACCTCTCAAACGGAGGGTACTATTTTGCTCTGAGCGACTATTTTGATCTCAAGATGACCGGCACCATCTATACCAATGGCACCTGGCTGGCCGATGCTGCTACCAACTACCGGCTGAGGTACCGCTTCTCAGGATCACTCGCCTTCAGTTATGCCAACAATATTGACAGCTACCGCGGGATGCCTGACTATGGCAAGAGCACCAACTACAAGATTAACTGGACACATACGCAGGATCCCAAGGCCAATCCCGGCTCACGCTTCTCTGCCAGCGTCAATATGAGCTCCAGCGGCTATGACCGTAACAACAGCTATGATGTAACAGAACATGTGACCACGCAGCGGCAGTCAAGTATTAGCTACCAGCGTATCTGGGCGGGTACACCCTTCAACTTTTCCACCAGCCTCAACCATTCACAGAACGTTCAGAACAAGACGATGAGGCTCAATCTGCCCAAGGGAAGCTTCTCAGTATCACGTATCTACCCGTTTAAGCCGAAAAAGTTTGCCGGCAAAAGCAGGTGGTACCATGACATTACCACCCAGTATACCGCATCTTTTGAGAATCAGATAGATACCTATGACAGCCTCCTCTTTACCAGTAGTGTGTGGGGCGGGATGAAGAACGGCTTTAAGCATGAGGTACCGCTCAGCTTCCAGATAAGGCCGTTCAACAACTTTTCAATATCACCCTCCCTGCGATATACCGGTATGCTCTATACGCAGAAGATAGAGAAGAGGTGGGACCCGGACCATTATGATGAATCGAGAAATCTGGTTGTCCCTTCAGTGGTAAACGATACCATCAGGGGATTTACCTACGGGCAGGCCCTGGTACCCGGTATCAGCGCCTCCTTCAATCCCACAGTGTATGGCCTCTTCCAGCTTACCGGCAAGAGGTCGCGACTGGAGTCGGTGAGACATGTGATGAGACCCTCGGTAAGCTTCTCCTACTCACCTGACACTGAACGTCTGACGAGTGATATGTTCAGAATGGTACAGGCTGATACATCAGGACGCATGGTGAACTATTCAATATATGAAGGCAGTATCTACGGCACCCCCTCAACCGGCCGCCGGTCGGGCTCTGTCTCATTCAGCCTCTCCAATATCGTGGAGGCAAAGGTCTATGCCAGAAACGATACTACCGGTAAGCCACGTAAGGTTAAGCTGATAGAGAACCTCTCCCTGAATACCAATTACAATATCTTTACCGACTCACTGAACTGGTCACCGGTCAATATGGCGTTCCGTACCACCCTGGCACAGAATATTAACCTGCAGGCAAGCGCCCTCTTTTCACTCTACGGAATGAACGAGGAGGGGAGAACCATCAGACACTCGGCCCTGAGCCAGGGACAGGGGCTGGCACGTATGACCAGCTTCAACACCAGTATCGACTTTGACCTGGGGCAGCTGCTGGGTAACAGAGAGCGTAGCGGCCGGCAACAGGGAGCAGCAGCCGGGGAGCCGGTATCGGACGGGACAGCACCACGCAGCAACCTGCCGCTGGCAAATCAAAACCTCGATGAGTATGGCTATGCACGGTTCGATGTACCATGGTCACTTCGAATGGCATACAACTTCAACTACAGTAAGCCGGGAATCAAGGAAACGGTGAACCAGGCACTGACCATCTCAGGCGATGTGAAGCTTACTCCCAGGATGGCAATAAACTATAATACCGGGTATGACTTCAAACAGAAGGAGATAACCATGACAAGGGTGGGAATAAGCCGTGACCTGCACTGTTGGGATATGAGCTTCTCATGGATACCAACAGGATATATGAAGAGCTGGAACTTTACCATCAGGGCAAGAGGCAGCATGCTGCAGGATCTTAAATATGAGAGACGGAAAGACTATCATGAAAATTATTAACTTCAAAAATAAAAGATTACCATGAAAAAAATTATTGCAACCAGCTCTGCACCAGGAGCTATCGGACCTTACAGTCAGGCTGTGGAGGCCAACGGAACACTCTATATCTCCGGACAGGTACCGATTGACCCCGCTACCGGAAAGATCGTTGAGGGGGGAATCACTGAACAGACAACACAGGTGCTTGAAAATATTAAGGCCATACTTGAGGCTGCCGGCTACACCCTGAGTGAGGTGGTCAAGTCTACCTGCCTGCTCTCCGATATGTCAAACTTCAAGGCTATGAATGAGGTGTATGCACGTTATTACACTACAGAACAGCCCGCCAGAGTAGCATTTGCCGTCAAAGGGCTGCCACTGGATGCACTGATAGAGATAGATACGGTGGCGGTGAAGGCGTAGAGACGTCAGAGACCTAAACGGTGAGAGTAAAGGCGTTACCACAACAGAAAGAGGCTGCCCAGGGAATTGGGACAGCCTCTTCTGGTCTGTCATTGTATGATTGTTGCTAATTATTCAGATACCACCTCGAAGTCAACCTCAACCTTTACCTCACGGTGAAGCTTGACAACAGCCTTGTAGTTGCCGGTCTCCTTTATAGCATCCTCCTCAAGGAGAATGTTCCGGCGGTCAATCTCAAAGCCCTTCTCACCAAAGGCCTCAGCCAGCTGAATGGTATTTACTGACCCGAAGATCTTGCCGGCGGAGCTGACCTTGGCTCCGATCACCAGCTTCAGCTCTGACAGCCTGGCTGCCAGCTCCTCGGCCTCCTGCCTTATCTTCTCCTCCTTATGGGCCCGCTGCCTCAGGTTCTCATTATGAACCTTGATGGCCGATTCAGTTGCCTGAATAGCATAACCCCTCGGAATCAGATAGTTCCTTGCATAACCGGTCTTGACAGTGACAATATCATCCTTCTGTCCGACCTTCTCTATATCCTGCCTAAGTATAATCTTCATCTCTAATCCTCCACTACTTTAAAAGGTCAGCAACATATGGCAGCATGGCAAGGTGTCGCGAGCGCTTGATAGCCCTGGCCACACGCCTCTGATACTTAAGTGAGGTACCGGTGATACGGCGGGGAAGAATCTTTCCCTGCTCATTGAGAAACTTCTTAAGAAACTCCGGATCCTTGTAATCAATATACTTGATCTTGTTCTTCCTGAACCTGCAGTATTTCTTCTTCTTGATCTCTACTGACGGCGGTGTCAGGTACCTGATTTCTGAACTTCCCTGTGCCATGATTACTCCTCACTGATTTTTTCGGTTTCTTTCATCTTTCTCTTCTTCTCAGCATACTCAATGGCATACTTGTCCATTCGGAACGTCAGAAAACGGATGATACGCTCATCACGCCTGTACTGAACTTCCAGCTTGTCTACCAGCTCACCCGGCCCCCTGAACTCGATCAGGTAATAGAACCCGGTCGACTTCTTCTGAATAGGGTAAGCGAGCTTCTTGAGTCCCCAGTTCTCTTCATGAATAATCTCACCTTCATTGTCAGTGATGATCTTCTTGAATTTTTGAACCGCTTCCTTCATCTGATTCTCAGACAAAACGGGAGTTGCAATGAAAACGGTTTCGTACTGATTCAACATCTCTTAATTGCTTTAATTTGGGTTAAATAAATCGGGATGCAAAAGTAAGACAATTAATTTTTAAAAAAAATAAAAGGAAAACTATTTGACTATATTTGTGTGCTGTATGTTTATATACTGTTTAACACGGGATGGATAACTTTATTGTTTCTGCCAGAAAATACAGGCCTGCAACCTTTGACATGGTGGTAGGGCAGGATACTATTACCACAACCCTGAAGAATGCCATCAGGAATAACCTGCTTGCACAGGCTTACCTCTTCTGTGGGCCCCGGGGAGTGGGAAAGACCACCTGCGCCCGTATTTTTGCCAAAACCATCAACTGTAGTGACCTGACCAGTGAGGGCGAAGCGTGTGACAGCTGCGAATCGTGCACCTCATTCAACTCACAGGCCTCATTCAACATACATGAGCTGGATGCAGCCTCAAACAATAGTGTTGACGATATACGAAACCTGACCGATCAGGTGAGAATACCGCCTCAGATAGGACGATACAGTGTCTATATAATAGATGAGGTGCACATGCTCTCACAGTCGGCCTTTAATGCATTTCTTAAGACCCTTGAAGAGCCCCCGGCACATGTTATATTTATTCTGGCTACCACCGAAAAACATAAGATCATACCTACCATACTCTCACGATGCCAGATATTTGACTTTAACCGTATAGGAGTTGATGATATTGTGGGGCGCCTGAGCTGGGTGGCAGGCAATGAGGGGGTGACTGCGGAACATGAGGCGCTGCACGTAATTGCAACCAAGGCTGACGGAGCCATGCGTGATGCACTCTCTATCTTTGACCAGATAGTGAGCTTCAGCGGACGAAATATCACCTATGCTGATGTGATAGCCAACCTCAATGTGCTCGACTATGAATACTATTTCAGTATAACCGATGCCGCACTGAAAGGCGATGTGACATCGGTACTGCTGATATTCAATGAGATACTAAGTAAAGGCTTCGACGGGTACAATTTTATGGCTGGCCTCAACAGCCACCTGCGTGACCTGCTGGTAAGCCGTGATGAGGTAACGGTAAAACTTCTTGAGACCTCACCCCTTATAAGAGAACGCTATCGTAGCCAGGCGGCCGTAGCTCCCCTTCCTTTTATCTATACAGCACTCGATATAGGCTCTCACTCACTGCTCAACTTCCGCGCCAGCAAAAACCAGCGACTGCATGTTGAGCTGGCCCTGCTGCGTCTCTGTAATATTATCAATATTACCGCTGAAGAGGGAGAAGGGGCAGATGAAGCAAAAAAAAAAGCCGTACCATCACCGGTGACGGTCGACGGTGATCTGCCCGTGGCGGTGGCTGTACCTCCTGGCACAGCCACACCACCTGCCGTCACACCTGCAGATAGATCGCCTGACACTGTTAGTGAGGCTGTTAGCACATCTGAGGCCACTACTACAACCACTGCCACTAACGTTACAGCTCCGCCGCTACGCACGCCAGCCCCACCCGTAACCGGCACTATGCATGCTCAGGGTGAACCGGCAAAAATCTCTATAAGGGATGTGATGGCTGGAAGAGTAAAAGGTGATGAGGGAGTGGGTGAACCAGAGCAGGAGGCGATCACTGCAATGGGTAACAGTGAGTTCACACAGGAGCAGCTGTCAGAGGTATGGAGCAGCTTCGCTGAAGAGATAAAGGAGGAGAGCCCCAGGATATCAGTGACACTGCTCTCACTGAAGCCCGGGGCAGAGGCTGACGGAACAATAATACTCAGACTCGATAACCTCGCACTGAAGGAGACCTTTGATCATAACTTCAGGCAGCGCCTGGAAGAGCACCTTAGAAAGAGACTGAACAATGGCTCAGTCAGGTTGCAGACCGTGGTAGAGTCAACTGACAGGGGTGAGGTGCTCTATTCGGATGAGCAGAAGTTTAACCACCTGGCAGCACAGAACCCATCACTCAGAGACCTGAAAAAGCGCTTTAACCTTGATTTTGAGTGACCATAATGAAAAAGAGTGACAATATCAGAAGAGCAGCGGCGCGGGCAGGGAGCAGAGAGATGAAAGGTGTGAAGGGTACATCAGATGCCCGTATCGGAGCCCTCGCAGCCGGAGTGGCACATGACCTCAACTCAGTGCTGACCCTTATCTACGGATATGGAGAGATGGCGCTGGAGAACCTTCAGCAGAGGAGTGAGGCAGAGGAGAACATCAGACGCATCATAAGGGCAACCGACAGAGCCAGAGAGCTGACAGCACAGCTGCTGGAGATGGGCAGAAGGGCTACTCTCGACAGAAAACCGGTGAGAGTTGATGAGGTGCTGAATGATACCATTGACCATATTAAACCATCAATACCCAAAGGTATTACAGTAAGCAGCTGTATAGAGGCGCGGGGAGCAGCCGTACTGGTACCACCGGCACAGCTCTTCAGGGTGATACTTAATATTTTGCTCAACGCGGTACAGGCTATCGGTGAGAAGGAGGGTAAAGTGATTGCCACGGTAACCAGAACCGCTGAAGGTACTGACGGAGACGAAAAAGGAGAGAGTGACGAAAGAGAGGTAAGAAACGTGAGTGGCGAAAGCGAGGGAAGAAACGTGAGTGATGGGAGCGATGGAGCAGAGGGAAGGTATGTACTGATCAGCTTCAGAGACACAGGAAAGGGAATGGATGCCAAAGGAGAGAGAGCAAAATTCAGACCTTTCTATACCACAGGTGATCAGAAGAGAACCGGCCTTGGACTCACCGTGGTGAGCGACCTGGTACGGGAGATGGGGGGAGTGATACGTATAACCTCAGCTGTTGACGAGGGAACTACCGTTGAAGTTTCAATACCGGAAATGAAGGCAGGTAAGAGTGGAACAGGAGAAAGAAAATAGTAGCAGTAGAAGACAATGGCAGGCATAATGATAGTAGAAGATGACGTTGAGCTGCGGGAGATGTTGAGAATGACATTCGAAAACCGTAAATATATTGTCATAACTGCCGGAGACGGCAGAGAGGCACTGGCGAAGTTTAGACCATCAGTGGTTGATCTGGTGATTACAGACCTGCTGATGCCTGAAGAGGATGGCCTGATGGTGATGATGAAAATCAGGGAGATAAAGCCGGAAACACGGTTTATAGCTATCAGCGGGGGAGGGAAAGCGGGACCGGGAAGCTACCTGAAGATTGCAGGTAAACTGGGAGCAGATATGGTAATCTCAAAACCGTTTCACCCATCAGAACTGGTGCAGTCAGTCAAAAAAATGATAGGATAAACATTTTTCGACGGCCATTGTTTTTCCTGAAAGGATAAAATAATCACAACAGTAAATTTGAAAAGTATGCTTACAAAAAAACTAGCTGAGATATGTAACCGTCAGATAGAACGGGAGGGTTATTCCTCAAACCTGTATCTTGCAATGGCCTCCTGGGCAGAGAGTGAAGGACTGCCTGGAATAGCTGCATGGCTCTACGCACAGTCAGAAGAGGAGAGAGACCATATGCTGAGATTCATAAAATATGTCAATGAACGGGGCAGTAAAGCTGAGATACCGGCATTTGACAAGCCGCCGGTAAGTTATCCGGGGGTGGCAGAACTGTTTGATGAGGTGCTGAAACATGAGAAATTTATCTCAGCCAGCATCAATGAGGTGCTCGAAGTAGCAATGGGTGAGAAGGATTATGCTACCGTAAACTGGATACAATGGTTTGTTGAAGAGCAGGTTGAAGAGGAGAGCAGTGTTCAGGCCGTCATCGATAAGCTGAAACTTGCCGGATCGAAAGGACTATATATGCTTGACCGCGACATCCTGAAACTGAGGAGTGAGGAGTGACTTCACCATAAGTGCAGGGTGATCCTGCCATGAAAGCAGGGTGAATTCATGATAAACCTGTAGGAACTTCATCATGAATCTGGGTGACCCACCAGGATAAACAAAACAATTTGCTTAAGGGAGCCGGAGAGATCCGGCTCTCTCTGTTGAGGTGACCGTCTGACAGACCATAGGCCACTCATGGAAAGATGTGGCGATGCCCGTGGAAGAGTGTCAGTACCCTACATGACAATACAGGTGAATGACCTGCTTCTGTTTTACCTGAAGAAACCGTAAATTATATTAATTTTGTATAGTTTTTAAGAAAAGAGAGATGAGCGTTGTTGATAAAGTACTATCACTGTTTCTGGGTAACAAGGAAGAGAGGGATCTGAAAGAGATAAATCCCTATGTGGGGAAGATAAGACAGGAGGCTGACAAGCTGACCAGCCTGTCACATGATGAGCTGCGTGACAGAAGCCAAAACCTCAGGAGTGAGATGCGTGACTTTATATCGCAGGAGGAGAGAGAGATAGCTGCCCTGCGCCATAAGGCTGAAAATGAAGATGATGTCTATGTCAAGGAGGAGCTCTACAACCAGATAGACAAGCTCGATAAGGAGGTGCTGGAGAAGATAGAGAAGAAGCTTGATGAGGTGCTGCCGGTAGCCTTTGCAATCGTGAGAGAGACAGCCCGCCGGTTCAAGGAGAATGAACTGCTGGAGGTGACAGCCAGGGAGTGGGACCGTGAGCTGGCAGCACACAGACCCTCAATAACTGTTGAGGGGAGCAAGGCATATTGGAAAAACCGGTGGCTGGCAGGAGGAAATGAGATCGTATGGGATATGGTACACTATGATGTACAGCTCATAGGAGGAGTGGCACTCCATAAAGGGAAGATAGCAGAGATGGCTACCGGTGAGGGTAAGACACTGGTGGCAACCCTGCCCGTATTCCTCAATGCGCTGGCAGGCAGAGGTGTACATATCGTGACTGTCAATGACTACCTCTCCAAGCGCGACTCCGAATGGATGGGGCCCCTCTATGAGTTCCATGGAATGAGCGTCGATTGTATCGATAAGCATGAGCCCAACTCACTGGCACGCCGGAAGGCATATAACTCTGATATCACCTTCGGCACAAACAATGAGTTCGGGTTTGATTACCTGCGTGATAACATGGCCATAAACCCTGAAGACCTGGTGCAGAGAAAACATCACTATGCCATCGTCGATGAGGTGGACTCGGTACTGATTGATGATGCAAGAACACCACTTATTATCTCAGGACCGACAGCCAAGAGTGATACCATGCAGTTTGATGAGTACAAGCACAAGGTGGAGAAACTGGTCAGTGCACAGCGCCGCCTGGTGACACAGCTGCTTGCCGACTCAAAGAAGCTGCTGGCAGAGGATGATACCGAGAAGGGCGGTATGCTGCTGCTCAGGGCATACAAGGGCCTCCCGAAGAACAGCGCCCTGATCAAATATCTCAGCGAAGAGGGTATCAGATCACAGCTGCAGAAGACTGAGAACTTCTTTATGCAGAACAACTCCAAGGAGATGCCCAGGGTTACTGAAGAGCTCTACTTTGTGATTGATGAGAAGGCCAACTCCATTGAGCTGACAGAGAAGGGCCATGACCTCATCTCAACCTCAGTGGAAGATGCCAGCTTCTTTGTACTGCCTGACGTGGGCAGCCAGATAGCTGACATCGAGAGAAACGTAACCGATGAGAAAGAGAAGATGCGAGCCAAGGATGAGCTCCTGCAGGACTTTGCAATGAAGTCGGAAAGGGTACATACCATGACGCAGCTGATGAAGGCATACACCCTGTTTGAGAAGGATGTGGAGTATGTGGTGATGGACAATAAGGTGAAAATTGTTGATGAGCAGACCGGACGTATACTGGAAGGACGACGCTACTCCGACGGGCTCCACCAGGCTATCGAAGCCAAGGAGAATGTGAAGGTGGAGGCTTCCACACAGACATATGCAACCATCACCCTGCAGAACTATTTCAGGATGTACCATAAGCTGGCGGGGATGACCGGCACAGCCATAACTGAGGCAGGTGAATTCTGGAATATATATAAGCTCGATGTGGTGGTTATACCTACCAACGTATCGATAATAAGAGATGACCGTGAAGACCTGGTTTATAAAACCAAACGTGAGAAGTACAACGCCGTCATTGATGAGATAGTGAGCCTGCATAAGGCAGGCAGACCAGTGCTCGTAGGTACCACCTCGGTGGAGATATCAGAACTGCTGAGCCGAATGCTGAAGATGAAGGGGCTCAGGCATAACGTGCTCAATGCCAAGCTACACCAGCGGGAGGCTGATATTGTGGCTGAGGCAGGCAAATCGGGTACCGTAACCATTGCAACCAATATGGCAGGTAGGGGTACTGACATTAAGCTGACGCCGGAGGTAAAAAAGGCAGGCGGACTGGCTATCATAGGCACCGAGAGACATGAGTCGCGACGGGTAGACCGTCAGCTGAGGGGACGTGCCGGACGTCAGGGTGACCCCGGATCATCACAATTCTTTGTCTCCCTGGAGGATGACCTGATGCGACTCTTCGGATCAGAGAGAATAGCCGGTATAATGGACCGGCTGGGACTGAAAGATGGGGAGATGATACAGCATCAGATGATCACCAAGTCAATTGAGAGGGCACAGAAGAAGGTGGAGGAGAACAACTTCGGGATAAGGAAAAGACTGCTTGAATATGACGATGTGATGAACTCACAGCGCGAGGTCATATACAGCAAGCGGAGGCATGCACTGCTGGGTGAGAGGCTGGCACTGGACATTGCAAACATGATGTATGATGTAACCGAAAACGTAACTACTACATACAAAGAGCTCTCTGCATGGGAAGAGTTTCAGCTGGCACTGATAAGATCACTCTCGGTCGACTCACCCCTGCCCAAGGAGATGTTTCTAAAGGGTGGTGACCAGGAGGTGATAGATGCTGTCTATGCAAAGGTGCTGCAGGCATACCGCCGTAAGAGCGACCTGATATCTGCCACGGCATACCCGGTACTGAAAGATGTCTATGAGAGGATGTCAGGCACCTATGAGAACGTAGTGGTACCTATCTCCGACGGGGTACGTACCTATAACGTCATCACCAACCTGAAAGCAGCAGTGGAGAGCGAGGGGAAGGAGCTGCTGCGCTCATTTGAGAAGACAGCAGTACTTGCAACCATCGATGATGCATGGCGTGAACACCTGAGAGAGATGGATGACCTCAAACAGGCGGTACAGGCCGCTACCTATGAGCAGAAAGACCCGCTGCTGATATATAAGTTTGAGTCGTTTGAACTGTTCAAGACAGTGATAAACAAGGTGAACCAGGATGTTGTGAGCCTGCTGATGAAGGGAACAATACCGGTGGCATCTGACAATGTGAAAGAGGCACAGCGACGCAGACAGACAGACCATAGCAGGCTGCGGACACAGAAGAGTGACTTTGACAGCTACAGCAGCAGCGGTGGCCGGGGAGCGCCTGAACAGCAGCAACGACAGATGGCACCGGTGAGGGTTGAGAAGAAGGTGGGACGAAATGAGCCCTGCCCCTGCGGCAGTGGAAAGAAATATAAACACTGCCACGGCAGGGGAGCAGATGATGCCCCGGCAGCAGTCTGATCATCATTCCGGCCTGATCACCATTCCGGCCTGATAGCCACTTCGTCCAGATGGCCTCCCCGTTCAGATGGCCACTCCGTTCAGATGGTCATCCTGTTACCGGAGGCTTGATCAGAGCAAGGTAGTGCATCACATTCTCAAGGAAGAGGGCGGTGCTGAACTGGCCGGGAGCCTTTATCATCAGATCATAGGGGGCAGACTCCGGATTGGCAGAGAGATCAGGGCCAACCTTCATGGGTGACGGCGAGAGCCCGGCAATCACCTGCAGTTGAAAAAGAGCTGCAGGGTTGATGTCAATAAGCAGATCATAACTGGTATTCATGAAGCGCTGTACATCATCTGAGACCGGAAAAAGGTTCCATTTGAGATCGCTGCGACGCAAAAACTTAAGGTAACTGAGGCCGGTAAGCTTATCAGGAACACTCTTGCCGGGAATCCAGACTATCACCTCCACACTCCTGCCGGAGTCGGTAAGCTGCCTCTTGAGTGCTGATATATGCTGAAAATCATGCTCATATGAGCCGTCCCACAGAATTCCGACCCTCTGCACATTGTCAAGACAAAAGCTCACGGCTACCCTCCGCAGTTCGGCGCGCTGCCGGCGCAGCCTGACCGTACCGGCTGCCAGCCTCAGGTTGTAAAAAATTCCCATGACACTACAAACCTATCTATTTTTTGTTTTTAGATGGAAAGGGTCAGCAATTATTCTTTGATCATTTTGATGAACTCCCCTTCTGTGATGACGGGAATACCCAATGAGTCAGCTTTTGCCCTCTTGGAAGGACCCATACTGCTTCCGGCAACTATCAGTGATGTATTACCCGTGACTGACGTGCCAGCTTTGCCTCCGGCAGTCTCAATAGCTGCAATAATCTCTGCCCTGGTGAAATTCACAAATGAACCGCTTGGGACTATCGTCATGCCCTCAAGCACCCCACCGCTCCTCACAGCTGCCTGGATACCCTCAAAGCTCATCCCTGCCTCCTTCAGCCTCCTCACAATATCAATATTGTCTCTATCAGAGAAGAACTCCCTTATGCTGCTGCTGATTCGTGGCCCGATATCAGGCAGCGCGGTGAGCTGCTCTTCAGTAGCTGCCATGAGGCTCTCAATATCACCGAATGCTGTGGTCAGTATCCTGGCGACAGTCTCTCCCACATGCCTGATACCCAGGGCAAACAGTTTTCGTGGCCATGGTGCCGTCAGTGACTCCTTCAGGCCGGCCAGTATATTGGAGGCTGACTTGTCACCCATCCTCTCCAGTGAAGCTATCTGATCATGTGTCAGGCTATAGAGGTCAGCAACATCACGTATCAGTCCGTGCGACCAGAGCAGCTCTACCGTCTCCTCACCCAGCCCGTCAATATCGAGCGCACGGCGCGAGGCGAAATGTATGATACGTCGCTTGATCTGGGGAGGGCAGTGCAGGTAGTTGGGACAGTAGTGGCTGGCCTCACCCTCATTGCGTACCAGGGGAGTGTCACACTCAGGGCACCTCACCGGGAAGGTGACAGGGGCAGCGCCCGGCTGCCGGCGGCCGGGGTCGGCACCTGTGATCTTGGGAATGATATCACCACCCTTCTCAATGGTCACATAGTCACCACAGTGGAGCCCCAGAAGCTCTATCTGATCACTGTTGTGGAGGGAGGCGCGCCTGACGGTGGTGCCTGCCAGCTGTACAGGCTGAAGGTTTGCCACGGGAGTAACAGTGCCTGTCCTGCCCACCTGATAATCTACTGAGAGCAGCTGAGTGACAGCCTGCTCAGCAGCATACTTGGCTGCAATGGCCCAGCGGGGCGACTTGGCTGTGCTCCCAAGCTGATGCTGTGCCTCCAGTGAGTTGACCTTGACAACCACCCCGTCAGTATCATAGGGTAGTTCACTGCGCTTAATCTCCCACTCATCGATAAAGCTGAGCACCTCCTCTATACCCTGACAACGTTCAATAATGTCAGGGGTACGAAAACCCCAGTCGCGCGCCGCCATGATATTGTCATAGTGTGTAGCGTGAGGCAGCTCATCTCCAAAGAGATAATAGAGATAGCAATCGAGGGGACGGGCGGCAACACTCCTGGGATCAAGCAGCTTGAGGGTGCCGGCAGCCGCATTGCGCGGATTGGCAAAGGGGAGCTCACCATTGCTGATACGGCGGCTGTTAAGCTTGTCAAAGCCGGCACGGGGCATATATATCTCACCGCGAATCACAAATGACCCGGGGAGGGAGGGAGCCTCAACCCGCAACGGAATACTCCTGATAGTCCGCACATTGACAGTGACATCATCACCGACGGTACCATCACCACGGGTGACGGCAGAGACCAGCAGACCAGACTCATAGGTGAGGCTGATGGAGACACCGTCATACTTCAGCTCACATACATACTCCGGCTCATAGCCGAGGGCACGTGCTACTCTCTCGGCAAATGCAGTGATCTCATCACGGCTGTAGCTGTTGGCCAGTGACATCATGGGCCAGCGGTGTGCCGCTGTGGTGAAACTGCCGGTCAGATCACTGCCAACCCTCATGGTAGGTGAGTCAGCAGTTACCAGTTCCGGAAACTTTTTTTCAATTGTCTGTAGCTCATTCAGGAGCAGGTCAAATTCGAAGTCAGTAATAGTGGGCTGATTGAGAACATAATAGCTATGATTATGTCTATCAATACTCCTTCTTAACTCTCCGACTCTTTGCTTTGCCTCAGAAAGTTTCATCTCACTGTTGTTGGATGTTTTTGTGATGAATTCAGCTCCACACCCCGGGGATGGTGGTACCACAGCTGCATTTGCCCTTATCGAGAGAGAGTGATATCACCCTGAACCCGCTGCGGTCAACCACCTTCTTGCCACATGATGGACAAATTGTATCCTCGGCACCGGCGCCCGGCATGTTACCGATATAGACATATCTGAGACCCTCAGCAGTAGCCAGCTCAGCAGCCCTCTTCAGGATACCCATGGGGGTGGGAGGCAGGTGCTCCAGCTTATACATCGGCTGAAAGCGGCTGAAATGGAGTGGAGTATCGCTAAAGCCATTGGTGGCAAGCCAGTTGCAAAGCCGCTTGATCTCGTCAGGCTTGTCTGTCCAGCCCGGCACAATGAGGTTGGTGATCTCAATCCATACACCCTCGTCGCGATAGGTGCGTATAGTGTCAAGGACAGGTTGCAGCCTGCCAGCGGTAAGCTTCAGGTAGGTGCTGTCATTGAATGATTTAAGGTCAATGTTCACCCCATCGATATAACGGCACAGCTCCTTGAGAGGCTGCCGGTTGATATAACCGTTTGAGACCATAAGGTTTCTTATCCCAGCGCTGTGGGCAATCCTGGCCGTCTCATAGACATATTCGTAGAACGTGACCGGCTCACCATAGGTGTAGGCTATGGTGTCACAACCCTTCGATTTTGCCTCTGCCACAACACTGGCCGGCGGCATATCATAGTTGGTCGTTTTGTCGGGTGAGGTCTGCGAGATAGTCCAGTTCTGACAGTTGAGGCAGGCAAGGTTACAGCCTGCCGTAGAGATGGAGAATGAGCTGCTTCCAGGCAGGAAATGGTAAAAGGGCTTCTTCTCTATAGGATCAGTGTTGGCTACACAGGGGTTGCCAAAAGCCATGGTGTAGAGCTTCGACTTACGCACTATACGGTTGCGGCAGTCACTCAGCTCACCCTCCTTCAAGGTGCACTCATTGGGACAGATCATACATACCACACCTCGCGCACTCTGCTCCTGGAACATGGCCAGCCTCTCACGCGGTGCCGGCCTGGCACCGGCGACGGTCAGCGGGGTAAACAGTCCGGCAGCCAGCACCATTGACCCGCTCCTGGCAAACCTCCTTCTGCTAATCTTATCTTCCTTGTTTTTCAATATGTTGACATGTTATTGTGAGTGGCCATAAATCTACTCTTTTCTGGTTACAGATGCAACTATGCCTGATAGCAGAATAAAAAGGGCCATGATATAACATGCATTGGCTATACCTGCCAGCGGAACGATCACCGTGGCTGCTGTGAGGTAGCCCAGGGCTGACCCCGCCATGTCGGCAGCGTAGATATTTCCTGCAGCCAGTATATCACTGCGTGAGGTCAGTATCCGGTAGACAGCACCGGTGACCAGGCCGGCAAGAGGCAGCATTACAATGATGAAGACCATGACCGGGAGCGCAGAGGAGGTGGCCAGCAGGGGAGCCAGCAGGCCCGAGAGGCCGAAGATAAGGGCCAGTATGGTTGTACATCTCATAAGCTTCCGAAGTGAGAGATGATCACCCAGGGCAGCCCCGGCAGCCAGGCCGGCCATCAGCAGGGTGAGGATCAGTGCTGTCAGTATATATATGTTGCCTGCTACCATCTGCAGCATGAATATCATTATCATTCCAAATCCTGACAGTCCGGCTGATGCGGCAAACATCACATAGCCGCCCCTTGCGGTGAAGATGAACGGTATCAGTATCAGCAGCACCAGCAGGGCAACCACCCCGCCCTTCACACCCATCCTCTCAAGGGTGAGCAGGTTGGTAAAGAGAGAGCTCTCAGGCCTGAGTGCCTTGTTCAGGCCTGCCCCCCTGTCGATCTGCAGCAGCACCTGCTCCGCCCTGCTCCTTATCTCCTGATCATTAAGGTAGTCACTGTTGACCCACTCACCCTCAATACCTTTCTCACCGGTAAGCCTGACAACTGACGAGGTGACAGGACGACCTGATGCTACAGCGTAGAGTAGTGAGCCTGGAATAAGGGCTATATGGCTGAAGACGTCAGAGAGGGAGTTGTAGAGCGGTGAGAAGCCCCTGCGGTAGCTCTCGGGTGAATAGCTGTACCACGGCATCGGGGCAGACATGAAGATACCGTCGGAAGTAAGATGCTCACCTATCAGACGGAAATACTCAACAGTATAGAAACGATTGACAGAGAGGGTGGAGGGGGGTGGAATAAGCTGTATGACAGCATCATAAAGATCATCACTCCCGGAAAGAAAAGCGATGGGGTCATCCCTTACAACCTTCACCTCCATGGTGCCGTAGGTGGTGTCGGCAGCACCCTCGACAGCGATGAGACCGGGATCCATCTCAAGGTAGGTAAGTGACCGGACATTGTGGAGAGCCAGATGGGGCAGGTGCCTGTGGAGGCCCCCGGAGAGGAGAAGCACCTTGTCGAAGCTGCTGCGCTGAAGCAGGGCGTAATGAATATTCTCTTCGGCACTGATCACATCATCCTCGAAAAAGAGGGGCCGATGGTCATAGTAAACAACCCGCTCACCACCGTAAAGGCCTGTGGTGATATTCCCGAACGGAGTATCAATACTCTCCTCAGCCACTATACCACGCAACAGCAGGCTACGGAAATAGCGGTCAGGCCTGATAATGAAAAGCAACAGCAACAGCGGCAGAAGAGAGGCTACGGCAATAACCCTGGCACGTAGCGGATAGCCCAGAAACCATACCGCCCAGGCGGTGGCGACCAGCAGGATAAGGAGATAGAGCTGGTAGTTGGGTATGGTGAGGGTGACGGTCAGAGTGGTAAAGAGACCGGCAGCAACCGAGCCGGCTGTCTCGACACCAAAACTGCCACCGGCAGAAGAGAGTCCCGCTCTCTGCCTCATATCTGAGAGACGAACAAAGATGAGTGCTGAGACAAAGGTGACAGGGGCTACCGAGACAGCCATAATAAGCACTGACTGTAATAGCGATGGCGTCTCACCCGGACTGAGCAGCAGGGAATTCATCATCAGAAAGGAGACCGGAGCAATGGCAGCAGCACCCAGAAGGGACCAGACAATGACCTTCAGTGAGCTGATAGCGGAACGTCTGCCGGCAGCGGCACCGACAGCAGCAATAATCAGCCAGAGCCAGAGATAGAGCCCGGTGGTGGCCTCGGTACCACCACCCAGTATAGCCGCTTCACGCATCATTATAAACTGCGATGAGGAGCTGACAAAGCCTATCAGCAGCAGCAGAGGCCTGAGAGGGATGGAACCGGTACCTGGCCTCCCGCCTGTTTTTCCGGCTGTTCCTCCACCTTTTTTTCCGGCTGTTCCTCCGCCTGCCGGACTCTCTTCCCCGGCTGGGCTGCTTTCTCCAGGGGTATTGTGACCGTCTGCCTCACTCACGCCCGACCGCGCTCTCCTGAAGTAGTAGTTAAAGTGCCTGATAAAATGGATAAGTGCAAGGAGTGCCATGGCAATGCCCGCATCAACATGCCAGTGCATCATCTGGTCAGTAATGGCGAGCTCCCAACGGTAGGTAACGCGTAGTGCCAGGATAATACCCAGCACCCCGGCAACCAGAAAGGAGATAAGCAGCAGCCAGTTCCACATACGACGATGTGCTATCCTCGTTATAAATCCGGTATGGGAGAGGTAGAGTGAAAAGAGATAAAAGACCAGAAGGGTCACGGTTATTGGTACAACATGGTAGGTCATGGGAGATCCTCTTCACCAAAGACAAACGCCTCATAGACAAAGATTTCAGTATCCTTGTCACGCCACCCGTCCCATCCGATGCCAGCCTTGTCACGAGCACAATAACCCAGAAATTCCTCACGACTCCAGTTACGTTCACGGGCCACCTGGGGGAGGAAGGTGCCTGTGCGGAGCCCTTTCCTGATATAGATACCATGTTCGCCCAGTCTGATCATGTTGATATCATCTACCTTTTGCATGGGCCCAAGAACAGAGATCTCAATACGTACCGACGGAAATTCAGACTTTTTCAGTGGAGTAAAGCGGGGGTCACTGAAAGCTGCCTCAGAGGCCATGGTTGAGACTACAAGCCAAAGCGGCTCGGTAGAGCTGAAACGACCTATGCAGCCCCGCAGATCACCCTTCTTGGTGATAGTGACAAAGGCTCCGAGTGGCTCCCTGAGACGCTCAGTAAGCCTTGCATCAGCAACCGGTACAGGTTTTCTGCTGTTCAGCTGCGAAAAGATAGACTCACGGGCTATACCAATAAGTGTCTTTCTCTCGGCGCTGGTGAGGGTGAAGGGCTCGCCGGGGGTGAGAGCCTCGCCGGTGGTGAAGGGCGCCTCGTTGCTGAAGAGCTCTCCGTTAGTGAAGGTCTCGCCATTGGTGAACGCCCCGCCCTTCTCCCTCCGTGAAATCTCAGGGGAGGCATATGGACCCCTCGGTGGTATGTCGCTTATGTTGGTCACAGGTAGCCTCTGCTCAAGAATAATGGCGTTATATCCCACAACCTCATCACGTGAGCCGATGGGTGCGTCACCTGAATTGGTATATTCAACATTACGGTACTGCAGCCCCTCACTCTTCTCTGAGAGGTAGAGCAGTACCAGGCCGGCAGGCCAGCCACACATGGCAGTGGCCAGATTGGCTGTCCCCGATGATTCAATGTGTCTGATGGTGCGAAGGAAACCGGCAGGGTCACCCTTAACAATTGCGTCACTGGAGAGCCTGTCAACCCGTCGGGCATCTTCGTAGGAGGGATAGTGAGAGAAATCACTACTGATAATGAAGAGGTTACGTTCATTGAACCAGGGCCTGAGGGTGGTGGCCAGTGACCTTAGAATATTGGTGCTACGGGTACCAATAAGGATAGGTACCACAGGCGGTGTCGTCTTGAAGTGATACTGAATAAAAGGTAGCTGAACCTCAAGAGAGTGTTCGGGCCGATGTGCATCATCTCTGCTGATAAACCACCTGCTGGCTGACTTGAGCTGCTCACCCAGCTCCTGGTTAACCTTCAGTGTGCCAAGAGGTGTAACCATATTGCCTGAACTGAATATTGCAGCACCTTCATAGGTATACCTGTGACTCACGCCTATGAGGAAAATATTGTCATATTCAGTGCCGGGAGGTATGGCTGCAAAACCTGCGGCGGCGGTTTGACCGGAATAGACATAACCTGCATGCGGAACAATGATTGCACGTATGACACTGTTGTGGTCAGGATCACTGAAAGAGGCAAAATAGCCCGCAAGATCGCCTCTGAGCTTCACTTCCGATGAGGGATAGAAGCTGCCGGCTACGATGGGTTGCCTGTCGCGCCCCTGTCCGGATAGGTTCATAAACAAAATTATTAATATGAGAGATATGAGGCCAGCTCTTTTCATGCCAACAGCAGTTAACTACCGTAAAGTTAAGCTAAAATGCGAAAGAAACCAGAAAAGCGGCTGATCAGATAAGAACCATATTCTCCTTCAGCGTGTTGCCTTCTTCATCAATGCCATAGAGCCTGATACCGACGCTGCAGGTGGCATCAGCAGTGACATCGAGAAAGGGAGAGAGAGACTCTCTGACATCCTCCTCACCCATAGAGTCATACTCCTCAATATCAAAATAGAGATGTATAAAGAGAATGTGCTCGCTCTTTTTTATCCTGGTCAATGCCTTGAGTATCTTACCCATCCATATTACAGAGGAGGTGTTGAAATAGTCGACATTGAACTTAAGGTTGGTACTGTCGGCCGGATTTTTGGCGTACTCAGAGGCCCATTTAAAGATCGGCTCAAAAAAGCCGGATGCATTCTCAGGCAATGACTTGCCTGTAAATGTTAGATTTCCTGTTGAGGCAGAAAAACTAACCTGTGGTGTTTTAGCCGTAGCCTCAATGCGAATGTCCTGTAGTTTTACCATAGAAACTTATCCTTACCCTTGCCTTGTACTATACATTAGATTAGACAAGCTAAAGATATACTGTTTTTTTTGATGCTGTCAGGGCCTTCATCAAAAAAAAATCACTAGTTATCAACTTTTTTAAACAATTTATCCCCATTCAGTGGCTACTCTTTCCGGCTAAAAGTAAAAAACATATGTGTTATATTTGCATCCGTAATTTCAATTAAGATGGAAAAATTGCTCAGAACCGGTATCAGGGAGGCTGTCAGGCAGCTCTGGGGAAGAGAGGCTGATGATCACCTTATTCAGATACAGAAGACCCGGAAGGAGTTTACCGGTGACTACACTGTAGTGGTTTTTCCGCTGACACCTCTCTCACGAAAGCCGCCCGAACAGACAGCAGGTGAGCTGGCTGCCTGCCTTGAGACAAATATTGAGGCCGTACAGTCAACCGACATTATCGGGGGGTTCCTCAATCTGACCCTCTCGCCAGCTGTGTGGGGCAGACGACTCACAGAGATGTATGATGAGAAGGGATATGGCTTTGTGGCTGCCGGCAGCACAGCACCCACAGTGGTGATCGAATATTCATCACCCAACACCAATAAGCCGCTCCACCTCGGGCATATACGCAACAACCTGCTTGGGTTCTCGCTGTCACGTATACTCACTTCAGCAGGTAACAGGGTGGTCAGAACCAATATAGTCAATGACCGGGGAATACATATCTGCAAGTCGATGCTGGCATGGAAGAAGTGGGGTGAGGGCCGGACGCCCCAAACGCAGGGGATAAAGGGTGACCACTTTGTTGGCAACTACTATGTGATGTTTGAGACCAGGCTCAGGGAACAGGCAGCTGAAACCGCCTCCTCCGGAGCTGCCGGCAATGAGGCACGGGAGAGTGCACCGCTGATGAGAGAGGCAAGAGAGCTGCTGATAAAGTGGGAACAGGGTGACCCGGAGACTGTGAAGATGTGGCAGATGATGAACTCATGGGTCTATGAAGGTTTTGATGAGACATACCGGGCACTGGGAATTGAGTTTGACCGCATTGATTATGAGTCAGAGACATACAGGCTGGGCAGGGATATTGTTATGAGATCCCTCGAAGAGGGGCAACTGATCAGAGAGGAGGATGGGTCGGTATGGATAGACCTGACAGCCGAAAAACTTGACCGTAAGCTGCTGCTGAGGTCAGACGGAACGGCGGTATATATTACACAGGACTTTGGGACGGCAGTGATGAGGTATAATGACTACCGGTTTGATAGTCATATATATGTTGTTGGTAATGAGCAGAATTATCATTTTCAGGTGCTTACTGCTGCACTGAAAAGAATGGGGTATGAGTGGGCTGACGGACTACACCACTTCTCATACGGAATGGTAGAGCTGCCTGATGGTCGAATGAAATCACGTGAAGGGACAGTGGTAGACGCCGATGACCTTATTGCAGAGATGATCGGGACCGCCACTGTGATGTCGGAAGAGCTGGGTAAACTGGATGGTTTTCCGCAGGAGGAGAGAGAGAATATCTGCAGACAGATAGGACTTGGAGCACTTAAGTACTTTATCCTTAAGGTTGATCCGAAAAAGAATATGACCTTCAGCCCCCGGGAGTCGATTGATTTTAACGGAAATACCGGTCCATTCATACAGTACACCCACGCACGCATCAGATCGGTCATGAGAAAGGCTGAAGGAAGAGAGGAGACAGACCATGAACCAACGGTTGATGTGATCACTCCAAATATTAAGGAAATAAGCCTTATACGTATGCTTAATGACTTTGGGGCGACGGTGCGGGAGGCGGCTGACGGACTGAGCCCGGCCATCATAGCAAACTATCTCTATGAGCTGGCAAAAGAGTATAACCAGTTCTACCACGACTACTCAATACTGGGAGACCCCGACAGAGATGTGAGCCGGATGCGGCTGAAGCTGTCAGAACTGACCGGGAGGGTGATAGAGAGAGGATTGTATCTTCTGGGTATTGAGGCACCTGACAGAATGTAAAACGACTTAATTGTAGCTGATAAATATGTTTGAAAACCTGACAGAACGGCTGGAACGATCCTTCAAAATACTGAAGGGCGAAGGAGTAATCTCTGAAATTAATGTGTCAGAGACATTGAAAGATGTTCGTAGAGCACTCCTTGATGCTGACGTTAACTTTAAGATCGCCAAGCAGTTTACTGATACGGTCAAGCAGAAGGCGCTGGGACAGAACGTACTGAAAGCTGTAAAGCCATCCCAGATGATGGTCAAGATCGTCCATGATGAGCTTACACAGCTGATGGGAGGTGAGAAGAGCGATATCAGCATAAAGGCTAACCCTGCAATAGTACTGATAGCCGGACTGCAGGGAAGTGGTAAGACAACCTTCAGTGCCAAGCTGGCACGGCTGCTGAAAAGCAAACGGGGTAAAAACCCGCTGCTGGTGGCCGGTGACGTATACCGGCCGGCAGCAATTGAACAGCTGAAGGTGCTGGGTGAACAGACAGGAGTAACGGTATATACCGAAGAGGGAAGCCGTAAGCCGGTGGAGATAGCACGTAATGCAGTCAGAGAAGCGAAAAAGAGCGGATATGACCTGGTCATAATAGATACTGCCGGACGGCTCGCAGTAGATGAGGAGATGATGGATGAGATTGCTGCAATAAAAAGTGCGGTAAATCCGCACGAGACACTCTTTGTGGTCGACTCAATGACCGGCCAGGATGCTGTCAATACTGCCTACGAATTTAATGAGAAGATAAATTTTGACGGGGTGGTGCTGACAAAACTGGATGGCGATACACGCGGCGGGGCAGCACTGTCAATAAGGTCAGTAGTGAACAAGCCGGTGAAATTTGTGAGTACCGGTGAGAAGATGGATGCCATCGATATATTCTACCCCGAACGAATGGCAGACAGGATACTGGGGATGGGCGATATCGTCAGCCTGGTGGAGAAGGCACAGGAGCAGTACGATGAGGCTGAAGCACGTAAAATGCAGAAGAGGATCGCAAGAGACCAGTTCGACTTTAATGACTTTATATCACAGATAGAGCAGATCAAGAAGATGGGCAACGTCAAGGAGCTGATGGGGATGATACCGGGGGTAGGCAAAGCAATCAAGAATCTGGATATTGATGATAACGCATTCAAGGGGATAGAGGCTATCATCTCAAGTATGACTCCGGCAGAGAGAGCTGACCCGGCACTGATGAATGGAAGCCGCAGGAGACGTATAGCTGATGGAAGCGGCACAACGGTGACTGAGGTGAACAGGCTGCTGAAACAGTTCGATGACACCAGAAAGATCATGAAGGTGGCAGCAAAGGGAGGTGACATATCAAAGATGGCACTTAGGAGAAGGTGATCAGACAAATGAGTATACGCAAATCATAAATAGGAAAAATGAAACTAATTGACGGAAAAAAGACAGCTGCCGAGATAAGGAGTGAGATAGCCGCTGAGGTAGCAGAGATGAAAAAACGGGGAGAGAGAGTACCTCACCTGGCCGCTATCCTGGTAGGAACTGATGGTGGCAGTGAGACCTACGTAGCCCATAAGGTGAAAGACTGCGAGGAGGTGGGCTTTCGCTCAACACTGCTGCGGATGCCCGATACGGTGACCGAGGAGGAGCTGCTGGCACGGGTCAGTGAACTCAACAATGACCCTGACCTGGATGGACTGATAGTACAGCTGCCACTGCCCGCACACATCACTGAGAGTCGTATCATAGAGGCTATCGCTCCGGACAAGGATGTTGACGGGTTCCATCCTGAAAACGTAGGACGGATGGCAACCGGACTGCCAGCCTTTGTCTCAGCAACACCGGCAGGAATAATGGAGCTGCTCACCAGGTATGAGATACCGCTCAGAGGAGCAGAGTGTGTGGTGGTAGGACGAAGCAATATTGTAGGCCGTCCGGTAAGCATACTGCTGTCACAGAAGGGTATTGATGCTACGGTGACAGTGGTGCACAGCCGTACACGTGACCTGCCTGAGGTGGTCCGGAGAGCTGATATCGTTATCGCTGCCATGGGCAGACCAGGGTTTATTACCGCTGACATGGTCAAGGAGGGAGCGGTGGTTATTGATGTGGGAACCACCAGAGTCGAGGCACCGGATACAAAGTCGGGGTGGAGACTCAAAGGTGATGTGGACTTCGAGAGTGTGGCACCCAAATGTTCATGGATAACACCGGTGCCGGGAGGAGTGGGACCGATGACCAGAGTCTCACTGCTGCTCAATACGCTGAAAGCGGTAAAAGGTAACAGGTAAAAGGTACAGGTAACAGGTAACAGGTAACAGGTAACAGGTAACCCGTAGCCGGCTACTCCGGAAATGTGACACCGGTGAAATAGAGGTCATAGCCACCCTTGCCGCCTGGTCGGTCAGATGAGAAGATCAGGAAATGGTTCTCAAACCGGTTGTCACGGCCCAGTACCGGCCTGTACTCATTGTGAGGGGTATTGATATCCTGACCCATATTGACGGGTGCACTCCACTGGCCGTCATGAAATATTGAGTACCAGAGATCATACCCGCCAAAGCCGCCGGGCATGTCAGAGGCAAAGACCATATAACGTCCTTCCACACTGGGACACTTCTCATTGTGTTCGCTGTTGAGAGTTCCTACAGCCACCGCGTCAGCTGCCGCTGAGGTGAGCCACTCATCAACCGTGAGCCCGGCAGGTCTTGAGAGGGTGTATATATCAAAATCACCACCCCGGTCTGAACAGAACCAGGCGGTGTCAAGAGTCACGTTAAGAGTAAGATAAGCGTCATCAGATACTGAGTTGAAAAGGGTTGCAGCAACCGGAACGCCAATCGTGGGAAGAGCGGGATAAGCCGGAATGTAATTGAGATAGAAGAGGTCAAGACCACTCTCATCAGTACTGCTGGCAACGGTGATATACTCCAGCCCGTTGGTGCGGTTGAAAAACCTGTAGGGCCCCAGCTGATCACCGCTATTGTTGAAGGCTGAGCCGAGCAGATCAAGAAACGGATCAGAACGACTCTCGGCTGTGAGCCGGAAATTGCCGGTAGTCTGACCAAAAGTGTACTCTATTAAGCCGTGAACCAGGTCGAAGTCAGCCCCCTGACTACCCCTGTCTGAGGAGTAGAGAAGCGGAAGATGACCCTCATGAATACCTGCCTCAAGAGCAACATTGTAGTCGTTGTACGGACTATTAAGTGCCTCAAGCGCTATCACCGAATCGGGAAAGAGACCCAGCTTATAGTTGATCTTTATAGGCTCCTTCCTGCAGCCTGCGATAGAGAAAAAGATGATGAAGAGGAGAGTGAGAGGGAAAAGCGCTTTTCTGATCATAACACTCATTTATCAATAGAACGGTCAGCAGCTCCGTTTAATATGGTAGAAGGAAAAAAACCGGGCAGGGAGCCCGGTTTTCAGAAGGTAGAATTTAGGTTAATTCTAGGGTAATATATTGGTTAGAGGGTAAGCATCTGAACCAATAGTAAGATGAGATCCGATGGCAGAAGGTTGCGTCAGTAGTAAAAAATAATTACAAATAGCTGTTTATCATGTTGGTAAAAATTGATGCATGTTGATAATTGACAATACCACCAGGTTGCCCAAACCATTAATTCGTTACATTTGCACAATATTTTGTGGGGAGATGGAAGAAGAGAAGCATAGATTTATTCCTGACAGTGATGTCGGAGAGATGATTCTTCGCTATGAGAGGATGCGGAAGAATAAGGAGAGCTGCTATTTTGATGTCAGCGAATTCGAGGCTATAATAGATTATTATCTGGAGGACAACAACCCGGTAAACGCCTTCGAAGCTACCGCCTTCGCCTGTGAGCTGCACCCCGGATCAGTACCATTAATGATCAGGAAAGCACGTGTCATGCTTGAGAAGGGGAGAGCTACCGAAGCTCTCTCAATAGTTAAGCGGCTGGAGAATATTGAGCCGGGAAACAGCGATATCTATATCTGTAAAGCATCAGCCCTGGCGATGCTGGGAGATATTGCAGGAGCAAAAAAGGCTTTTGGCATTGCCCTTTCAGCCGAGGAGGATGATCAGGAGGGGATCCTCTATACGATCGTCACTCTGCTGCAGAACCTCAACTACTATGAAGAGATGCTGCCATACCTCCACCGGCTGGCAGAGCTGGAACCCGATTTTCCCGCACACCTCTATGACCTCGCCTTTGCATACGCACGTAGTGGTGACCTGGAAAAGAGCATCCGCTACTATAAGAAGTACCTTGAGGAGGACCCAAACTCCGACAGTGCCTGGTATAACCTGGGACTGGCCTGTAACCGTAAGGGCGACTATGACAATGCCATAGAGGCCTATGACTATGCTCTTGCACTGAATGCCGGAAATACGTTCGCCTTGTTCAATAAGGCCAATATCCTCAGTAACCTTGAGAGATACCCTGAGGCGATGGAGCTCTACCGTGAGTTTATTGAGCAGGAGCCTGACAGCGTGGAAGGACTGACATATCTGGCAGAGTGCTATGACAGGATGGGATATGAGGAGATGGCCCGTAAATACTATACCGAAGCGATCGATATCACCCCTGACTTTCCTGACCCCTGGTTTGGACTGGCAATGATATCACTCACACGGGAGAGAGCCTCCGAGAGCCTGGTACCGCTGCTGAAGGCTATAGAGCTGGATCCGGAAAACAGCGATTACTGGATCTCACTGGGAAGAGCCTATGAGATGCTGGGAGAGAGGGGAGAGGCAGCACGATGCTTTATAGAGACACTGGTGATAGACAGCTATGATGATGATGCCTGGCTTGAGCTGGGACTGCTTATCCTGAAATCAGGCGCATACAGTGGTGCACTGCGGCTGCTCAAAAAAGCTGCCAGGGTGAGTGGTGAGCTGCCAGGGATATATTACCTGCTGGCTTCTGTATACCTACACCTGGGATTGACCGACGAGGCGACAGGATGCCTGGCAAGAGCGGTGAGACTTGACAGTGAGCCGGCTGAGAGATATGCCATACTGATGCCCGACGAGATGGTGACACAACCCATGAGCCAGATGCTGGGTAAAGGCTCCTGAGCTCAGAGTGCGCAATGACAATGACTCTGACGACAAAAACTCAGGAGATAATAACTTGAGGGACAATAGCCTGTTACACAATAATTTGCGAGACAATGACTTGATGGACAATAGCTTGTTGTACAATAACTGATGGGATATTAATTTTTCCGACAATAAATTTTGAGGTATGAAAAAAGCTTTACATTTTCTTACGCACATTCCTGCAGGGCCACCAAAGCCACGAACTGAAAGAGTTACCATGGTGATGGATAAGGGTCTAAGCGTCAGGGAGGCTGAAGACTTTGCAGAGGTAGGGAGCCAATATGTCGACCTTGTTAAGCTCGGTTTCGGAACATCTCTCCTCACGCCCGGCGCACGTGAAAAGATCACAATTTACCATGAGGCGGGTATGACAGTCTATCTTGGAGGAACCCTCTTCGAAGCCTATGCCATCAGGGATATGTTTGACGAGTATGTTTCCCTGCTGCGTGAGACCGGACTGACAATGGCTGAGGTCTCAGACGGCTCCTATGAGATGGAGCATGAGGTGAAGCTTGACTATATAAGAAGGCTGGCAGAGGAGTTCACTGTCTTCTCAGAGGTGGGGTCAAAAAAAACCAATGTGGTCTACACCCCTGACCAGTGGGTTGAAATGATGAAGAGGGAGCTGGAGGCCGGTGCAGTAAAAGTGATAGCCGAAGCCAGAGAATCAGGTACCATAGGTATTTACAATGATGACGGATCAGTTAATACCAGACTGATAAACATCATCTCACAAAAGGTGGGTTTCGCTAATGTGCTCTGGGAGGCACCGTTAAAGTCGCAACAGGCATGGTTTATTGCCAATTTCGGAGCAAATGTCAACCTCGGGAATATCGCCCCCAACGAGATAATAGCACTGGAGTCGCTGAGGGTCGGACTGAGAAGTGATACCTTCTTCAGCTTTCTGCCTGACGATATGAGATGAAGCTTTACGGATTGATAGGTTTCCCGCTGGGCCACTCATTCTCACACCACTACTTCACTGAAAAATTTGAACGGGAAGGGCTTGCCGGTTACTCCTACCGTCTATTTGAGCTGCCTGACATTGAACAGTTGCCGGCACTGATTGAAGGTGAGCCACTGCTCCGCGGCTTTAATGTGACCATACCGTGGAAGGTGAAGGTGATAGAGTATCTTGATGAGACAGACCCTGAGGCCATGAGTATCGGAGCTGTCAATACCGTCACTGTCACCCGGGGTGATGGAGGCTGTAAGATGAAGGGGTACAATAGCGATGCACCCGCCTTCAGGGAGACACTGATGGAGTACCTGTCTGCCCCTCCGTCACTGGCACTGGTGCTGGGTACAGGTGGCGCTGCCAGAAGCGTGACCAGCGCCCTGAAACAGATGGGAACAGAAGTTGTTCCTGTCTCAAGAAGCTCCGTGCCAGGGGGATACAGATACGATACCCTGCCACCTGAGCTCCTCAGAAGAGCAGGAGTGATAGTAAACACCACACCGCTGGGAATGGCTCCGGAGATCAACACACTGCCACCGATAGACTACAGCTGCCTCACCGAAGGGCAGCTGCTCTATGACCTGGTTTACAATCCGCCGCTAACCCGGTTTCTGTTAAAAGGGACTGAACAGGGATGCGCCACGGTGAACGGCATGGCAATGCTGCGCAGACAGGCAGAGCTGGCATGGCAGATATGGAGCAGCCATGAAGATTCGGATTGAATCAGGCTGATTAAGCATAGAAGAGGCAAAGTCAGTTGCGACAAGATTGTTCAGGGCTCCGCGAATAAGCCTTGATTCATCATTTAGGAAAATGGAGGCAAAGTCAGTTGCGACAAGATTGTTCAGGGCCCCGGGAATAAGCCTTGATTCATCATTTAGGGTAATTGGGGAAGAGCCGGGAAGGGACAAAATCATTCATAAGAGAAACAGCTCCCGGGGATACTCGATGGCGGTGAGAGCCAGTCCGTGTGGCGGGGCTGACTGACCGGCAAGAGAGCGGTCACGCCCCTCAATGAGAGCCTCAAACTCGTTTGGTGAGATCTTGCCACGGCCGACAGGGATGAGCGTCCCCACCAGCGCCCTCACCATATTCCTCAGAAAACGGTTGGCAGTGATGGTGAAGATCAGCCTGCCCGGCTCAACGTGCCACCGGGCATGGCTGACATGGCAGATAGTGGTACGGTTGCTGCCATGAAGCCGGCAGAAGCTGGCAAAATCAGTGTGAGCGGTAAGCAGTTGTGACGCCTCATTCATCATCTCCAGGTCAAGCGGATAGAAAAGAAGCCATGCCCTGTCACTGATAAACGGATCCTTAACCGTGGCTATGGTGTAGCGGTAGGTACGTGAGAGGGCATCAAACCGTGCACTGGCATCATCCCTGACACGTCTGAGGTTAACGGCAGCAATGTCATTGGGCAGGAGGGCGTTGAGCCTGTAAATAAACCGTTGGTCGTGCTCAGGAGCATCGGTATCACAATCAAAATGGGCACAGAAAAAGGAGGCATGAACACCTGCATCAGTACGTCCGGCACCGGTAAGGGAGACCTCAGAGGAGAGCAGGGTGCCAAGGGCGCCCTCCATACAGGCCTGAATAGTATCCCTGCCGGGCTGTACCTGCCAGCCGTGGTAGGCGGTACCCCGGAAGGAGAGGTATAGGAAATAGCGTGCCATAAAATGGTAGAAAAAATATGGTACAGAACAAATGGTACAAAACAAATGGTACAAAATGTAAAGATAGTTAAAGAGCATTGTCCCGGCTGATCCTTTTAACTAAATTGCAGGGAGTTTAAAACATCAACCCTATGAGTGATCCGGTACTTAAGAGAGGCTTTGCGAGTGACAACAACTCAGGTGTGCACCCTGCAGTGATGAAGGAGCTGCTACGTGTTAACAGAGGACATGTGACAGGCTATGGTGATGACCCGTTCACGCAGAGGGCCACAGAGCTGCTGAGGAGAGAGCTGGGCGCCGCGGCGGAGATCTTCTTTGTGCTGACAGGAACCGGCGCCAATGTGCTTGGGCTGACCGGCGTGATGAGATCATGGAATTCGGTGGTGACAGCTGATACTGCCCACCTGGAGACCGATGAGTGCGGGGCACCGGAGAAGTTTGCCGGATGCAAGGTGCTGACCGTCAATACGCCTGACGGAAAGATTACCCCGGCAATGCTGGGGAAGCATATGCATGGGTTTGGTTTTGAGCACCATAGTCAGCCTAAGGTGATCTCTCTCTCTCAGACTACAGAGATGGGAACAGTCTATACACCTGAAGAGATAGCTGAGCTGGCTGACTATGCCCACCGGCATGAGATGCTGCTACACATGGATGGTGCACGCATAGCCAACGCGGTGGTCAGTCTGGGGGTTCCCCTGAAGGCGATAACAACTGATGCAGGCGTTGACCTGCTCTCCTTCGGAGGAACCAAGAACGGAATGATGTACGGAGAGGCGGTATGCTTCCTCAGGCCAGACCTCGCCGGAGAGTTCAAATATGTGAGAAAGCAGGGGATGCAGCTGGCATCTAAGATGAGGTATATTGCAGCACAGTATATAGCGATGCTGTCAGACGGTCTGTGGAAGGAGTGTGCCTCACACTCAAACCGGATGGCCCGTGAGCTGCAGCGGAGACTGCGTGAGATAAACGGGGTGAGGATCACTCAGAAGGTTGAGGCAAACGGGATCTTCATTATCATGCCCGAGAGGGTGGCGATGTTGCTGAGCCAGGACTATTTCTTCTATCCATGGAATGAGGAGATCTCTGAATTTAGGCTGATGACCAGCTGGGATACAACCCTTGAGGATGTACAGCAGTTTGTAGAACGACTTCAGGTGATACTGCGTAATGAGCAGTAAATGATGTTTATATATTTGTATTGCCTGGCTATTGGATCATCTCACTACGGCCGCCTCCTGGTGAGAGAAACATACTGTCACCATAACTGAGGAACCGGTATCCTGAAGCCACGGCATGGCTGTAGATCTCCCTCCAGCGCTCACCAACAAAGGCAGCCACCAGCAGAAGCAGGGTACTGCGGGGCTGATGGAAATTGGTGATCATGCTGCCGGTCATCCTGAAGCGGTATCCCGGAACGATTATCATCCCGGTAGTTGCGGTCATTGTCTCCCTGCCGGTTCGATCCATCCACTCTGCCAGGCTGCCAATGGCCTCCTCCGTAGCCGGTCCACCGCCGTTGTGGTAGGGCTCCCACTGCAGCACCGGAGGCGCCTCCTCACCTGACCACCTCCTCTCTGCGAGCCCCGCACCAAGCCAGTAGAGGCTCTCCACCGCCCTGACGGTGGTGGTGCCTACAGCGGTGATACCACCACCGGCAAGCTTTTCCAGGGTCTCCCGGGTGATGAAGAGGTGCTCGCTATGCATATGGTGATCGCTGACCAGCTCTGATTTCACCGGCCTGAAGGTGCCGGCACCCACATGAAGGGTGATCTCTCTTCTGGTAATGCCTTTATTATCAAGATCATTAAACAACTGCGGCGTGAAATGGAGCCCGGCAGTAGGCGCAGCAACCGAACCCTCAGCAACCGCATAGGTGGTCTGGTATGAGCCGACATCAACAGGCTCATCATCCCTGCCAAGATAGGGTGGTATCGGCATGTGCCCCAGCCTCTCCAGCACCTCACCAAAGGAGATATTATTGCCACTCCAGCTGAAGCTGATCACTGAGGTGTCACCCTCTCTGGCCAGCAGCACGGCAGTGAGAAGGTGCTCCTGACCCCTGTAGGTGAAGGGAAGGGTCAGCGGACCATCCTTCCACCTGCGCTGATTGCCGACAAGGCACCTCCATTGTACCGGGTCGCAAGAGGTGAGGTTGAGGGCGAACTCATCCGGCAGGAGGGGCCCGAGGCAGAAGAGCTCAATTATGGCTCCGCTCTCTCTCCTGAAGAGCAGTCGTGCACGGATAACGCGTGTATTGTTGAAGAGCATGAGCCTGCCGGGATCAGCCAGCTGAGGCAGCTCAGTGAACTGCCTGTCACGAATGCTGTGGCCATCCCAGTGAAGCAGCCGCGAAGAGTCCCTCTCAGCAAGAGGATACCTGGCTATCATCGCGTCAGGCAGCTCATAGCTGTAGTCAGAGATCTTAAGACTGCTGGGAGGTGTTATTCCCCGTTCCCGTTCTATATGGTGCTGCTCCATTTTTGAAGAGACAAAAATAGTTAATTTTGCATCAACCCGGTCAGTGATAGATGCATGACTGGCATTATCTATTACCGTTACTATGAAGGAGTCGCACAGGCAGAGGGTTAAAGAGGTTGACCTGCACCGCAGGGGCAGAGACAGCGCTGTCATGGAGCGCCAGCTGGCAACGGTACGGGGAGAGCTCAACAGTGCCCTCAGGGGCGGCGGCGGAGAGATTATCCTTATCCATGGTATGGGTAGTGGCAGGCTCAGAGAGGCAATACATGACCTTATCAGCCATGAGTACCCCGGATGTAGCTGCCACGATGCACCGTTTGCCAGGTATGGCTTCCAGGGCGCCACAGTGGTGAAGATCAAAAGAGAAAGGGAGGGCAGCTAAACAGTTTATTGACTATCTTTGTACCCGGCAGGACGGTCCGTCGCTCCGGCACCAAAAGGCCGGGGAGGAAAGTCCGGGCAACAGAGAGCACCATCCTTCCTAACAGGAAGATATCCGTAAGGGTATAGTAGTGTAACAGAAAATAACAATCCGCCTCGGCGGAAAATGGTGAAAAGGTGAGGTAAGAGCTCACCGGTCGCTGCGGTGACGCCGCGAGCCGTACACCTGATGGGTTGAAAGACCATGTATACCGGCGCCTGAGGGCTGCTCGCCCAAGCCGGGGGGTAGGTCGCTGGAGCCCGCCAGCAATGACGGGTCAAGATAAATGACGGACACGGTACCGTATCCCTGCAGAGGGAGAGTACCGCACAGAACCCGGCTTACAGGCCTGCCATCCAACAGAAGAGGCTGCCTCTCATCAGGGGCAGCCTCTTGACATATTATGCATAGGAGATCAGAATAGCATAAGAGATCAGATTAGCATAAGAAGCCAGAATAGTGTAAGAGATCAGAGCTTGAACATGGAGTCATCAATGGGCTTGTCCAGCTCAATAGTGCTGATAACCATGCCGCCCAGCTCAGCGCCATTGACAAACTGTGCGGTCTCGGTGCCAAATGTTATGCCATCAACAACCAGCCACTGCCTGACCAGTGTCTCCACCTCCATCTCCTGGCCCATCTGGTTGACAGTGGTGACGGTCTTAACAAGACGATGACTCTCCTTGTCAATAAACATAACCTGGTCATTGCCATTGTCATCGCTGATAAGCAGCTTGTATGCAGGCTGGTCTTCAACACTTCCCTCACCCTCAAGTGACAGTTTCCCGGCGCTGTATGCTCTCATGAGGGCATCATTAAGCAGATTGTACTCCGCAATGCCGGAAAGCTGGTCCTGCGGAAGCTCCACAGCAGAGTAGTCGCCGGTAAGCGGATTGATCATGTAGCCCTTCTCACCGTCAAAGGCAAGCACTATCTCAAGGCCGCTAAACTCCTGTGTCACCCTCACCTTATCGGGTTTCTTGACCTGAATGGCAATGGGAAGATCCATACCCATCTGACTGATGGTACCTTCTACAACAATGGTCTGAGCCTTCTCAAGAACCTCAATACCATTGGCTGCATAGTAGTTGTTAACAATCTCGTCGAGCGACTGGGCACTGCAGAGAGATGCTACCAGTAACGCCGCTGCAAGGGTAATTAGCTTTTTCATTGTAATTTGAATTAGTGGGTATTGTAGTGGATTTCTCCGGTTCATTGACTCTCTCGTGCGCTAAATTTACTAAAAATTTATTCCTTATCGGTCGGATAATCATAAAAATTCTGCCACCTGGCGGCCAGCTCCCTGCGGATATCCTGCTCACGCCTGTTCTCTGACGGGTTGTAGAAAATTGTGCCGGCAATCTTTTCCGGCAGGTAGTTGTCGGCCACAAAGTTTCCTTCATAGTCGTGCGCATACCTGTACCCGCTGCCATAGCCGAGATCTTTCATGAGACCCGTAGGTGCATTACGCAGATGTAGCGGTACAGGAAGGGCACCATGCTCTCTGACAGCCTTGAGGGCATTTTCAATAGCGATGTAGGAGGAGTTGCTCTTGGGAGAGGTGGCGAGGTATATAGCTGTCTCTGAGAGTATTATTCTTGACTCAGGCCACCCTGTCAGATTCACCGCATCAAAACAGGCCTGTGAGAGAAGCAGCGCATTGGGGTTGGCCAGGCCAATATCTTCAGCAGCAAGGATAACCATTCGGCGGGCAATGAACCTGACATCCTCACCTCCCTCAACCATGCGGGCCAGCCAATAGAGAGCCCCATTCGGGTCGGACCCCCTCACCGATTTGATGAAGGCAGATATAAGATCATAGTGCTGGTCACCACCCTTGTCGTAGAGGGCAAGATTCTGTTGTACATGCTCAAGCACCAGGGCGTCAGTGATGACGATCTCATCAGCACCTGCAGAGGCCTCCAGTGATACGGTGAGCTCCAGGGCGTTGTACAGCTTGCGGGCATCACCGCCGCTGATACGCAGCAGGGCGTCGTACTCCTCAACCCTGACACTGTATTGTGACAGCCAGTAGTCTTTCTTCAGGGCACGATCTACCAGCATGATAAGGGTCTGATCATCGAGAGGCCTGAGCAGATAAACCTGGCAGCGCGAGAGGAGGGGAGTGATAACCTCAAAAGAGGGATTTTCGGTGGTGGCACCAATAAGGGTCAGAATACCCTCCTCCACAGCACCCAGAAGGGAATCCTGCTGCGACTTGTTGAAACGGTGTATCTCATCGATGAAGAGAATGGGACTGGGAGAGCTGAAAAACTGCTGCTTCCTCGCCTTCTCAATAGTCTCACGTACCTCCCTCACACCACTGTGTACAGCACTGAGCTGAAAGAAGGGACGCTCAAGGCCGGAGGCTACAAGACGGGCAAGGGTGGTCTTGCCCACCCCCGGCGGGCCCCACAGTATGAATGAGGGAACATTGCCCGACCCGATAACCTTCCTCAGGACGCCCTCTTCACCGACCAGATGCTCCTGACCGGCAAACTCATCAAGGGTCTGAGGCCTTAACCTGTCTGCAAGAGGCTGATTTGAAAACATATGCTATTAGTAGTTTATGAGCCGCAAATTATCACAATAAATTGGTTGACAGACCACAATAAGTGACCATTAATGGAAATTATTTTCACGAAAAGAAATAAATTAATACTTTTAACAATTAAATTTCTACCCACACATACTGTTTGTATCAAGAATTCGTTTAGTAACAGGATATTATCAAATTCTGGCAAAATGAAAAAATCTCTGCTGATCACATTAATAATCTTGGCAGTACTGCTGTTGATCCCGGCCGTGAGTTTTATCAGGTGGGCTTTCCAGGAGAAGAAACCGATTGATGTTGTAATACTTGATAAAACCGTCCCTACACTTGACAGGCTGGGACACCGCTCATTTATCTACATACTGACCAACTCCAGATATGTCAGGGGAGAGAAGGGAGGAAGCTATTCGGCGGCAAAGGACTATTACGGATTTGAACCCCTGAGACCGGTGAGGGAGAAGCAGTTCAGAAAAAAAGACTTCCGGCTGACAGAGCTGATCGATCTGGCTGAGAATAATGATGCCATGTACTACACAGACACCTACGGCGTCTTCTTTAATGACTGGTATCGCGGGATAAAGAAGACACGCCGGTCACGGAAGCTCTATGGCGGGCTCAACAACAACGACTACCTGCTTATGGCCGAGATGAAGAAACGTGATAAGCTGGTACTGCTGGAATACAACACTTTTGACTACCCTACTGCCGGACTGGAGAAGTTTAAGGTGGAAGAGCTGCTGGGTATCAGCTCAAAGGGATGGATGGGACAATATTACCGTACACTTGATACTGTGTCACAGCATAAGGTACCTGCCTGGATGCCTGCATTATACAGAAAACAGTACCGTGAGCCCTGGAGCTTTACAGGACCGGGGGTGGTGCTGCTGAGGGAGAATAGCATCATTGTGCTGGAAGAGGGTGAACACCTCACCTCGGCGCTGCCGGTAATACGCACTGCGGGCACTACGGCAGAACGTTTCGAACTGCCTGAGACAGTAGTGTTTACCAATAGTTTTGATATAATAGATCCGGGACGAAACAATGTGATCTCCGAGTTTGTGCTTAATACCACTGCTGCCGGTGATGAGCTGCTTGCTGCCAATGATCTTGAAGCGGTATTTCCGGCTGTGACACAGGAGCCACTGGTGCAGCGCACATATTACTTCTCAGGTGATTTTGCCAACAATGAGATACCTTTCTGGACCGCCAGATTCCGGAATGTAGAGAATTCAGGAAAGAGACTTCTCTATTCAGAGAACCCGAACGACCCGAAGAGATTTTTCTGGTTATACTATAAACCGCTTATAAATAGTATTTTCGGTAAATATTATGCCGAAAAGGGAGGACAATAAGAGGTTAACAGAAAAAAAGGCCAATAAGAGGCTAACAGAATCAGAGGTCAATAAATTGAGTATGACAGAAAACAAACAGGCCCGGTGCCTGTTTGTTATTTTATGAAAGCGGCACTCATACAGTATTCCCCCGTATGGGAAGAGAAAGAGGCCAGCCTGGCCCGGTTGTCATCGCTTCTCGATGAGGCAGCGGACAGTGACCTTGTGGTGCTGCCGGAGATGTTCTCTACCGGCTTCACCATGAACCCCGAGCCGCTGGCTGAGACAATGAAGGGCTCCACCGTGGCATGGATGAAGAGGAGGGCAGAAGAAGGAGGCTACGCCCTCTGTGGAACCGTTATCATCAAAGATGAAGCGGGGTACCGCAACAGGATGATAATGGTTGAGCCCGACGGCAAAACCAGCCACTATGACAAGCGGCACCTCCACTCGATCAGTGGTGAAGATAACGTATATGTTCATGGTAACAGACGTGTTATAGTACCTTATATGAAGTTTAACTTCAACTTACAGGTATGCTATGACCTCCGCTTTCCCGTATGGTCAAGAAACCGCGGTGATACCGATGTGATCATCTATTCAGCCAACTGGCCGGCGGTACGGAGTGATATCTGGAAGGCATTGCTGGTTGCCAGGGCTATTGAAAACCAGGCTTATGTCATTGGTGTAAACCGGACAGGCAGCCGGCCTGACGGGACAACCTATAGCGGCGACTCGATGATAGTGGGACCCAGGGGCGAGATCATGGCAGAGGCCGGCAGAGAGATTGAGAGTGTAGTATCAGCCAGTCTCTCTGTGGAGGAGCTCACTAAATATCGCAATGAGATGCCTGTGTGGCGTGATGCCGACAGGTTTGAGCTGAGCTGACCGGTCTGGGATGTAGTGACCGGCGGTCAAAGCGGTTGGTGCCTGCCGGAACAACTTCGGCCTGAATGGCTAAGTATGTATTGACCTGTGGAGTAGCCAGCGGTATCTGGCACATCTACCTCTCTCGCAGAGCATCGGCCAATATCTCTGCCGTATGGCGTGCCACACGTCCTGTGCCGTCCCTCACATGATGGCGGCAGCTGGTGCCTGGTGCACAGATCAGTGTCTCAGCCGCTGCTTCCCGCACTTCAGGAAAGAGAACCATCTCACCGATCTTCTGTGACAGTGAGTAGTGCTCCTTCTCATATCCGAAGGAGCCGGCCATACCGCAACAGCCCGACGGTATCTCTCTCACACGGTAGCTGACCGGCAGGGCGAGGGCCGCTATCACCGGCACCGGGGTGGTGAGAGCCTTCTGATGACAATGCACATGAACCAGCACCTCTGCCGGCTCACTGGTGAACATCTCACTGGTGATATGTCCTCTCTCATGCTCATGCACAATAAACTCCTCCAGTGTAAAGGTATAGCGTGCCAGTCGCATAGCCTCATCACGGTAGCTGCTGCCCGCCAGTGACGGGAACTCATCCCTGAAGCCCAGTATGGCGGAGGGCTCTATGCCTACCAGCGGACATGACTCTGAGACAATGGGTGACAACAGCTCTATATTCTTTCTTATAAGCTTCCTGGCTCTCCAAAGAAATCCTTTTGAAATATATGTTCGGGCACTGGCCACGTTGCCGGTGACCACCACTCGGTATCCCAGCTTTGTCAGCAGGGTCACCGTGGCCTTGCCGGCACTGAGGTCATTATGGTTGGTAAACTCGTCAATAAAGAGGCAGAGCTCCGGTGACCCCGTGGGCGGATTGAGCAGCACCAGGTTCTTACGTAGCCAGCGCCTGAAGGTGAGAGGTGCAAGAAGCGGCAGTGAGCGCTCACTGGCGATACCGGCTATCCTCTTGATGAACAGAGAAGTACCCCTGTTTCCGGCTATGAGGTTAAAGATGCCGGGAAGGGGCGAGAAGAGTTTGTAGAGTGCCGGAAGACAGGCTATCAGCCTGGTACGCAGTGATGGCCGGTGTATCTCCTGGTAGTGTTGCAAAAACTCTGACTTGAGCCTGGTCATGTCAACGCCTGAAGGGCATTCGGTAAGGCAACCCTTACATGAGAGGCAGAGGTCAAGCAGTTCGTATATCTCAGGGCTGTCCCACAGGTTCTCACGGTCACCATAGAACATCTCCCTGATTATGTTGGCACGAGCGCGGGTGGTGAGACGCTCATCACCGGTAGCCATATAGCTTGGGCACATGAGACCTCCTATTACGGCGCTCTTGCGGCAGTCGCCCGACCCGTTGCACTTCTCTGCAGCCCTTACAAACCCGCCCCAGTCAGAGAAGTCATACCAGGTGTCAGGCTCGGGAGTGGGCCTGCCCGGGAGGTGACGTAGTGAGCTATCCATGGGAGGGGTGTCGGTCACCTTCCCCGGATTGAGTATGTTGTGCGGATCGAAGCACCTTTTTATCTGCCTGTTGAGTTCATAGTTATGGTGACCAATGATGAGCGGTATAAACTCACCCCTGAGCCTTCCGTCACCATGCTCACCACTCAGTGAGCCCCTGTACCGCTTTACAATCTGTGCCGTACGCTCCGCAATGGTACGCATCAGCTGCACCTCGCCGGCTTCCTTGAGGTTGAGGATAGGCCTGATATGGAGCTCACCGGTACCTATATGTGCATGGTAGACCGACTCTTTCCCGTAGGAGGCGAGCATCTCCTCTATCTCAGCCACAAAATCACCCAGCCTGGCGACATCGACGGCACAGTCCTCTATAAGTGATACCGGCCTGGCATCACCCGGCATATTTGACAGGATACCCAGTCCAGCCTTACGCAACGCCCAAACCCTCTTTACATCACCTCCCCACACCAGGGGATAGGCATACCCCAGTCCCGCCTCACGCAGCTCATCCTCCAGCGCCCCGGCTCTTCGCTCTATCTCTTCACGACTCTCACCATTAAACTCAATAATGAGCAGGGCACCAGGCTCACCCTCAATAAAAAACATATTCCTACGTTGTCCGGGCAGGGTGGCTGCCAGACGCAGTATGGTGCTGTCTATCAGCTCTACAGCGCTGGGTGCATGCCTGAGGGCTGACAGGTTGGCGGTGAAGGCCTCACTGCGGTGGTGCAGGTGTACACATGAGAGGGCAGTGACAGGCGGCGGAAGGGGTACCAGTCCCAGCCTCGCCTCAGTGACAATAGCCAGAGTACCCTCAGAGCCGGCGATGAGCCTCGCCAGGTTGACCTTACGCCCCGAGCCGGGGGTGAAGGGCCTGCTGAAGAGCAGGTCATCAAGAGCATAGCCGGTATTACGACGGGGGACGCTCTGATCGGGATAGCCCTCTGCGATGGCCTCCCTGTTGACCGTATCAGATAAGATACGCTCTATCTCCCTGTAGATATCACCCTCAGCACCCTCAAGTGAGCACTTGTGCCGGAACTGATCTTCATCAAGCTCACCGAAGAGCGCTCTGCTGCCATCATGCAGTATGGCACGTACATCAAGGATATGATCTCTCACCGAGCCATAGACCAGCGAGTGAAGGCCACAGCTGTTGTTGCCTATCATGCCTCCAAGGTTACAACGGTTGGAGGTGGAGGTCTCCGGCCCGAACATCAGGCCATGGCGGGCCAACACCCTGTTGAGCTCATCAGGGACCACCCCGGGCTCTACCCTTACCCACCTCTCCTGAGGATTTATCTCCAGGATGGAGCTGAAATTGCATGACAGGTCGGCAACAATGCCATTGCCTACCACCTGGCCGGCAAGAGAGGTACCTGCAGCACGGGGTATGATGGCTGTGCCATACTGCCTGGCAAAAGCCAGTAGCCTGATAATATCCTGATGGTTACGTGGATAGACAATAGCGAGAGGCTCCTCCCTGTAGATAGAGGCATCGGTGGAGTAGATTAGCCTGGAAGTGAGATCATACCTCACCTCACCCTCCAGCGAGGAGGCCAGCTGCTCAATGGCAGCCGGCGGAATAGTGATTTCACTCTGCACCGACATAAGTTTCCAAAAATAGCTAATTGTAACCATTAACGGAGAGGGCCGGAAAAAATTCAAAAAAAAGAGGTTAAATCTGAAAAGTCTGACTTTAATCATGTGATTGATAATTGCTTCATTACTCTTTTTTAGTACTTTTACCCCAATACTCATGAAAAAACTAAACTATTGAAAATCAATGAAATTACTGGAACTGATCAAGGCTAATGCCCGCAGGCACAATAAAATGGTAGTGCTGCCTGAAAGTGATGACGAGAGAACCCTTCGGGCTGCAGATATCATCCTTGCTGAGGGAATCTCACGAATAACCCTGCTGGGCAATCCGGCCGTGATAAGGGCAAAGGCTGAATCGCTTGGCCTGAAGAGTATTGACAGGGCAGTTATTGTTGATCCTGCCAGCCATCCTAAAAAGAGAGAGTATACAGAGATGCTGGTGGAGATACGCAAGAGCAAAGGGCTAACCATGGAGGAGGCTGAGAAGCTCCTGGAAGATCCGCTCTACCTGGCAGTGATGATGATCAAGAGCGGTGATGCCGACGGTGAGGTGGCCGGGGCAGCCAGCACCACGGGTGATGTGCTGAGACCGGCATTCCAGATAGTGAAAACTGCACCGGGAATATCAGTGGTCTCCGGAGCATTTATCATGATACTGAAAGATAAGGAGTTTGGTGATGATGGCATAGTGGTGTTCGCCGACTGTGCCGTTCACCCTGACCCGACAGAGAGTGAGCTGGCAGAGATAGCAGTAGCCTCGGCACATACCGCCAAAAGTATAGTGGGGTTGGAGCCGAGGGTGGCACTGCTGAGCTTCTCCACCATGGGAAGCGCTAAACATCCCATGGTTGACAAGGTGGTCAATGCTACCAGGATAGCCAGAGAGATGGCACCTGACTTTATGTTCGAGGGTGAGCTGCAGGCTGATGCGGCACTGATAGAGTCGATAGGAAAGAAGAAGGCACCCGAAAGCAAGATAGCCGGCAGGGCCAATGTGCTGGTGTTCCCAACCCTGGAGAGCGGTAACATAGCATATAAGCTGGTTGAGAGACTGGCACATGCTGAGGCGATAGGGCCGGTGCTGCAGGGGATGGCTGCACCGATCAATGACCTCTCCAGAGGATGCTCAGTAAGTGATATCGTTAACCTAGTTGCCATAACTGCCAACCAGGCAGCCGGCGTAACAAAATAATTGACAGCAGACTATGAATATACTCGTTTTAAACTGCGGCAGCTCCTCAATCAAGTACCAACTCTTCGATATGGATGATGATGGTAAGGTGAGAGCCAAGGGATTACTTGAAAGGATAGGTATGACCGACGGCGCATTGATACACCGGCCGGCCGGTATGGAACCCTATAAGGTGACACTTGACATACCCGACCATACCATAGGGATAAACGTGGTGATGGATGCACTCGTCAATCCTGAACATGGGGTGATAAAAAGTATTTCAGAGATAATGGCGGTAGGTCACCGGGTTGCTCATGGCGGTGAAAACTTCAAGGAGTCAGTGCTTATCGACAACGATGTGAAGCGTGAGATAGAGAAGTGTGGTGAGCTGGCCCCGCTACATAACCCTGCCCACCTCAAGGGAATCCTCTCATGTGAGAAGCTGATGCCGGGAATACCTCAGGTCGCAGTCTTTGACACATCATTCCACCAGACAATGCCAGACTATGCATACATGTATGCAATACCCTACGAATATTATGACAAGTACCGGATCCGTAAATATGGGTTTCATGGTACCAGTCACCGCTATGTGGCTGAGAAGGCCTGTACACTGCTCAACCTTGACTTTAACAGGTCAAAGATTATTACCTGCCACCTGGGGAACGGCGCATCAATAACCGCTATTGACAATGGCAAATCAGTAGATACCTCAATGGGGTTCACTCCTGTTGACGGACTTATCATGGGTACACGCACAGGTGAGATAGATCCGGGTGTATTGCTCTATCTGGCTGAGAAAGAAGAGCTCAACCTTAGCGGGGTCAACAACATGATAAACAAAAAGAGTGGAGTAGCAGGTATATCACAGCTCTCATCAGATATGCGTGACCTGGAGGAGGCAGCTAGCCAGGGCAACCCGAAGGCACTGCTGGCACTGGGTATGTATGCATACAAGATAAAGAAGTTTATCGGAGCATATGTGGCAGTACTCAATGGACTGGACCTGCTGATTTTCACCGCAGGAGTAGGAGAGAACGATTTCAATGCAAGAGGGATGATATGCAGCGATATGGACTATCTGGGTATTGAGATAGATACCGAAGTGAACAGAACAGTAAAGAGTGAAGACAGACTCATATCCAAATCATCATCCAGGTCAAAGGTGATGGTGGTAACTACCGATGAGGAGCTGGTTATTGCATCAGATACTAAAGAGATCGTTGAGAAGCTGGTCAATTAATAGCTGTAAATCATGGCACTAAAACACCTGGCAGACCTTCGCGGACTGCTTGCCGGAAAGCCCCCCAGACGCCTGGTGCTGGCCGCTGCCGAAGATCACAACTCACTGGCGTCAGCAATTATGGCGTCACGTGACGGTTTTATTGAACCGATACTGGTTGGTGACAAGGAGGAGATACAGAAGATCGCTGACGAGAACGGTTTTGAGATTGCAGGAGTGAGGATAGTACATGAACCTGATACCAGAATGGCGGTCGAAATAGCTGTCAGAATGGTACGAAGTAATCAGGCTGATATACTGATGAAAGGCAGGGTGGGTACCTCCCTGCTGCTGAAAGGGGTACTCAATAAAGAGTGGGGACTGAGATCAGGGGCACTGCTGTCACACTTTGCACTCTTTGAGGTAGAGGCATACCATAAACTGATAGCAGTGACTGACGTGGCGATGAATATTGCTCCTAACCTGCAGGATAAGATATCGATAGTAAATAATTCGGTAGCCTGCCTCAACAGACTGGGAGTTGAGATGCCAAAGGTGGCAGTGCTTGGTGCAGTGGAGATGGTCAGTGAAAATATGCAGGCAACACTCGATGCTGCACTGCTCTCAAAGATGAATCAGCGTGACCAGATAAAGAACTGTATCATAGATGGTCCTCTTGCCTTTGACAATGCTATCAGCCTGGAGAGCGCCAGACACAAATGCATTAGAAGTGAGGTGGCAGGTGATACTGACCTGCTGGTGATGCCCGACATAGAGGTGGGTAATGTACTCTACAAAACGCTGGTATTCTTTGCCCATGCCGGGGTGGCAGGAGTGATACTGGGGGCAGCCGCCCCGATAGTGCTAACTTCACGAAGCGACTCCGATCAGGCAAAGTATTACAGCATACTCCTGGCAGCAGCAACGGCAGGCAAAGAGTGATATATCATCATCATAATGATAAAGACCATAAGGGTAACGTTATCATTTACAGTGTAATATAATATCCTGCCCGCCGCCGGGCCCAATGGCTGAAAAAGAAGCATTGAATAGAAATGAGAGATAACCTTATATTGGCAATCAATCCCGGCTCAACCAGCACCAAGCTGGCTCTCTATGCAGGTTGTGACCTTATTCTGGAGAAGACACTGAGACACAGCTGTGAAGAGCTGGCACCCTATAAAGGTATGGCTGCCCAGCTGCCATTCAGGTATAACCTTATAATGAATGCACTGAAGGAGGCAGGCGGGCAGCTGAAGAAGATCACTGCAGTAGTTGGAAGGGGCGGACTCGTCAACCCCATTGAGTCAGGTATATATGAGGTTAATGGACTGATGCGTCAGCACCTTACAGAAGCTATAAACGGTGAGCATGCCAGTAACCTGGGAGCACTGCTGGCCGACATGATTGCCGGTGAGCTGCCCGGTGCCAGAGCATTTATCGTTGATCCGGTGGTGGTGGATGAGATGGAGCCGGTAGCCAGACTATCGGGACATCCGCTGATAAGCAGGAGATCAATACTTCACACACTGAACCAGAAGGCAGTGGCAAGGATATTTGCTGCCTCCGTAGCTAAAGAGTATGAGGAGCTGAACCTCATTGTGGCACACATGGGTGGGGGTATAAGCGTCGGGGCACACCGCAGGGGACGTGTGGTGGATGTGAACAATGCGCTAAATGGCGATGGTCCATACTCACCCGAAAGGAGTGGAGGAGTGCCGGCATGGCAGCTGGCAGAGCTATGCTTCAGCGGTAAATATAGTGCGGCAGAGATAAAAGCCATGCTCACCGGTAAAGGAGGAGTGGTAGCCTACCTGGGAACAAACAGCTTTGAAGAGGCAGTGAAAAGAGCAGAGGGGGGTGACGAGAAGGCTGAACTGGTTATTAAAGGGTGCAGCTATCAGGTGGCCAAGGAGATAGGTGCTATGTCAGCTGTGCTGGAGGGTGAAGTGGATTCGATAATACTTACCGGCGGACTGGCATATGATGAGGGGCACATCAGAAGGATAAAGAAGATGACCAGCCATATAGCCCCGGCATTTGTTTACCCCGGTGAGGATGAGCTTAAGGCACTCGCCTTTAATGGCTACCTCTCAGTAACAGGACGTATCACTGTGAGGGAGTATCTGGGCTGACCGGTTTTATTCACCGTAAACTGTACCAGCCGTTATGGCACTGGCACCAACCTCAGCGCTGGTTAAGATGGTAATATGATTCACCGCAAACTGTACCAGCCGTTATGGCACCGATACGGCAACAGGTAAGATCTTGCCATTGAAAAAGCGGTGCCCATTGAGAGCAAAATCGGCTATGAAGCCGGCCATCTCAGAAGGGGTGACCGGCGCCCGCTGGCCGGGAAACGCTTCACGGAACATCTCGGTCTCCACAGCACCCGGACAGAGACAGTTGAATGATATGCCACGGTCATAGTATTCAGCAGCAAGAGATTCAGTGAGAATGGCAAGTGCTCCTTTGGAGGCACTGTACCATGCCAGACCCGGAAACTTGAAGCTACCCTGAAAGCCTCCCATACTGCCCATGCTGACCACATGTGTGCCCTGACCCATCAGCGGAAGTAACTCGTTGATAAGCAGGGCTGCAGAAGTGAAATTGACAGATAGTGTCATGAAAATATCATCATCACTATGTTCGGTAAAGGGCTTGTTTACAAGATGACCGGCATTATTAATCAGAATATCAACCCTTCCTGCCTCTCTCTCAAGCCGGCTTTTAAGCTCCCTGAGAAACGATCGTCCGGAAGTGATATCTGCCACCACCGGAATAATATTGTTGTGTCCTGCAGCCTCTGACAGGGTCTGAAGGGGATTTTCGCGCCGGGCAATGGCCCATATCCTGTTCTTACTCTCCTTCGAGAGAGTGATGGCAACCTCACGGCCTATCCCCGATGATGCCCCGGTAATTACAATATTCATCTTACAACCAGCTTTTTAATACCCTTTAACCATTTTTTGGCCTGCGGGTACCCCAAATGTACTTATTTTTAAGTTTATTTGTACCCTCTAAATGAGGTAACTGCACCATATGAGGAAGATAGCGATACTTTTGTCCCTGGCAACCCTGCTGTGCGCAAATACTGCTGCCGGCCAGATACCTGAAGGAGGCGAGAGAGATGATACTACACCACCGGTAAATCAGAGACTCTTCTTTGGCGGATCATTCGGTCTGCAGTTCGGAACAGTGACCAATATCCAGCTCTCGCCACTGGCAGGAATATGGCTGATGCCGCGACTGGCAGTGGGTGCCGGCCCTTCATACATCTTTTACAAATATCCGTACACAGAAGGTACCTCTATCTATGGTGGAAGAGCAATGATGCAATTTACTTTGGTTGAAGACCTTGGTAGGGTTGTTCCCATGGGTGCCAATACCGGTATATTTGCGAGAGGAGAGTACGAGCTGCTGAACCTCAACAGAAGCTTTCTCACCGGCGAACTGTTGGGAGAGAGACGGGAGTGGCAGGGAAATTTCCTGGTGGGAGGTGGTATCTCACAGCGAATGGGAAAGAAATCGAGTATGAACATGCTACTGTTGTGGTGCGTTACAGATAATAAGCTTGGACTCTATGCCTCACCCGAGATCAGGATTGAGTTTTACTTTTAATTAAGATAAATCATTCTATTGTACATAAAATCAAATGATCATGAAAATAGGAACAAATAAACATGCATCGCTGGTATATACACTGCACGAGAATAACCGGAACGGACGCATACTAGAGACAGTTGAGGAGTCAGCACCATTGAACTTTGTCTTTGGTATGGGACGGCTGCTACCAGCTTTTGAAGCCTCACTCGAAGGATTGGAGGCTGGAGCCTCCTTTGACTTCAGCCTCACAGCTGATGATGCCTATGGTGAGACACGTGAAGAGATGGTGGTTAGCCTGCCCAGAAACATTTTTGAAGATAATGGTGAGCTCAGAACCGAGATAGTCTACGTAGGCAACTCGGTGCCAATGATGGACTCCTCGGGAAACAGGATGAATGGAGTGGTAGTGGAGATAAGCGATTCGTTCGTGAAGATGGACTTCAACCATCCGCTGGCAGGTACCAACCTTTATTTTACCGGCAGGGTGGTGGGGGTACGTGATGCCACCCACGATGAGCTGCAGCCTGATGCATCCGGATGCTCGTCATGCGGAAGCCGTAACAGCGGCTGCGGAGGCAGCTGCTGATACAGGTAAACAGCAACGGTTAAGTGGGTTGCCTGGCAAGAACATCAGATGAGCAGCTCCTCACCTTCTGACCTGGCAATGATCACCGCACCGCAAGTGTCACTATAAACATTTGTCGCGGTACGGAACATATCGAGAATACGGTCTACAGCCAGTATCAATCCGATACCCTCCAGTGGGAGCCCTACCGCATTGAGTACCACTGCCATCATAACCAGACCAGCCATAGGTATACCGGCTGAACCGATAGCAGCCAGCAGTGCCGTGAAGACAACCACCATCTGCTGACCGAAAGTGAGATCGATACCGTAGGCCTGCGCTATGAACATCACTGCAACACATTCATAGAGAGCGGTTCCATTCATGTTGATGGTAGCACCAAGCGGAACGGTGAAGCTGGTGATCTTGTTGGAGACACCACTCTTTCGCTCAACAGCATCCAGAGTGATAGGCAGAGTAGCATTGGATGATGAGGTGGAAAAGGCGGTGAGCAGAACCGTGGACATGTTCTTCATATGCCTGAAGGGATTGGCCCTGCCGATAAACCTGACAAACAGTGGCAGAGTGACAAAACCATGAACGAGAAGCCCCAGCAGCACCGTAATGAAATAGAGCCCCATACTGCCTATGATCTCCCCTACATTGTTGCCGCTGTTAATCTGTTGTGAGAGTACCTTCGCTATTATACTGAAAACACCGAGAGGGGTGAACCTGATGACAAACAGGGTGATCTTCATGATCACATCCAGGATTGAGTTAACCACATCAACCAGAAGGGTGCGAGGTTTCTCATCTATACGGGTGACAAAAAAGCCGGCCAGGATGGCGAAGAAAATTATGGAGAGCATATGCGCCTCCGCCATCGCCTGTATAATGTTGGTGGGAACAATCTTTATGAGAGTCTGACCAAAACTATCCTTCCCGGCAGATATATCCTCTACCGGTATCTGTAATCCCAGATCAGCACCAATGCCAGGCTTTATCATCATTACAAGAAAAAAACCTGTGACAATGGCAACCAGGGTGGAGATGACATAGTAACCCATTGTCTTCAATCCCAGCCTTCCCAGATTCTCCGCTGACCCGACACTGGCAACACCTGTCATGATAGAGCAGAAGATCAGCGGGACAATTACCATGTTGAGACCCCGCAGGAAAATTTCACCCATCCAGTTGGTGTATTTGGCAAGGTGGGGGAAGAGATAGCCGAACAGACCGCCAAGGGCAAGCATGATCAGTATCTGCCAGTGCATGGCAGGGAGTGACTTTTTCTTTACCATATGTAGGTTATTTTTCCGGAATGCATCTGGATCGTCCGGTAGGGTGATCAAGAGGTTGAAGATAATGAAAAGTGTATACCAGAAATATGTTATAAACTATGTTTGATAATTTCAATATCCGGAGCAGGGGAGAGAGGGACTCTGAAATATCAGCTTCTCAGACATTTCAGCTGAAACAGAAAAATTGTAGCTGAAAAGATTTTGAAATTTATCAGAATGAAAGGGTAGCGACTGAATTACAGATGTAATGAAGGCATATATCGCAGTTTTAACCTTAATAATTACAAATGTAATGCAAGGCAAAGTTACTGATGTAAAATAATAATGTCATGTCAGATATAAGTATCTAACATACTCTTAATCAATCAAATAAAATAAACTACATCAACTATTACATTAGCTATTCTCTTTACCAGGTTCTCATTATCATTAGATATCTGAGATTATGTTCTTCAATCAGTATGTAATCAGTTATTAAGGGCATCTAAAGTATATTTATACTCTAATTATATAAGAGCTATAATGAACCTTATCCACACTACATTCCCTCATGCCTATCTCCTCAGTTATTTACACATTACAAATGTAAATTGCATGACAATTACATTTGTAATCTATATATTGATTACATTTGTCATTACAATTAAGTACGCTATGAAAGAACGACTAATCACCTTCCTTCAAACTGAGAACAAGAGTTATGCACAATTTGCCGAAGAGATTGGTGTCCAGGCCTCTGGGATCTCCCATATTCTTTCAGGGCGGAACAGGCCAAGCCTTGATTTTGTGCTTAAAATGCTGACACGATACCCCTCTCTCTCTACTGACTGGCTGCTTTTTGGTCGCGGTCCGGTTTACAGGAATGTTCCTCATCCCACACTTTTTGATGTTGACCCCGACTTTGATATTGCCTCGAAAGATTCGATAGGTGAAACACCTTCAGCAGTGACTGGTGGTATCGACAGCAGCTTGCAAGCTCAACCTCAACCGCAAGGTGATGAGCAGATAACCTCCCCAAGAGTGGATTCTCTATCCGGTATCTCCCTCTCTGCGGCAGATGGCCTGCTGAAAGAGAGCGTGAGTAAAAGCAGAGAGGTGACACGTATCGTTATATTCTATTCAGACAAGAGATTTACCGAATACCTCTCTGATTGACTGGTTAACTCTAAAATGTCTATTTTTGCCGTGCGGAGCTTATCATGAAAAAACGGATTGAAGATTTTACTGTAACGGAAAACAGGAGGATGACTGAAGAGCTGTTTCTCCTCACCCTCAAGGCTCCTGGCCAGCTTCCTGAGATACGTGCCGGACAGTTTGCACAGATTAAGGTCAGTGGCAATGAGGCACCCCTCCTGCGACGCCCATTCTCATTTCATGACGTTGACCACACTGCCGGTACACTCTCTCTGCTCATCCAGATAGCTGGTACCGGAACCAGGCTGCTATCACAACTTATGCCGGGAGACACTGTGAATATGCTCTATCCGCTTGGAAAACCCTTTACGCTGCCAAAAAAGAATGAAAAGGTGATTCTGGCAGGAGGAGGGTCAGGAGTCGCACCTCTGCTGCTGCTTGGTAAAGAGATAGCTGCAGTGGGCGCCACACCACACTATGCACTTGGATTTCGTGACAGTAGCAGAATATTTGATCTCAGTAGTTTCAGCGCAGTGGGAATGATAGATATTTCGACAGAAGATGGTTCTCAGGGATACAAAGGCTTTGTTACCGATATACCGGCATTGAAAAACCGCAGGAGGGACAAAGTCTATTGCTGTGGACCCGAACCGATGATGAGGTCGGTAGCAGCCATATGCCGCCAGACAGGCACAGCTTGTGAAGTGTCATTGGAAAACCTGATGGCATGCGGAGTGGGAGTATGTCTCTGCTGTATAGTACCTACTACTTCAGGTAACCTGTGCACATGCACTGAGGGACCGGTATTTAATATAAATGAGCTTACATGGCAGACCTAAGGGTGAAAATTGGCGGACTAACCTTCCGGAATCCGGTAATGCTGGCATCAGGTACCTGTGGGTACGGTACCGAGCTGGAAGAGCTGACAGAGCTCTCTCAGCTGGGGGGTATAATTATTAAGGGTACAACCCCGGAGCCGAGAGAGGGCAATCAATATCCCAGAATGGCAGAGACGACAGGTGGGATGCTCAATTCAGTAGGACTGCAAAACAGGGGAATCGACTATTTTGAAAGGGAGATATATCCACAACTAGCTGATATTGACACACATGTTATTGTCAACGTCAACGGTGGTACCGTAGAAGACTACATAGCCCTTTCACAGCGGATTGACAGGCTGGCAGCTATTCCGGCCATTGAACTCAATATCTCATGCCCCAATGTCAGAAAGGGAGGAATGATTTTTGGTACCAATCCTGATTCGGCTAGAGAGGTGATCTCAGCCGTACGTAGCGTTTATCAAAAGACATTGATTGTTAAGCTTTCACCTAATGTGACAGATATTACCCTGTTTGCACGTATAGCTGAAGAGGAGGGAGCAGAAGCGATCTCTCTGGTCAACACCTTCCTTGGTATGGCTGTAGATGCCAGAACAATGCGGCCGAAACTCTCAACAGTAACCGGCGGACTCTCCGGTCCGGCTATCAAGCCGCTGGCCCTGAGAATGGTGTGGCAGGCAGCAAAGGCTGTAAAGATACCGGTCATCGGTGTGGGAGGAATAATGAATGCTGAGGATGCACTCGAGTTTATTATGGCCGGGGCAACAGCCATACAGGTGGGTACAGCAACCTTTTTGGACCCTGATACCGGAGTGAAGGTGGTGAGAGGTGTAGAGAAGTTTATGAAAGAAAAGGAATTTGAGTCGGTAGAGAGATTTATTGGAATAATAAATAGGAACTAAGAGCTATTTGCTTTTAATTTGTAAATTAATTGAGAGTAATTAAATTATTGACTGAGATTTGAAAGGTAATCATGGCAGAAAATTTACAAATTGACAATCTGGACAGACAGATACTTGATATTATTACCAAGAATGCGCGGACACCCTACCTTGAAGTGGCTCGCGCTTGCAACGTCTCCGGAGCAGCTATACATCAAAGAGTTCAGAGACTGATACGCCTCGGAGTAATCAAAGGATCAGAATTTAAGGTTGATCCCATAATGGTTGGATTCAGTACCTGCGCCTTTATAGGACTCTACCTGGAGAATCCGGGAAGATACAAAGAGGTGATTGAGAGCCTGAAGAATATATCTGAAGTTATTGAGTGCCACTATACTACCGGTAACTATTCACTCTTTATTAAGGTCTATGCCAGAGATAATGAACACCTGCGAGAGGTTCTTACCGATAAGATACAGGCAATTCCTCTGGTTAAACGGACAGAGACCCTCATCTCACTGGAGGAGTCAATCAGCAGGCAGATACCTGTTTTATCACAGTAGAATCTGAATGTGCAGCCTCCGGTACTGCAACCGGTATGACGGGGCAGCCTCAAATACCACCAGGCAACCCCATAGCACAGGCACAATAAAAAAAGGCAACCTTCCGGTTGCCTCGTGATCCAGCTGGGGATCGAACCCAGGACCCCATCCTTAAAAGGGATGTGCTCTACCTGCTGAGCTACTGAATCGATCAGATTTTTTTTTTGCGTGTGCAAAATTAGATAAAAATAATTAAGGTCAAAATAAAACCACCTTTTTGCCAAAATTAGTAACTTTATTTTTATTACTGAGAGCAGTACCAAAATAGAGTTTAACTTACTATCAGTCTTAATGCTATGAGACCCAGTATATTTCATGAGAAGGTGGTAATAGTTACCGGCGCCTCATCAGGCATTGGAAGAGCCACAGCAGTTGAATTTGCGCGTAACGGCAGCCGGGTGGTAATTGCTGCACGCTCAACAGACCGGCTGGCACAACTTGAACAGGAAATCAGCGCAATGGGGGCAGAAGTGCTGAGTTGTACCACTGATGTGTCACGTCAGGATGATTGCCGTAATCTGATTGAAAAAACCATTGAACGGTTTGGAACAATTGATATTCTGGTAAACAATGCCGGGATATCTATGAGGGCACTCTTTGATGATGTGGATATTGCAGTGTTGAAGAGACTTATGGATGTCAACTTCTGGGGTACGGTCTACTGTACCAAGTATGCGCTTCCATATATTGTACAAAACAGAGGTTCGATTGTGGGAGTCTCATCTACAGCCGGATTTCATGGTTTGCCGGGACGAACCGGCTATTCGGCATCAAAGTTTGCCATACATGGGTTCCTTGAAACCATACGGATCGAGAACCTTAAGCAGAGGCTTCATGTTATGATAATAGCGCCGGGTTTTACCGCCTCTGAGGTGAGAAAACATGCCTTGCTGGCTGATGGTACCGAACAGGGCACATCTCCCCGCAAAGAGGTTAATATGATGCCTCCTGAACATGTGGCAAGATGGATCTTAAAGGGGATACGCAAGAAGAAGAGGAACAAGATCATGACATGGGAGGGACGTATAACGGCACTGTTGCAGCGGATTATTCCTGCTGCCGTTGATTATGGGTATTACCTGGCCATGAAGAAGGAGCCCGACTCACCGCTTAAGTAATATATGATGGCCGACCTGGCAGCACAAATACGAAGCAGGCAGAACCTGATACTGAAGGCGCTGCCTGTACCTGCCACCGCCAGCGACAAAAAGCTGCTGGAGAGGGCTACAGCTATCGCCAGAGGTCATTATCAGACAGATACCAGGTACCTTGGCGAACCACTGCCACTTTATTACCTGGAACTGGCCAGACTGACGGCACATGATATCGGTCTAGACCTTGTGGCAGTGATCAGTGCACTTCTCTCGGGCATCACTGAAGAGAGCCCTGCCTGGGAGCTTGTTGATGACCTTGGAGACCCGTCGGTAAAGGAGGTGATAAAAGGATTGTCACGTATCACCGAGCTGAGAGGGAAGGACTTTGCCGGGCAGGCAGAAAACTTCCGTAAACTCCTCCTCTCACTGGCTGATGATGGAAGGGTGATACTTATTGCACTGGCCGAAAGGCTGCTGCTGATGAGACGACTCGACTGGCTCCCTGAAAAGGAGAGGCTTACAATGGCATCAGAGAGCTACTTCCTCTTTGCACCGCTCGCACACCGCCTGGGATACTACAATATCAAGTCGGAGATGGAAGACCTGGCCATGAAGCTGATGGAGCCGGAGGAGTTTAACATCATAGAGACCAGGCTGAAACAGACGACTACCTCAAGGAACAGATTAATACGTGAATTCCTCCAGCCGGTGAGAGAGAAGCTTGATGCACAGGGTATCAGATATGAGATCAAGAGCCGGACAAAGTCTATCTACTCAATATGGCAGAAGATGAAGCGGCAGGGAGTACCTTTCGAGGAGGTGTATGATATCTTCGCCATACGAATAGTTGTTGATACTGAGCCTGATAAGGAGAAATCGTCGTGCTGGCAGGTCTATTCAGTGGTGGCTGACCTCTATCAGCCGGACCCGAGCAGGCTGCGCGACTGGATCTCAGTACCAAAAACAAACGGCTATGAGTCGCTGCACACTACAGTAGCCACCCCCTCAGGCCGCTGGGTGGAGGTGCAGATACGCTCACGCCGGATGGATGATATAGCTGAGAAGGGACTGGCAGCCCACTTCCGCTATAAGGGAGTGAGGGGAGAGGGTGGACTGGATAACTGGATGGCGCAGATGCGTGAGGTGCTTGGAGCAGTGGAGAAGGAGGGGAGCGACTTCCTGGGAGAGATACGGCCCGGACTATATGCTGAAGAGGTTTTTGTGTTCACCCCCAAGGGGGAGCTGAGACAACTGCCTATGGGAGCAACCCTGCTGGACTTTGCCTTTGACATACATACAGAGGTGGGTGCCCGCTGCGTGGGAGGGAAGATCAACGGACGCAATGTACAGCTGAAGCAGAAACTGAAGAATGGTGACCACGTATCGGTGATAACATCATCAAAACAGACCCCTAAGCGCGACTGGCTCTCATTTGTGGTCACCAACAAGGCGCGGTCAAAGATAAAGCAGGAGCTCAATGAAGAGAGGTACCGGCTGGCAGCTGACGGTAAGGAGATGCTGACACGACGACTCAAAAACTGGAAGATAACCTATGGCGATGCCACAGTGGTTAAGCTGCTGAATGAATATGAGCTTAAAACTGCACAAGACCTCTATTTCAATATTGCAATCGGTGAGCTTGACCTGCTGCAGATAAAGAAGGTACTGCTCAGGCCTGATGATGACCATGAAGAGAGGCCAGCCAGAGCAGCTGCCCTGCAGGAGGCTGATGAACCGGTCTCTGACGGCGACTACCTTATCATCGATGAGAAGGTGGAGGGTCTTGACTATAAGCTGGCAAAGTGCTGTAACCCGGTGTTTGGAGACCCGGTCTTTGGCTTTGTGACTGTCTTTGAAGGGATAAAGGTACATCGCACCATATGCCATAACGCCGGCTTTCTTATGAACAGCTACCCATACAGGATAATTAAGACGAGGTGGACACGGCTTGATGCTGCAAAAGGATTTTTTGCCACAGTGAAGATGAGCGGCGTGGAGAATATCGGGATAGTGACACGCCTGTCGGAGATATTGAATGAACAGAAGGGTATTGCTGTAAGAAACTTTACCTACCACATGAATAATGGCCTCTTTGAAGGGCGCATTGACCTGCTCGTACCCAATATCAATGCACTCTATGGTATTATCAAAAAGATACAGTCAGTCAAGGGTATAAACAGAGCCTTCCGGGTAGGAAACTGATTAGTCAACTGTTCCCCTCTGCTCAATACCTCGGATCGGGCCTGAGGGGCAGCCTGGCCATCTTCTCCACCTCAACAGAGGTGAATCCAAACTCTTCAACAACCTTACCCTGAATAAGGTAGGTGCCGCCTCCACGAAAAGGCCAGCCAGCCAGTGAGTCAGGGAAATGGACCGTATCAAAGAACTCACCCTCATGATCAATGAAGCAGCCAAAACCCATCCTGTCACCTCTGGCTGTCCTGATATTTTTTACCGTCACCAGGTGGCCCGTCATCCTCACCCGTCGACCGATGGCATCTCCCATCCCTCTGGCGGTGATGTTACCCCGGTACCTTGTCTGCAGCATATCAAACCAGCTGAGTGTTACCGGAAAGCCCAGCAGCTCAACTTCATCATAGGCATCTTCCAGTGGCGGCTGCTCAAAGCGAGGCATAACAAACCGCTTCTGATCGGTAGTGAAGAGCGTACGTGCCATCTGCTGCCTGCCCCTGCTTATCTGCATATGTGCCTCCCACATAAGCAGTGCCTTGCTCTTGCCGGTAAAGCGAAAAGCACCGCTGCGTATCAGTATGACTGTCTGCTCCAGTGCTGAACCAATACGTGAGATAAACTCCTCAAGACTCTTGTAATCACCATTCTCCTCCCGCTCTTTTATGACAGATCTTGCCAGGCTGCTCTCCAGCCCCTCTATATGTATCAGCCCGAGAAAGATTGTGTTGCCATATATGACTGTCTTGTACCGGCTGCGGTTGACACAGGGCAGTTCGATCACTGCCCCTTCGCGCCTCGCCTCATGAACATACAGCCATGTACGGTAGAATCCGCCGAAATTGTTGATGACAGCCACCATGAACTCAAGCGGATAGTGCGCCTTGAGCCACAGGCTCTGGTAGCTCTCAACGGCATAGGATGCTGAGTGGGCCTTGGAGAAGGAGTAGCCGGCAAACGACTCTATCTGACGCCACACCTCAGAGGTGATCATGTCAGGGTACCCCCTGGCGCGACAGCCGGCAAAAAAGCGTCCGGCTATCTTGCGCATCTCGCTGTGTGAACGGTACTTGCCACTCATGGCACGCCTGAGCGTATCAGCGTCAGATAGATCCAGGCCGGCAAAGTGATGACACACCCTGAGCACATCCTCCTGATATATCATCACCCCGTAGGTCTCGCTCAGTATCTCCTCCATCACCGGATGGATATATTCAAACCTGCCGGGATTATGAAAACGGTGGATAAACTGCCGCATCATGCCTGAGCGTGCCACGCCGGGCCTGATAACCGAGCTCGCCGCAACAAGTGTGAGGTAGTCATCACACCTGAGCTTCTTCAACAGTCCGCGCATGGCCGGACTCTCAATATAGAAGCATCCTATGGTATCGCCTCGCCGCAGGCGGTCTCTGACCAGCTGATCATCCTTGAACTGCTGTATGGCGTGTACGTCAACATCTGTTTTGCGGTTGGCACTTATCACTGCAGCACACTCTTTTATATGACCTATTCCCCTCTGGCTAAGTATATCAAGCTTCTCAAAACCAAGATCTTCAGCAGTGTACATATCCCACTGGGTGGTAGGAAACCCTTTGGGAGGCATGTCAAGTGCAGTGTAGTAACATATGGGCTCATCAGATATGAGCACTCCCCCTGCATGGATGCTTCGCAGGTTGGGGAAATCAATGATATGGTTGCCCGTATCAAAGAGAAGCTGCTCTGTATCACTGTGATTATGCCTGGCGGAGGGGTTGGAGGCCAGCGCATCGATCTCTTCAGCCGGGAGCCCGTATATCTTGCCCAGCTCACGTACTACAGACCTGTCACGAAAGGTGTTGATGGTACCCAGAAGGGCAGTGTGCCGGTGACCATAGCGACGAAAGATATATTCGGTGACGGCATCACGCTCTTTCCATGAATAGTCTATGTCAAAATCGGGTGGAGAGGTACGCGCAGGATTGATGAAGCGCTCAAAGTAAAGGTTGAGGTCAATAGGATCAACATCAGTGATCCTCAGGCAGTAGGCAATAACAGAGTTGGCACCGCTGCCGCGCCCTACATGATAGAAGCCGCGGGCCATGGAGTAGCGTATTATGTCCCATGTGATAAGGAAATAGGCAGAAAAACCGAGCCTGTCAATGATCTCCAGCTCATGTCTCACCCGCTCCCGGACAGTGCTGTTGCCTGTGCCGTAACGATACCCCATACCCTCCCATGCCAGCTTCTCCAGAAGCAGTTTGTCGTCATAGCGGCTTGCCGAGAAGACCTTCTTGTTCCTGTGAAGAGTGAAGTCGATCTCCAGTGAGCTCTCCTCCAGCAGCCTGCGGGTGTTACCGATAACCTGCGGCCACATAGCAAAAGGAGCTGCCACCCTGCCGGCAGCAACCATATACTCATCAGGGGCAGCACACATCCCGGGGGAGAGACGGCTCAGCAGCATGTTGTTGTCTATGGCACGCAGGCTGCGGTGTACCGGGTAGTCAGCAGGAGACTCCATGGTGACGGGATGGAGAATAACAGACCTGGCTCTCTCACTACTGCTCATAGTGAGGAGCCTGCCGGCAGCTGACGGACGAATACCGATATACTCATTGTCGCGCAGACCGGCAGGAATCCCTGACACCCTGCTGTCGTTGCCTGCCTCCCTGTTGCCGGTAATCCTGCCGCCGTTGATTATCCCTTTACCGCCTGACACCCTGCTGTCGTTGGCTGCCACACCATTCACTCCCTCTCCGGAAGGGTAGATAATAAAAGCGTTGGGGAAGGGGGGAGGGCGCCCGGGCAGGGGGGTGCCGGTGATATTATGATCTGTAAGAAACTCATTAAGCTCACGAAAACCCTCATTATTGCGTGCTATTCCAATGTAAAGCAGCTTGTTGCCATCACGAAACTCTATCCCTGCTGCCGGAATAATGTTGCGGCTGCGACACTCACGCACAAATTGAGGGATACCGGTGGTGGTATTGATATCGGTCAGTACGAGGTGCCGTACACCGGCAGCAGCGGCCAGCTCAACAAGCCGTTCGGCAGAGAGCGTACCATAGCGGAGACTGTAATATGTATGGCAGTTAAGGTACATGGCTTATGCCTGCTCAGTGGCAGTTAAGGTGTTGGCCTATCCCCGCCCCGTGGAGGTCATCACACCGGCAGCACGGCGTACGGCATGATGGCCGAAGCGCTCCCGCAGCCTGTCAACAGTCATATAGAGACTCACCATCTCATCCGTATCTTCAAACAGATTAAGCTGCTGCACACCACCTACCAGGCCGCTCACCCTCACCCCAATGAGCCTGATGAGCATACGGCGCTGCCAGAGACGCCGGAAGAGCTCTTTGGCCTCACTGATGAGCAGATGGTCAAAGGCAGTATAGGGTATGCGCCGCTGAAGGGTATGGGTATCAAAGTCAGAGTAGCGTATACGTACCGTGAGGCATGATGCCAGCTTCTCCTGACGACGCAGCTCCCAGGCCAGCTTCTCGGTCATGCTGATGATCATCTGGTTAAGTAGCGCCTCATCGGTGGTGTCACACTCAAAAGTATGCTCGGTGCTGATCGACTTCTGCTCTGAGTAGCTGACCACCGGTGTGTTGTCAATACCATTGGCCCGCCTCCATATCTCCAGCCCGTTGCGGCCCATCAGTGACTCAAGCATCTCTGCAGGGATACTTCTCAGTGTATGGATGGTGGTGACACCCATTGACTGCAGCCTGTGTCCGGTCTTAGGGCCTATCATAGGTATCTTCATGACAGAGAGCGGATCGAGGAATGGAATGACATGGTGCCGTGTGACCTCCCTCTCACCGTTGGGCTTGGCCTCACCGGCAGCGATCTTTGAGACGGTCTTGTTGACAGAGAGGCCCATCGACAGTGGCAGCCCCGTCTCCCTGATAATGGTGTCACGCAGCTGGTGAGCCCAGCGGGCACAGCCATGAAAGCGGTCCATACCGGTAAGGTCAATATAGTGCTCATCGATCGATGCCTTTTCATAGAGAGGAGCTCTCTCTGCAATGATATCGGTTACCATACGCGAATATCTGGTATAGGTCTCCATATCACCACGTATAAAGACTGCCTCGGGGCACATCATACGGGCCACCTTCACAGGCATCGCCGAGCTGACACCAAAACGGCGTGCCTCATAGCTGCAGCTTGACACCACACCGCGGCCGGAACCGCCGCCAATGATTACGGGGCGACCGTTGAGACGACTGTCACAAACCCTCTCTACCGAAACAAAGAAGGTGTCAAGGTCAAGATGCAATATACTACGCTCTCTCATAACTGACTTATATACCGGATCCGGGGATTTTTTCTACCCGATTATTTGTTGTTTCAAAAATTCTATCTACATTTGATTAATTTTTAATCAAAATTATGATTACAATATAATCATTTTTATAAAATGTACTTTGCATCGAACATAAAATTTTTGAGAAAGAGAAGAGGCCGTACCCAGGATGAGGCTGCCTCAGCCCTGCAGATGAAGCGACCGACACTGAGCGGCTATGAGAACGGGATAGCGGAACCGGCCATTGAGGCGCTGGTAGCTTTATCCGATTACTACACTATCTCTCTGGACACCTTGCTGAAAGTTGATATCACCCGCCTCTCAGAGAGTCAGCTGGGAGAGCTGGAGAGGGGGTATGATGCCTATGCAAGGGGAACAAACCTGAGGGTACTTGCAACCACCGTCTCTGCAGAGAACCGTGAGAATATAGAGCTGGTGAGTGAGAAGGCCAAGGCGGGCTATACAACCGGATATGCTGATCCTGAATTTATTGGAGAGCTGCCTCTGTTTCATCTGCCATTCCTGTCACCCAACCGGAAATATCGTACTTTTCAGCTGAAGGGCGACTCAATGCTGCCTATACCTGACAGATCATGGGTGACGGGTGAATTCCTGCAGGACTGGCGTGGTATAAAGAGCGGAGAGGCATATGTTGTACTGACATCAGATGACGGGATTGTCTTCAAGGTGGTTGAAAATGATATCGAAAAGAGCGGACAGCTGGTACTCTATTCACTCAACCCGCTCTATGAACCTTATGAGGTGCATATAAGCAATGTCAGGGAGATATGGCGGTTTGTCCATTATATAAGTGAAGAGCTGCCGGAACCGGTGCTGCCAGAGAAACAGCTGCTGCGTACGGTAGCCTCAATGAAACATGACCTTCAGCAGCTGAGGAGAACAATCGGTCGCGATATAGAGGATGTAACCGAGCTGTAATACCTGATCAGCTCTCACCCTGAGACTGTTGTTTAATGACCCGGAGGACTGGCCTCTGGCAGCATAAACACTTTTTTGTACCTTTGATCAACGGACATAACACTCTATAAAAATGAAATTTCAGTCTATCCTGATTTACGCACTCCTGGTGATCCTGCAGCTGCCGCTATCTGGACAGCAGATCCCATTGCGGCTAGATGCCATAGAGACTGCTACCGGTAAGCTGATTACCATAACAATGATCGCTAAAGAGCCGCGACAGCCTGTTACTCTGACGGCTACCGATCAGGAGTCGGGACAACAGACAAAACTGGGACATGCCGATCTGAAAAAATATGATATAATACCTGCTGATATTGAGGCATTCTGGCAGCACAACCTGATAGAGGCAAGAGTCTATAACAGCCTCCTGGCCAGTGGCTATCAGTATGATAAACGATCTGCCATGGATGAGCTGATGAAAGAGTTCATCTCACGCGCTGAGCAGTCAGGCTCATTCTATATCGACAGCTATCTTGAAGCACGGCTCTATGGAGTGCTGCGCAGAGTCTACCCGGTAAAAAACAGTGACCGGCGGCCGGGAGTGATCAGCCTGCGTATCTTCTCCGATGTGGTGCCTGATGCATGGATCGGACCCGAAGGAACACTTATTATTACCACCGGCCTGCTGACAGCCCTCAATAGTGAAGATGAGGTGATGGCCCTCATGGCCCAGAAGGTGTCACACTATGCCCTTGATAGCCATTTCAGCCTCTACCAGGAGCAGTTACGTGCCGGAGAAGAGCCTGCACTTGGAAATATTATTCGGTTCAGCAGCAAACAGGAGATGGAAGCTGATAAATATGCTGTGAAGCTGCTCGTATTCAATGGTAAAGAGCCTGAATTACTGCCTATGATGTTGAAGAATGTGATCGCCTATGGTGAGCTGATGGGCAACTATTACCTTGGTGAGGAGGAGGGACTATTTCCATCTGCAGCCAGACGATCAGCCTACGTAACGGGAGAGGAGAGAGGACGGGAGAGCGCCTATGCTGAACTGATAGGACCGGTGATATCATTCAATGCCTATAACGCCTATATAGGGTCACAGTACCTGCTCTGCAGAGAACTGCTCGAGAAGAAGCAGGCCTCAGGAGATATCACTGCTGATGATCTGGTGCTGCTGTCACAGGCAATGTTACGCCTCTCAGGGTCTGAGAGTGACGATGAGAAGGCACTGGAGGTGATACGCCGGGTGACCACGGCAACGACAGAAGCAGCCACCGCTGCGGCCTATAAACAAGAAGCATTGATACTGATGCGGTTAGGACGAATAATGGAGGCCGGAAAGGCACTTGACAACTGCGAAAAAGCCCTGGCAAGTGAGATAGCAAGGTACAGCTCTATGCCGGGCGACTGGTCACAGATGCTCACCTACCTGGAAGCAGAAAAGGAGTGGATTAATAAGATGAGAAGATTGTGATCTGTGTCTATCCCTTAATCAGAATATGACAATGTGAGGTGTTATTGTAAAATATTCGGGCTCAACAGACGTTTTCCCTTTGCAAATATACATTCAAACATGTCAGTGAAAAATTATAACCCTGCAATGCATACAGCAGAGCATATCCTCAATTCAGTGATGGATAAGATGTATCATTGCGGAAGGGCATTCTCAAGCCACATTGAGAGCAAAAAGAGCAAGTGCGACTACCGGATCAAGAAGGGATTGTCAGATAAGGAGGTAAACGCCGTGGAGCGAACCGTGAATGAGATAATCAGACTGAATATACCGGTGGGAGAGGAGCTGGTAAGCAGGAGGGAGGCTGACCAGAAGTACTTTACGGGAAAACTGCCCGAAAATAGCGGGGAGATGGTACGTATAGTGAGAATCGGAAACTTCGATTCATGCCCCTGTATTGGCGAACATGTATCAACAACCTCAGAGATAGGCTCATTCAGGATAACCTCAGCCGACTTTAATGAAGGAATACTTCGGATAAGATTCAAAATCAATGGCTTATCACCGGCACTCTAAAGGTGGTGCCGGCACCAATGGCTGCCGGTGACCTCTCATTATTGCCGAAATACTAAGGGTGATGGATGGCCTACCATTATCACCGGCACTCTAAAGGTGGTGCCGGCACCGTTGGCTGCCGGTGACCTCTCATTACTGCCGAAACACTAAGGCTGATGGCCTCTGCTTGTCACTCTTTGGTGAGGCTGATAATCAAATCTATAATACCCTGAATATCACTGTCGGCAATCTTACCTTTGTATATTCCGCGTACAACACGGCTTTTGTCTACAACCACAACGCTGTAACTGTCTTTGGGCAGACTCCATATATCCTGCAATAAACCCTTATTGTCAAACAGTATCACAGTGTCATATTTCTTTGCCTTCTTGCCGGCGATGGTACGTACCAAGAAATCAGGGAGACGGGTTGACCTGAGATCTACAATGCCAAAACCTTTGAAGTGTTCACGATCAATGGTCTTGTCAATATCAACCGCCTTATTGATCGCATCATTGAAGTTGTCATTCAGATCTTCATTGTCCGGATCAACATAGTTGATCTGCAGTACCTTTCCTGGCCATGAATTCATCGAGTATTCCTTCTTTGAAGCATCCGGCAGTACCCACTCAGGGGCTTTCTTACCAATCTCCAGCTTCTCCTGTGACACAACCCAGGAGGCTGTAAATGATGTAAGCAGAGCAATTAAGATCAATTTTTTCATCTTGCAGATTCTTGAAATTTAGCGGAAAGATAAATATTTTAATTCTATTACTGACAGGTGGATTAAAATCAGATATTTGCCTATAATTAATATTATGTTAAATAGAAACAGTTGAGGCGGGTCAAACCGGGTTAAACCAGGTCAGAACCTCTGGAAGATAAAAAAAGGGTGCCGTTTGTGGCACCCTCTCCTCTTTTGCTATTTTGCAGTGATCTATCTGCTCTTATACAGATCTGCTCTTATACAGATCTGCTCTGATTCAGATTAAAGGTTCTCTATCTTTGTCTTGTATGCCTCAAATTCAGGCATCATCTTAAGCTTCAGGTAGATTTCGCGCAGAAACTCCAGTGTAGGTTCTGATGTCGGGTTGGCTTTCTCTGCTGCCAGGAAGTATGGCAGTCCTTTCCTCAACTCTTCGAATGCAGCGTCTCTGGCCTCTTCATACTCCTTATTATCAGCAATATCATTGGCTTCGTTGAGCTTCAGGTTGGTGATCTCAACGTAACAGAGTCCGATGTTGTAGTTGCTCTCAAACTGCTCAGGATTCTTTTCGAGTGAAACCTTGAGGGACTCAATAGCCTTGTCATACTCTTCAAGTTTCAGGAAAAGGCTTCCTTCAACCAGGTAAAGAAGATAGTTATCGGGCTCCATCTCAATGGCTTTATGAACAAATTCAAATGCCTTTTCTGAATTATCAGCATCGAGGTAGAACTGTGTTGCCTGCAGGATTATATCGAGAGTATCCGGATATGCATGATAGCCTGCCATCAGGGCTGCTTCTGCATTGACCGTGTCTTTCATCTTCATATAGCTGTCACTCATAAAGATGTATGGCTTGGTAGCCTCTGTCCCCGACTCGGTACAGGTTTCGAAGTGAGCTATCGCTTCCGGGTACATCCCGGCATTATAGGCAGCGAGTCCGGCATTAAAGATTACCAGTGTGTCAACAATACCTACATAGTAGTCACTTGCAGAGACAAGCACATTTCTTTCAAATGACTCCATTGCACCTTTGTAGTCACTCTCGTTGAATTTGTTGATTGCGTCATTAAGCAGTGAGTTACCCAGCAATGCATAGGCATTCTCCCTGATGACCACGTTCTTGAGCTTAGGATCAAGTTCAACAGCCTTCTCAAAGTTTCTGTAAGCCTCCATAAGGATGTCCGGGTAGAGCTCCATGGTTTTCGGATCGCCTGAGTCGAAAGCCTGCTGGCAAAGCTTTCCTTTTACATAATAGGTCTTTGCAAAGCCTACTGTTTTCGGGTGTGCTATTGCCGCCTCGATAGCCTCTTTGGCCTTGTCATAAGCCCCTTCCCTTATGAAGGTCTCGGCAGCAGAGACTTTGCCCTTTTGTGCTGTAGCTGCGGCCGAGATTATTACTGCCAACAGTAAAAGTGTAATTTTCTTCATGTCTAAATTTTTCATTTAATATTTTCCAAAAATATAACTTTCGAATATATTCTTCAAATAATTTGCCAAATTACTCCTCATGCTCTTCAGTAGCGTCGGCAACACCATTTTCATTGTCGCTATCTTCCTCAGTTACTTCTACATATGCTACTGATGCTATTGAGTCATTTTCGTTGATATTGATAAGTTTTACTCCCTGTGTGGCCCTTCCCATAACCCTCAGGTCACTGACAGGTATCCTTAAAACGATTCCAGCCTGCGTAATTATCATCAGGTCATACTGGTCACTAACCCCCTTCAGGGCTATCAGCCGTCCTGTCTTTTCAGTGATATTGATAGTCTTTACCCCTTTTCCGCCACGGTTGGTAATTCGGTAGTCGCTAATTGCCGACCTTTTTCCGTAACCGTGTTCAGAGACTACCAGTATGTCATACGCCTCATCCTCAACGGCTATCATTCCTATCACTATATCATCCACATCCGAGAGTGTTATTCCGCGTACCCCTGATGCTGTGCGGCCCATCGGCCTGACGGTGCTCTCATTGAATCGCACTGCGCGGCCAGATCTTACTGCCAGCATGATCTCATGTCTGCCATTGGTAAGCCTCGCCTCCAGCAGCTCATCACCATCCCTTACCGTGATGGCATTGACACCATTGACCCTGGGTCGTGAATAGGCCTCCAGTGAGGTCTTCTTGATAATACCCTTACGGGAACAGAGGAGGATGTAGTTGTTGTTGATATAATCCTCATCATCAAGAGTCTTGACATTGATGAATGCTCTCACACTGTCGTCAGGCTCAATATTGATCAGGTTCTGTATTGCGCGTCCCTTGCTGGTACGGGTACCCTCCGGCAGGTCATACACCTTCTGCCAGTAACACTTACCGTTACTGGTAAAGAAGAGCATGGTGTTATGCATGGTTGCTATATACATATGCTCAATAAAGTCCTCGTCACGGGTGGTGCTCCCCCTCCGGCCCTTTCCTCCCCTGTTCTGGCGGCTGAACTCAGTCAGCGGGGTACGTTTTATGTATCCCATGTTGGAGATGGTAATCACCATCTCATCGTCGGCATAGAAGTCTTCAGGATTGAACTCACCTGCTGCCGGAACGATCTCGGTACGTCTTGCGTCGCCATATTTCTCCTTCACCTCTGTCAGCTCATCCTTGATTATCTGCATCTGAAGAGTCTCATCTGAGAGTACCCTGTTCAGATATTCGATAAGCTGCTTCACCTCCTCATACTCAGCCCTGAGCTTATCCTGCTCCAGCCCGGTGAGCTGCCTCAGCCGCATATCTACTATTGCTCTGGACTGCAGCTCTGAGAGTGAGAACCTCTCCATAAGGCGCTCACGTGCTATGTCTGCATTTTGTGAGGCACGGATAATAGCTATCACCTCATCTATGTTGTCACTGGCAATGATCAGTCCTTCAAGTATATGTGCTCTTTTTTCCGCCTGCTCAAGGTCATATCTGGCTCTACGCAGCACAATGTCATGGCGGTGCCGAATGAAATTGTCCAGTATGTCACGCAGCGGCAGAATCCTGGGTCTCCCCTTCACCAATGCTATATTGTTGACATTGAATGAGGTCTGCATCTGTGAGTACTTGTAGAGATGGTTTAGCACTATCTGTGCCGGCATCTCCTTCTTGAGTATTATAACGATACGCATACCGTTACGGTCTGACTCATCATTGATGTATGAGATACCTTCCAGTTTCTTCTCATTGATCAGGTCGGCGATCTTGCGTATCATCTCAGCCTTGTTGACCATATAGGGTATCTCGGTTACCACGATACACTCCCTTCCTGAATGGGTAAGCTCTATCTCGGTCCGTGCCCTGACAACGATCCGGCCCCTGCCTGTCTCATACGCCTCCCTTATTCCCTGCTCACCATAAATAATACCCCCGGTGGGAAAATCGGGTCCCTTGATGTGCTGCATCAGCTCCTCAACCGTTATCTCAGGGTTGTCAATACAGGCTATGAGCGCATCAACAGCCTCCGACAGGTTGTGTGGAGGCATATTGGTGGCCATGCCCACCGCAATACCTGAAGCACCATTGACCAGCAGGTTGGGTATGCGGGTGGGAAGTACTGTGGGCTCCTGAAGGGTATCATCAAAGTTGGCCTGGAAATCGACTGTCTCCTTCTCAATATCTGAGAGGGTCTCTTCGGCTATCTTCCTGAGTTTTACCTCCGTATATCGCATGGCGGCCGGACTGTCACCGTCGATGGAGCCAAAGTTGCCCTGGCCGTCAACCAGCGGATAACGGAGTGACCACTCCTGGGCCATACGTACCATCGCATCATAGACTGATGAGTCACCATGCGGATGATACTTGCCGAGCACCTCACCAACAATCCTTGCAGACTTCTTGTGTGCCCGGTTGGAGAGCACACCCAGCTCAGACATTCCAAACAGAACCCTCCTGTGAACCGGCTTGAGACCATCCCTGACATCAGGCAATGCCCTTGACACAATGACAGACATCGAATAATCGATGTAAGCCGATTTCATCTCCTCCTCAATGTTTACCTTTATTATTCTGGTATGATCTGGCATATTGTATTGAAAATTAATATATTAGATAATTAAACCAATTCTTTGAAATTGATGCCCGAAGGTAATCAAAAAGAGCTATTTATTAACCTTTTATATACTCTATTTGTTAACAGTAGTGTTAAAAATTGGGCACAATTATTGTCTACTATCATATATAATAGATTTAACTTTGAAATCTGGCATTTTATCTACTTATGGCAGATTTCCTGACATAATTGCACAAAACAGAAAGAAAATGATGGATGCACATTTCTCACAGAGAGTCAACGATATTCTGGGCTACAGTAAGGAGGAGGCAATCAGACTGGGTAACAGCCACATCAGTCCTGAACACCTCTTCCTCGGTATTCTCAGAGAGGGCGAAGGGACGGCAGTGGATATTCTGCTGAACAATGGAGTTGATTTGTTGATGATCAAGGGATCAATAGAAAAGAGTATAAAAGCTGACAAACCTGCCGCAATGGCAGACACTGACATTCTTCCCCTGCTGAAAAGTACCGAACGCGTTCTCAGACTCGTACATATTGAAGCCAAATCTTTAAAGACCAGAGTTATTGACACTGAGCACCTGCTTATGGCAATTCTTCGTGATGAGACCAACCTGGTTACCAGGTTCCTTACCGAGCTCGACATTGACTATGCACTTGTAAAAAAGACGGTTGAGGCTGGCAATCCGGCTGCCCAGGCTGACTATCCGCGTGATGAGGATGATGAGGGTATCTTCTCCAATCCGGGTCATGGCAGGCAGCCACAGGGTGGACAGCAGGCACAGCGCAGCTCATCAGAGACACCTGTGCTTGATAATTTCGGAATAGACCTCACAAAGGCAGCTGAGGAGGACAGGCTCGATCCGGTGGTCGGTCGTGAGCGTGAGATAGAGCGTCTGGCACAGATACTCTCCCGGAGAAAAAAGAATAACCCGGTACTGATAGGTGAGCCGGGAGTGGGTAAATCGGCCATAGCTGAAGGACTGGCACTCAGGATTGCCAAGAGGAATGTCTCGAGAGTGCTGTTCAACAAAAGAGTGGTTGCTCTTGACCTGGCATCTATTGTAGCAGGAACCAAATACCGCGGACAGTTTGAGGAGCGTATGAAGGCTATTCTCAATGAGCTGGCCAAGAATGAGAATATAATACTTTTCATTGATGAGATACATACTATCGTAGGTGCCGGCGGCGCCAGCGGCTCACTCGATGCGGCCAATATGCTCAAGCCCGCCCTGGCCAGAGGTGAGATACAGTGTATAGGTGCCACCACACTCGACGAGTACCGGCAGCATATCGAAAAGGACGGGGCGCTGGAACGACGCTTCCAGAAGGTGCTGGTTGATCCCACAACAATTGAGGAGACAATAGATATACTGAACAATATCAAGGAGCGGTATGAAGATCATCATAACGTATCCTATACACCTGAGGCAATTGATGCCTGTGTGAAGCTGACAAACAGGTACATAAGTGACAGGAACCTGCCTGACAAGGCTATTGATGCCCTTGATGAGTCGGGCTCCCGCGTACACATATCCAATATTGTAGTGCCGGTCAAAATACTTGACCTGGAGGAGCAGCTTGAGGAGACCAAGAAGGAGAAGAGCAGTGCAGTCAAGAACCAGAACTATGAACGTGCCGCCAGCTTCCGTGACAAGGAGAGAGATATCCTTGAACTCATTGAGAGTGAGAAGAAAAAGTGGGAGAAGGAGCTTGCCAGGAACAGGGAGATAGTGGATGAGGAGAAGGTGGCTGAGGTGGTGGCCATGATGACCGGCGTACCGGTGCAGAGAATAGCCCAGACTGAGGGAACAAGGCTGCTGCAGATGGCAGAAGAGCTGAAATCAAGCATTGTTGGTCAGGATGAGGCCATAGCAAAGATAGTCAAGTCAATACAGCGAAACAGAGCAGGACTGAAGGATCCTAACAAGCCGATAGGAACATTTATATTCCTCGGTCCGACAGGTGTGGGAAAGACTCAGCTGGCAAAGGTATTGACACAGTTCCTTTTTGATACCACTGATAATCTCGTGAGGGTCGATATGAGTGAGTATATGGAGAAGTTCTCCGTATCACGACTGGTGGGTGCTCCTCCGGGATATGTGGGTTATGAGGAGGGTGGTCAGCTGACTGAAAAGGTGAGACGCAGACCATACTCAGTCATACTGCTTGATGAGATAGAGAAGGCACACCCTGATGTATTTCATATACTGCTGCAGGTACTCGATGAAGGGCAGCTGACTGACAGCCTGGGCAGGAAGGTAGACTTCAGGAACACCATAGTCATCATGACCTCAAATATTGGCACACGCCAGCTCACTGAGTTCGGGACCGGTGTCGGATTTGATACGGCAGCACGGAAGAGCTCACGGCATGAGCATAACAAGAGTATTCTCCAGAAGGCATTGCAGAAAACCTTCGCACCTGAATTCCTTAACAGGATCGATGATGTGATAATGTTCAACCACCTCTCACGTGAGAATATTGATAAGATCATCAACATTGAACTTAAGGGACTCTTTGAGAGGGTGGAAGCTCTAGGTTACAAGATCAGGCTCACCCCTTCGGCACGTGAATTCATTGCTGACCGCGGTTTTGATGTGCAGTATGGTGCCAGGCCGCTGAAGAGAGCAATACAGAAGTATCTCGAAGATCCGCTGGCTGAGGTGTTGATTAAGAGTGCGGTAAGTGAAGGGTCGGTGATAAGTGTGGGCTACTCCAAGGGTAAGGAGGAGCTGACAATAAAGGCCTCTGCCAAAAAGGAGGTGACAGAGCCCTCTGGTGAAACAGGTGAGGCTGGTGAGCCTGGTGAGACAGGTAAAGAGAGCTAACCGATCACCTCTGCCACCTCACCGAAGAGATCAAACTCAGTTGACCCGGTTATCTTCACATCCATGAAGGTGCCGGGTTTAACATCTCCTGCCCCCCTGACAAGAACCTCCTGATCAATATCGGGTGAGTCATGCTCTGTGCGGCCGATAAGATAGGCCCCCTCCCTCCTGTCGGCCACCATCCGCAGTACCCTGCCTATTAGCCGGCTGTTGTTTTCAGCTGAGATCTCCTGCTGCAGACTCATAATCTCCGCCACCCTCTCCTCCCTGACCCTCTCGGGAACAGTCTCATGGTAGTGCTGTGCTGAATAGGTACCCTCCTCCCTGGAGTAGCGGAAGGCACCCAGCCTCTCAAAACGATATTCACTGATAAACTCTTTCAGCTCACGAAACTCACTCTCCGTCTCACCGGGATGACCAGTGATCACGGTGGTGCGCACGGCAGCATCAGGTACCATTCCTCTTATCTCATTCAGAAGGCGGCGGGTGGAGAGTGCGTCATGTTCACGGTGCATCATCCTGAGCATCTTATCTGAGATATGCTGGATAGGCAGATCTATATATTTGCATATCTTGTTGTTATCCTGCATCATCTCAAGTATCTCCATAGGGAAGCCTGACGGATGGAGATAGTGAAGCCTGATCCACCTCAGCTCCTTGATGCCTGAGAGACGCTCCACCAGCCCGGGAAGGGCGGTGTGTCCATAAAGATCATAGCCGTACAGAGTGAGGTCCTGTGCTATCAGGATCAGCTCCCTGACACCGCGAGAGACGAGGATCCGGGCCTCCTCCTCCAGCGCCTCCTGCGGCGTGGAGATATAACGGCCACGTATCTCCGGTATGGCACAGAATGTACAGCCACGGTCACACCCCTCAGATACCTTCAGGTAGGCGTAGTGGGTAGCACCGCTGAGTATCCTCTCACCGGCAAGCTGATCATTGTAGACCAGCCCGAGGTGGGAGGTGATCTCCTGTGGCCGGTTAACACCAAACCAGGCGTTGACCTCGGGCATCAGGGCACTGAGCTCATCACGGTACTTCTCAACCATACAGCCCATAACAATGAGCCTGCCCCTCCCCTCCCGGCTGATAGTTGCGGCATGCCCCAGGATAGTCTCAATACTCTCCTCACGGGCATCACTGATAAAGCCGCACGTATTAATAATAACAATATCAGCAGGATCACTGCCATCAGCAGTGACGCTGTAGCCGCCAGCTGTCAGCTGACGCATAAGCTTCTGGGAATCAACACTGTTCTTGGAGCACCCCAGGGTGACAATATTGACCCGGTGACCTCTCATCACCCCTGGTTGCTGAAGAGGGAGTCTACAAAGAGATGTCTGTCAAAAATACGCAGGTCATCTATCTTCTCTCCTACCCCTATATACTTGACCGGCACGCTGAACTGATCAGAGATACCGATTACCACACCTCCTTTTGCCGTTCCATCGAGCTTTGTCACTGCCAGTGCATTGACCTCGGTGGCGGCAGTAAACTGTTTGGCCTGCTCAAAGGCATTCTGTCCGGTTGAGCCGTCAAGAACCAGCAGCACCTCATGGGGTGCTGACGGAACCACCTTCTCAATAACCCGCCTGATCTTTGAGAGCTCACTCATCAGTCCTGCCTTGTTATGAAGCCTGCCGGCCGTATCTATCAGTACCACATCGGTATCTGTTGACACTGCCGACCTGACGGTATCATATGCTACTGAAGCAGGGTCAGATCCCATCTTCTGACTCACCATAGGTACACCTGCTCGCTCTGACCATATCTTCAGCTGGTCAATGGCAGCAGCACGAAAGGTGTCAGCTGCCCCCAGCAGCACGCTGTGACCGCCCTTCTTGAAGTTGTAGGCCAGCTTGGCTATGGTGGTGGTCTTGCCCACACCATTGACCCCAACCACCAGGATTACATATGGTCTTGAGGGAAGAGGGGCATCAAAGCCACCTGAGAGATCGAGGGTGGCGCTGTTCTCATCAAGCAGGCTTGCTATCTCGTCACGCAGTATACTGTTGAGCTCTGAGGTGTTAACATACTTGTCACGTGCCACACGGGCCGTGACCCTCTCTATGATGCGCAGGGTAGTATCTACCCCCACATCAGAAGAGATCAGCACCTCTTCAAGGTTGTCCAGCACCTCATCATCAATCTTCGATTTGCCTGCTACAGCCCTGGTAAGCCTGGCGAAGACACTCTCCCTGCTCTTGCTCAGACCCCGGTCAAGTATCTCCTTCTCTTCCTTCCTGAATATTCCGAATAATGCCATTACCCCGATCTTAATAACCTATAAGCAAAAAGAGACGCACTTCTGCAGGCGTCTCTCTATTCCTTTGGCCATAACATAGATAATCTCACTTCTTGGAGAAATACTCCTTGATGTTGTCGTTATGAACAATATCTTCCTTGAACTGATAGGCTCCGGTCTTCTCTGACTTAACCACCTTAATACACTTGGTGAATGACCGTCCGACCCCCTCCTTAAGTGTTGCAACAACTTTCTTTGCCATATCTCAATGATTTATTTTATCTCCCTGTGAACGGTTACCTTCTTGAGAACAGGATTGTACTTCTTCCTCTCAAGGCGGTCGGGAGTATTCTTACGATTCTTTGTGGTAATATATCTTGAGGTGCCCGGCATACCGGATTCCTTATGCTCTGTGCATTCAAGAATAACCTGCTGTCTGTTGCCTTTGGTCTTCTTTCCCATTTTCTTTCGGGCTTGTTAAATGATAATATTTCCTTTCTGCTTCTCCTCCTTCAGAACATTGGCCAGGCCTTTCTTATTTATGTTCCTCATACCTGCCGCTGATACCCTCAGGGTGATCCATCTTTTCTCGTCAGCCAGATAATACCTCTTGGTAAAGAGGTTTACCTTGAATTTTCTTTTGGTCCTCCTCAATGAATGGGATACGTTGTTTCCTACCATCGCTTTTTTACCGGTGACCTGACAAATATTTGACATTGTAACCTTCTGTTTTTAGGTTTCTGATAACTTTCAAAATCGGTTCGCAAAGATGGTGATTTGTATCTTATTAACCAAATAATTGTTCTGTTTTTTTGCGACTGCAAACCAATATCAGTATTTAGCTGTTGATTATCAGTTTTCTGACCATATTCAGAGCTCTGTTAGCCGACCTGCTAATATTGATCATACGGTCATCTCCAAAGCGGTGTTTCTCAGCATGAACCCCCTTATCTGAGGCTACGGCAATCCATACAGTACCCACGGGCTTTTCAGGGGTGCCTCCCGAAGGGCCTGCAATGCCGGTAACGGCCACTGCATAGTCACTTCCAGCAAGTTGGCGCATACCAGTAGCCATTGCTGAAGCTGTCTCGCCACTTACTGCCCCGTAGCGGCTGATAATCTCAGGGTCAACCCCAAGAACTCCACTCTTGATACTGTTGTCATAGGCAACCACCGAACCGAGATACCATTCAGATGATCCGGGAACTGAGGTGATCATTGAGGCGATGCGGCCACCGGTGCAGCTCTCTGCAGTAGAGAGAGTCACATGCTTCTGTGAGAGGAGCTTACCAACAATCTCCTCAAGTGTCACATCATCTTCACCATAGATAAGGTCAGGGATGATTTCGTACAGCTTCTTCACCTCTTTGTCAATAATGTTGCTCACATCATCTCTCCTGCCCCCGGTTCCCGTGAGTCTCAGCTTGATTACTCCCTGATCAGGGAGATAGGCCAGCCTGACCGATGGGTGAAGCTGCCTCTCAAACTCCTCAAGCCTCTCGGCCAGCATAGCCTCAAAAGTGCCAAAGGTCATAATGCTCTTGTGAATAATTGTATTACCACCTGACCGCTCAGCAATGAGGGGCAGTACATGACGTTGCATGATATGTTTCATTTCGGCAGGTACACCTGCCATTGAGATGATCACCTTACCATCCCTCTCAAAGAGCATCCCCGGTGCCGTGCCTGCACCATTTGGCAACACCGTGCAGTTGTCGGGAACCAGTGCCTGACGCCGGTTGTTTTCATTCATCTCAAATCCACGCCTGAGGATACGTTCAGTGATTGAGGCCAGTACCTTAGGGTTGATAATCAGGCTGGCTCCGAAATAGTCTGCCAGCACCTCCTTGGTAATATCGTCACTGGTAGGCCCCAGTCCGCCCGTAATAAGCACCAGGTCAGCCCGTCCCAGCGACTCGTCAAGGGCCCCTTCAATAGCCTCCCTGGTGTCGGATATGGAGGTGATGCGGTTCACCCTGACTCCCGAAAGATTCAACTGCATACCCATCCATGCAGAGTTGGTATCAACAGTTTGACCGATGAGGAGCTCGTCTCCTATAGTGATGATCTCGGCGTTGTTCATATCTTAATTTTGACTGGCTGTAAAGAGGACAAAATTATTAATATTTTGTGCCTGACATATTAACAGTTGAATGAATTATCAGTTTGAGATAACGGAGAGGGTCGCCGGTGCAGTGAAAGAGTTGCTCCGGGAGCATGAGAGTGGTCACGGATGGCTGCACATAGAGAGGGTGATGGCACTGGCAAACCATATCTGCAATGAAGAGGGCGAGGGTAACAGGCTTATTATTGAACTGGGCGCCTTGATGCATGATATAGGTGATCATAAATTCAACCTGTGTGACGGCCCCACAGAGATAAGAAGGATACTGGGTCAGGCAGGTGCCGGTAACCTGGTAACAGAAGAGGTGGTAAACATAAACAGGAACATATCATTCTCCAAAGGAGAACATGACAGGTCGAAAAGTATTGAGCTGCAGATAGTTCAGGATGCTGACAGGATCGATGCCATGGGAGCAGTAGGTATAGCCAGGGCATTCAGTTATGGCGGATATAAGGGCAATGAGATCTATGATCCGGCCAAACCGACGAGATTGATGATGGCCTGGACAAGAGAGATTACGGTATCACCTGCAAGAAGAGAGATGCCTGTAGCCCCTGCACCTGTATCTCCTGCACCTGTATCTCCTGCACCTGTATCTCCTGAAGGAAGAGAGATGTCTGTAGCCCCTGCACCTGTATCACCTGAAGGAAGAGAGATGAGTAACAACCTGAGTGAGAGCAGAGGAGCATCTACCATAAATCATTTTTTTGAGAAGCTGCTACTGCTGAAAGGGCTCTTAAATACCGGGTCGGGCAGAAGAATGGCTGAAGAGAGACATAACTTTATGATACTCTATCTGCAGCAGTTCTTCTCTGAATGGAATGAAGCAAACAGTTTCTGACTGAACCAGCTCCCTGATCTCGGTCAAATTATTATTTTTACACTATAAACTAAAAAACAAGAGAGAGATGTTTTACGCATTGCTGATAATTATTGTTGTTCTGCTCCTGCTGGCCGTCAGTCTCTACAACCGTCTGGTCAGACTGAGGAATAACCGCGAGAATGCTTTTGCCGATATCGATGTGCAGCTCAGGCAGCGGCTTGATCTGATACCACAGCTTGTTGAAGCGGTAAAGGGCTATATGAAGCATGAGAGTACTGTGCTTACCGAGATCACCAATGCCCGGGCAGGCGCTATGGCAGCCAGGGGTATTGATGAGAAGATCAGTGCAGACGGACGGCTCTCCTCGGCTCTGCAGGGACTGAGGGTTGCCGTTGAGGCCTACCCTGACCTCAAGGCAAGCACCAACTTCATGCAGCTGCAGGAGGAGATCTCTGATGTAGAGAACAAGCTGGCCGCCGCACGCAGGTTCTTCAACTCAGCTACCAGGGAGCTGAACAATGCGGTTGAGACCTTCCCGTCAAACCTGCTGGCAGGTATGTTCGGGTTCCACCGTGAGACAATGTATGACCTGGCAGAGGCGAGAGCACAGGCTGAAGAGACCCCTAAACTGAACTTCTGAAAAAATGAAGTATATCGGGCTGAACAGGCAGATATGGAACAATAATATCAGGTCTGTCACCCTGCTCATACTCTTTCCGGTGACCCTGCTGGCACTGGTATGGCTCTTCCTCTTTGTTCTGGGAATGGGCTCAGGAGCAGAGGGAGGCTATGACTCCGGATATGGTTTCAGCGCCACCCACATTTACGGTACCGGCCTGGCAAATGTAAACTATATGTTTGTCAGTACTATACCATGGGTGCTTGGAGGGGTGGCTATATGGTTTTTGATAGCTTGGTTCTCTCATGCAAGAATGATCGCAAAGGCTACCGGATCACAGCCCCTGAACCGTAAGGAGAATAAAAGGATCTATAACCTGGTTGAGAACCTGACTATTGCCAGTGGCATGCCCATGCCAAAGATCAATTTAATTGATGATGACTCACTCAATGCCTTTGCCAGCGGTATCAATAGTTCAACATATACAGTATCGCTATCCAGAGGCATAATTGAGAGACTTGATGACGATGAGCTTGAGGCAGTTATAGCACATGAGCTGACTCACATCCGAAATCGTGATGTGAGGGTACTGATCATCTCTATTATTTTCGTCGGTATATTTGCGTTCCTGACTGAGGCGCTGCTCCGCTCAATACGGTTTGGCCGGGGTAATAAGAAAGACGGGCGGATAATCTTCCTGGCGCTGCTGCTGGCAGCCATAGGTTACCTGCTTGCATCTATCTTTCGCTTTGCCATCTCCAGACATCGCGAGTATATGGCTGATGCCGGCTCTGCGATGATGACACGCAATCCGCTGGCGCTGGCCTCTGCCCTGGAGAAGATTTCAGCTGATCCGCTGATTGAGGCAGTGAACCGTAATGACGTGGCACAGATGTTTATTGATAACCCACAAAAAAAAGAGAGAAAGAGCGTAGCCTTTTCACTCAACTCCCTCTTTAGGACGCACCCGCCCATAGAGAGACGCATTGCACTGCTGAGACAATTTTAATGGCGACCGGCTGGTTGATGGAAATATTATGTAACTTTTCGCTCAGAGCCGGAAGAACAGAGTAGGAAGAGCAGAATTGTAATTTCAGCCGCTTAGTAAATAGAGCGTAACAAGAGAATACCGGTTACTATTGCTGATAAAATAAACCGTGACAGGAAAATACCAGTATCTGTTGCCGAACAAATAAACCAGAACCATGAATAACACACTCAGATGCGCCATTGTACTTCTGATAGCCTGCAGCCACCTGAACGTGATGGGCCAGGACCTGAAGGGAATAAGGTCAGGTATGACCAGTGAACAGACCCTGCGTGCAATAGTCAATCCATCTCTCTATAGTGCCACGGCAGCGTTTGACGGACGCTATGAAGGGGTGAAGGGATCGCCCAGACTGATTGACAGCCTCGTACCATCAACTGTCAGGCTGAATGGGTACAAAGAGCTCTTTGAAGTATCAACAGACATAGATGTAGTCAGAAATACCCTGCTCTTCATATTGGGCAGCTCCGGCGACATGCTGGAGGTGCCTTCATCATATATAGATGAGGTGACCTTTCATTTTCCTGGCGGGGAGAAGGTGTTCAGGACAACGGCAGGATTGCCGTTTGACAGGGAGATAAGAGGTAACAGATTCTACCAGCAGCTTGCCGAGAGTCCCCGTACCTTTATTAAGATACCCGACAGAGAGTTCCTGGAAGCCAACTTCACCGGCCTGTACAGTCCTGATATCAGGTATGATGAGTATGTCACAAGTGACAAATATTATATTATGGGTGACGACTCTATACTGCACCGCATACAGCTGACACGCAAATCACTGGTAAAACTGTTTCCGGCCAAGGGACGGCTGATAAACAGTACCCTCCGAGGCAAAAAGGGAACAGAATCAATTGAGGAGGCAGTCATTTCCATCCTCGATAAGCTGTGATGCTGCTGACACTGAAAACGGTCCTGCCATTTAGGGCCGGATCTGCAGCAGGTTGTTCTAAGAGCGGGAAACGGGGCTCGAACCCGCGACCCTCAGCTTGGGAAGCTGATGCTCTACCGACTGAGCTATTCCCGCGTTTACTGTTTATCCTTGTTGTCTTCTGTCAGCTTGGGATCCGCCATCCGGCGGACTACCGACTGAGCTATTCCCGCATTTACTGTTTATCCTGGTTGTCTACTG
>CAZHZC010000007.1:0-158563 GCA_964537135.1 uncultured Rikenella sp.
ACTGATATCCATGACAACACCAGCACTTGTAGTTATGATATTGTAGTTATAGATATTCAGCCTCCCGTTATCACCTGCGCTGTTCCTTTGGCCAGTTATGAGGCCGATCCCGGTCAGTGCTACTGGGAGGTACCTGATGCACAGCTTGATCCTGTTGTCAGTGATAACTGCGGTATTGCCAGTGTTGTCAATGATTTTAACAATGGTGCTTCTCTAGAGGGCGTTCAGTTTCCTGTAGGCATAACCACTGTCATCTGGACTGTCACTGATATCCATGACAACACCAGCACTTGTAGTTATGATATTGTAGTTATCGATATTCAGCCTCCCGTTATCACCTGCGCTGTTCCTTTGGCCAGTTATGAGGCTGATCCCGGTCAGTGCTACTGGGAGGTGCCCGATGCACAGCTTGACCCTGTTGTCAGTGATAACTGCGGTATTGCCAGTGTTGTCAATAATTATAACAATAGTGAGTCTCTAGAGGGTGCTCAGTTTCCTGTAGGAACTACTACTGTCATCTGGACTGTTACCGATATCCATAATAACATCAGCACTTGTAGTTATGATATTGTAGTTATAGATACGCAGCCTCCAACATTTGATCCACCTGAAGATGTAACTATTTGTCGCGATATAAACTGCGATTATGAGATCGATCCATCAGTTACCGGTGAGGCAACAAATGAGTGGGATAATTGCTCGGTAGGGATCAGGGCTGTTCCATCAGATGAATTTTTCCTTACCGACTGCAATACTGTAGGATATGTGGAAAGGACCTGGACATTAACTGATAATGCCGGGAATAGGACCAGCGCTATACAGATAATATGGATACAGCCCGTCCCGAGGATATCAGTAAGTGTGCAGGATACTCTCTTCTGCAATGAGTCTGTGGTGGAGTTTGCTATCGATTCACTGGTGACCTCACGTGGTGAGGTGATGTATGACCTGGAGGTGATCTACCCTGCCGGCACAAGCGGTATGCTAACAGATGGACAGAGGCAGATAGTTGATATATCGGATTTTCTGGTCAACAGTACCGACAGCTACCAGACAGTGACCTACCATTTCCGTCCCTATATACAGGGCAGGCCCGGTGATCAGACCTGTCAGGGAATCGGGGTGACAATCAATGTGCATGTTGATCCGACACCGGTAGTCGCCCTTGACCTGGCAGATAATGAGTTGTGTAACGGAGAGAATGTACAGATTGCCATCTCCTCGTTGACAACCGCCTATCGTGGTGTTGTGTTCAATGTGACTGCAAACAGTGAGTATCCCGAGATATCCGGCTATACCGGCAAGACCGGACTGACAGTGGCTGATATCATAAGTGATCCTCTCACCAACTCCGGTGACACTGCCAGGCTCGTCACCTACCAGGTAATGCCGTTAACCATTGATATCAATGGCAATCAGATGTGCCCCGGGGTGAGCGCGACAGTTTCGTTATGGGTCAACCCGACTCCGCGTGCCACACCACTGAACATCAGGCCACATATCTGCTATGGTGATGACACCGAGATAGTACTTGTCAGTCCGACCGTGATGAGCTCCGGAGTAAATGAATTTGATTACACTATCACCTCAACGGCCCCAACCACAGTGGTAGCAGGCGACCGGGCTCCCCAATACAGTGTGGCACCAGGTACCGGACTGCAGTTTACCTATACCAATGAGAGTGATACCGTTCAGTCAGTCTATTTCAGCATAGTCCCGCGGGTGGCCGGTACAGGCTGCGCTGATGGCCCGGCTGCAACAGCAGAGGTGAAGGTACATGCCAGACCCCTGCAGTCGCTTGAGATCCGCGATTCGATCACCTGTGACGGCGGAACGAATGGCACACTTGAGGTAGTGCATGCCCGCGGCTTTGACCAGCTGTGGGTTGAATGGACCGGGCCAGAACACTGGGAAGACTCAGCATACAATATGTTCATTGTTGAAGACTGTCCACAGGGTTACTATACCGCTACCGTGACTGATAGCCTCGGATGCAGTAGCGATGCCTGGCTCAATATGACGGCGCCATATACAGATATAGCCCTCTATTTCGATACCTATATAGACTGCCCGGGAGCAGGCAATGGCAGCATCACCATGGCACTTACCGATGGCAAGGCTCCTCCCTATACCTACTACCTGGTTAAAGATGATACAGACACTATAAGCTATGGGCAGATGCCTCCAAAGCTAGGTTTCTTCTCCATAGGGAACCTCATCCCGGGTGACTATCTGATTACAGTGATAGATGCCAACGGATGCAAAAAGGATTTCCGGCGTACCCTGTTTGATGCACCGGTCACGGAGGTGAGCATTGAGAAATCTGTTTATGGCGATTACAACGTTGAATGTATAGGCTACAGCACCGGCAGGCTCGCCGTTGACAGTATCTTCAGCTATTACCTTGATGACGGTGATACCATCATCGCTACGGCATCACGGATGCCATTTACCTACCTCTGGACGGCCTCCGACGGTGGTGAGATCACCGGAGACCCATCCGGCAGTGAGATTACCGGCCTCCGGGCAGGAACCTATACTCTCACAGTGACCGACAAGAATGGATGTCAGTTCCACTTCACGGAGACCATCACCGAGCCTGCAGGCATAGATCTGATTGAAGAGAGAGTATCACTCAGTCCTGATGGCAATTATCAGATCTCATGTCATGGTGGCGATGACGGATTTATTGATCTGAAGTTCAATAACATAAACGGACCATACAGTTATGCATGGGCCGGTCCCGGCGGATTTTTCTCTGACACAACCTTACTGACCGGACTCTTTGCCGGAACCTACTCCCTTACTGTCATGGATGCCAATAACTGTGACAGAAGCTATCTCTATACACTTTCTGAGCCTGACTCACTGAGTATCACTGTCACCACATCAGTTACGCCAGACGGTGAGTACAACATAACCTGTAATGGTGCTGACGGAACTATTGATATCAGTGTTGAGGGAGGTAGTGGCGAAGGAACCTATTCATACAGCTGGAGCAGCTCCGGTGACCCCGCATGGACCGCTGATGAGGCCGGCATCACTGGCAAAGCAGGAAGTTACCAGGTGGTGGTGACCGACCTTAACGGATGTATCACCAGCCGGACGGTGCTGCTCACCGAGCCCGATCCCCTCACTCCAGATCTCAACATTTCTGAGATAACATGTCTGCAGGCACCGGAATATGATGATGGGGCTATTGACCTTACTGTCAGCGGCGGAGCACCTCCATACTCGATTGCATGGTCAGGGCCGGCAGGCTTCTCCTCAGATCAGAGCACTATCTCATCACTCACCACCGGTACCTACACGGTTACAGTGACAGACAGCTATGGATGTGAAGCTGTGGCTGAGGCTCTTCTCAGCCTGCCTGAACCGCTTGCACTTGACATTGTGATGTCTGACTATAATGGGTTCAATATCAGCTGCCTTGGCAGAAGCGACGGCTGGATGAAGGTGGTCCCCATGACCGGCACGCCACCCTATTCCTACTTTTGGGAGAGGCCAGGCGGACTTACCGTTACAGGAACAGACTCTATCGGCCATCTTATTGAAGGGCTCTACAGGGTGACCGTTACTGACAGACATCTCTGCAGTGTCACACAGGAGATAACCCTCCTCTCTCCCGGAGAGCTCAGCATGATACTTGACCCGGGACTCAGTGAAGGAGGAGGCTATAATCTCAACTGTAACTCAACACCAACAGGCGTGGTGGTTATCACGGCAGTGAACGCTGCTGGTACACCGTCATACCTCTGGTCTGACGGCCAGACAGGTGACGCAAGGAGTAACCTGCCTGCCGGTGAACACCGTATCATCATCACTGATGAGAACGGCTGCCGTGCCGATACCTCCATCACCCTGACAGAGCCGGAGCCGCTAAGGATAGACTTCAGCCTGAGATCACCCTACTGTCCTGAGAGCCCCGAGGGTAGCATCTTTGCCGGAGTATCAGGCGGCGAAGGGCCATACAGCTTTAGCTGGAGCGACGGGCAGACCACCCAGGAGGCTGAAGGATTGGTACAGGGGCTGTACAGGGTAGTGGCCAGAGACTTTAATGGATGCGTAGTGGCCGACTCAATGTATCTCAAGGCACTGAACCCCATATGCGTGGGTATACCAAACGCATTCTCCCCGGATGGTGATAACATTAACGACTACTGGAATATTGAACGGATTGAGTTATACAGGAATGCAGAGGTGATTATACTTAACAGGTGGGGTGAGATGGTCTGGAAGTCAGAAAGAGGCTATCCGGCACCCTGGGATGGACGCTCATCAGATGGACGAGAGCTGCCTATGGATTCATACCATTATGCCATAGACCTCCATAACGGCGAGAGACCCATTGTTGGTCATGTCACTATTGTCAGGAAGAGAAGATGAGAAGAGGCCTGAAATATAAGGTGATCATAGGTGTGACCCTGCTGGTGGCAGCAGTGGTGACAACTGAGCTCTCTGCCCAGCAGCTGCCCATATACAGCCAGTATATCTTCAATAAGTATATCATTAACCCGGCTGTTGCCGGCAGTGATGGCTATACCAGCATTAATCTGACTACAAGGCAGCAGTGGGCCGGATACCAGGGTGCGCCGCAAACCTACTCGCTGAGTGCCAATGGGAGGATGCTGAAACAGAAATATGCCATCTCCACCAATATGTTTGATCGTAAGACATTCAGGGCCAAGAGGGAAGGACGAGTAGGGCTTGGTGGAACCATCTATTCCGATATAAACGGACTGATCAGGAGAACAGGTTTCTCAGCCTCCTATGCCTATCATGTGTGGCTGCAGGGTGAGACACAGCTCTCTTTCGGACTCGCTTTTACCGGGTATCACTACAGGGTCGACCAGCGACAGATCCGCTTTGAAGATCCAGATGAGCCATGGCTTGATACCGATTTCAGGAAAGGTATTTTTGTACCTGATTTCAATTTCGGAGTCTATGTTCTTAACAGGAAATATGCGATAGGCTTGTCTGCACAGGAGCTGATGGAAGGTTTTATCAGACCGGGGAGTGCGGCCTATAGCGACCTGAAGGTACATCGCACATACTATCTCTTTGCCAACTACGACTTTGAGCCTGATGAGAGGTCGGTGATACAACCGTCAGTAATGCTGAAGATGTCTGAGCAGCTGAGGCCGCAGGCTGATATCGGAATAACATGGGCATATGAGAACAAGATGTGGATCGGCGCTGCCTTCAGGACAGGTAGTGCCATAATTGCCAACGTCGGCGTACGAAGGGATAAAATGTTCTTCGGATACTCGTTCGACTTCACCCTTAACTCAATACAGATGGCAACCTACGGATCACATGAGTTTCTGGTGGCTGCCAGGTTTGGTGATACCCCCAGGAAATACCGCTGGCTCGACAGGTATTAGGTTTCCGGCACTATCTCCTTTTTTGACAGCTGGTAGATAAGTGAGCTGCTCTTTTTTTTGCGGCCACAACTTAACAATGTAAGAAGGGTACCTGTCATCAGACCTCTCAGCAGCGGCATGCGAACCGGGCTATTCCTGTAGCTCAATATTGAGATATAGAAGAGATCGAGAGGCATTGACCTGATCTTTTCCACGGTGAAGCCGTTACCCTCTGCAAGCCTCTCTACCGCTTCGGGCGTGAAGTGCCACAGGTGCCTTGGCACGTCGAGGGCAGCCCAGCGGCTACCGAACCATGACGCATCAGCCGAGATGAAGTTGGGAAGAGCAATGATGCACCTGCCCTTATCGCGCAGAATCCTTCCCACCTCTGTCAGCCACGCTGCAGGGTCATAAAGATGCTCGAGCACATGCCAGAAGGTGATACAGTCAGCCGATCTGTCGGGAATAGCGGTCACCCTATCCGGAGGCAGGGGCGTGATCCCGAACCGCTCCTCAGAGAGGGCCCTGGCACTGTCGCTCACCTCCACGGTGGTCACCTGCCACCCTCTCTGCTGCATGTGAGCGGCAAAATATCCTGTGCCGCTGCCTATGTCAATGATCGCTTTGCCACTGCTCCTGCCGGGAAGGGAGGCTACCACCCTCTCCTTGCGGCGCAGCATATAGCTTCGTGCCAGGTGGTATAACCGGTCGGTAAGGCTCTTACGTGTGTCAGTGTGAGAGATATACTCCTCTGCCAGGTAATAACTGCCTGCCTCCGCTTCGGAGGGAGGCTCCGCAGTCCATCCCATACCGCAGCTGTTACACCTCCTGATCAGGAACTGCCTGCCGCTAACCAGGTGATCGGTAGCCCTGAACAGGTCAGATAGATCGGCAGATCGGCAGACCATACAGTGAGTGGCGGTAACGGGACCGGCAGCAGCCGTGACAAGATGGGCTGTGTCCCGCTCCTGTCCGGCACCATTCATACCTGCCGGGGAGCTACCCTTTTCAGCTCTCATGCCGGGCTCTTTTGAATGTGACAGTTGCTGCCAGGATCAGCAGCAGGGCGAGCAGGAGGGAGCCGGCCAGCGATACCCTGTTGCCGGTACGGTATGAATCGGGACTGAACCTGAAGGTGATGGTATGTTCACCGGCAGGAAGGGTCATTCCCCGCAGCACGTAATTGGCACGGAAGTGGTCAGCCGGTGTCTCATCAATATAGGCCTGCCAGCCATACCTGTAGTAGATCTCTGAAAAGATGGCTACCCTCTCTGATGTGAGTACCGATTTGTATGTCAGGGCATTGGGCTCATAGGAGGTGAGGTAGAGGGTATCTCCCTGGGTAGTAATGGACTCACCTGTTGCTGTGCCCTCACCTGTTGCTGTGCCCTCACCTGTTCCTGTCTCCTCACTTGTGTCTGTGCCCTCACCTGTTGCTGTGACACCCCTTGTTGCTGTGCCCTCACTGGCAGCTATCATCTCTGCAAATCGTCTGTCAACCACAGCCTCTTCAACCGGATTGATATGTTTCAGTGCTTCCAGCTCGGCATTGGCATCCTCGACCAGGGTAACCCTCTCTACCAGCCATCCGTTGCCGGCAGCATACCTGTTTGTCAGCGGCGGTATCTCCGGGTCGATTATAACGTATTTGGTGTTAAGCATATTGAGGGTGGTGAGGCTGCTGAAGAGCTCCTCCGCCTCCTCCAGTGAGGAGAGAGCTCTCAGGCCGCTGATCAGCGTATTGATATCATCCGTGAGGGTTGTCTCAATCAGATCCTGATACCGCTGCATCTTTGCCCCGCTGTAGCCTCCCACCGACTGGTGGTGGTATGAGGTTGAGGCGTCATTGAATACCGATACGGTAAGGTTAAGCACACGATGCTGCCCCTGGTCTGCCAGTATCTCATTGTCGGCCCTCGTGGCTCTCCATGATCCGGCAGCAGCTCTCTTTGTCTCGAAGTTGGAACTGCCCAGGTAGCGACTATCGACAGGCACCTGGTCAACCAGGATCAGTAGCGTCATGCCGGCCAGCGCAACAGGAGCCTTTATCCTCTCCTTCAGGGCAAACCATAACAGTGCTGCTCCTGCTCCTATCAGCAGTGCAGACCTGAGGGCATCGGTACGCAGCATCATCTTCCTGTCGGCAGCCATAGCCTCCCTGATCCAGTTCACTGAGTCGGGCAGCGCCTTCTCGTCAGGCCTCAGGAAGGAGCCGGCCAGTGAAGGTATCAGGAAGAAGATAAGGGCTACCCCGCCGGTGACCAGGGCGGCCGTGAGCACCGACCTGGCTGCTCTCTGGCGAGTGACGGTCCCGTCATGTATCTCCTTGAGAGCCAGTACACCCAGCAGTGGCACCAGCACGCCGGCCATCACCAGTGTCATAGATACCGCCCTGAACTTGTCATAGCCGGGAAAGAGGTCGATAAAGAGTGATGTCAGCGGCATCAGGTTCTTGCCCCATGAGAGCATCAGTGACAAGAGCGCTGCGGTGAGGATCCACCACCTGTCACGTCCCTTCACTGTCATCAGTCCGAGCACAAAGAGGAAGAGCATCACCGCCCCGAAATAGACCGGTCCGCTGGTAGCCGGCTGCCGGCCCCAGTACATAAAGAGCTGTCCCTGTGCCTGTCCCATATTGTTCTTCCTGAGAGTCTTTACCGTCTCTGACTTGTTGCTGAAGGGTGTGGTGGCCCCGCCCCTGAAATTGGGTATCAGGAAGGTGAAAGACTCATCAATCCCGTAGCTCCACTGGGTTATATACTCCTTGTCGAGCCCCTTCAGGTTGGTGCCTTCACCCTTCTCCAGCTCACTCCTGCCCCTGGTTGACTCAGTACTGTACTCCCAGGTAGAGTAGAGCGGGGCAAAGTTGACCATAAGGGCAATAATGACTCCGGCAACCAGCACCCCCAGTGACCTGATAAAGGGAGCCACCGCCTTCACCTTTATGGCGTGTATCAGTTCAAAGATGCCGAAGACCAGTATGATCAGTCCGGTGTAGTAGGTTATCTGTATATGGTTGGCCATTATCTGCAACGCCAGGAAGAGGGTGAAGAGTGCAGCGCCGGTGAATAGGTTATTTCGGAATGAGTAGACCACCGATCCTATTACCGGTGCCATCCAGGCCATGGCATAGGCCTTGGTGTTGTGGCCTGCCGAGAGGCTTACAAAGAGGTATGTGGAGAAGCCGTACGCAATGGCGCCGGCCATAGCCAGCCAGGGGTTGACCCTGAAGAGCAGCAGCATGATATAGAACCCCAGCATTGAGAGAAACAGTGCTGCCACAGGTGTCTTGTACAGCTTCAGCAGGCTGTCGAGATGCCCCAGGAGGTTACCCGGGTATTTCACCGAGATCATATAGGCCGGCATTCCTGAGAACATCGAGTTGGTCCATAAGGGCTCACTGCCATGACTGGCACGGTAATCCATTATCTCCTTTGATGATCCTTCAAAAACCCTGGTATCATGGGCATTGATCTTTTTTCCTTCCAGGACGGGGAAGAAGTAGGCGTAAGAGAGCAGGGTGAAGAGGAGCACAGCGATTAGGTGGGGCAGGACTGATTTGATTATACTCGGTTTCATTGGCTGGGTGTTGTTCAGGCTGAGGCCCGTATTGATATCACCGGCAAAAATACACCAACTGATCCTTAAATCAAATGAGTATATTGTTATACATTTGCCCGAACAGCAGAGTAGGATGGGTATAGTACAGAGGCAGACAATACGAGGGACCGCATGGTCTTACCTGGGTGCTATACTGGGCTTCGTAAATATAATCCTTCTCTCACCAAGGATATTCACCACCGGCGAGATAGGGGTGGTGCAGCTGCTGCTCTCTTTTGCCACCCTGCTGGCACAGTTCGCCAGCCTGGGGTTCACCAACGTTATCAACAGGCTCTTTCCCTACTTCAGGGATAGCGAGAAGAGGCATCATGGCTTCCTCGGACTCTCGATGGTGATCACGCTGGCCGGCTTCCTGGGTGCACTGATCTTTTTCCGCCTCTATGCCTCACACTTCGAGGAGGTGAACATGGTACGCTCACCACTCATCTCTGAGTACTCATTTTACCTCCCTGCCCTGCTGCTGATCTCACTGCTCTTCAACCTGCTTGACAACTACAATAAGGTGCTCTATGACGCTGTGCTGGGCACCTTCCTGAAAGAGTTCCTCTTCAGGGTGCTCAACCTGATCCTGATCGCTCTCTTCTGGGCCGGTGTCATAGATTTCAGCGGATATGTGTTCGGCTATGTCATCTCACAGGGTGTGCCGCTCATTGTCATCTTCATCAGTCTCTTTATCAGGGGTGAGATCTCCTTCAGGCTGGAGCGCGGATTCATCACACCCTATCTGAAACGGGAGATCTTTTTCCTCTCACTTTTTGGTATTCTTACCGGAATCAGCTCCATGACCCTTACCACCCTCGACAAGCTGTTCATAAACACCTACCTTGGTGAGGCTGACGTAGGTATCTATACCATCGCATCCTATTTTGCTGTGATGATCACCCTGCCCGGCCGCTCAGTGTCGAAGATTTCAACCCCCTTTCTTGCCGAGTCATGGAAAGGGAATGATATTGATACCATACGTAACCTCTATGTAAAAAGCAGCATCAGCCAGTATGCTGTCGGACTACTGATTTTTATCGGACTGCTGGTCAATCTTGACAATATCTACAGGTTGTTGCCTGATGCCTATTCAGGCAGCGCGGCGGTTATTGTTCTTATCGGTATCGGCAATCTTGCCAGTGTATCGGTAGGTGTCAACAACGTTATTCTCGGCACCTCGGCACTTTACAGGTATCAGACCTGGCTCATGCTCATCTTTATCGCCATTTTTGTTATCACCAGCATCATACTGATTCCCGCCATGGGAATCACCGGCGCGGCACTCGCCTCAATGATCTCGAACATTATTTACAACATGCTGGGACTGCTGCTTGCCGGCAGGAGATTCGGACTATGGCCCTGGTCAGGAGTACACCTGCGGATGACCCTTGCGGCCCTGGCAGCCCTCGCTGCCGGGTATCTTATGCCGCAGATAGCCCTTCTGCCCGATATTATTGTGAGAAGCCTGCTGGTGACAGCTCTCTTCAGCGTTATCATATGGCGCCGGGGGCGTTCTGATGACCTTGACGACCTGATCAGTACTTTTTTAAGGAGATTTACCGGAAAGGGTTAGCTGCCGCTACCGTGCGTCTGTTGATTGTACGACTCAGATCCTCCCTGAGGCTGAAGGGGGAAGCATATTAGTCAGTAGGGCAAGGGGAAAGCATATTAGTCAGTAGGCTTTCAGGCAGCCGGGACAAGGCTGCAGAGAGGTCGGGCAAAAGGCCGGTGCTAAAGGGTATCAAGCAGGGCAGCCAGCTCTTCGGTGATCTTCTGCCTGGAGTATTTGCGATGGTTGTTGTTAGGAGCAGGATTCCTCCCCTCCGCCACCTCTCGTATGAACTCCCTTATCCCCTTCACATCGTCATAGTCAAAGATACCATGATGCCCACACTCTTCCAGGATGCGGGCGGCGTCACCATCCCACGGCCCCAGCATCAGGATAGGTTTGCCGGAAGCCAGGTACTCAAACACCTTCCCGGTGACGATCAGCCTGGCTGACCGGTGGTCAGGGATGATGAGCAGCAGCATGCTTGAACTCATCATATGACCGATAGCTTCCGTATGATCACAGTAGCTGATAAACTCAGTGGCTATCCCGGTGTCACCGTCCTTCATGAGGGAGCGGATCTTTTCGGGTACGGTGCCGGTGAACCGCAGCACGACCGGCTGATCATTAAATTTTAGTCCGCTCACTGCCTTCAGGAGACCGGTGACGGGGTAGGCACCTGAGAGGGTCCCCACATAGGTTATTGTGACCCGTTTTGGCAGTGACGAAATGTCTGTAACTGGTGATGTGACTGTAACTGATGGTGTATCTGTAACTGATGGTGTGGCTGTAGCTGATGATGTGGCTGCAAGGAAATCATCCTCATCATAGCCGTTGGGCAGCACATAGATCTTGTCACTCTCTCCGGCCCTCTCTGCCAGGTGTGATGCCAGTCCGTGGCCAACGGTGGTGATCATGTCGGCACCCTGCAGCACCCTCTGCTCGAGCCTCCTGTCGAGTGCCCTGGCCGGCCATGAGGGTCTGAACATCTCATAGTAGTAGATACCTGTCCATGGGTCGCGCATATCGGCTACCCACCTCAGGTGTGGCATCCTCCGTTTCAGCCTGAGGCCTATGAGGTGTGTGGAGTGTGGCGGACCGGTGGTTATTACTTCTCTTATATGCTCTTTTCTTATCAGCTCCTTCGCTTTGCGGAAGGCATAACGGTTCCAGCCCCTGCGGGGGTCGGGAATAAAGAGGTTGCCACGCAAGAACCGGCCTGCAGCAGCTGTCACCCCTCCGCCTGCGCCTGATGCAAATCCGGAGTGTGGCACCCTTGACCGGTCACGGTTATATAGTGCAAACCAGTTCACTGCGCGGGTGCGGTGAACAGCCACCTCACCCGAGACCCCGGCACTGAGTGAGTTGTCTCTGTAGGGGTAGGCAGCACTCTCAGGCCTGACGGTCAGCACCACCGGCATCCACCCCGACAGGGGTAGATACTTTGAGAACTTGAGCCAGCGCTGCACGCCGGCCCCTCCGCTGGGTGGCCAGTAGTAGGTTATGATCAGAACCTTTGCCGGTCCGGCACCCATCTCATATCTTTTTCAGCAGTTCCTGCATGCTGACCTTGTCAGCAATGATCCTCCTCAGCTCGCGGATAGCTACCCTCTCCTGCAGCATCGTATCGCGGTACCTGATGGTAACCGTCTCATCCTGTGCTGTCTGGTAGTCAATAGTGATACAATAGGGTGTGCCTATGGCATCCTGTCGGCGGTACCGCTTCCCTATCGAATCTTTCTCATCATAGCGGCAGTTGAACTCAAACCTGAGATCATCAATTATCTTTCTTGATATCTCCGGCAGCCCGTCCTTTCGTACCAGTGGCAGTACCGCCAGCTTCACCGGAGCCAGCACCGGCGGGAGGCGCAGCACCACACGGCTGTCGGGGGTCCCATCCTCCCTGGTGAGATCCTCCTCCATGTATGAGGCTGCCATTACCTGCAGGAACATACGGTCAACCCCTATGGATGTCTCTACCACATAGGGTATGTATGACTCATTGAGCTCCGGATCAAAATATTGCATCTTCTTTCCGCTATGCTGCTGGTGCTGCCGCAGGTCGAAGTCGGTACGTGAATGTACTCCCTCCACCTCGCGGAAGCCGAACGGGAAGCGATACTCGATGTCAGCAGCGGCATTGGCGTAGTGAGCCAGCTTCTCATGCTCATGGAACCGGTAATTGTCATCACCAAACCCGAGGGCACGATGCCAGCGCATCCTCTTCTCCTTCCAGTGGTTGTACCACTCAATCTCGGTGCCCGGTGCGACGAAGAACTGCATCTCCATCTGCTCAAACTCACGCATGCGGAAGATAAACTGCCGTGCCACTATCTCATTCCTGAAGGCCTTGCCTGTCTGTGCTATGCCGAACGGTATCTTCATCCGTCCGCTCTTTTGCACGTTGAGGAAGTTGACAAAGATACCCTGTGCTGTCTCGGGCCGCAGGTACACCTTCGTCGCCCCGTCAGCGGCAGAGCCTATCTCAGTGGCAAACATAAGGTTGAACTGCCTCACATCGGTCCAGTTGGCGCTGCCCGATACCGGACACACAATCCTGCTGTCACTGATGATCTGCTTCAGCTCAGCCAGGTCAGGGCCCGCCATGGCAGCTATGAACCGCTGGTTGAGGGTATCGTACCTGCCCTGTATCTCTGTCACGCGCGGATTGGTGGCACGATAGAGCGTCTCATCAAATTTGTCACCGAATCGTGCCCTCGCCTTCGCCACCTCCTTCTCTATCTTGTCACCCAGACCTTCAAGGTGCTCCTCTATGAGGAGGTCAGCACGGTAGCGCTTTTTGCTGTCACGGTTATCAATCAGGGGGTCATTGAATGCATCCACGTGACCGGAGGCTTTCCATATCTCGGGATGCATGAAGATTGCAGAATCAATTCCCACAATATTTTCATTCAGCAGCACCATACTGTCCCACCAGTAGTTTCTGATGTTGTTCTTCAGCTCAACACCATTCTGGCCGTAGTCATATACCGCACCCAGTCCGTCATAGATCTCGCTTGACTGAAAAACAAATCCATACTCCTTGCAGTGAGCTACCAGCTTTTTGAAAAGATCTTCGTTGGCCATACCAGTAATGAGGGTCTCCGTATATTGATGACCGGGCAAAAGTATATTAAAATCTGCTGTTTTACAATCAGACACTTAAGTGAAATCATTTTGTATCTTTACTTCGGGTTTCCGGAAAACTGTAAATAGTCATGGATGAGAATCTTTCTACTTCTCCTCAGCCGTTTGCTGATGAGCCTCCTTCAAATGGTAACTCTGATAGTACCTTTTCCCCTTCCCCTGCAGAAGAATCCCCTGCAGAAGAGTCCCCTGCAGAAAAGTTCCCTGCAGAAGAGTCCCCGGGAGCAGATACCCCCGGAGGGGATTCCCCGGAAGAAAATCCTCTGACCAAAGACTCCCTGGCAGGCTCCTCCTCAGTGGGAGCACCCTATGACAGCTCTTCAGGCGAGACACCCTTTATGGCTGCCCCGTTCAGGGGAAAGAACACCTTCTGGCGTTACTTCTGGGGTGCCGTGCTCCCCTTTGTGGCAGCCAACTTCCTGGGTGCCATCCCGCTGGTGGTACTGATGGTGATAAGGAATTTTGAAGGTATGGGTTCTGAGGGGGGCGGTGGCGGACAGCCTGACTTTGAGGCTATGGGTATTGGCCTCAATGGCGGTTTTGTGCTGATGGTTTTCCCGTTTGTGCTTGCCTTTCTGACCATGCTGCTTATTGTGAAGCCCCTTCACCATCGCAGGTTTGCCACGGTTATCAACGGTGGCGGCCGGTTCCGCTGGAGGAGGGCTCTGGTTGCCGCTGGGGTGTGGATTGCCATCTCCGCGGTAATCTTCATTATCTCACTGAAGAGTGATCCCGCCAACTTCCGCCTTAACAACCTCTCAGGCTCACTGCTGGTGCTGATAGCGCTTTCACTGTTGCTGATACCTATTCAGGCAGCCTATGAGGAGATACTCTTCAGGGGGTACCTTATGCAGGGTTTTGCCGTTTTGACCCGCAACAGGTGGCTGCCTGTACTGATAACCTCAATACTGTTTGGCCTGATGCACAGTATAAACCCTGAGGTGCAGGAGTTTGGGTTTGCGCTTATGATGCCGCAATATATCTTTTTCGGACTGGTCTTTGCCGTAGCCACCATGCTTGATGACGGCATAGAGATAGCCATCGGGGCACATGCAGCAAACAATATATTTGTATCGGTAACTGTCACACACAGCAGTACCGCTCTGCAGACACCGGCGATTTTTGAGCAGCTGGAGCTCTACCCGCAAGAAGATTTTGTCACGCTGGCCGTTATGTCAGCACTCTTTCTGGCCTCTATGTTTTTTATTTACAGATGGAAAGATCTGCGCAGGCTCTATGCCAGGATTGTGGTTCCCTCAGATACCGTAGATGCCGGTTGAGCGGTTTACGCGCCACTCACCCCATTTCCCGGCAATATCCTTAATGATGGTACGTATCTCATCCACGTCGGTTGAGGTCAGCAGCTGCAGCCTTGTCTCCCTGAAGTGGGGAAGACCCTTGAAGTAGTTTGAGAGGTGCCTTCTCATCTCAAATATCGCCTTTTTACCCTCCTTGTGTTCAAGCGACTTCTCCAGGTGGATCAGTGCCAGGTCAGCCTTCTCTCTGATGGTAGGCTCAGGCAGCTTCTCGCCCCTGTCGAGATAGTGACGTATCTCTTTGAAGATCCATGGCCTGCCGAAGGTGGCTCTCCCTATCATAATGGCATCCACACCATACTGTGAGAACATCGCGGCGGCCTGCTCCGCATCGTTGATATCACCATTGCCAATAACCGGTATCGTTATCCTGGGGTTGTTCTTCACCTCACCGATCAGCCTCCAGTCAGCCTCACCGCGGTACATCTGCATCCTGGTACGGCCATGTATGGTGATAGCAGCAATACCCTCATCCTGTAGCTGTTCAGCCACCTCTGTTATGATGAGGCTATTCTCATCCCACCCCAGCCTGGTCTTTACCGTTACCGGGGTCTTCACTGCCCTGACGATAGCACGGGTCATCTCCAGCATGAGCGGGATGTTGCGCAGCATGCCGGCTCCGGCACCACGGCTGGCGATCTTCTTTACCGGGCAGCCGAAGTTGAGGTCAATAAGATCGGGCTCCGCCTCCTCAGCCCGCAGGGCCGCCTCAACCATCGACCCGGTCACATGGCCGTAGAGCTGAATACCCATCGGCCTCTCATACTCATAGAGATCAAGCTTCTTCACGCTGCTGGCACCATCACGTATAAGCCCGTCGGAGGAGATAAACTCTGTATACATCAGGTCGGCACCATGCATCTTGCAGATATACCTGAACGACGGGTCGGTGATATCTTCCATAGGGGCCAGGAAGAGAGGCTTCTCCCTTAATATGGTGTTTCCTATTTTCAAGGGCTCTATCTGTTTTCCTGGTAAGCACTGAAGAGGGTGGGGGTGGCCTCTTTCATGCGGGCCAGCTCACTCTTACGGAACACATATACCAGGCCATACCTCTCGGCGCTGCTCCTTCTCTCCTCTTCAGGCAGTGCAGCGAAGTGCTCCTCAATCTCATTCCACAGGGTGGTTATCAGGCTGTCAGCCTCACGCCGCATGCCGGCAGTACGGCTGACACAGTCAGAGGCCCTTTTGCTTATGGTCTGGTAGTGAGTACGCGACTCAAGGAACTTCTCATAACGCACCTTGACCACCGCAATGGTGGGGTTGGTCACCGGCGTACTGCCCTTTCTTATGCGGTACTCTTCACCCTCAATGATACGCCTGCCCCACGCCACGAGCTCATTCTCAGTGGCCAGCGAGGGTAGTGAGCTGTCTCTGGCAGCCATCCCGTAGAAAGTCCTTGTCTCGGCAGGAAGCTCACCCCTGAGGACAGCCATATTCATTACCCTGAGGAAATGACTGAGGTAGAGCCTCGCCTTGCGGGCCATCTCCTGATTCACCCTAGCTTTCCCCGCCTGGTTGGCAAGCGTCTGACGCTGATGACTGATAGCATTCTCAAACATAGGCAGGAATGCCTGGATCCGGACAAGCGTTTTCATGGTGAAGGCGAGCCTGAAAGGAGGTATCTCCTTACCCTTTTCAATGGCCTTTTTAAACGCCCTCAGACGCGCAGAGTCAGTGTTGGGAAGACGACGGTATGGCATAATGAAAAATTGGCAGTAAAACAAAATGCGAATATATACCCTAATGTGAATATAACAATGCCCTTCGCAGTTAAATTGTGTTATATCATATAAAAATTTAAATGCTCTTGTTACCTTAGCGTTCTGGTATAACAAAGCGAATATAAAATGTTTGAAAAAGAGATTTACATCAGACGCCGTAAGAGGCTGAAAGAGTTGATGAGCAGTGGTATTGCCCTGTTTATCGGGAACGTGGAAGCGCCTATGAACTATCCTGAGAACACCTATCACTGGCGGCAGGACAGCGATTTTCTCTATTTTTTTGGTCTCGATCTGCCTGGCTTTGCTGCTCTGATCGATTTTGATTCGGGAGCTGAGATCATATTTGGTAATGACTTTACTGTTGATGATATTATCTGGATGGGGCCGCAACCTTCTGTTGCCGAGCTCTCTGCAAAGGCAGGTATCACCCTCAGCCAGCCTCTCCCGAAGCTTGCTGCGATAGTCAGTGAGGCGGTGACCGGTGGCCGGAAGGTTCATTACCTCCCGCCCTACCGTGCTGAGAGCATGATGACCATTGGTGCACTGCTGGGTGAGAACCCCAACCAGATGAAGAGCGCCCCCTCGGAAGAGCTGATAAAGGCGGTGGTTGCACTGCGCTCTGTCAAGGAGGATGTTGAGGTGGCAGAGATTGAAAAGGCAGCAGACATAACCACTGAGATGCAGGTCACCGCCATGCGTATGTGCAAGCCGGGTGTCACCGAGCAGGAGATCTATGGTGTGCTGCAGGGTATCGCCTTCGCGAAAGGGGCAGGACCCTCATTCCCGATAATACTCACCATCAATGGTCAGACGCTGCACAACCACTCACATCATAATATCCTTAAGGAGGGACGTATGATGGTTACCGACTGTGGTGCTGAATCAAATATGCACTATTCAGCTGACCTGACACGTACCGCTCCCGTGGGTGGCCGGTTCAGCCAGCGCCAGAGGGAGATCTATGAGATAGTGCTGAAGGCCAATGTGGAGGCCATAAAGAGTGCCGGGCCGGGTATCTCCAACCGCGATCTGCACCTGGGTGCATGCCGTACGGTAGCATCCGGACTGAAGGATCTGGGGTTCATTAAAGGCGATATTGAGGAGGTGGTGGCTGCTGGTGCACATGCCCTCTTTATGCCACATGGACTGGGTCATATGATGGGGCTTGATGTTCATGATATGGAGGGGTTTGGCGAGAACTATGTAGGATACAATGATGAGGTGAAGCGCAGCACCCAGTTCGGACTGAAGTCGTTACGCTTTGCACTGCCCTACACGCCCGGACATGTATTCACCGTTGAGCCGGGTATCTATTTCATACCTGAGCTGGTAGCCAAATGGAAGGCAGAGGGTATCAACAAGCAGTTTATCAACTTTGAGAAGGTTGAAAGCTACCTTGACTTTGGTGGTGTAAGGATTGAGGATGATCTGCTGATCACCGCCACCGGTGCCCGCCTGCTGGGTAAGCCGGCACCCAAAACGGTTGATGAGGTTGAGTCAGCCTGCAGAGGATGATCTGACATCATTACACCTCTACACCAATAGAGATAATTATGGCGGCGGCGCTCATCACGGGTGCCGCCGTTTTTTTGCCGTCTACATCTCCTCTCCGGGCGTTGGCCCGTCAGAATGCCTTGTAGTATTCGCGGTTTAGATCGCCTCTCAGCTGACCGGCACCGTCAGAATGCCTTGTAGTATTCGCGGTTGAGACGTGCTATGTTAAAGAGCTTGATCTGCTTGGGGCACTGTGCTTCACATGCGCCGGTGTTTGAGCAGTTACCAAACCCCTGATGGTCCATCTCAGCCACCATGGCCCTGACCCTCTCCTTCGCCTCAGGCACTCCCTGTGGCAGCAGGGCGTACTGTGACACCTTTGCCGAGACAAACAGCATGGCGGAGGCATTCTTACAGGCAGCCACGCAGGCGCCACAGCCGATACATACCGCTGCATCAAAGGCCAGGTCACTCTTCTTCTTATTGATAAGTATAGAGTTGGCCTCAGGAGCGGCGCCGGTAGTCACGGTGACAAACCCTCCCGCCTCCTGTATCTTGTCCATTGAGCTGCGGTCAACCATCAGGTCTTTGATCACCGGGAAGGGTTTGGCCCGCCATGGCTCAACGGTTATCGTCTCACCATCCCTGAAGTAGCGCATTGAGAGCAGGCAGGTGGTGAGTCCCCGTACCGGGCCGTGGGGGTATCCGTTTATGTACATGCCGCAGCTGCCACAGATACCCTCATGGCAGTCATGCTCATAGGTGACCGGCTCATCACCCTTGGAGATCAGGTTCTCATTGAGAAAGTTGAGCATCTCCATAAAAGACATCTCCGGAGAGACACCATCAAGGTCATAGGTGACAAACCTCCCTTTTGATGCTGCGTCTCTCTGCTTCCATATTTTTAGTTTGAGCTTCATATTCTGTAACCTGGTCAGTTCCTATTTATAACTTCTCTCTTTCAATTCCACATACTCAAATTCAAGGGGCTCCCTGATAAGTTCAGGGTCACCGTCACCATTGTACTCCCATGCTGCCACATAGGCAAACTGCTCATCATTACGCAGTGTCTCACCGTCGGCTGTCTTGCTCTCTTCGCGGAAGTGTGCACCACACGACTCCCTTCTGTTAAGTGCATCAATGACCATCAGCTCGGCCAGCTCCATGAAGTCGGCAATCCTGATAGCCTTCTCCAGCTCCTGGTTCACCCCGTCACTGCTGCCCGGCACCTTCACCCTCTTCCAGAACTCATCCCGCAGCTCCCGTATCTTTTCCCTCGCCATGGTCAGCCCCTCCTCGGTGCGGGTCATACCACAGTAGTCCCACATGATCTTTCCCAGCCTCTTATGGAATGAGGTTACCGTTTCGTCGCCATCCACAGCCATCAGGCTCTCTATCTGGCTGACCGCTCTCTTTTCCGCCTCATCAAATTCCGGCAGGTCGGTCGTGATACGGGCTGTCCTGATCTCAGGAGCCAGGTAGCTGGAGATGGTGTATGGCAGTATAAAGTAGCCATCAGCCGCCCCCTGCATCAGTGAGCTGGCTCCCAGCCTGTTGGCGCCATGGTCAGAGAAGTTGGCCTCACCAATGGCGAACAGTCCGGGTATGGTGGTCATCAGCTCATAGTCAACCCATAGTCCGCCCATGGTGTAGTGCCCTGCCGGGTAGATACGCATAGGCTCTTCGTAGGGATCGATACCGGTAATATCTTTATACATTTCAAAGAGGTTGCCATACTTGGCTTCGATAGCCTCTCTCCCCTGCTTGCTGATCGCATCGCGGAAGTCGAGGTTGACAGCCAGTCCGGTGGGTCCCACCCCATATCCGGCATCACACCTCTCCTTGGCAGCCCTGGAGGCGACATCACGTGGCACCAGGTTACCGAAGGCGGGGTACCTCCGTTCGAGGTAGTAGTCTCTCTCCTCTTCGGGAATATCATTAGCATGGCGCTTGTCACCCTTCTCCTTTGGTACCCACACACGACCGTCATTTCTCAGCGACTCAGACATGAGGGTGAGCTTACTCTGGAACTCATTCATCTGCGGAATACTGGAGGGGTGTATCTGCACGAAGCTGGGGTTGGCAAAGAGTGCTCCCTGCTTGTACGCTTTCCAGGCGGCAGAGGCATTTGAGTTGACAGCCAGGGTTGAGAGGTAGTAGATGGTTCCGTATCCACCCGTAGCCAGCACCACGGCATGTGCCGGGTGCCTCTCTATCTCACCGGTAAGCAGGTTACGTGTGATGATACCCCTCGCCTTGCCGTCAACCACCACCAGCTCAAGCATATCACGTCTGGGGTACATGGTTACGGTACCCTCTTTTATCTGCCTGTTCAGTGATGAGTAGGCGCCGAGCAGCACCTGCTGGCCTGTCTGACCCCGCGAGTAGAAGGTTCGTGACACCTGTACACCACCAAAGGAGCGGGTGGTGAGTGTGCCGCCATACTCACGTGCAAAGGGCACCCCTATGGCGGTGAAGTGGTCTATAACCAGGTTGCTCACCTCTGCCAGACGGTATACATTGGCCTCACGGGCACGGAAGTCGCCACCCTTTATTATATCATAGAAGAGCTGAAAGATACTGTCACCATCATTTTTATAGTTCTTGGCGGCATTGATACCTCCCTGGGCAGCTACCGAGTGTGCACGTCGCGGGGTATCCTGATAGCAGAACACCTTCACGTTGTAGCCCATCTCACCCAGGGCTGAGGCTGCCGGTGCACCGGCTATACCTGTTCCAACAACAATGATGTCAAGCTTTCTCTTGTTGGCCGGATTGACATGCCCGGCTGTAGCTTTGTAGTTTGTCCACTTCTCCGCAAGCGGACCATCGGGGATCTTTGGATCGAGAGTTATCATAGTTTCAGGGTGTTCAGGTTATTTGAATAGCCAGATGACAAGAGGGATGACTGCAAAGCCGGCAGGAATGACAATTGCATAGAAAAGGGCTATGGCCCGTACAACCGGCTTCCAGAAATCATTGGTCCAGCCAAGGGTATGGAAGGCTGAGTGGAGTGCGTGGTAGAGGTGAAAACTGAGAAGCACGAAGCATACCCAGTAGAGTATCACATAACCGGGGTTGGCAAAAAGCTGGTAAGCTACCGAATAGAAATTTTCCGGATCACCCGGTACTATTCCCAGCTTGATAAAATAGAAATTGAAGAAGTGTATCACCAGAAAGATCAGGATTGTTCCGCCGGTATAGATCATAAACCTGGAGAAAGGGGTGGTATATGACCTGTTTATTACGCGGTAACCTACCGGTCGTGACAGCCAGTTCTGTATCTGCAGTATAATACCGTAGGTTATGTGTACCAGGATGGTGAGAAAGAGTACCACTTCAGCTACCTTTATCAGCGGGAAGGTGGCCATGAAATGTGCTGCAGTGTTGAAGGGCTCCGGATCGCTCTTGAGAAGCATCAGGTTGATAACCAGATGAAGAGGTAGGAAGAGCAACAGGAACAAACCGGCAAGTGCCATCACAAATTTCTTGGAGACGGACGAGAAAAGGATTCTGTTCATCGGCTTTTAGGTTTGATAAGCAGGGTTATTTAAAATACCAGGGAAAAATAGTTACTTCCTCGTAAATTTAAAAAGTTTTTGTACCAATACAAACATTCAATGAAGAGAACCCTGAAGTATGAAGGTTGCCAGGTCAGTTACACCGTCAGGGGGCAGGGCAGACCGCTGGTGCTGCTGCACGGATACCTCGAGACGGGAGAGGTGTGGGAGCCGCTGGCAGAGAGGCTGGCACACAACTATTGTGTCATTACTCCTGACCTGCCGGGACACGGATTATCAGGAGTGATAGGTGAGACGCACACCATGGAGCTACTGGCTGGTGCCGTCAGGGCAGTGATCAATGATGTTTCGGCGGTTAGAGACGAGGAGCAGAATGCCTCTGCGATGAGAGGTGAGGAACGGAATGTCTCTGCAATGAGAGGCGAGGAAGCCGGCAGTGGCACCTCCACCTGCCGGGTGATGATGGTGGGCCATTCCCTTGGCGGATATGTTACCCTCGCCTTCGCCCGGCTCTTCCCCGGGCTGCTGGCAGGCTACGTACTGTTCCACTCACACCCCCATGCTGACACCCCTGAGGCGACGGCCAGGCGAAGGAGGGAGATAGCTGTTGTCAGGGCAGGCAAGAAGAATATCATGTATCCCGGCAATGTGAAGATGATGTTTGCCACTCAGAACCTGGAGAGAATGGCGTCAGAGCTGAAACGGTCGGAGAGGATCGCTTCGAACAACTCTGCTGCAGGAATAATTGCCATGCTCAACGGGATGATCGTCAGGCCTTCAAGCAGAGGTATAATTGAGCGGGGAGGGATACCCCTGCTCTGGATAGTGGGCCGGCACGACCTCTACTTCACACCTGAGAAAGCAGTTGGCGGAGTGGTGCTGCCGGCAGATGCCAGGGTGGTGATCCTGGAGGAGTCAGGCCACCTGGGCTTTGTCGAGGAGAGGGAGAGGTCAGTGAGACTGCTTGAGGAGTTTGCTGCCTCATTAAGCTGGTAGGAGCGGTAATGGCTATGGCAGACACAATGTGCCGGGAGTCAGATGGTATCAATATATCTGAATGCCTCCATCAGCGTTTTGTCTATCTGCTGCCAGATAGGATAAAACCCTTTGTTGTCAAGCATGTTACGCGCAATATATGCCTTCAGCTGAATGGTGATGATATCGCCTGACTGAGCTATCTGTCCTCTCCTTGGTGCCACTCCGTTCTGCCCTGCATACTCAACAAACCTGGTCAGCAGATCCTGCCCTGAGAGCCACTGGTCAAGTGATTCGGTATCAGTGAATCTGCTCAGCCTCTCGCGGTTATCTTCGGTATACTTCAGTACATACCTGTAGAGCACACCTGAGTTTCTTACTGCCAGGAAGTAGTCAGTCACCCCTGCCGTATCTATCGGAGTAAAGATATCGGGCATGATCCCTCCGCCGCCATAGACGATCCTTCCTCCGGGGGTGGTGAACCGCAGTGAGTCATCGAGCCTGATTGAGTCGGCCTCTTCCAGCTCACCATGTATCATCCGGTTGGTGAGGTCCTGGTAATACTTCTCAATACCCTGGTCGTAAGGCTTCTGTATGGATCGTCCCGTCGGTGTATAGTAACGTGCCACCGTCAGTCTCATACCCGAGCCGTCACGAAACATTACCGGTTCCTGTACCAGCCCCTTGCCAAATGAGCGCCGTCCGATGATGGTGCCCCTGTCATTATCCTGTACCGCTCCGGCAAGTATCTCACTGGCTGAGGCGCTCCACTCATCTATCAGCACCACCAGCTCACCGGTTTCAAAGTCACCTTTGGCGGTAGCCCTTACCTCCTGCCTGGCAGTTGACTTTCCCATGGTGAAGACGATCAGCTCTCCCTTCGGCAGGAACTCATCAGCGATCAGTGTGGCTGCATCCATCACGCCACCTGAGTTGCCTCTCAGGTCAAGGATCAGCTTTGTCATGCCTTCGCCCTTCAGGCTGAGAAGCCCTTGCCTGAACTCATCATGGGTGGTCAGTGCGAAGTTGGATATCTTTATGTATCCTGTCTCATCACTCATCATGTAGGCCACATCAACGCTGTTGATGGGTATCTTGTCACGTACCACCGTAAATGGCAGCAGCTGGTCTGCACCCTTGCGTTCAACCTTCAGCTCAACCTTTGTTCCCCGCGGCCCCTTGAGCATCTTTACTATCTCCTCATCAGCTATCCCTTTGCCAGCTATCAGTGAGTCACCCACATAGATGATCTTATCACCTGCTATGATACCCGCCTTCTCGGAGGGGCCGCCACTGATGGTGCTTATTATGAGCACCGTATCGGTCAGCATATTGAATGAGACACCTATACCTTCAAAGTTACCCTGCAGCGGCTCATTTGCCTGTGCCAGGTCAGTGGCAGGTATATATACCGAGTGTGGGTCGAGCTTACGCAGCATGACCGGTATCGCCTCCTCCACCAGGGAGTTGCGACTGATGGTATCTACGTAGTCTGACTCGATAATATCGAGTATACGACTCAGCTTATCCCCGGAAGGAGGGAAGGAGGTGTACAGCCCTGCCTGGGGATGGGGCATATAGAATCCTATCAGGATACCTGCTGCCACCGCTACACCTATTATCAGCGGCAGGTAGGCCTTGTTATATTTCATCTTTTCTCTCTCCAAGATCAATACAGACTAGCTCAATACCAGCTCTCTCAAGCAGATGCAGCCCCTCCAGGTTACGGTACCGGTTGCTGTAGACAACACGCTTTATACCTGATTGGATTATAAGCTTTGAACACTCCATGCAGGGTGAGTCAGTGATATACAACGTAGCGTTTTCGCTGGAATTGTTTGACCTGGCCACCTTGGTAATGGCATTTGCCTCTGCATGCAGAACGTATGGTTTGGTCACATTATTTTCATCTTCACATATATTCTCAAATCCTGCAGGTGTACCGTTGTATCCGTCTGAGATAATCATCTTATCCTTGACAATCAGTGCGCCTACCTTACGTCTCTTGCAGTATGAGTTCTCTGCCCACACTGCTGCCATGCGCAGGTAGCGCCTGTCAAACTGATCCTGCTTATCCCCGTAGGGGTGTGTTGCATCCTTCATTACAATACTGTTCCGTTCTGCCGGTCAGCTTTACTTTAACTCTTTGCCCCCGGTTTACTTAACTCTCTATTTTGCCGGCAAACTCTACTTATATTCTGCCGGTCAGCCTACTTTAACTCTCACCTCTGTTTCGGCGGCCGGCTTACATCTCTGTTTCGGCGGCAAACTTAACTGTTTTTAGCCAATTCATATCCTGATTTCGCCACTAAGGTATAGTCGTGCCGATCCGGCTATACGTGTGCGCTCCCCATCGTCTATACACTCCAGTACACCGCCTCTTGCCGAGAGCTGCCTTGCCCTCATACTCTTCTTTTCCAGTCGCGCTGCCCAGAAGGGGGTGAGGGTGGTATGTGCCGATCCGGTCACCGGATCTTCATCTATGCCTGCTCCCGGAGCAAAGAAACGTGATACAAAGTCACAGTCGCTTCCCGGCGCAGTGACAATGATACCCCTCGCCTGGCATTGTGCCAGTTTTCTGAAGTCAGGCTTCATCTGGCGTATGGTCTCCTCACTGTCATATAAGAGGAGGTAGTCACTGCGGCCCTTGTGGCATTCGGCAGGCATCACTCCCAGGCTCTCTCCAATATTTTGAGGCAGCTCGCACCTGGTGAGGGTGTCGGCAGGAAAGTCTAGCTCCAGCAGCGCTCCTCTCTTTCTTACCGTGAGCTCTCCCATCACCCTCGACCTGAAATGAGCCACCTCACTCTGAGGCTCAATAATGAATAGTATAACGAATCCTGCTGCCAGGGTGGCATGGCCACACAGGTCAACCTCTGTTTCCGGTGTGAACCATCTGATAAGCCACTCATCCTTTCCGCGGATGATAAAAGCGGTCTCAGAGAGGTTGTTCTCCATGGCAATATTCTGCATCGTCTCCTCGCTGACCGGCCCGGTAAGAATGCAGACAGCGGCAGGATTACCGGTGAACGGGCCATAGTCAAAAGCGTCAACCTGATAAATGGGAATGATCATCACTGCTCCTCTTTTTGTTACCTTCCTGCAAAGATACCACTGTTTCCGGCAAAAGTTGTCTGCCATCAGGGAAGAGTGTTTTATCTTAGTGGTATGATTGAGATCAGTGATACCGGCAGGGGTACCGCGGTGGTGAGGCTGACACCGGCCCGGTGCAACATATTTGCAGTAACGCGTAACAGCCGCACCATACTGGTAGATACCGGTATCTCGTTTGACCGTGACAGGATCGAAAAGGCTCTTGAGCGACGTGGTATGGTGCCTGAGGCTGTGGTGCTTACCCACACACATTTTGACCATGCCGGCAATGTGGCGTGGCTGGCCGCCGAGTATGGTGCCGAGGTGGTGGTCCATGAGGCTGAGAGCGCCATGCTGGCTGCCGGTGAGACACCTATTCCCAGTGGCACCTATGCCGTCACGCGGGGACTGGTGAGTGTAGGCAGGAAGATGGAGCATATCTTCAGGTATGACCCCTGCAGTGCCGATCATATTTTCAGTGACCGGTTCGATCTCAACCGGTTTGGTATAAATGGCTATCTGATTCATACACCGGGCCACTCCCCGGGCAGCTCCACCGTAGTGATCGATGACCTGGTGGCTATAGCTGGTGACACGGTCATAGGTACCATACCCGGCTCACCCTTTCCACCCTTTGCCGATGATGTGGAGGAGCTTATGCAAAGCTGGAGGAAGATAATAGATACCGGATGCGGAACATTTCTTCCCGGTCATGGCAGGACGGTATCCAGGGAGGAGGTGATAGCTGAGTATGAGAGGAGGGGAGGAGAGCAGTAGGGGAGAGCAGTGAGCCTGTCCGCCGGCGGCAGAGCACCATGCCGGCAGCCAGTGGCAGACCAGGATGCCCGGGTGATGGCGGCAGATCAGGATAACGGTTAGTATACCCTTTTCCCTACAGTTTCAGCTTGATATTGAATCTGGCCAGCAGAGCGGTCAGTCCGGCCATCAGCAGCGCCCACGCTATTGAGCCTAGCACAGCCACCACCGGTGATGATGAGCTCTTGTAGATCAGCACCTGCACGCCCGAGAGCCAGAAGGCGTAATAGAGTATGTCGGGTGCCAGGTAGGTGGTGAGCGAATGCTTCCCGGCGGGCCTCACCACCGTGGCCCACCTCCTGTGTCCCTTCACATCGGCCAGCCAGTAGATCACTACAAAGAGCAGGAAGCTGATACCGCTGCATATCATTCCCCAGCTCGGGGTGGCAAATATCTTTGAGATGATAAACCATTTTCTCAGTATAAATCCGAGAGCAAGTGATGCCACACCCAGTATGGCGAAGAGGATGATCATCCGTTCCGGTGCATCTGCTCTCATCCTTTTTATCAGCACACCGCCCAGCATGCCTGTCAACACTATCAGCGGCACATTACCGCCGATGATCACTCCCAGCACGGGCCTGACCGGATTGAGAAAGCCGAGCATCCCGCTCTGGTCGAGGATATTGATTATGAGGAACAGGATCACCGCTATTGACGTTGCAGCCACTGAGTCGCGGAAAAAGAGGTATACCAGCGCTGCCACCAGGTAGCCCCACCCTATCAGCCCCAGTATACCCCACCACTCTGTCACCAGCCAGCCCGGATTTTCGGTGGGACCGGCCCTGAAAATGATCACCAGGAGTGTCAGCAGCAGTGCGCCGGCCACCCTCAGTATGGTGTAGAGGCTCTTTTTGCTCTCCCTGGGATAGTCATTCCATATCAGGAAAACGGAGAGATACATCAGCAGGGCCCACAGGTTGCGGTTCAGTCCGGTGGTCTCAGGGTTTACCCTTCCGCTGTTGAGCATCAGCACACCTATGAACAGCAGGCTCAGCGTCCTGATGACAATATGCTGAATAACACGGATATGCGAGTCGCCACGCCTGAGACGGCTGGTTATGGCAAACGGTATTGACATGCCCACCATAAAGAGAAACCCGGGGAAGACCCAGTCGGCAAGACCCATACCATCATAGTCGGCTCGGGTGTGACCCATCCAGGAGGGAGCCACATTCATGTTGAGGTCATTGACAAAGAGCATGAGCAGAAGGGTGAGACCGCGCATGATGTCAATCGATTCAATTCGGGCAGGTTTATTCATGGAGTGGTTGTTGAAATACCCTAGTCTAAATAAAATTATTGCCGGCACAAACCGCAGCTACAGCACCTTCAAAACATATCAGTAGCACCCACCGATCGTAACTGCAGTACCTTTAAAACATATCAGTAGCACACACCGATCGTAGCTACAGCACCTTCAAAACATATCAGTAGCACACACCGATCGTAGCTACAGCACCTTCAAAACATATTAGTAGCACACACAAACCGTAGCTACCTCACACTCATCATTGCATAATAACCATCAATTTCCCGGCACAGTGCCAGGGCATCTGATGGTGCCCGGAGCCGGGCTCGAACCGGCACAGCATCGCTGCTACTGGTGTTTGAGACCAGCGCGTCTACCCATTCCGCCATCCGGGCATAATCATCACAGCCGCTTGTCCTGATGGGTGACTGGCCCATCGTGGACTGTGAGGAGAGGGGTTGTCACGCAGTGTGCGAAATTAGAAAATTTCGATCTCTTTTGAACTGCTACCTCTCTTTTTTGAGTTGGCAGCTCTCTCTTCTGAACTGCTGTTCTCTTTTTTGACCCTCTCTCCTGAGCTGCTGTTCTCTTTTTTGACCCTCTCTCCTGAGCTGCTACCTCTCTCTTTTCTCTCTCTTTCTCTTTGTCAGGTCAAGCAGCTCCACCTTCCTGAACTCCACCGGGTGTGATTCAGACTGCAGGGCGATATAGCCTGACCTGAGAGGTGTTCCCTGCGGGAGGTCATATCCTTCAGGCAGCTCACCGCCTATCTGTGGCTTTGAGTATGTCAGTACCGTATCTCCGTTGACCAGGTGATGTATCAGGCTATCACCATAAACCACCAGCTCGGCAGTAACCCACTCATCATCATAAAAATAGTCTGATAATGACGAGATGCAGTGGTCGGTTATCAGCTCACCGGCAATCACTATGTGGGTATGTGGGGTACAGACGTTCATGGTGGTTGTCTCCCTCTCGGCGCTGCTGCCCAGAAACTGAGCCTCGATGGAGACGGGCCACTCCTGGTGGAGCCCCATCGTTTCCGGCTCCTGGCAGTGGAACATTATTCCGCTGTTGCGGTAGGCCCAGCCGGGGCCGCCGGGAAGCTGGCTGCCGGTGAAACGGTACTCTACCCGCAGCCTGTAGGAGGAGAAGGGCTTATGGTAGAAGATATGACCATATTCAAGCCTGAAGCTGTCATATTCAGAGTAGTCAACCCGCATCACCCCATCGGCCACCCTGAAGGTGTTGAGGTAGTTCTCACCGGCAGGCGAGCCCTTGATCTTGATCACCCACCCCTCCAGGTCGTGCCCGTTGAAGAGCTCTCTCCACTCCTCCTTGGGTGTGGTGGAGCAGGATGTGATAAGCAGGATAATCAATGCGGGAAGGAGATATTTTCTGGTCAGTGCGGGAGGGAGGTGTATCCTGTTCAGTGCATGAAGGAGATGTTTTCTGGTCATGGGCCGGTTATCTGTTTATGGTTACTGGTTACTTCCTGCTTCCTGCTGTCAGCTTCCTGCTTCCTGCGGTCAGCTTTCAGCTTTCTGCTTCCTGTTACTTATTGCCTGTTGCCTGCTGTCAGCTGTCAGCTGTCAGCTGCCTACTGCCTCCAGGATGCTCTTCCTGATCCCTTCGGCATCATAGCCGCACTCATGCCACAGCTCCTCCTGTGTGCCATGCTCAACGAAGTAGTCAGGTATGCCGAGGCGTATAACTTCAACGCTGTACCTGTTGTCAGCTGCGAACTCAAGCACGGCACTGCCAAAGCCTCCCCTGATCATGCCATCCTCCACGGTGATAATCTTCCTGTGGCGTTTCATCACGCTATGCAGCATCTCCTCATCCAGCGGGCTGGCGAAGCGCATGTCACAGTGCTGTACGCTGATCCCCTCCTCGCGTAGCCCGGCTACCGCCTCCGTCACAAAGTTACCCGGATGGCCCAGGCTGAGTACAGCTATCTGATCACCGCTGCTTATCACCCTGGCCCTGCCGATACCGATCTCTTCAAACGGCTGCTGCCAGTCGCTGATCACGCCTGTACCACGCGGGTACCGTATGCTGAAGGGGCCTGGTGTATGGTCAAGCTGCGCCGTATACATCAGGTTACGCAGCTCTGTCTCATCCATCGGTGCGGCGGTTATCATACCGGGTATGTTACGCATAAAGGCGATATCGAAGAAGCCGTGATGGGTGGCACCATCAGCCCCTACCAGTCCGCCACGGTCCATACAGAAGACCACCTTCAGGTTCTGTATCGCCACGTCATGTATCACCTGGTCATAGGCACGCTGCATGAATGATGAGTAGATGTTACAGAAGGGCAACATACCATTGGCAGCCAGTCCGGCCGAGAAGGTGACGGCATGCTGTTCACAGATACCGACATCAAATGCCCTGTCAGGCATCTCTTTCATCATGATGTTGAGTGAGCATCCGGTAGGCATGGCAGGTGTTATACCCACTATCTTCTCATTCTGTCTGGCCAGCTCCACTATCGTTCTTCCGAAGACCTCCTGGTACTGTGTGTACCTGGGTGTGGCAGCAGGCTTGATAAGCTCACCGGTAGCCCTGTCAAAGCGGCCCGGGGCATGGAATACTGTCTGGTGCTCTTCAGCCTTGGGGAACCCTTTCCCCTTTACCGTGACACAGTGCAGCAGCTTGGGGCCGGGGATGGTCTGCAGATCTTCCAGCACACGTGTCAGATGCATTACGTCATGGCCGTCAATAGGGCCGAAGTATCTGAACTTGAGCGCCTCGAACAGGTTGCTCTGCTCCAGCACCGTACCCTTTATTCCACCCTCTATCTGTGAGGCCAGTATCCTCGCCCGGGCACCTACGCGCCTGTAGCGCCCCAGCAGCCTCCACACCTTGGCCTTAAACCTGTTATAGGTACGGCTGGTGGTGATATCGAGGAGGTACTCCTTCAGGGCACCCACGCTGGCATCGATAGATATGTTGTTGTCATTGAGTATCACCAGCAGGTCAGCCTTCTGATTACCTGCATTGTTGAGCCCCTCAAATGCCAGTCCGGCCTGCAGGGCACCGTCACCTATCACTGCCACCACCTTCCTTTTCTCCCCTTTTGTCCGTGCAGCGACAGCCATCCCCAGGGCGGCTGAGATTGAGGTTGAGGAGTGTCCCACCCCAAAGGCGTCATACTCACTCTCTGACATACGGGGGAAGCCGCTGATACCTTTGTATTTGCGATTTGTATGAAACTGATCTTTTCTGCCTGTCAGTATTTTGTGGCCGTAGGCCTGGTGTCCCACATCCCATACTATCTTATCGTATGGAGTGTTGTAGGCATAGTGCAGGGCAACGGTCAGCTCAACCACTCCCAGGCTGGCACCGAAGTGGCCCGGGTTGGAGCTTACCTCATCAATGATATGTTGTCTCAATTCATCACTGAGCCTGACAAGTGAGAGCTTGTCAAGTTTCCTGAGGTCCTCCGGTGAGTTGATCCTGTCTAACAGCCGTTGTGATGATGACATTGATACTGCTTGTCAATTGCCGGGGCAAAGATACTTATATTTTAGCTTATTCATAAGGGCGACTCTGCCACACCGCCCCGCTCTCGTCCCCGGTGATGATCAGACCGAATTGTGTATGTTACGGTAGCGGCAAAAGATGTACTTTTGGATAAAGGTATGGCTGAACGGCAGCCTCATTGCCCATTTATTGTTTATTTCGCATAAGATACATTTTAAAAACCGGGATGATCATGAAGTCACTGAAAATTGTGTTGCCGGCGCTGCTGATGGTTCTGTCAGCTGCCTCCTGTGTCACGGGGAAGAAGTACAACACTCTCTCTGACAGGAGGATGGTGCTTATGTCAGAACGTGATTCACTGAAGGCTGAGAATATCTGGCTGGCTATGTCAAACCGGGAGCTGACTGCCAGGTCGAGGCAGCTCACCGAAGATACCGGCAGGCTTACCGCTGAGCTTGACAACAGTCGTGCCGATCTGACCCGCACACGTGATGAGGTGAGTCGCCTCACAGGCAGGTATGATGAGCTTGAGAGGGCACAGGCCGAGCTGATAGCCGGTAGTACGCGTGAGACGCAGCGTCTCCTTACTGAGCTGCGTCAGGCAGAGAGGGAGCTGAAGCAGCGTGAGGAGCTGATGCGTGACCTGGAGCTTAATCTTGACACCAAGAAGGCGGCTCTCGAAGAGCTCACCTTTGAGCTGGAGAAGCGTAATGCGCGGCTGGCGGAGCTTGAGCGGATGCTCGATGCACAGCAGAAGGCTGTCAAGGCCTTGAAGGAGAAGGTGTCAGAGGCGCTGTTCGGGTTTGAGAACAACGGTCTTACGGTTACCATGAAGAACGGACAGGTCTATGTCTCAATGGATGACAAGCTGCTCTTCCGTACCGGCAGCTATGAGATAGATGCCAACGGACGTACCGCCCTGCGCAGGCTGGGGTCACTGCTTGAGAGGAATCCTGACATCACCATCACCATTGAAGGGCATACTGATGATGTGCCCTACAGGGCTGCGGCAGGTCAGCAGATAAGTGACAACTGGGACCTGAGCGTCAAGCGTGCCACGACGGTGGTGAGGGTGCTGACACAGGATACACACATAAACCCAAAGCGTCTGGTAGCCTCGGGCAGGAGTGAGTATATGCCTGTTGACCCTGCAAAAACGGTTGATGCGCGTCAGAAGAACAGGCGTACTGAGATTATCCTTACCCCTGACCTCTCAGCCCTCTACACTATTCTTGAGAGTTACTGACCGGTGGCTCACCTGCCGTTTCATTAAACTCACCCAGCCGCACCTTAAGTCGTTCCAGGGCGGTGACCAGGTCATCTTCAGGCGTGAGGAAGTCAAACCCCTGCCAGAAGCTTTCGTCATAACCATCAATGGTGAGTGAGAAGATGGTGTGGGCCGGAGTAAGCTCTTCATGATCAAACCTGTCAGCATGCTCAGCCTGGTAGTCGGTGATGGCAAGCTCAAAGAACACAGTGAACCGGCTGCTGAAGAGTCGCTTTTTCCCTCTTGCAATAAACCCAAGGTCACCCCTGACATGGGAGAGTATATATTTGTTGTCAAGCTTCCGGTAGCGTGTCCGGTACCGTACATACTGGGGTTTCACCATATAGCCTTTCGGCAGTCGGCTGACATATGCGGCAGCGGTCTCTCCGACATGGGCAGGACTCACCTCAAACTCAGCCAGTATAAGGCTGTAGTTGTCAGCATTGATGTAGAGGTCACCCTGCATCAGAGGCTCAACAACCCACTCCCTCTGCCTGAATGAGATCACATAGGCTGTCTGCTGGTCAATGGTGACAATATCTCTCAGGTGATACTCATATGAGTTGAATGAGCGGGGGTCAATAAAGTCGAACTGGTGCTTTATGCCATCGAGTGAGAGGGTGGCACCCAGTCCGGCCTTCAGCCTGACGGCCAGTGTATCTTTCGCCTCCAGGTTCTCAATCTTCCTGCTGCGTAAGACCCTTATCTGGTCATTGAGCAGTGAGCGGGTATAGGGACTCTTCCATATCCTCACCACCGCCTCTGAGTATATCTGCGGCTCACGCCTGCGGTATACCCCTTCACGGTAGAAGCCACTCATCACTGCCGGCCGGGCGCTGTAGTTGTCAGCCACCGAGGAGAGGGTTTTTTGTACTATCTGCAGCGGGTCCTGCACCCTGATGATAACCTCCGGTATCGGGATAAAGTCACGCTCCAGCGTAATGGTCATCACATTGCCGGGCAGGCTTCGTACCGGCAGGTAACGGTTGATGTAGCCCAGGTAAGAGACGGTGAGGGTATCATCGATATACCCGGGGTCTACCCTGAGGGTGAAGTTGCCGTCGTGGTTGGTGACGGTGCCTTTGCCGCGGTCTACTATTCCTATGGTGGCATAGGGTAGCGGCTCACCGCTCTCCTGGTCGGTTATCTTTCCGCTGATGAGGTAATATAGTGTGTCATGAGCGGCAGTCAGGAGGCTCTCCTCCCGTGAGGCTGTCTCACGGTAGAGGATGATATGGCGCCCCTGTATGAGGTAGCGTGTTGAGCTGTCTCCCGCCACCGAGTCGAGCAGCTGCTTCAGCGGCACCTCTCCCTCAGTAATGGCGAAAGAGCGGTTTGTGCTGATGATATGTGTGTCATATGTAAAGAGGTAGCCTGTGAGCCTGGTGATCTCACTCATGGCGCCGGATACCGTTATGCTGCTGCCGGGCAGCCTGATGAGCCGGTCAAGGGCACTCTCCTGTGAGAGCGACTGCAGCGGGAATATCAGCAGGCCGGTAACCAGGGCCAGCAGAACCCTTACTGCCCTCCCCGTATCGGTCATCTCTCCGGTCTCTATCAGCGATAGAGGATATATACTCCTCCTTCCCTGATGTAGTGAAGGTTAAAGGTAGTACAAATCAGTTTAACAATGGTATCATTCGGTTGCCGTTCGAACGGTGAGGTGAGCAAAAACTCATTTATCTCCTCGTCAGCTGCCCTTATCTCAAGGTTGTATGCCCTTTTCAGCTCCTGGAAGACCACTTCCAGCCGCTCGCCGTCATAGCTGAGCATGCCGGTGTGCCATCCCAGGTAGTTATGGTTGGTGTTGAGCTCCATTGATGAGCCCCTCTCTGAGATCCTGCCCACATAGTCAGCCGGGATGGTCATTCCGGCTGAGCCCTCCTCACCCTTTACCATTACGCTGCCTGAAGCAACAAAGACCTCCAGCTCATTGCTCTCATTCTCGGTTATCACGTTGAATGATGTTCCCACTACCACTATCTGTGCCCTGCCGGCATCGATAACAAACGGCTGCCCCTCTCTCTCAGTGATCTCAAAGTAGGCCTCACCGCTGAGGGAGACCTGACGTGCCTCTTCACCAAAGTTTTTTGCATAGCGCAGGGTGCTGTGACTGTTGAGGAACACCCTGCTGCCATCAGTCAGTACTATCTCAATATTTTTTTCGCCGCCTGATTTTGCCACGGTGACCTTTGCCGCTCTTCCCGTGTTGAAAAGCAGCCATCCCAGTGCTGTGACTGACAGCACCATCGCCGCGATACGGGCTGTCTTTCTCAGCAGGGCCTTGTTCTGCAGGGTCTTGTCCTGCAGGGTCTTGTTCTGCAGTGCCTTGTTCTGCAGTGCTGTTGCCACTCTTCTTCCGGGTAGTGGCTGCTGCCGGCCGGTCTCTGTCATCAGCCCGGCTTCTCTGCTCTGGCGGGGTGACCTGCTGCTCTCCTCATCAGCTCTGCTGCTGACCTTCTCCCACGCCCTCTCCAGATCCACCTCCGCCTCCATCCCGACGGCCTCACTGCCGCTCTCTTTCAGTGCTCTCCACTGTGCCACCATCTCCGGAGCTTCAGCTTCGATGACGGCTGCCGCCTTCCGGTCGCCCCCCTCTTCACCTGAGAGCCATGCGGCAGCGCCAGCCCACTGGCGTCTGCTCCATCTGGTTGTTTCACTACGTTTTTTCATTATTCTCCAAGTGCTTTTCTAAACTCTTTCAGTGCTTTACCCATGTCAGCCTCAACTTTTCATTATTCTGCCAGTGCTTTTCTGAACTCTTTCGGTGCTTTACCCATGTCAGCCTCAACTTTTCATTATTCTGCCAGTGCTTTTCTGAACTCTTTCAGTGCTTTACCCATGTCAGCCTCAACCGTTTTCTGCGAGATAGAGAGTCGCTCCGCTATCTCACTGTACTTAAGCCCTTCATAGCGGCTCATGCGGAAGATCATGCTGCATCGCTGCGGCAGCCTCTCCAGCACCTTCTCCACCCTGGCTCTCAGCTCATTATAGTAGATGGTGTCTGTCACCTGGTCAGATGCCCGTTCGCCGCCTGCCAGTACTTCACCGGCATAGCGACTTACCACTTTCTGATGCTCCAGGTGCCGTAGCACCCTGTTGTGTACTGACCGGTAGAGGTAGCCGTTGAGTGAGCTCACCCTGGTGAGCTTTTTTCTATCCAGCCAGAGCCGGTAGAAGAGCTCCTGTACAATCTCCTCCGACAGGTCACTGTCCCTGGTCATTGTTGTGGCATACCTCACCAGTGAGGCATAGGATGATCTGAAGAGCTCCTCAAACTCATGTTTGTCTCCCTCTTTTATCCTCCTGATAGCCTCACTCTTACCCTGCATCTGTCAGTCTGGCTCCCTGCTGTTACCTGTCACTGAACCTCAGTCTTCTGCTGAGCCTCCGTATTGCTGCCTCAATGCTCTGGTCAGGCTCAATAACATTGTAGTCGCCCCAGAACTCAGGGTCAGTAAATGCTGTCACCTCCTCAGTGAAGACGTGGGTGGGCTTTATCCTCTCACGGCTGGTTATCTTCACCACATCCTCCTCGGTACGGTCTGTGATAGCGAGCTCAGACATTGTGGTATAGTTGGTATTAAAGAGCTTCTTCTTCCAGTTGACCTTAAACCGCACCTCAGCCCTTGAATGTGTAAAGTACCATTTGCCATCCACCTCGCGGTATCTTACCAGGTATGAGGTGAGCTCGGGTGTCACCTTCATGGTGATCGGCTTTTTTCTGATGAACATTGATGCTGCCACCTCTTTGTTCTCAAGGTTGAAAGCGAACTCAGCCTGCGCAACGGCATAGGTCTCAATATCTATGTAGAAGCGCCCCTGGTAGAGGGGTGTGGTTATCGACGGCTTCTGGTAGAAGTTGATCACATAGTTTGACCGGTCATCTATCATGGCTATGTTGGAGAGCTCCAGGTCATACTGCTTGAGTGCCTCCCTGGTGAGGAACGACTCCGGATTTTTTACCACATCGAGGTAGATGGTGGTTGTCGGTCCGCCCTGCAGCTTGAAGAGCACCGTATCCATCTTCTCCACATCATTGCTCTTCCTTCCCTTGTAGATCTTCACGGCATCAAACCTGAGGTCATTCTGGTATGGTGCCTTGAACACCTCAACAACAGCCTCGCCTATAGAGACATAGTTACGGTTCTTACGTATGGTCTCACGGTAGAACCCGGTCATGTCATTGGGTATGGTCGGGTAGTTGCTGTCAAACCGTCTGATCACCATCTCCATTATCTCTTCCGGCACCAGTGGCTTGACCACAATCTCCTTCAGTGATATCAGTGCTGTCTCCAGCTTTATCACATTACGCTGCCCGTTACTCTTCATCTCATCCAGTGAGATCACCCTGTTCTTGTATCCCACGTATGAGAATTCGAGGTTTCCTGTTACGTCGCCCGGCACCTTCAGGGTAAACTCACCATCTACGTTGGTTACCGTTGCCACATTGGTTCCCTGCAGGCTGACACCTGCAAATACGAGTGGCTGGTTGGTCTCAGCATCAATCACCCTTCCCCGGATGGTGGTCACCTGCTGCATCGCTTTTTCCTTTGCAGCAGGAGTAATGGCACCGGAGAGAGTGCCACTTGTTAAGATCATCGCTATTATCGCCACGATGGCTGACAAAGAGACTCTTGTTTTCATATTTTCTTACTTTTTAGTTCCTGTACGGTTCTGTTACTATATATATGACCGTTTAAGAGACCTTTTCCCTATACATTAAGAGGAAAATATTGTTCATTTGTCTCTGTTATGGCTCTTCGGTATCTGAATGCAAGTTACTCTCTTTTCGCTTATGGTCTGTGTCGTGCCACCGGCCTTTGTGCTCTTCCGCCATCACCCCATGCGATCAGTGTGGAGCTGAGCAGCACCTGTAACCTCTCATGCCCTGAGTGCGTTACAGGCAGGGGCCTCACCGTCAGGGAGAGCCGCTTCATCAGTTATGACCTTGCTGCCCTGGTGGCCTCACAGTTGCATGGCACGGTTCTCTCTGCCTGGCTCAGCTTCCAGGGTGAGCCGATGATGCACCCTCAGTTTTTCAGTATTGTGAATCTTTTCACCGGTATGCACCCGGTCATTGCCACCAACGGGCACTGGCTTGATGCCGCGAGCTGTGAGCAGCTTGCCGTCTCTCCCCTGAAAGAGATTATCATCTCCTATGACGGGGTCACCCCGGAGGTATATGGTATCTACCGGGCCGGGGGCGATCATGCGCGTGTCACGGAGGGGATCAGGCGGCTGGCCCGCACCATAGAGGAGAGTCGTTCACAACTGAAGATCACCCTCCAGTTTCTGATACACAGGGGTAACGAGCATCAGGTGGGGGAGGCTGCCGCTTTTGCGAAGAGCGTGGGAGCAGGGTTTGTCGTGAAGAGCATGCAGGTGCTTGACCTGACCAGGGCAGGCGGATGGGCGCCCGCTGACCCGCGACTGTCACGCTATGTGAGAGGCAGCGAGGCCGGGAGGGCAGCTGATCAGAGGAGCGACGATAGCGGTGATAGTGGGTATAGCGGGGATAGCGGCGGCAGCGGTCGCAGCGGCGGCAGCGAAGGCGGTGGTGGCAGTGGCGTCGGTGACCGCAGTGACGGTGGCAGTAGTGGCGGATGGCGTACCAAGGGCATGCCGGCAAGGGGATGCTTCAGGATGTGGCGGTCAGCAGTGATAACCTCTGACGGCCATGTGGTGCCCTGCTGCTTCGACAAAGAGGGTAAGTATGTGATGGGAAGCATAAAGGAGCAGTCGTTCAGCGGGATATGGCACAGTGAGAGCTACCGGCAGTTCAGGGCCGCAGTGATGGAGCGGCGTGACCAGGTGGAGATATGCCGCGACTGCCCCGAGGGAACGAGGCTGCTCTTCAGGAGAGGGTGAGAGAGGCTGCTCTTCAGGAGAGGGTGAGGGCTGCCCGCGGTGCAAGGGTCTCCTCTCGCCCGGAAGGGATCACAGCCACCTGTTTTTATTTGTTGGCAGATAGTAACAACTGAATCAGATGTTTTTATGTAAGTTTATACAAAACAATCCGGACCCATTATGAAGATCGTGAGAATTTCACTCGTGACCCTCGCCCTGATCATTGCGGTGGTGCTGCTGGCGGGAGTGATCATTGTTCCCATGCTGCGTAAGTCAGGTATGCCCACACTCAACGGTGAGAAGGTGCTCTCTGGCCTGACAGCTGATGTATCGGTTATCCGCGATGAGCGCGGCGTACCACATATCTATGCTGAGAATGAGCATGATCTATACTTTGTCACTGGCTATGTGACGGCGCAGGAGCGGCTCTGGCAGATGGATATGGTCAGGCATGCCACCTATGGCCGCCTGTCGGAGCTTTTCAACCGTGACATGTTTGAGACTGACCATTTCCTGAGGGCACTGGGTATGCCTGACAAGTCGCGCCTGGTGCTGGAGCAGGAGGATCCCGGGATACTGGCTACCCTGCAGGCCTATGCCGACGGGGTGAACGCATGGATGGAGGAGTGCGGCAACAGGCTGCCGCCGGAATTCAGGATACTGGGCTACAAGCCAGAGCCATGGACCATGACCGATATTACCAATATCATAGGGTTTATCGGCTGGGATCTGGCTTCATCAAACCTCTCCAATGAGATCAATAACTACAGGCTGGTGATGAAGCTTGGTGAGGAGAAAGCCTCGCAGCTGATAGCCGACTGGTCCCTGGTGGATGAGGTGGTCTTTCCCGACTACCGTATTGACGAGAAGCTGATGGAGGAGTCGATGAGAGCCATCGGCTCGATGGGTGAGCTGGAGAAGCTGGGCATAGTGACCCTCTCGGGAAGCAACAACTGGGCCGTCTCGGGCAGCAGAAGCGAGACCGGCAAGCCTATCCTCTCCAATGATATGCACCTGGGATTCAATGTGCCGGGCTTCTGGATGCAGGTGCACCAGGTGATCCCCGGCAAGCTCAACGTGACGGGTGTGATGTTCCCCGGTGAGCCATATATCGTGGCGGGACATAATGACAGGATAGCCTGGGGGCTCACCAACCTGAGCGTTGATGATATTGACCTGTTCGTGGAGACGGTAGACACCACAGGCGGTTTTTACCTCTATAATGGTGAGTGGCTCCCCTTCAGAGAGGAGGAGCATATCCTCAGGATGAATGCCGACTCGGCACAGCGACGGGTGATACGCTACACCCATCACGGTCCGGTAATATCCGGCATGCAGAATATTGACGGGGTGGTGCTGACGATGCGGTGGAGCGGGTTTGACTACAGCGATGAGATAAAAGCTGTATATCAGCTCAACAGAGCCAGCAACTGGGATGAGTTTCGCAGCGCCCTGAGCCACTTCAGGTCCATCAGCCAGAACTTTGCTTATGCTGATGTGGATGGCAATATCGGGATCAACACCGGAGGAGGGATACCGGTGAGAAAAGGCACCGGGCTACTTCCCCGAAGGGGTGATACCGATGAGTATGAGTGGAAAGGGTATGTACCATTTGCGCTGCTGCCATCATCATATAACCCGGAGAACGGATTTGTCTCATCAGCCAACCAGCGCACGGTAGACAGCAGCTACCCGTTCTTTATCAGCGGCGACTTCTCGATGCCTTACCGTATCATGCGGATAAGGGAGATGGCTGCCGCGAAGGAGATACTGGGGATAGATGACTTCAGGCGTATGATCACTGACAACCACTCAGCCTATGCTGCCCTGCTGACACCGGTCATACTGTCAGCAGCGGAGAGCATGGAGGAGCCTGACGGAGCCACAGCCGCTGCGCTGGATGAGCTGAGAGGGTGGGACTACTCCATGGATGCAGCTCTTATTGCACCTACCCTGTTTGAGTTTATCAGGAGGGAGATGGCCCGCAGCATCCTTCATGATGAGCTTGATGAGCTGTACGGCGCATCTCTGGGTAAGCAGCACGACTTCTACCTCTACAGGATGGTGATGGAGGGGCCCGATGAGTGGATAGACAATATCAATACCCCTGAGACTGAGACGATGGAGATGATCATTGCTGCGAGCATACGTGCCGCGGTAGATACTCTCACCGCCCGCTACGGCGCCATGGGTGACAGCTGGCGATGGGGAGGCATACACACCTTCACGCTGGAGCACCCCATGGGAGGGGTGAAGATCCTCAACCGCCTGCTGCGTCTCAACTCAAAAAGCTACGGGGTGGGAGGCAGCTACCACACCGTTGAGCCCTACTCGTTCAGAGATGACTTTACTGTTCATCATGGCGCCTCCGAGAGGCACATATTCAATACTGCCGACTGGGACCAGTCGCTGACGGTGATACCTACCGGCACCTCGGGGATCCCCGGCAGCCCCTTCTACCTGTCACAGACAGATACCTATATAAATAACGGCTTCTACAAGGAGCCCTTCACTGATGCTGCTGTGGAGGCAGCGGGGAAGTATAAGATGATCTTCAGGGCTGAGTGAAGCGGTATAAGATGATCTTCAGGGCTGAGTGAAGCGCGCTTCTGAGAGAGGTGGCAGGAGATGGTTGCTGAGTGCCTGGCACAAAAAAAGGGGAGTTGCTCCCCTTTTTCTATACGGTCATTATCTCTGTCTCCTTTATGGCGGTGATCTTGTCTACCCTGCCTATATGCCTGTCGGTGATCTCCTGGATGATCTTTTCACAGTTCTTCTCCTCATCTTCCGGCAGCCCCTGCCTGGAGAGCAGCTTCACCTCATCGAGAAACCACTTACGCCCTGAGCGTATGCTGATCTTTGCGGTCTCGCCCTCCTGCTTGACCTGCCTCACCAGCTGGTGACGCCTCTCTTCGGTAAGTGGAGGCACATTTATTCTTATCAGCTCACCGTTATTCATGGGTGTCATACCGATATTTGCAGCAAGGATAGCCTTCTCTATCGGCCCCAGCAGATTTTTCTCCCAGGGCTGGATAACGATGGTCTTGGCATCAGGGGTGCTGATGTTTGACACCTGTGTCAGAGGGGTGGTGGTACCATAGTAGTCAACAGCGATACCATCAAGCAGTAGCGGGTTGGCCCTCCCTGCACGAAGGTGTGACAGCTGATATTCAAGATGTTTAATAGCTTTCTCCATCCTGTCGTCAGCCTCTTCCCTGATAAGCTCCAGTTCTTCCGTCATAGTCTCATTGGTGTTATGGCAGTGACAAATTTATAAAAAAATCAGAGAGTGATAACTGTACCGCACTTGTCGCCCTTAATAACTGCCTTCAGGTTACCACTCCTGTTCATATCAAAGACTATCACTCTCATGCCGTTCTCGCTGCACATTGCAAATGCTGTCTGGTCCATCACCTGCAGCTTTTTGTCGAGCGCCTCGGCGAAGGTGAGCGACTCGTATCTCACTGCGTCGGGCACTTTTTCCGGGTCGGCGCTATAGACACCATCCACACGTGTCCCCTTGAGCAGCACATCACAGTTGAGCTCCAGGGCACGCAGGGCAGCAGCACTGTCTGTGGTGAAGTATGGGTTGCCCGTGCCGCCTGCAATTATTGCCACACTACCGCACTCAAGGGCTGCTGAGGCCCTGTCACTGCTGTAGAGCTCACCTATCGGCTCCATACCTATTGAGGTGTATACCTTTGCGCTGCATCCGGCACCTGTCAGGAAGCTCTCCAGTGCCAGGCTGTTGATCACTGTGGCCAGCATACCCATCTGGTCACCCCTGACCCGGTCATACCCTTCGCCCAGGCTTGACCTGCCACGGAAGATATTTCCGCCGCCAATCACCACAGCCACCTGGCTCCCGCCATCAACAACCTCCCTGATCTGCCTGGCGTAGTCAGACAACACCGCAGCATCCAGCCCAGTACCATCAGCACCGCCGGCCGACTCACCGCTCAGCTTAAGCAATACTCGTCTATACTTCATCAGCTCATTAAAATTTTAATGGTAACGAAGTTAACAAATTTTATTCCCCGTTGAAGGAAGGTGGTAAAAAATGGCTCCTCCGTAAAGGCGTGGCCTCTCCGTTTGCCCCGGGAACGCTTATGAATTCCCTATGGTGTGGCCCTCTACGCCTCTCCCTTTTCCTCTTTACTGAAGGTGTTGGTCTTCAGTGCACAATAGAGAGGGCAGGTTTTGGTGAAGGCGGTTACTGCCAGCACAATGGCCAGCGCAATAAATACCAGTCCGGCTACCTTGCCCACAAAGAAATAGAGTATCACCAGCACTGCTGCCAGAGCCAGCCTGATGATCATGTCTGTTTTACCAATGTTCTTTTTCATTATCTGTTGATTTTTAACTATGATCTTGTTTATTAACCGTACAACAGATAACCGGGTACCGGTGTTCACTGATATCAATAAAAAGAGCGGTACCATTCTGGCACCGCTCTCTGTCGCAATTGCTCTTAAGCTCTCCCGCCGGCCTAGACGTTGAGGGTGAAGCGCACAAACCCTGTGGCTGTGAGCTCCTTGTCGTGGCTGGTGAGGTACTGTCTGATCGTCATCTTGTTATCCTTGATGAACTCCTGATTCATCAGGGTGCTCTCCTTGAAGAATTTATTGAGCTTTCCTTCTGCGATCTTCTCAAGCATATTTTCCGGCTTCCCTTCGCGCCGTGCCTGCTCCAGTGCAATGTCACGCTCCTGTGCCAGCACCTTTTCAGGTACATCACTCTTATCTACCGATACCGGGTTCATGGCTGCCACCTGCATGGTCACATCCTTGTATACCTGCAGGTCGAGGCCGCCCTTGCTGAATCCTGTCAGCGCGGCCAGCTTGTTGCCCGGGTGTATGTAGGCCTGCACATAGGGTGCAGTGATACTTTCAAAGAATGAGAGCTCAAATTTCTCTCCGGTGATACCGCTCTGGTCGAGCACCAGGTCAGCCACCTTTCTGCCCTCTATGGTGGTATTCTTCAGTGCCTCAAGGTCTGCCGGGGCAGATTTGAGTGCCTCATCAAGTATTTTGTATCCCAGGGCAATGAAGTCGGCATTCTTGGCAACAAAGTCAGTCTCGCAGTTCAGCGAGATCATCATCCCGCTCTTACCGTCAGGGGTGGTCTTTGCCAGCACCACACCTTCGGTTGCTTCACGGTCAGCACGCTTATTGGCTATTGCCTGCCCTCTCTTGCGTATCAGCTCCTGTGCCTTCTCAAAATCTCCATTGGCCTCCTCAAGGGCCTTTTTACAGTCTAACATGCCGGCGCCGGTCACTCTCCTGAGTTTGGCAACATCGGCAGCACTAATATTTGACATAACTTTTTCTCCTGTTTACTGTTTGATCCTATTCATTATCATCTTCACCGGTGAGCTCCTCCTCACCCTCAGCTGCTACGGCCTCATCACCCTCATCCTCTTCACTGTCAACCTCTTCAACCTCTTCAACCTCTTCCTCCTCAGGGGCCTCCTCATCATCACTCTCAGGCTGTTCATCCTCATAATCTACTGCAGTGATCCTTCTCCTGCGTCCGCCGCCGGCCGTCTCCTCACGGCCTCCCTGTGTGCTCTCCTTCTCCTTCTCTGCCTTACGCTCGGCCAGCCCTTCGCCAATAGCCTGGCACATGATATTCACGATGAGTGAGATTGATTTGGCGGCATCATCATTGGCAGGTATGACAAACTCAATATCGCTGGGGTCAGAGTTGGTATCTACCATGGCAAAGACCGGTATGCCGAGCCTGTTGGCTTCATGTACCGCTATCTGCTCTTTGTGTACGTCAACCACGAAGAGGGCTGAGGGGAGGCGGGTCATGTCAGCGATTGACCCGAGGTTCTTTTCAAGCTTGGTCCTCTGACGTGTTATCTGAAGCCTCTCTCTCTTGGAGAGGTTATCAAAGGTTCCGTCGGAGGTCATCTTGTCGATGGTGCTCATCTTTTTGACAGCCTTACGTATGGTAGGGAAGTTGGTGAGCATGCCGCCCGGCCACCTCTCTGTCACGTAGGGCATATTGACTGCTCCCACCTTCTCGGCCACAATCTCCTTGGCCTGCTTTTTGGTTGCCACAAAGAGCACCTTGCGCCCTGACCTGGCTATCTGTCTGATGGCAGAGGCTGCCTCATCAATCTTTATAACTGTCTTCTCGAGGTCAATAATGTGGATGCCGTTGCGCTCCATAAAGATATAGGGAGCCATTGCCGGATTCCATTTTCTTTTGAGGTGCCCGAAATGAACACCGGCATCCAGTAGTTCTTTAAAATTGGTTCTTGACATGTTGATTGGGTTGTTAAGTTTACGTTCTGTGAAGTCAATTGCAGAGTAGTTCCCTCAGGAAGTCAATGCAATTTAGATACTAAACCTGCATCTATAATATTGCTGTTGATCTCCTAACGCTTGCTGAACTGGAACCTCTTGCGTGCCTTGGGCTGCCCCGGCTTCTTCCTCTCCACCTCACGCGGATCACGTGTGGTAAAGCCTTCTGCCTTGAGTGCCGGCTTGTACTCCGGGTCGATCTTTATCAGAGCCCTGGTGATCGCAAGACGTACCGCCTCTGCCTGACCTGTAAATCCACCGCCGTCAAGGGTGACTTTGATATCATATTTGTCGGCAAGGCTGAGAAGATTCAGTGGCTGAAGAACGACATACTGCAGGAGCTCACTGGGGAAGTAGTTTTTAAACTCCCTGTTATTTACGGTGATCTGTCCCTTGCCGTCGTTGAGGTAGACCCTTGCAACAGCTGCTTTCCTTCTCCCGATAGCGTAGATAGCTTCCATTTGTTTTACTTGATAGTTTTTAAATCGACTGTTTTAGGTTTTTGGGCCTCATGCTTGTGGTCGGGGCCGGTATAGACATAGAGATTCCTGTAGATCGCCCTGCCGAGCCTGTTCTTTGGCAGCATACCCTTTACGGCATATTCAATAAGCCGTTCGGGCTGCTTCCTGAGCAGCGCCTCAGCTGTGGTGATCCTCTGCCCTCCGGGATAGCCGGTATGCCTGATATACTTCTTATCACTCATCTTGGCACCCGTCAGTACCACCTTCTCGGCATTGACAATGATCACATTGTCACCGCAGTCGACATGTGGGGTGAAGCTGGGCTTGTGCTTACCCCTCAGCATCAGTGCAACAACCGATGCCAGCCGTCCTAGCGTCTGACCCTCTGCATCTACAAGGACCCACTCTTTCTCAACAGTTGCCTTATTAGCCGAAACTGTCTTGTAGCTTAAAGTGTTCACTTAGTACTAAGGTTTTGTTTATTAATCAATTTTTAAAATAAAAACCCCTTTTTTGGGGTCTGCAAAAATACAATATATTTTGATTTTGAGCAATAACTCACCTTTTTAATTTCTTTATTATCCGTAGCTTCAGCTGTGATGCCGCCATTACGGCATGACCGCTGTACGGGTTTACATGCCGGCATACCCTTCGGGCAGCTCAGGCCGGTATCACCTTTGCCGGCATCCCTTCCGGCAGCTCAGGCCGGTATCACCTTTGCCGGGATACCCTTCGGGCAGCTCAGGCCGGTATCACCTCTGCCGGTATCCCTTCCGGCAGTATCCCATCCGGGCAACTCTTATCTGCCACTTCAGAAGGTATTGATCCTCCCTTTCAGTAAGGTATTGATCCGTCCTATTCTTCTGTGCAATATTCTTTTCTTATTTTTACACCCTGGCCATTGACAAGAGCTGATGAAAAATAGAGTAACCGATGATGACAGGTGCTACCTGTTGCTTGCAATAAGCAAGGCGGAAGAGAATCTGGAGCAGGGAGGGGGACCCTTTGGTGCCGTCATTGTCAGGGAGGGCAGGGTCATTGCCACTGCTGCCAACAGGGTGGTTCCTGACCATGATCCTACGGCCCATGCCGAGATAAATGCCATCAGGCTGGCTGCCGGGAGCCTACAGAGCCACCAGCTGGCTGACTGTACCCTCTACGCCTCATGTGAGCCCTGTCCCATGTGCCTCGGTGCCATCTACTGGGCGGGTATCGGGAGGGTGGTGTACGCCTCTGACCGTTACCGTGCCGCCGCCGCAGGATTCAGTGACAACCATATTTATGAAGAGATCTCTCTTGATCCTGATATGAGAAGCGTCATAATGATACGTGCCATGACCGCTGAGGGTGACCACATCTTCAGCCGGTGGGAGAAGTTTCCTGACAAGATTCAATATTGATAAGGTGGCTGTGCAGAGAAAGGAACGTGCTTTTTACCTTGACGATGCTGTGACGGTTGCCCGTGCGCTGCCCGGCATGGACCTGGTTATCGATACCGGGGAGTCGTGCATGAGGTATATGATTACCGAGACGGAGGCCTACCTCGGCAGTGGCGACCTGGCCTGCCATGCCAGCCGTGGGCAGACACCACGTACCGCCCCGCTATGGCTGGAGGGGGGTCACCTATATATCTACCTGATCTATGGTATTTACTGGATGCTCAATGTGGTGACGGGCCCTGCCGGCGACCCGCAGGCTGTCCTTATCAGGGGTGCCGGTGAGCTGAGCGGCCCCGGCCGGCTGACGCGCGGTGCAGCTATTGACAGCTCCTACAGCCGTGAAGACCTGGTGACCTCACAGAGGATATGGATTGAAGAGGGCAGCTATCGCCCTGCACTCACTGCCGGCCCCAGGGTGGGTATTGACTATGCCGGTGAGCCATGGGTCAGCATGCCGTGGCGCTTTATGATCATGAATGAAACAAAGAAGAGATGAAAGGACAATTCAGACTCTGGAACAATATTACCGGGTGGGCCATATTTGCTATCTCCCTGGTGGTCTACCTGCTCACCCTCGAGCCTACCGTAAGCTTCTGGGATTGTGGTGAATTCATACTGTGCTCATACAGGCTGGAGGTGGGTCACCCGCCCGGCGCACCCTTCTTCCTGCTGCTGGCGCGCTTCTTTACCCTCTTTGCCGGCGGTGACACCGCCAATGTTGCGGTTACGGTAAATATCCTCTCCGCTCTGGCCAGTGCCTTCACAATACTCTTCCTCTTCTGGAGTATCACCCGGCTGGTGCGTCTTGCCGGCGGCGACGATGAAGATATCACCGGCGGAAAGGCAGTGGCAATACTCATGGCTGGCGCTGTGGGCGGACTAGCCTACGCCTTCTCCGATACCTTCTGGTTTTCGGCGGTAGAGGCTGAGGTATACGGTACCAGCTCACTCTTCACTGCCGCCGTGGTGTGGGTGGCACTGCGCTGGTACGATGAGGCTGACGACCCCCGCTCCGGCAGATGGATCATACTGATGGCCTACCTCATGGGGCTCTCGATAGGGGTACACCTGCTCAACCTGCTGGCTATACCTTTCATAGTGCTTCTCTGGTACTTCCGCATGAAGAGGGTGTCAGCCGGAGGGGTGGTGACAGCCCTCCTCGCCGGCTTTCTTATCCTGGGAATACTCAACTTTATTTTTGTTCCGGGGGTGGCACGTGTGGCCGGCTGGTTTGAGCTTTTCTTTGTCAACAGCCTCGGACTGCCATACAATACCGGGCTCTATATCTACCTCGTCACCCTTGTGGCACTTATTGCAGGAGGGATATGGTACTCACTGAAAAAGGGAAAGAGGCTGCTCAACTATGTGATGACGGTGATCGCTGTGCTGATGCTGGGCTACTCATCCTTCGCACTGATAATTATCAGGGCCAACGCACACCCGCCGATGAACCAGAATGACCCTTCCGATGTCTTCTCATTCATCTACTATATCAACAGGTCGCAGTACCCGCATCCCCCCTTCCTCTACGGACAATACTACTCGGCGCCGGTCACCGGCATCAAAAAGAAGGTACACGGGTACAACAGGAAGGATGGCCGGTATGAGCCCTACTACCAGACAAGCTATGAGTATGACAAGCGTTTCATGACCTTTTTCCCGCGTATGTACAGCAGTGACCCGGACCATATACGGCAGTATGAGGAGTGGGGCCGCATCAGGGGCAAAAAGGTGACCATCAGGACGGGCGGCGAGGCACAGCAGGTCACCATACCCACCTTTGGCGAGAACCTGCGCTTCTTTGTCAGGTACCAGGTGGGGGTGATGTACTGGCGCTACTTCATGTGGAATTTTGCCGGGCGCCAGAATGATATCCAGGGTCATGGCAACGTGATGGATGGCAACTGGATCACAGGCATACCGTTTATTGACAATGCACGTCTCACTGACCAGTCGCGCCTCCCGGCTGACTACCTCAGCAACCCGGCACGTAACAGCTACTACCTGCTCCCGCTCCTTGCCGGACTGGCGGGGCTCCTGTGGCATTACCGTCGTGACAGGAGAGGCAGCTCACTGGTGGCCCTCCTCTTCATCATGACCGGGCTGGCCATTGTGACCTACCTCAACCAGAACCCGGGGCAGCCGCGTGAGAGAGACTACGCCTATGCCGGGTCATTCTATGCCTTTACTATCTGGATAGGTATGAGCGTCATGCTCTTCTATGACCTGCTGAAGAGGTGGATGAACGACTACCCCGCGGCTCTGCTGCCGGGGGTGGTGATCACCTCGCTGGTACCCCTGCTGATGATCCTGCAGAATTATGATGACCATGACCGTTCAGACAGATATACCGCACGCGATATAGCCTCCAACTACCTCACCTCCGTCGACCCTGATGCGGTGCTGCTCACCTATGGCGACAATGACTCCTTCCCGTTATGGTATATACAGGAGGTGGAGGGGTACCGCACCGATGTGCGGGTTGCCAACCTGAGCTACCTGCAGAGCGGATTCTATATTGAGTCGATGAGCCGTAAGGCCTATGAGTCAGACCCGCTGCCATTCACCCTTCCGCCTGAGAAATATGTTGAGGGTGAGCGGGTACAGCTGCCGGTAGACGATATAATAAAAGAGCCTACACCCATACGTATGGTGATGGAGTTTGCCGGCTCGGATGACCCCAAGGCGAAGGTTGACCTCTCAGGCAGGGGTGACTATTTCAATTTCCTGCCTGTCAGGGAGTTTATTGTTGAGGTTGACTCAGCCCACGTAATCGCTACCGGGGCTGTCAGGCCGTGGCATGCTGATCGCATGCTGCAGCCCATGATATGGAAGTTCAGCCGTAACATGGCTATCAAGGATGACCTTGCCATCATCGACTTTATGGCGGGCAACAACTGGGAGAGGCCGCTCTACTACTCGGTTACGGTGCCCGGCTCAACCTATGTGGGGCTTCAGGACTATTTTATACTGGAGGGGATGGCCTACAGGGTGAGTCCGGTAGATATCGGTAAGAGGGCTGCGGGTGAGACCGGGATAGTCGATACCAGGGTGATGTATCACCACCTGATGAATGAGTTCCGGTTTGGCAATGCTGAAAAGAGTGGTGTCTACCTCGATGAGAACAACCGCCGTATGTTTGATGTCTTCCGGCGCCAGTATGCCAGGCTGGGCAAGGCGCTGGCGGCCGAGGGTGACAGCGCCCGGGCAGTGGAGGTGGCACAGAGAGGGCTGGCACTGGTGCCACCGGAGAAGATGCCCTACAACTATTTCACCATTGACCTGGGTGAGGCACTGGCCATGGCAGGTGCACGGGAGGAGGCTGTCAGCCTGCTGGGTACCATAGCAGACAATGCGGTGGCCATGCTCAGCTTCATTGCTGCCCTGCCGGAGGGTAAGAGCTATGATGTTGAGTATCACGCATCAATATCACTGCAGTCGCTGCTTGACATCTACCGGCTGGCAAACAGGTATGGTATGGAGGAGCTGGAGGAGAGGGCCACCGATGAGCTTAACAGGTATTACAGTGAGGTTCCCCTGAGATGATAAGGAACTATCGCAGACCATTTCCTGCTGCCCTCGTCTACCCCGGTGCTCTCTGCCGTGCCAGGGGGCGGGGCAGGGTGATATACCTAACCTTTGATGACGGTCCTGACCCATTGTCAACCCCCTCACTGCTGGAGGTGCTGCATCAGCATGATGTGAAGGGCACCTTCTTCTGTACCGGCAGCAGGGTGCAGGCTGCCCCGGGTCTCTTTGCCGGGATAGCTGCCGGCGGTCATGTGACAGGCAATCACGGGTACAGTCACCTTAACGGACTGACAACCTCGGTACGCAGCTACTGCGCTGACGTGTTCCGTGGCCGTGACATAACATGCAGCAACCTCTTCAGACCACCCTACGGCCGTATCAGGATGAGGCAGTACAGGATACTGGAAAGAAGCATGCAGATCATCTTCTGGGATGTGATGCCCTATGATTTTGATCCGTCACTCACGGCTGACGCCTCCCTGGCTGTTCTGATGAAGCGGGTGAGGCCCGGCTCGGTGGTGGTACTGCATGACACCCCTGCGAGCCATGCACTGCAATACCTCGGACGCTTTATCGGGGCAATGCATGCCGAAGGTTATAGATTCGAGACCATCGATGATTATCTCTCTGACGGTGTATAATCTAATGCTAAACACTATTTTTGACAGAGAAAGAGACCGGTTGATATGAATATTCTTATTCTTGGAGCGGGCGGACGTGAACATGCCATCACCTGGAAGCTGGCACAGAGCAGCCGTCCCCTGCAGCTCTTCGTTGCTCCCGGCAACCCGGGTACCGCCGCGCTGGCCTGTAACCTGGCTGTCGACCCTCTTGACTTTGAGGCTGTCGCCAACATTATCGCTGAGAAGGGTATCACCATGGTGGTGGTAGGACCCGAGGCGCCACTGGCAGCAGGCATAGCAGACCATATAGGTGCCGACCCGCGGCTCGGCCATGTGGCGGTGATAGGGCCACAACGGGCAGGTGCGCTGCTTGAGAGCAGCAAGGACTTTGCCAAGGGGTTCATGAGCAGGCACAACATACCCACAGCCCGCTACCGGACCTTCACGCCCGGGAGGGTTGAGGAGGCGGTCACCTTCCTGGGGTCACAGCAGCCACCCTATGTGCTTAAGGCTGACGGACTGGCAGCAGGGAAGGGTGTTCTGATTATGGAGGAGCAGGCGGCGGCTGTGGCGGCGTTGCGCTCCATGCTGGGTGGTGAGTTTGGCGAGGCCGGCAGCAGGGTGGTGATCGAAGAGTATCTTGACGGTATTGAGCTCTCAGCCTTTGTCATCACCGACGGCCACTCGTGGAAGATGTTGCCTGAGGCGAAGGATTACAAGCGTATCGGTGATGGCGATACCGGACCCAATACCGGGGGTATGGGAGCACTCTCACCTGTCCCCTTTGCCACATCGGGTTTCATGAAGAGGGTTGAGGAGGAGATCATCATACCTACCCTCAATGGTCTCAGGGAGGAGGGTATTGATTACCGCGGCTTCATCTTTTTCGGACTGATGAATGTTAAGGGCTCCCCCTATGTGGTTGAATACAATGTGAGGATGGGCGACCCTGAGTGTGAGGTGATCATGCCCCGTATCGGCAGTGACCTGTTAGATCTGTTTGAGGGGGTGGCACACCGTGACCTGGGCTCACGCACCCTTACCATAGTGCCTGAGGCGGCAGCCACGGTGATGCTGGTGTCAGGCGGCTACCCCGGCAGCTACAGCAAGGGGCACCCCATAACAGTGCCGGCAGGTGAGACAGAGAGTATCCTGTTTCATGCCGGCACGGGACGTGACGGCGACCGGCTGGTCACTGCCGGTGGCCGCGTGCTTGCCGTCACCTCACGCGGCACCACGGTGGCCGAGGCGCTGGCAGCCAGCTACCGATCAGTGAGGGAGATCTCATTCCAGGGCATGAACTACCGCAGGGATATAGGCCATGACCTGAAAAACAGCAGCCGATGATCAGATTCTTCAGACGTACGGGTGCAGGACCTGTCATGGTCATTCTGCTGGCAGCAGTGGCTCTCTGGATACAGTATCTTATCTCACCGCCGCCACCTGCCACGGTCACCCTCCATCAGCCTATGCCGTTGTGGGGCTATTTTGCCACACTGATGGCTGGTGTGCCACTGCTGGGAGTACTCTTCTCACTGCTGCTGGTACTGGCTATCGCACTGGTAATGATACGGTTTAATGTGGCTATCTTCTTCATACCGCGGCGAACCTTCCTGCCGGCACTACTCTTTATAGTGCTCTACTCGCTCTTCCCCGGCATGATGGTTCTCAATCCGGCGCTGCCTGCCACCTTCCTCATACTGGTATCACTATGGCGTATGGTCTCCTCATACCGCGTCAATGGTATCTCCTTCAACTTTTTTGATGCCGCCCTGATGATCTCGTCTGCCGGCCTTATCTATGCCGGCGCCCTCTGGTTCCTTCCCCTGGTAGTTATCGCTGCGCTGGTGCTGCGTACACCTGATACCCGTGAGCTGCTGCTTGCCCTGGCCGGCGCCCTCCTTCCCTGGGTGGTGCTCTATGCGGTATGGTATGTCACGGGTGGCGACCTCTCCGGACTGACAGCCATCATCACCGCCAACCTTCTGGCTCCGGCCCCCGAAGTGGTGTGGAGCCGCACACAGCTGATACTGCTGATAGTGGCAGCCCTCAATGTTCTTCCCTCAATGGTCTACCTCTTCAGGATACTGCCCACCTGTAAGATAAGATCACGTAAGAGCTGGGAGATCATGCTGTGGATGACCCTGATAGCTGTTACTGCCTCCCTGCTGGTGCCGGCTGTATCTACGGAGATGGCAGCGATAGCGGTATTGCCTCTCTCATTTATCATGTCGGGCTACCTGACCTTCACAAAAAGGGTGGTAGCTGCCGAGACACTCTTCTGGATTATGGCTGTGATGCTGGTGGTGGTACGCCTCTGGCCCTGAGGGCAGCTACTCACCGTACCATACATACCACGGCGACACCCGACCCCTGCTGACCATCAATGAACCCGTACCACAGGGTGTATAGCCCTGTCTTGTTGCATACAAAATCTACTGAGCGGTACTTCTGGCCGGTGGTACTGTCATATGATGATACGAGCATCTTCTTCTGGTCATAGAGGGTGAAGTAGAGCTCACCGGCTGATGCCGGCGCATCACATACGTTGAACCGGTACCTGGTGTTCTTCATCAGGTACATATTGGCCTTATAGACGGGCGGGGTGCTGTGTGGGTCAGCCGCGGGGAGCTGTATGCGGAAGTCTTTCAGGTAGGTGCTGTTTTCACCTGCAGCAATGACACAGCTGCTCACCAGATCATCGGTAAGATCCTGGCTGTTGGCCATCATGGGGAGGATGGCTAATGACAGGGTGAGTATTATGAGCCTCTTTTTCATCTTATTCACCGAGAATTAATCTGTTTCTAACTTCCTTCGAGATGTCAGCTATTGCTGCCAGCTGCGCGTCGCTCATCTCAACGATGCTCTCCTCATGCTGCACCATCACCAGCCTGTCACCTTCGGTCACCGTCACCGGTTCACCCAGACGGTAGGAGACCCTCACGCCTGAGTAGCTGTTACTGATCTGCTCCATCATCGTATAGAGAGAGCTGTATTCAGCCCCCTTGTCCCGGTAGGGGCGCAGCAGCAACAGCAGGTCACCCAGAATGATCTTCTGTTCACCTATCCTGTCTCTGAGTATCTTTCCGGGATGCTCCAGGGCTACCCGGGTAGCCAGATACTGCCCTTCGATCCATACCCCGGCAATCATCAGTGCAGATATTGAGCCCCGGTCATTCTCTCTCAGGTAACGGTCTATCTGGTTGTATGAGCTTACTGAGAGGTAGAGCAGCGAGTCGAGGTCTGACTTGCTGGTAGAGAGTCGCTTGAGCGTCTCAAAGTCAAAGAATTGACCTACTCGCAGTCCGTCAGCCAGCCGTTTGATGGTGGAGAGGAGATCGACAGAGGTGCCGGTCTTCCTGTAGATATTGAGGTACCCCAGATCGGCACCATAGATACCCAGCATAACAGCTTTCTGAAAGTTGGTAGCCAGCCTCTCAGCACCCTGTGTAGGGGCTAGTGATGCAGCTGAGAACGGCACATTCATCGACTGCAGTATGGCAGCTATCTCCACAGGAGAGGCAATGTTCTGTACGATATCGGCTACCGCCTCCTCACTCAGCTTCTCCGACTCGGCAGCAGGTACGCCGTCAGCCGCAGGAAAAGCTATCCTGCCCTGACGGACAGAGCTGTCACCGCAGGAGGTGAGGAGAGCCAGCAGAAGAGGGGCGATGATTCTAATAATTCTACCTGTCATCAGATGTTGATATTAAGATCGGGGTAATGAATTTTTTATCTGGTTGCGGCTACGGCCCCGGCGCAGCCATAACTTATCAAAAAAGAGGACCACTTTTTTCAGCACCTCGGCATAGAGAAGTATGTAAAGCACAATGAGCGAGGCGAAGAGCAACAGGATATTGAACCGGAAGGTATCAACCTTTAACCCCAGGAACCTTTTGACAGGAGCCATGAAGTGGGTACGGAAGCTGAGCATACCTGCCGGTGCCGGCTCCAGGTAAATAAGGTCAGCATTCTGGATGATCCTCTCTCTGAACACAAGCATTTTATTCTTCTCATATACCTTCCTGACAATGTCCTCCAGCTTGTCATTATGGTAGTTATTATATAACTGAGTGAGTGCCTCTTTATTGCTGCTGATATAATTATCGAGCCTGAAATCAGCCTGATTTGATAACCACCGGTATTCACTCTCTGCCTGTCCGAGCCACCGTGAAAGTTCTCCGGCAATATTTTTATTGAAGAGCCCTGCCGTAATGGAGTCTTCGCCACCGAACCGGCCGATGATTCCTGCGTCGCCGATCACCTCTGTCTCATTCTTCAGCAGCCGCAGCTCACGCTGCTCCTCTTCGGTCAGGGTACCTCTCGTCATGCCCCGTGTGACCCTCTCCAGCGCCTCATGCATACGTGGCAGCCGGTAGATGGTATTGAAATCAGATATGCTGATCTGCTGGTTTAGCGGAAAGACACGCCTGCCATACTCATTGCCGGTGAACTGTCTCACCATCAACGCCTCATAGCTCCACCGGGTAGGCATGAGGTCAGCAACAAGGGGAACACGGTCAGCCCTGGCAATCTTACGGTTGAGCTTATCAAACGGGAACATGGCGCCACTGAGCACCATCATGGGTATCATCAGCAGCGGAATCACTATATAGATGGCGATGGCCGAGTTGAGGGCTGACGAGATGTTGAGCCCCAGCATGCTGGCAAAGAGGGAGGTGGCAAAGAGGGCGAGCCACCAGGAGAAGAAGAGGCCCCCGACACCCAGAATAGGGTTGGCTACCATCAGGAAGAGCAGAGCCTGTAAGGCTGAGATGAAAGCGAGAAGGACGATCTTGGCTACCAGGTAGCTGCTGCGGTTGAGATGCAGGAAGTGCTCACGCATGAGCAGCTTACGGTCACGGAAGATCTCTTCGGCACTGATGGTCAGACCAAGGAAGAGAGCCACAATAATACTCATAAAGATATATATCGGGATGTTCTCATTCTCCCTGAAGATGTAGGTGTCAGAGTTGGGATCAGCGATATACCTTATGATGAATGCCAGTATCAGCCCCAGCACCGGCCCCTCAAGCAGCGTCAGCAGCAGATACTGTCTGTTGGCTATCTTGCCGGTGACATCACGACTGAGATAGAGGATTGTCTGCCTGAGCCATCCCGGCTTATCAAGGGCTGTCCGCGGCTGACCGGCAGCCTCCGCAACAGGGTCATGAGGGGCACTTTTGTTGTATGCCTCAGCCCACTCTGCCGGTGACACCCTTCGCTGTCCGGTATACCGGCCAAACTCATCTACCACCTTGGTCTCAAGGATATTGAAGAGTGTCTCGGGAATGACATTACCACATTGCGGGCACTCAGGCACATCACTGTTTACGTGAGCCTCCAGCTTACGGAAGTGAATGAGCGAGTCGAGCGGGTTGCCAAAGAATACCATATGCCCTCCCTGGTCAAGTATCAGCACCCGGTCAAACGACTTGAAGATCTCTGATGAGGGCTGGTGTATCACTGTCACCACCAGCTTACCCCTTACTGTCAGCTCGTTGAGCAGAGATATCACATTCTCCGAGTCGGCAGAGGAGAGCCCCGAGGTAGGCTCATCAAGGAAGAGCACCGACGGCTCACGTATAAGCTCAAGAGCTATGTTGAGCCTTTTACGCTCTCCGCCGCTGATCACCTTGTTGAGTGGTGAACCCACCCTGTAATCTCTCTTACGGTAGAGCCCCAGGCTCTTCAGCAGCGTGTTGACCTCCCTCTCCCTCTCCGCCGCCCCCTTGTTGCCGTAACAGAAGGCTGCCGCATACTGCAGGTTCTCGAACACTGTCAGCTCCTCCACCAGCAGGTCATCCTGCGGGACATACCCTATCACACCCTCCAGCTGCCCGGTATCGGGCCAGATGGGTATGCTGTTTATCCTCACCTCACCCTCATCAGGCCTCAGCAGCCCGGTCAGCAGGTTGAGCAGCGTGGTCTTCCCTGAGCCGCTGGCACCCAGAATACCGACCATCATACCCTCACTGGCAGCAAAACTTACATCGGTAACAGCGGAGGTGCCATCCCTGAAGCGGTAGTTGAGCCGATCGGCAACCAGGGTGATGGAATGATGGCTGTCAGCGGTAATGAAGGCTGAAGCTATATCACTGTAGTAGATGGCCGGTGCCGGTGGAGCGAGCACCGAGCTGCCCGGGGCCAGTGGGTACACCTTATTGCATTTCAGCGTGATACCATTGAGAAGGGAGTCACCGGAGTGATAACACTTGAGGAAATAGAGGTTGACACTGGCAATCTTCAGGAAGACAAAAAAGTTCTCCCGTGCACCCTCGCCATCACCATGTCTCCCGACAGTGATAATCTTCATGGCAGGGTCATCAAAGCCGGCCACCTCCTCCTCTCTGACGAAACTTCTGATAGCGTTGAACTCATCATGAGAGATCTTGAACACCTCAGCAATGGTATTGATAATATCCATCCGCTGTGTGCTATACTTCCTGCTGCTGTTGATCAGCTCCAGGCATCGCATCAGGACAATGACCCTCTGCTCCTGTGAGAGGGTACGGTTGATGGTCTTGCAGTTGCTAAAGGCTCTGAGGGAGTCCCTTGCCGAGAGCCGCTCCGGGGTGCTCTCCTCCCCCTCCTCTCTCAGCGGACCGGCATTCTCCAGAAAGAGCTGCATAAACTCACCGGCACTCCTGTGGGGCAGCTGACCGGTGAGGAAGTCCCATACATAGTCAAGTTCCTCCTGATGCATGCCGCTGTCCTGCTTGACGATCAGGGCAAACAGCTCCATCATGGCTCTGAGTATCACTTCACTCATAGTACAGCATCAGCTTTAGGGTGTAGAGGCCAAGTTAATAAAATTAGGCGGAAAACAGGAGTGATGGAGATACTCTCACCACTCTGGCAGAAAAAATTAAGCTCTCTCATAGCCAGCCGGCCCGCGGGAAATTATATAACTTGCAGCTGACAAGAGAGCAGTATGGCAGAAAACGGTTATCAAAAGGCTGATTACCTTAACCTGAGGGTGATAGTCTCTATCATAATGGTATCACTTATGTGTCAGGTGCTTCCACTTCCGGGCCAGGTGCTCAGCGGTCAGCCCCTTCCATCTCCGGGTCAGCTGCTTTCCGGCCAGCTGTCGCCACCTCCGGGCCAGGTGCTTTCCGGTCAGCCCCTGCCGGGCTTCCGTGCCTCCGGTCAGTATGATGAGCAGCAGCTGGTGGAGGAGAACTTTTTTCCGGGCATACGGGTTCTGGTCAATGCACCCCTCCGGGGCTTTGGTCCTGATGACCGGGTGCTGCTGATACTCTACGCCCTGCCCAATGGCAGCACTATTGAGGAGACCTTTGGCAGGTCGGTGACCCATGAGGATGAGTGGCGTTACGGGATACAGCACATAGGTGCACAGAGCCGTTTCCTGCGCAGGGTGATCACTGACCGCACGGTGGTGGTTGCCTTCCTGGAGAACAGCCTGCGAAGCTGGCCGGCATGGAGCGCCGGCGCAGCCTCACCCTCAGAAGAGTGCCGTATGATGGTTGACCGCCTCACCGCCCTCTTTGCCCCGTGGCAGCCTGAGGTGGTACTCAGCGGCCATAGCGGCGGCGGACGGTTCATCTTCAACTACCTCAACAGTCGGGATGAGATATCGTCAGATATTGTGAGGGTGACATTTCTTGACAGCAGCTACGGATATGATGACACCCTCCATGGTGAAAAGATCGTAAGATGGCTGCAGGGTGATGAGAGGAGGTCGCTCTGCTGCCTCGCCTACAATGATAGCATTGTGATCTATAACGGCAGGCCGCTGGTCTCTCCCACAGGGGGTACCTGGTACCGCAGCAGGCTGATGAAGGAGCGTCTCGCACACTCATTTCCCCTGAGCCGCCGGGAGAGCGATTCACTGATAAGGTATCTCTCTGCTGACCACCGGATAGCCTTTATCTTTAAGACCAACCCTGAGGGGAAGATCTATCACACCACACAGGTTGAGTACAATGGCCTTATACACAGTGTCCTGAGTGGCACACAGCACGAAGAGGCTTCCTACCGCTACTATGGACTGAGAGCCTATGATAATCTCATCACCCCGAGCGTCAGGCTGCCCCTCAGGCGGTTAAATATTCCTGACCGTTCTCCGGAGGCAGAGAGCGGATCACAGTTTATGGAGCGTATCAGCCTGCTGACACGTGAAGAGCGTGAGGAGGAGATCTTCAGGGCCGCCGCCGGAGGCAATATTCCCCTGTTCCTGAGGGAGACGGTGGCTCTTGAGGAGCAGCTCACTGATGGTGAGGGGGTTATCCACACCCTTGAGTATGAGGTGATGAGTGACTACCTCTCGATAGGTAGCGACGATGATTTCTGCCGTATTCCCATGACCCCCTGTACGGCACAGCGCCTGGCTCAACTCTTTGGTGCCTCACTGCTCACCAGGAGGCTGAGTGACCATATCTGGGAAAAGAGTGAGATACGGCTGGAGCCCTTCAGCTACTATCCGGTGGGTGATGCCAATGAGCAGGTCAGCAAGTTTGCAGAACACAATGCACAGATAGAGAGGCAGCTGGCTGAGGCTGGGGGCCGCCACGGAGCGCTCATCGCCGGCATCAAGAAGGATGTGGTCATCGCACCGCGACTGGCCGGGCGGCCTGACAGGGTGATTATCTACGGGTGGCACAGGAGTGATGGCAGTCCCATTCAGCCACTTTACAGCGGGCATATCTGGTGGTATGTTGACTACAGTCACGGCATACGTCTTATGAACAACCAGGTGCTGCTCGACGGTGAGCCCCGCCTGATGAGCGACCTGCTGTCAGACCCGCTGCTCTCTCCCATGCTCTCAGGCGAGGAGGAGCCGTTCCTGATGGTCACCTACCCATGCCCCGGATGAGGCGGCATACAGATTCTCCCGGCATTCCGTTGGCACCGGTAGCCCGTCGCAGGTACTCACCATGCCCCGGGTGAGGCGGTACCCACACGCGCACACGCCTGCACAGACTCACCTGGCTCCCTGCCATCCCGGTCCGCGTACCACCCTGCCGGGTGTGGCGCCGGTATGCCGGCCGTCACGCAGCACCTGCACACCGTTGACTATCACGTGCGACATGCCGGTTGAGAGCTGGTGCGGATCTTCAAAGGTGGAGTGATCCTCTACCTCATCGGGGTCAAAGATGACTATATCTGCATACCACCCCGGCTTCAGTGCTCCGCGACGCTCAATCTTCATGTTCTGTGCCGGGAAGAGGGTGAGCCTGTGGATAGCCTCTTCAAGTTGTATGACCTCTTCCTCTCTCACATACTTTCCCAGCAGCCTGGCGAAGTTACCATAGGCCCTGGGGTGTGTGGCTGAGAGCAGGAAGACCCCCTCCGGGGCCATCGACTTACCGTCGGAGCCGAAGCTCATCCACGGCAGCCCTATCTGCCTCTTAATGTTCTCTTCTGACATTGAGAAGAAGACGGCTGAGACGTTGCTCTGATCGTCGATGATCAGATCCATTATCGTCTCTTCGGCCGGCTTGCCACGCAGAGCGGCTATCTCGGCAATGTTCATGCCCTGCAGATACTTGAGCGAGTCGCTTCTGAACCCTATTACAATAATCTTGTCAGGTGACCCCTGCTTCCGCTCAATGGTCTTCTTTATCTCCGGCCCGATCACCCCCCTCACTGCGGGGTCACGCAGCCTGCTGACCCACTTGTCAAAACCGCCCTCCTGAACCCACTCCGGCATGATGATACCCAGTCCGGTAGAGCTCGCAGGATAGTTGTACATGTCAGCTGTTATCTGCAGGCCGGCGGCACGTGCCGAGTCGATCTTTGCTATGGCAGCCTCCAGCTTCCCCCAGTTGGTGCGTCCCACCTGCTTGAGATGGTATATCTCAGCCCTGATGCCGGTAGCGTCAGGTATCTTCAGGAAGTCATCAATAGCCTCCAGAAAGGTATCATCCTCATTTCTTATGTGAGAGATATACATACCGTCATACCGGGCAGCCACCTCTGCCAGTCCGATAAGCTCATCGGTAGAGGCGAAGGCTGCCGGGACATATTCAAGGGCTGAGCTGACACCTATGGCACCCTCCTCCATCGCCTGCCGCACCAGCCGGTGCATAGTGTCAAGCTCGGCAGCGGTGGGAGGCCTGTCATCATACCCGACAGCATATATCCTCAGGGTGGCGCTGCCCACAAAGGAGGCTATATTGGTTGAGACACCCCTCTTCTCCAGAAACTCCAGATACTGACCGAGGGTGCTCCAGCCTATCTCATATTTCATATCACCCTGTGAATCAATCATCTCCTGCTTCATCTCATCGCTCAGCGGCCCCCATGAGTCACCCTCACCCATCACCTCAAGGGTGACCCCCTGACAGATATCACTGAGAGACCTGCCATCCTCTATGAGAGACTCCACCGCCCAGCTGAGCATGTTTATGAACCCGGGCGCCACAACCATGCCCCCCGCATCAATGACCAAGGCACCCCTGGCACCGCTGAGATCTCCCATGGCAGCAATTGTATCAGACATAATACCTATGTCACCCCGGTACCCTGGATTTCCGGTACCATCGATAAGGGTACCGTTTCTGATCAAGAGGTCATACCTCTCTGCCGTAGAGCAGCCTGCAATGATGAAAAGTATCGGCAACAGAATTTTTACAATTTTCATGATGGTGGAATTATTTTGGGTCAAGTTAGGTAAAAGTACTGAGAATGAGCTTAACCGGAGAGATAATTTAAATTCTGCAGAGGGAAATAACTTTTGTAATGTAATAATATGGTATAACCAGCACTGGCTGGAAGGCTCCCCCGGACTCCTCTCTCCCGTCTCGACCGCTTATCAATTTAAAGCTCTCATTTGCAGACAGGGAGAGTCAGTAGTGTCAAAATTTCCATCTCCTCTAAAAAAGTAAGACGTATTACACTTTTTTCTTTCGTAAAAACTTTTTTCCTCGTATCTTACACTGGAATTCTAATACTAACTAACGCTCTCTTCCATGAAAAAACTATTCTTCATTCTCGTGGCAGCGTTGTTTATCAATGCTGCCATGGCGCAGACGCAGGTGACCGGGACGGTTACCGCCTCTGAAGATGGTTCTACCATTCCCTATGCCGTTGTAGTCATTAAGGGTGTGAGGGGTGTTGGAACCAACACTGATGCTGACGGGCGCTACACCCTCAGCAATGTTCCGGCCGACGCTGTACTTGTCTTCAGCTATGTCGGCTACAAGACACAGGAGATACCTGTCTCGGGAAGGACTGTCATCAACGTTGTGATGGTGCAGGATGCCCTTGCCCTGGATGAGGTGATCGTTGTGGCATATGGTACCTCCACCAAGGGCACCTTTACCGGTGCTGCCAGTGTGGTCAGGGCTGATGCCATCAAGGATGTGCCTGTTCTCTCCTTTGAGAATGCCCTTGGAGGCAAGATATCAGGCCTTCAGGTCACCACCCTCTCCGGTCAGGCCGGATCGGCCTCGGCCATCAGGGTACGGGGTATCGGATCGATAAACGCCTCCAACGAGCCGCTCTATGTGGTTGACGGTGTGCCGGTAGTATCCGGTAACGTTACGCAGATGGGTATCTATACCTCCAGTAACGTGATGAACAGTATCAACCCCAATGACATTGAGTCAATCACGGTACTGAAGGATGCTGCTGCCTCAGCCCTCTACGGGTCACGTGCCGCCAACGGTGTTATCGTCATCACCACCAAGCAGGGTAAGCAGGGCAGACCTCTGGTCAACCTCAGAACCTCTGTCGGTCTGACCCCCTCATTTGCATATAACAACTATGAGGTGGCGACTACCGAGCAGCAGGTGGAGATGTATTATGAGAACTTCTGGAATGCCGGCATCCTTTATGACGACATGACCCCTGAAGAGGCCAGTACCAACGCTCTCAAGCAGCTCAACAACAGGTTTAACAGGCATGGTTATGAGTTCACCGCACCTGATCATACCGTCAATTCACTTACGATAGGCGGTCCCAGGGCAGGGCAGTATTTTGACTGGGAGAAGGAGCTTTTCCGCACCTCAGTCTACCAGTCGTATGACCTCTCTGTCAGTGGTGGTACTGAGACAACCAACTACTTTACCTCCTTATCGTATACCAATGATCTGGGGCGTGTCACCACCAACAGTTTCGACCGTATCACCGGAAGGATGAACTTCGGTCAGAAGATAGGCAGGTATGTAGAGCTGGCAACAAACATAAGCCTTTCAAGCGGTAGGCAGGAGGGCTTCAATGACACCCGTAACCTGGGTGGCAACTACTTCCTGCAGCACCGTAACCTGCTGTGGGGTCTCTACTGGCCCACCGATTATCAGACCGGTGACCCATGGACACTCAGATATGGAAGCTATGCCTACAACCCGGTCTACTACGACAACGAGTGGGAGAACTGGTCAAAGACCCTGAAGCTCTCAGCAAGCGAGACGGTCACCATTAAGATACTGCCTGAGCTCACTCTCCGGTCGATCTTCTCATTTGACAATACCCAGACCAATGACCACCTCTACTACAGTGCACTGCACTATAACGGAACGAGTGTGGGTGGCAGGGTCAATGAGAACAACACGCGGATCAATGAGCTGGTATCATCAACCACCCTCAACTACAGCAAGAGCTTTAATAATGTACACAATGTAGGGCTCCTGGCCGGTTGGGAGATCACCAGGTCACAGACTGACTATACTCGTTCTACCGGTACCAACCTTCCCTCCAGTGCGCTTCATACTGTTGCCACTGCCGGGATGTTTGATGCTAACGGATACTACTGGGGCAACTCAATGGCCTCAATGCTCTCACGCGCTGAGTACAACTATGACAACAGGTACTATCTCTCAGGCTCATTCCGTCGTGACGGCTCCTCAAGGCTGAGCCCCCAGGCACGGTGGGGCAACTTCTGGTCGGTAGCCGGCTCATGGCGTATAGACCAGGAGGAGTTCATGAGAGAGGTCAGCCTGATAAGCAGTCTCCGACTGAGAGGATCATATGGTGTCAACGGAACCCTTCCCACCAACAACTACGGCTGGAGATCACTCACCAGCTATGCCAACAAGTATCTGGAGAATCCGGGAAGCGGTGTTTACACCATAGCTGATGCCAACCTTTCGTGGGAGACAAGCTACACCTCAAACATTGCACTGGAGATTGGCCTGTTTGATCAGCGACTGACCGGATCAGTTGAATTTTTCAGCCGCGACTCAAAGAACCTGCTGCAGGATGTGCCTATCTCAACAGTCACCGGTTTTGGCTCAACACTCAAGAACGTAGGTGAGATAAACAACAAGGGTGTGGAGTTTGAGCTCTTTGGAGAAATATTGAGGTCGGGCGGATTCAACTGGACTGCCGGGCTTACCGGTACACACATAAAGTCAACGGTGACCAAGCTGTATGGCGGACAGAATATTATATGGTATGAACCTACCGGTGATGATGCACGTACCAGGTTCATCTACAAGGAGGGCGAGTCAACACTGGCACTCTATGGCCTTGAGTGGGCAGGCGTTGACAGAGAGACCGGTAAAAACCTGTGGTACCTCAACAACAATGAGACGCCAGAACTGACAGTCAATGGCCGTCCGGCAACCTATAGCTATTCAAAGGCTGATGAGGTGATACTTGCCGATATGCATCCCAAGCTGTTTGGTGGCGTCAATACCGATCTCACCTGGAAAGGTATATCACTCTCATTGAGCTTTATGTACAAGGTGGGAGGATATACATATGATGCTGCAGGAAAAGACAACAATGACGATGGCTACTACTGGGAGAGGGTCATGTCATCCTATACCTACGAGAACCGCTGGACACCTGAAAATAAGGATGCCAGCCTCCCGCAGAGGATCGCCATTGACATGGAAGATGTCAACCAGAAGAGCAGCAGGCATATGCATCCTGCAGACTTCACCAGGCTAAAGAATATCAGTTTAGGGTATAATCTGCCGGCCAGTGTGCTGAGCAAAGTGAGCATCTCATCAGCCAGGATCTATTTCACGGGAACCAACCTGTGGACCTGGGCTGCATGGAAGGATTATGATCCTGAAGTGAACGAATACAATTCCAGAGGATGGGAGATGCCAATAGGCAAGACCTACACATTCGGTATTGAAGCCAGTTTCTAATCTTTAAATGGATACTACGATGAAAAAGATAACAATCATATTGTCGGTACTGAGCCTCATGCTGATAACATCATGTGAAGAGTTTCTTGATGTGAGGCCCAGTAACTACGCAGCTTCCGATGCTTCCATCACCAATGCCAGTGATGCCAAGGTGGCTATCAACGGACTGATGAGCAAGATGACCTCATCCAGCTATTACGGCCGCAACTTCATTATCTTTGGTGATGCCAAGGGTGGTGACTTTGCTGTCCGTTCGCAGGGTCGCGGTCTCGACTACTACTACTCCTTCAACCACTCACCTACCTCAGGCTCAGGCTCAGGGTTCTGGGTGCAGATCTATCACAACCTTCTTCAGGCCAATAACCTGATTGTCAATATTGAAAGGATGGAGAGCGAAGGCCAGGGGTCTGATGCACTGAGTAGCTACAAGGCGCAGGCACTGACCCTCAGGGCACTGATGTACTTTGACCTGGTGAGGATATATGGCAAGCCATATAATATGGACAAGAGCTCCTACGGTGTGCCGCTGGTTCTTGAGCCGCTGGATGCCTCTGCACAGCCTACCAGGGCTTCGGTAGAGGAGGTATATACACAGGTGCTCAGAGACCTTACAGCTGCTGCTCCCCTGCTCTCAAAAGCCAAGGGCAACGGTTATGTCAACTACTATACCAACAAGGCTATTGAGGCGAGGGTACACCTCTTTATGGATAACTTCGATGCCAGCCTGGCAGCAGCTGAGGAGATCATTAGCAGCAATGTATACTCACTCTATTCCAACGCTGCCTGGGTGGGGTCATGGTCTCAGACCCATGGCTCTGAATCTATCTTTGAGCTTGCGATGCTGCCCCTTGAGGGTGACCTTGGTACCGGTTCTCTCGGCTACTACCTGATGCGGCTCTATAAGGTGACCGGTGCCAGTGGCTGGTTCATGGCCAGTGATTACTGGCTTGCCCGTATGGGTGAAGATGATGATGATGTACGGTGGGGTATCATGGATTATGACGAGTCGTCAGACGATCGCTTCGGCTCATCACTGAAGTATGTGGGCGGCGCAGCAGGTGCCGGCGACAAAGGCTCCCGCTCAGCTGTCAACGTGAAGGTGGTACGTCTCTCGGAGATCTATCTGATAGCAGCCGAGGCAGCCCTGAGAAAGCCGTCACCTGACAGGGTCAAGGCTGCCAACTATCTCAATGAGATAAGGAAGAGGGCACCCAACCTTGATCCGGCTACAGATGCCACGGTGACACTTGACATGATCATTGATGAGAAGAGCAAGGAGCTCTTTGCTGAAGGACTGAGATTCTTTGATATGATGAGGCTTAACAGGAGCATTGAGTTCAATGATGACTTCATCTATCCGCTGGTGGTAATAACACACCGCGAGAAGATCATTGACAGAACCTTCTATAAGACTGTTCTGCCAATAGCTCAGGATGAGCTTGATGCCAACCCGGCTATTGCCAGCCAGCAGAACCCGGGCTATTAATAGCGGCGGGATAAGCTAATTGCAACAGGGGCGTTTTCATACGCCCCTGTTTAATTTTTATAAGGCCGGTCTGCTATACTGACCAATCCTGAACTTCTCGGGCTACACTTTCTTCCCCCGGCTGCAGCCTTCCCTTTTTCTCATGCAGCAGCCTGCCCTCCAGTCGCCACAACAATCTCTTGCCGGGCAGCAGCTTCCTTTTCTGCCACCGGTCAGCGTCTTATGTACAGATATCCGCTGGTACTGAACCCCTCTTCTGTTTTGAGCAGATAGAAGTAGGTATCATCAGGCAGTGGCTCACCGTTATAGTTGGTACCATGCCAGCGGTTGTTGTAGTCGTGGTCCTCATAAACCAGCACCCCCCGCCGGTCAAAAACGGTCAGCTCAACCTTTCCCAGCGCCTCAATCCCCCTGACGACAAAATAGTCATTCAGTCCGTCCATATCAGGGGTTATCAGTGATGGTATAATAACGTTTCTGACCGTTATCATCACCTCATCATATACCGGATCACACGCCATGTTTGAGACGGTCCAGCGTAACAGGTTCTCGCCCAGCGCCAGCTTGGAGACGCTGCTCTTCGGGTCGCCCGGGTCGGCAAACTCACCATTGCCGGTAACCACTGACCAGCTGCCTGATGAATATATGTCGGGAGTGGCAGCATTGAGGCGTGTTGAAAAGAGAAATGTGAGTGTCTGGTCAGGACCGGCATCAGCTACCGGGTCATTCAGTGCAGTGACTGTCACCGGGCTCACTGCTGAGCAGCCGCCGGGTATGGTGGCCCTGATGTAATAGGTACCCTGGGGGGCTGCCGAGGGGGTAGTGAGAGGTATGGTAGCCTGTATGTCGCGCCAGTAGCTGTAGGTGAGATTGGCCGGGACAGAGCCGGCAGTCACTGCCGGCACGGTCAGGTCAGCCGTTCCCGGTGCACATACCGGTGCGGGGTCAGTGATGACAAGCGTAGGGAACGGTCCGGGTTGCGGATTGATGACCGCCGGGGCTGAGACACCTGAGGTACAGCCGTCAGCGTTGGTGACAGTAAAGTTGTAGCTGCCGGGATTGAGGCCATAGAGCACTATCGATGAGCCGGCAGACTCTATCACTGCACCCCCGGGAAAACGGGTGAGGGTCCACTCACCTGTGGGAGGCAGCCCGTTGATGATCACACTGCCTGCAGGTGACTCACAGGTGGGATGGGTGATGGTGCCTATCAGCGGAGGTGACGGGGTGGGGGGCTGCGGGTTGATGACTACCCTCTCTGACAATGGCGAGGTACAACCCTCACTATTGGTTACGGTAAAGTGCCAGGTGCCTGACAGCAGACCGGTGATGGCGAGGCTGGTGCCGGTACCGTTGTAGGTGATACCGTCAGGGTACCTGGTAAGCACCCAGGCGCCCTCATCGGGCAGACCGGTAAGGGTGACACTTCCCGAGGAGGTGGTACAGGTGGGCTGTATGACCTGCCCGGCAACGGGCGCATCGGGCACGGGGGCACCAATAATTATGATGGCTGGTGATGGTTGTGAGGTGCATCCGCTCTGGTTGGTTACGGTGAAGGACCATACGCCTGCCTCCAGTCCGGTAACCGTGTATGCCTGTCCGCTGCCGGTAATGGTTTCGCCATCAGGCAGCATGGTGATAACCCACTGACCGTCAATAGGCAGTCCCCCGAGTGTCACGCTGCCATACGGATTTTCACAGGTGGGCTGCGTAACGCTGCCCACCACCGGTGGTGCAGGACCCGAGCAGGCTATCCTCACCATATAGTCCTCTACCTCGCCATAGGTGGCTATACCTGTTGGCAGCTCAAGCCGCGGGCCTATCCTGAACCGTGCAAAGGTGGGTCGTGAGGCGATCGCATTTGCCGGTACGGCAGCCTCAATAGTTACCTTTTCCGACCTGTAGAAGCTGCGGTTATTGACTATCCTCTCCGTCCCTTCATCGAACACCCCGTTACCGTTCCAGTCTATCCATGCATTGAGGTAAACCACTGTAAAGAGTGGTGTTACAATATCGTATACAATTCTGACCACACTCCCCTGGGTCATATCAGGTATTCCCACACCATCTTCGTCATCGCGACCATTAAGGTCATCACCATCAGCCTGATCAGAGAAGAGCTGTGACGGCTCGGCGTCAGGGGCTGTCCCCAGCCAAATAGTACGTCCGTCGATTAAATGTCCCGATATTCCATAGCTGGCCGGCGCATCACCGTAGTCGGTCTGCCTGGAAACCTGTGCGATCATGGCAGGAACTCCGGCTGAAAACCCGGCCGTGTCAAAACCTGAGTCATCAGTGACCATAGGGGGTAACAGGAAGAAGATAATGACAGGCAGTACCGGCAGTGTTAGTTTTATTCTGTTTCTCATTGCCATCTCTCTTTTATCAGCTCAGGCCACATCAGGGGCACAGAAAAGTCACTACAGGGCGATGATCCAAAATGCATACCAAAGATAAGCCTATTGACAGTTATTCTCAAGTAATTGCACTTTTACCTGCTGAATCAGGCTCTTTCTCCCTGGTCAGCTTCTTTCCATCCTCACATCCTTTGCTCACTTCCCATTCTAACCTTCCATCTCCCTTTATTGTTCTCTTCCGGTCTACCCGTTAAACCTTTCACCTCACAGGTTAATTAACCGCCCGGGGGTTCAATTGTTTAAGTCTTATAAAATGATAGTTATGTTCACTCCTCTCCGGGAACCTCCTCCTGTACCTCTCCGCAATAGCGGCACAGTCTGGCTGAGAGGGAGATAAGCTCCCTGCATTTGGGGCACTCCTTCACATCGACGGCCCCTGACCTTAACCTCTCCTTCTCATCAGCAATTATTCCCTGGAAAAGGTTGAGCTCGGTATCGGTAATAAATTTTACCGGCATGACAATGGTTCCGCCGGCATACTCGATCAGCAGGAACCTTACCCTTAGCCTGGTTATGAGCCATATCCCTGCTCCGATGGCTGCAGCAGCTATTGCCAGCATGATGTATGTTGAGCTGGCCACATCTGACAGGAGCCCGAGCATTGCAGCGATCACTCCGAAGAGTATCAGGGCCGTACCGGGCAGCGGCCTGCAGGTCTCCCTTCCTGAGACAGAGGTAATATCTGTCAGGCTGACAATCTTCTTTCCCTTTCCGGATGCAAATCTGCCCGGCCGGAACGGGGAGCACAGCTCATATAGCTTCCCAATCTGGTAGAGCCTGCGGTCTGACACAATAACGGCACTATCTGAGAGATCCTCATCAATAAGAAGTGATGAGAAGTAGTCGTGACCCAGGATGGCGATAAATCTTTCGTGCTGCGACGCAAACAGAGTTTTATAGTTATATTTCATCGATATTGCCGCTAAGGCAGGGCTCTTGCATATGATACAACTATCACCCCGCCAGCTCAAATTTCGCTAATTCACCTTATTAAACAGGTGTTACAGCCTTCAAATAGTGTGTAATTTTGACCAACCAAAGGGAAACCATGACTAATGGCGGAGATTGCGGGTTATAGTTTTTGACGAAAGCATGCGTAATCCAGGCTTTGACAGGAAAAGGGGGAAGGTACTCCGGCTGAGCCCTTTCCGGAAAGCACACCGGCAGCCCCCTCCGGAGGAGTTGACTTCGTTCGGGCCCTTTCCGGGAAGCATACCGGCTGAGCTGTTACCTCTTACTTCTCTACTCGAAGTGGAATGAGAGGATCCACGATCGTGACCTGATCTTCTCTACCGTATTTGAGTACCCGGGGTATTCGGGATGAGGGTCGCGGGCGTGCAGCTCCAGCAGGCCATTTGACATCTTCATCTCTACCGAGAGTTTTATACCACTAAGGTAGAAGCCGACACCCGCCCCCGCCTCATAGCAGAGATCGGGTCTGTTAAGCCTTATATAAACAGGTCGCTCGATACGGTATTTTTTCTGTGCATAGAAGTCATACCTGTAATTGACACCTCCCACAATATATGGCTTGGTATTCTGCATCCTCCAGCCGTACCTCACCTGCAGAGGCAGCTCAATAAGAGCCGACTCTGTCTTCTGTGGTGACAGGGCGATGTGATGCACACGTGTTGACAGGTAGTCTATATTCCTCTGACTGAATGATATGCCTGGCAGTAGCCTCACATCAAAGAACTGGTTGAGCCTGAAGTTGAGAGCCAGATGTATGTTGACCCCCGGTTGAAGAGCGCCGGCGGAGGGGTAGAGAGAGTCAATGAGGGTATGCTGCTCTGACGGGGTGACCATGAAGCTGCTCAGATTGAACCCCAGGGTATATCCGGCAGAAAAAAATTTCTCATCTTCCCAGGGTACCACAGGGCGTATCTGCCCCTGACCCGGCAGGTGCAGTGTGATAAACATCATCACGGCAATGAGTGAGAATATTCCTGGTGCAGTACGCATGGGCTCTCTTCAGGTTCGGGATGCCAAGATAATAAAACTGTTCGAGAGAGAGCATAGTGAGATCTGCTATTCCAAATGATCAATTATTTATTTTTCTTTGACGGGGAAAATAATTAACAGATCATATAATGAATAAGAATGAAATTACACTGTTCCTGAGAGATGTGGAGCTTTTCAGGGGGTTGAGTGATGAAGAGCTGAATGATCTGGCGGGCCACCTCTTTGAGAAGAGCTGCAGCGCCGGTGAAACGCTGTTCAGAGAGAATATGCCGCGTGAAAATATCTTTATTGTTTATGATGGCGAGGTAGAGCTTTTCAAGAAGAACCAGTACAATACTGATGTAAGGCTGGCCCTCTTTGGCAAAGGCGATTTTGTGGGTGAGTGCATCTGGGAGGAGGGCTCTTTTCACACCACCTCAGCCAGGGCAGTAAAACCGTCAGAGCTCTATGAACTGAGCCGCGACTTCCTCTCATACAACACTGCCCTCACACTGAAGATCCTTCAGAATATCACCAGGGTGATGTCGCGCCGCATGAGAAACGCCAATACCCGGATCCTTAGTTATACAGCACAGTATGAGTCGGGCAACAAGCGGGTTGAGAGCGACCTGCTGGGTGAGCGCGAGGTGCCGGTAGAGGCATACTACGGCGTTCAGACACTGCGGGCAGCAGAGAACTTCAATATTTCAGGCATGACACTGAACTTTTTCCCGGCATTGATAGAGGCGCTCTCAATGGTCAAGGAGGCAGCAGCAGAGGCCAACCATGAGCTGGGGCTGCTTGATGTTGCCGTCAGAGACGCCATAGTGTTTGCCTGCCGTGAGATTCAGAACGGCAAGTATCATAACCAGTTTGTGGTTGACATGATACAGGGCGGAGCGGGCACCTCAACCAATATGAATGCCAATGAGGTGATAGCCAACAGGGCGCTGGAGCTGATGGGAGAGCAGAAGGGCAGTTACGTTGCCTGCCACCCTAATAACCATGTGAACCTGTCACAGTCAACCAATGATGCCTATCCCACCTCGGTAAAGATAGCTCTCTATAACTCAAACCGTAAGCTGACAGGTGTGCTGAAGACCCTGGCAGACTCATTCCATAAAAAGGGAATTGAGTTTGCACACGTACTGAAGATGGGTCGTACACAGCTGCAGGATGCTGTACCGATGACCCTCGGTCAGGAGTTTGAAGCCTATGCTGCCACCCTGGGTGAGGAGATTGAGCGGCTGAATCAGAATGCCCGCCTCTTCCTTGAGATAAATATGGGTGCTACCGCCATCGGTACCGGGATCAACTCTGAGCCGGGCTATTCAGATAAAGTGTTGAAACACCTCAGGCGTATCAGCGGCCTCGACCTGGAGCTCGCCTCCAACCTGGTTGAGGCTACACAGGATACCGGCGCATTTGTGATGTACTCATCAGCTGTCAAGAGGCTGGCCATCAAGCTGTCAAAGATATGTAATGACCTGCGCCTGCTATCATCAGGCCCCAGGGCAGGCATAAATGAGATCAACCTGCCGCCAATGCAGCCCGGCTCATCAATCATGCCCGGCAAGGTCAATCCGGTAATACCGGAGGTGGTCAACCAGATAGCCTATAAGGTGTTGGGTAATGACCTCACGGTAGCTATTGCCTCCGAGGGCGGTCAGCTGGAGCTCAATGTTTTTGAGCCGGTCATTGTGCAGAGTGTCTTTGAGTCGGTAGAGATGCTGATCAACGGGATGAATACCCTCAGGTACCGCTGTGTGGATGGTATCACTGCCAATGTGGAGCGTTGCGAGGCGATGGTCAAAAATAGTATCGGACTGATAACAGCACTGGTACCCTGGCTGGGATACAAGGTGGCAAATGAGCTGGCTACCGAAGCACTCCACACCGATGAGAGCGTATACACACTGGTGCTGAGGAAAAACCTGATGACCCGCGAGAAGCTTGACCAGATACTGGCACCGGAGAATATGATAAGGCCGGGGAAGATGAAGGAGGAGTAAGAGAGGAGGAGTACTCTGCGCCGGCAGAAGGAGGGGATAGCGATAGCGGGAGGTTAATCCCCGGCAGGTAACAGAATTGAGGCTGGCATTATCGTTGCCGGGTGATCAGAGGGGGGTACAGGTGTAGCCGTACTTCATCATCTTGTTCTTGGTCATCTGGTCACAGACATCCTTCCATTCATTCTGATTATGCGGATTGACACAGCGCCAGCAGAAGTCTGCCTTGCGGCATGAAGCGGCCGAGAGAATATAGAGCAGCAGCAGGGTCATCACTACCCTGATGGTCATTTTGTTGATCATCTCTCTCATGCTGTTTTCAATTGGTGATGGCAATACAAATTTACAAATTTGTGCTCATCTGACAGTGAGGCTGGCATATTCACAGCCTCATAAGCTGACATACTCTCTCCACGTCGGAGGCCGGTATGCGCAGCACGTTACAAACCGGCACACTCACAGCTGCAGTAACTGACATACTTGCCACGTCAGTAACTGACATACTTACCACGCCAGAAGGTTGCATACTCCCCACGTCAGAAGCTGGCATACTCACCACGGGAGATCTTCCTTGAAGACCTCAGGGTATCATGCAGGAGGCTGCTCAGATGTGGAAGCTCATACTCTTTACCGCCACGCTCCTTGGCAAAGAACCTGCTGACCTTGCCGGGTGATGACCTGATTACCACCTCTTTAGTTGCATTCATCAGGTAGATGCGCTTATGGGGCAGACTTACGATATTAAAAAGCTGATCCATGACTGATAATTTATGTTGCCTGAAATAAATCCCGATCTTGTCTGTAAGGAGGTGCACCTGCTTCCATTACAGTGTCACACTCCCTTAAGATCAACGTCTCATGGTAGAAAAGATTGTGTCACTTAGAGCTATATGGATACGATTTGGCATGCACTTCAGTTATATATGAAAATCGGAACCAGAAACCAGCACGAGGCCTCATGAAAGAGAGAAAAATGAGTTGTACTTCCTGTAGCCGGCTGTTACGGCTTATAACAATCATAATCAGCATATTGATAGTAGCTCCTCTGTCAGGGCAGGAGGCTCACCCTGCTGCCGGAGGGGAGATCACCGGTGACACCCTGAGCTGCGATGAGCTGGTCTCACGCTACAGGGCTGCCCTGGAGGCCTCTGACCCCGGGCTGGCCTCAGAATGGTGGAGGGTAGCCGCGGCGGTATGCCCTCCCACCTCAGAGCTGATTTATGATGACGGTGAGACGATCTACGGCATGCTCTACAACCGTACCGGTGATACTGACTATATGGATACGGTTATCACCATCCTTACCCGTAGGGCCTACTACCTGAATGACAAGCCTGCCACTGAGCTTCGCAAGGCAAGCCTTCTCTTTGACCTGGCGGGTGATGAGCCTCTCTACCTCAGCCTCTGTTACAATATACTGACAGAGGTGGCCGGCAGCTATCCCGACGAGATGGATTGTGATAATTTTGTGCTCATGGCTGTTGTGGCTGCAAGCCTCTATGCCATGGAGGTGATTGATGCCGGTGAGCTGGAGTACAGCCTGATAACAGCCATCAACACGGTAAGGGCGCGTATGGAGAGTGACCCGTCGGGCTGCAGCAAGGCAGAGGAGATTGATGATCTGCTCACCTTCTACCGTACCTGTGGTGCAATGACCTGTGCCGGTATTGATGCCCTCTATGGTGAGATGATAGACCGCCACTTCCGTGATACGGCAATGGTCAGTATGGTTCACGAAATGCTTCTCGAGGCCGGGTGTCAGGAGTCAGACCTCTTCTATAACATCGCAGTAAAAAAGTTTGCTGTGGAGCGCTCCGTCGCCAATGCCCTGCGGCTGGCCGAGCTGAATGCTGCCCGCAACAATATGGACAAGGCGGTCTCATACTTCACCGAAGCATACAATGCAGATAAAGACAGCGTAGTCAGATCAGGTGTGCTGCTGCGTATTGCCCTGACCGACCTTGCCCGTGGCAGGCGGCAGGAGGCAAGAAACAGGGCTGAGCATGCCTGGGAGCTCAACCCCTCCAGCGGCAGGGCGCTGATGATACTGGCTGAGTGCTATGCCGGTGCTGACCTGGGCAACAAGTTTGACAGCCTGGCATCATACTGGGTGGCAGCAGACTACCTGGAGGCTGCCGTAGCTGCCGACCCCTCACTGCAGGGTGAGGCAGCCGCAAAGATGAGGGTCTGTATGGATAACTTTCCTACCCGTGAAGATTGCTTCTTCCAGCGTATACTCGATGAGGGGGTGGTATATACGGTAGGCGGCTGGGTCAATGAGGTGACCAGGGTCAGATTCCGGAAAGAGTAGCTGCATACTACACTTTATTGATGGTTCTCACTATCTTTAGGCATCGTTCTAACCATAAAGTGTATCTGCCATGTACAAATCCCTGATGGGCATTGCCCTCTCACTTGTTATCCTCCTTTCGTGCTCCTGTAGCAGTGATGAGCCTGTACGCCTTCTCTTCATCGCCCTTGACGGTATCACTGTTGAGGGTCTGCAGGAGGCCAATACCCCCAACCTTGACCAGCTGATGAATGATGGCTCCTATTCACTCAAGACACGTGTGGTGATGCCATCCATCACCCTGCCCAACTGGACCAGCCACCTTACCGGCAGCGGTCCTGAGCAGCACGGGGTGACCGACAACCGCTGGCAGTATGACAACCATGTGCTGCCTGCCGTGGAGACCGACGCGGAGGGCTACTACCCCTCGATCTTCAAGCTGGTCAAAGAGCAGGTTCCCGGGGTGAAGACAGCCTTTTACTATAACTGGATCAACCTCATTTACCCCTATAACCAGAACTATTTTGACAGAGTCAGATTCCTTGAGGATGAGGGTTATGTAGAGAACTATGAGGATGCGTTTGAGTTTATGAGGGAGAATGCCGGCGCTCCGCAGCTGCTCTTTCTCTATACCGTACATACTGATGAGAGCGGGCACCGGCATGGCTGGATGTCTCCTGAGTATATCAGCTCCATCGAGGAGGCTGACAACCAGATAGGAATCCTGCTGTCACGCCTGAAGGATGCAGGACTCTATGAAGGTACCTACTTTCTCTTTGCCTCAGACCATGGCGGCACAGGCACCGGCCACGGCGGGGTGACACCTGTTGAGATGGAGGTGCCGTGGAGCCTGACAGGACCCGGGGTGCCTGCAGGCAGGGAGCTGACACGCCCTAACAACACCATCAATACCGCAGTTGTTATTGCCACCCTCTTTGGTTGTGAGACCCCTGACAGCTGGATAGGCAAGATGGTGCCCTCACTCTTCAGCAGAGACAACCCTAAAACCAAATAGAAAATGTACTGTAGAAAAGTTTTACCGGCAATCGCGCTGTGCATTGCCCTTGTTACTGCCGGAACCATCAGTTCCACTGCACAGCAGAAGAGAGACCATGTAATCATAGGCTACGTCGGGGGATTCAACCGTAATATTGTTGAGACCTCAAAGATAGATCCGCTCAGGCTGACCCACATCAATTACGCCTTTGTTGATGTCAAAGATAACCGTGCCTGGCTCACCCATGAAGCTACTGACACCATCAACTTCAGGAAGCTGAATGAGCTCAAGAAGATCAACCCTGACCTGCAGGTACTTATCTCTATCGGTGGCTGGACCTGGAGCAAGAACTTTTCAGACGCCGTACTGAGTGACACCTCATGCAGAAATTTTGCACAGAGCGCAGTCGACCTGATGCTCAGATATGATCTTGACGGAGTGGATATCGACTGGGAATATCCCGGTATGATAGGAGACAACAATGTCTATCGCGCTGAAGACAGGGAGAACTATACCAGGCTCTTCAAAGATCTGCGTGAGATATCTGACGAGGCGACAAAGAAGAGCGGCAAGAGATACCTGGTCACTACCGCCATCGGCGGGTCACGTGAGTTTCTGCAGCATACACAGATGGAGATAGCGCAGAATTACCTCGACTATATCAATCTGATGGGATATGACTTTGACGGCACCTATGACAATATGTCAGCACACCACGCCAACCTCTACTCTCCTCCTCACATGCCATGGATCTATTCAGGTGACGTATGTGTCAAGAACCTGCTGGCCGTAGGGGTAGAGCCAGGCAAGATAGTCCTGGGGATAGCATTTTATGGCAAGGGGAAGATAGTGAGGAGCACAGAGAACAATGGCCTTTACCAGATACCTGAACGACCGATGTTCGGCGGAGGGTACTCATTCCTGAAAGACAGCCTGGTCAACAAAAAAGGGTTTGTGAGACACTGGGATAGTGAATCTGCTGCACCGTTCCTCTTCAATGAGGCGCAGAGAATCTTTATCACCTATGATGATGAGGAGTCGACACAGGCCAAGTGTGACTATATACTCGCAAATGACCTTGCAGGAATAATGTTCTGGGAATATTTCAGTGACCACAAACACTACCTCCTCGATGTGATCTACAGATCTCTTGGCAGGAAGTAGGTAAGGAGGATGAGTGGCTTTTACCCATTTTGTCGTATCAGGTGACCTGACTTGCAGCTGCCGGCATAGCTGCATGGGTAACCGGTTAAGGTAAAATATTTGTCGCGACGGAAGGGGGATTGGTCAAAATCGGCCTCCTGACCCTTTTTGAAGCTTCGGAGGGGCAAGTGGCAGATAGTTAGTGCAGTATGCCCTCCTCACAGTGATTGTTCACTCAGTCGCCACAATTGGCCGTAAAAAGGGAGCTCAATTTGATGAATCTCCTCTTTCTCTATGTCACCCGCCTGTTATAAGCCGTAAAAGGAGGTTTTCTACTGACGAGGCAGTAAATAACAGGCTCATTATCATGATATTCACACTGGCGACAGCTTGTCTGGCAACCACTTCCCCACTATCTTTGCAATGATCATTAAAGCTCAAAATCATGAAAAGATTCAGAAGGATATCACCTTTCCGGGGCCGCATGCCTCAGGTAGTCCTGATGAGCATGATCATCCTCCTCAATACCCGGCAGGTGCCTGGTGGTGACCCCGCAATGACCGAGGCGGTACGCACCAGGCTGGAGAGGGACCTCTTCTTCTATACAGTGAGAGAGCTGCCGTTCAGTGAGGAGATGCTGAAGAGAGCCCTGGAATATGAAGATATAAGGTACAGTGATGTGGTACTGCTGCAGTCACAGCTGGAGACAGGCTACTACACCTCTGATATCTTTCGCAATGGCAATAACCTCTTTGGGATGAAATATCCGTCGCGGCGCCCCACCGTTGCAACCGGTATCTACAAGGGGCATGCCCGGTATGACCACTGGTCAGACTCAGTCATCGACTATGCTCTCTGGCAGCAGTGGTTCATCTCTCTGGGTTACCGGATAGGGGAAGAGAAGGATAACGGATTCTATATGGTCTTTCTCAATACGATACCCTATGCAGAAGACAGGCACTACATCCCCAAACTGGTAAAGATGTCGCAGGCAGATATCACCTGACTACCCGGCCAGACCCGTTTTACCTGTCTGCCAGGCGAAGCAGACTGCTCACGGCTATCCGGCCCGGCCCGTTTTACCTGTCAATCCGGTATTGCATACCTCATCTGATAATCCGGTACGGCAGCCCTTCTCCGCCCCGGGCACCGCTTCAAAAAAAAGGCAGCTACCGCTGAGCTGCAGTAACTACCCTCTTTGTAGTCTCTGTGTGATAAGGGGACTGATCGGGTCCCGGAATTGGTCCCTGATCTCTGAAGTTACTAATAGTGAGAGTGGGTTGTGGAGATAAGGGGAATCGAACCCCTGACCTTGTGACTGCCAGTCACACGCTCTAGCCAACTGAGCTATATCCCCGATAAATAAAGAACATACGCTCTCCGGAAACGCAGCTGAGCGCTTTCCGGCGCGGAGCAAATATAGAAATTTTCTTAATCACTTCACTCTGCGGCGCGGAGATGACAAACAATTTTGTAGCTTTGTGGTGTCGACAATAGTAGAGAGATGGAACCTAAAAAAAATAAAAAGGCCAGCCTGGAGAATAAAAAGAGCCTGTTTCTGCAGATAGGCCTTATTATTGCCCTGATCTGTTGCCTCGGTGCACTGGAGTGGACCAGCGGCCAGCAGAAGGAGTCAGTCTTTGCCGGAATGACAGAAGAGGCCATTGAAGAGGAGCAGATACCGGTAACGGAGGAGACCCCTCCGGAGGAGCTGCCGCCGCCGGAAGTGACAGTCACTGAGCTTTTTGAGATTGTTGAGGATGATGTCTTCATCGAACATGAGGTGAAATTTGAGGCAGATGAGACATCTGAAGACAAGGTGGTTGAGATCTATGCCCCGGTGTTGCATGCAGAAGAGGAGGCGGTGGAAGATGAGATATTTGTCATCGTCGAGGAGATGCCCAGATTCAGGGGAGGTGATATAAATAACTTCCGTGAGTGGGTACAGAAAAGAGTGAGATATCCGGAGCTGGCAGCCGAGAACAGCATACAGGGAAGGGTCTATATCACCTTTGTGGTGGAGACCAACGGTATGGTGAGCAATGTGACTGTGAGCCGAAGCGTTGACCCGCTGTTAGACAATGCTGCCAAGGAGGCGGTGGCCGCCTCACCAAAGTGGGAGCCGGGTATGCAGCGCGGACGCCCCGCCAGGGTGAAATATTCCATACCAATCATTTTCCAGCTGCAATAATCTGAAGACGACATCGTTAACATAAAACCCCGCCTCAATTCAGCTGCGGGGTTTTTATTCAGAGAAAAATGAAGAAGAACCTGGGTATTTTCGTTATGACCACCATGGTCATAGGACTCATAGCCTTAGCAGGTTGTGGATCATCAAAGAAGCATGTCGAGAGAGGTAACTATGACACTGCTGTCAGCAGTGCTGTAGCCAAACTCAGAAAGAAGCCTGACAGCCGGAAGGATATCATTGCACTTGAGCAGGCCATGAATATTGCACTTGAGCAGGATAATGAGCGGATACGCTACCTGAAGACCGAAGGGAGGGCCGACTCGTGGGATGAGATCTACCTTATCTACAAAAAGATGAGTGACCGCCAGTCAGCCGTCAGAACCGTTACCCCGCTTAACTACCAGGGGAGGGTGATCGAATGGCCCTATGTCGACTATATGCAGGAGATGGTCACTGCAAAAAAGAGAGCAGCTGATTTCTACTATGCCCATGGTCAGGAGCTGATGAAGAATGATACCAGGGAGTCATACCGGCAGGCGTACTATGAGTTTGTACGTGTAAGGGAGTATGCGGGCGACTATCCCGGCCTCGACGGCCTGATACAGGATGCGAAGTATCTGGGTACCAGCAGGGTATATGTGACCCTGAAGAACTACTCGCTCATCAACTTCCCGCAGGAGTTTGAGAAGGAGCTGCTCGCCCTCGACCTGCCGCGACTAAACAGCGATTGGGTTGAGTTTCATACCTCACTGCCCGGTGAAGATATCCGGTTTGACTACCTTGTCAATGTCAGTATACGCCTGATAAATGTGAGTCCCGACAGGCAGTTTCAGCATGACACCCTCATACGGCGCAGCGTTGAAGATGGGTTTGACTATGTCAAGGATGCCAGGGGTAACGTAGCCAAAGATTCGCTTGGTAATGATATAAAGGTAAAACGGTATAAGGATCTGCAGTGCGCCCTGATAGAGACCTTCCAGGTGAAGGAGTGCCATATTGAAGGAGATACTGAGATCATAGAGCTCTACCCCGAACGTACTGTCAGGAAAGAGCCGTTGGGAGCCGCTGCAGCCTTTGAGCATATCTCAGCCAGGGCCATCGGCGATGAGGAGGCTCTCTCGGCAGAACAGAAACAGATGCTTAAGCAGAAACCCGTTGAGTTCCCATCCGACATGGAGATGATCTTTATGTGTTCAGAGAACCTGAAGATGGCCATCAGGGGCTTCATGAACAGCAACAGAAGATATATTAACTGAAAATCACACACCGGAGATAGAAAGAGCAGTACTTGTCGGGATCATCACCCCGGAGATAAATGAGGCCACAGCACGTGACTACCTCAAGGAGCTGGCTTTTCTGGCAGAGACAGCCGGAGTTATCCCTGCAGGGTCGTTTCTTCAGCGCGTTGATCATACCAATCCGCGCACCTTTGTCAATAAGGGTAAAATCAAAGAGATAGCCGCCTTTGTTGCTGCAGGGGAGATCACCCTGGCAATCTTTGATGATGAGCTTACCCCCAGTCAGATACGCAATATTGAAGATGAGCTGGGGTGCCGTATTATAGACCGTACAAACCTGATACTTGATATCTTCGCCAGCCGTGCCCGCACCTCGCATGCGCGAACACAGGTTGAGCTGGCCCAGTACCAGTACCTGCTTCCCAGGCTGGTGGGAATGTGGACTCACCTCGAGCGGCAGCGCGGAGGGATAGGCCTTCGCGGCCCCGGCGAGACAGAGATAGAGACTGACCGTCGTATCATCCGTGACAAGATAAGCCGCCTAAAAAAAGAGCTGATAAAGATAGATACGCAGATGAGTACCCGCAGGAAGGGGAGGGAGCGTATGGTGAGGGTAGCCCTGGTGGGGTATACCAATGTGGGTAAGTCAACACTGATGAACCTTATCAGCAAGACCGACCTCTTTGCTGAGGATAAGCTCTTTGCCACCCTTGATACCACCGTACGTAAGGTGACCCTCGGCAATCTGCCTTTCCTGCTCTCTGATACGGTAGGCTTCATCAGGAAGCTGCCGCACCACCTGGTGGAGTCATTCAAGTCAACCCTCGACGAGGTGAGGGAGGCAGACCTTCTGCTACACATCATAGACATCTCACATCCCTCCTTTGAAGAGCAGATAGAGGTGGTCAATACCACACTCACCGACCTGGGATTGCTCGATCGGCCTGTTGTGCTTGTCTTCAATAAGATAGACCTTTTCTCCTATGTGAGGAAGGAGGAGGATGACCTGACAGAGGCCACCCGTGAGAACCTCTCACTGGATGACCTCAGGCGCAGCTGGATGGCACAGGCCGGTGAAGCAAACGTGGTATTTATCTCTGCTGCCACCAGGGAGAATATCGATGAACTGAGGCAGATCCTCTACCGTGAGGTGAAGAAGATACATGTGACCCGCTACCCTGGCAATATCTTTCTCTATGAGAGTGATGACCCGCTGATCTGACTGCCGGAGTCTGTATCAATGAGCCTGGTTCAGTAACCCCTTCTCACTCATATATTGGGCTATCTGTACCGCATTGGTAGCGGCCCCTTTTCTGAGGTTATCGGCCACCACCCACATGTTGAGGCTCTTCTCCTGCGAGAAGTCGCGTCGCAGCCGCCCTACAAAGACCTCATCACGGTCTTGTACTGTCAGCGGCATCGGGTACTTGTTCTGTGAAGGGTCATCATAGAGCAGCACGCCGGGAGCAGATGAGAGTATCGATCTTACCCTGTCAAGCTCAAACTCATTTATGAATTCGATATTGACTGCCTCGGAGTGGCCTGCGGTCACCGGCACCCTCACCGCCGTGGCAGTGATCCGTATCGTATCATCACCCAGTATCCGGCGTGTCTCATTTACCAGCTTCATCTCCTCCCTGGTGTAGCTGTTGTCATCAAACAGGTCGCACTGAGGTATACAGTTCAGGTCAATAGGGTAGGGGTATGCCATCTCACCGGAGAGTCCGCGGCGCTCGTTCTCCAGCTGCCTCACCGCCCTGATACCGGTTCCTGACACTGACTGGTAGGTAGATATGACCAGCCGTGAGATGCCATACTCACGGTGTAGCGGGGTGATAGCCATCAGAAGCTGTATGGTTGAGCAGTTTGGGTTGGCAATGATACGTGTTGCAGCTGTTATCTCACCCGCATTTATCTCAGGCACCACCAGTGGTACACCCTCCTCCATCCGGAAGGCTGATGAGTTGTCAATCACTACGGTTCCACCCTCGGTGAAGGCTGGCACCCACTCCTTTGATATGGCTGCTCCGGCAGCAAAGAGTGTCAGGTCAGGCCTGCCGTCAACCGCCTCCATGATGGTTACCACCTTTACAGGCTTGCCCCTGAAGGTCACCTCCAGTCCTGCCGATCTCTCTGATGCTGCCGGGATAAGGCTCTCAACAGGCAACTGCCTCTCTTCAAGCACCCTGAGCACCATTCTGCCCACCAGCCCGGTGGCACCTATAACTGCAACTTTCATTTATGGTGTGATTAAAAAAAATATACGAACTTTATAAAGAGAAATGTGTGACAAATTTAACCTTTTTTTACTCGCGCTGCATGAAAAATCTGATTTTACTGTTGTTACTGCCATTGTCTCTGGCTGTTACGGCACAGACCGTCACTCCTGGCCAGAGCACCCCTGCCATGGGTGATATACTTATTACCGAGATCATGGCTGACGCTACCCCTGCACGTGGTCTTCCCGGAAAGAAATATATGGAGATCACCAACCGCTCTGCCGACACTCTTCAGCTGGGAGGAATATTGCTTATTGCCGATGCTGATACCGCCTACCTGCCTGATGAGGCTCTTGCTCCGGGTGAATATGTTGTTCTCTGTGCCACCGGCAGCCGCAACGACCTGCTACCCTATGGCAGGGTGCTGGCTGTCAAGTCATTTCCCACCCTCACCATCGCCGGTAAGCTGATCGCCCTGCGTAATCCTGACGGCACCCTGATACATGCTGTCAACTATAGTCCCCTCTTTCTCGGTGACGGTCCGCGCTCCGGCGGTGGCTGGTCAGCTGAACTGGCCGACCTTGAGAACCCGTTCAATGAGCCGTATGCATGGGCTCCCTCCGAAGATCCCGGCGGAGGGACCCCTGCGAGGGCAAACTCGGTGAGGTCTGCGGTGCCTGACCACCGTGCACCACGTATCATTGCCACCTGGCCGGTGACCCCCTCCCTGGTGGCCCTCCTCTTTGATGAGACGATGCTCTTTGATGGTGTCACCCCCTGGCTGGCTGACAGCCGGGAGACCCTCCCTGCATATTCCGGTGATCATGGCGACCGTACCCTGTTGGTGCCCCTGACACGGGAGATCGGACCGGGAAGGGTGGTCACCCTGGAGATACCCCCTTCAATCACCGACTATGCCGGTAACGCTCCACCATGGTCGGTGGTGATGACCGGGCTGCCCTCTGACCCTGCACCGCAAGAGATACTGTTCAATGAGCTGATGCCACAGCCTCCTGACGGCTGCAGTGAATATATAGAGCTCTACAACAACTCACACAAGGTGTTTGACCTCTCACAGCTCTATATGACCGGCAGCAGCAGTGCCGCCGCAGCAGCCATCACAGCCGTGAACCGCCAGCTGCTGCCGGGCGGGTATGTGGCGCTCTCGGCAGCCGGCACAGATATGACCGGGTGTTACAGCTGTGCCGTGGAGCAGAATATCTTCTACGCTGACCGCCTGCCCGCCCTGCCAGACAAGAGGGGTATCGTGACGCTCTATAACCGTCACATGCAGGTGGTAGACAGGGTTGACTACAGTAGTGATATGCATATGCTCTTCCTCTCGGGAACGCGCGGGGTGGCTCTTGAGAAGGTGTCACCCACATTTGCATCTGACCAGGCATCACACTGGCACTCAGCCACTGAGGTGTGCGGGTGGGCCACCCCCGGAGCCCCCAACTCGGTGATGGTGGAGGTGGGTGACAGTGAGAGGGGTATGAGCCTCTCCTCAGGGAGGGTCTCACCTGACGGTGATGGCTTTGAAGATGTGGTGATGGTGGGAGTCTTCCCCGGAGGGGAGGAGAATATCATTACCGTCACTATCTACAATGAGAGGGGTTACCGGGTCAGGAGGCTGGCGGAGCGGAGCCCGGCAGGTACCGGCGGATGGTTTACATGGGACGGTACCGACGATGCGGGGGGCAGGCTGCCGGCCGGACTATATATGGTGGTGGGTGAATATTTCAACGGCAGCGGAGCAACGGGACGCTGGAAGAAGGTGTGTGCACTGCTCTACAGGTAAGAAGTCAGCTGTCTGGCACACCCGCGCCGGCATGGAGCCAGCCGCCTGGCATTGAGAAGTCAGCTGTCTGGCACAACTGCGCCGGCATGGAGCCAGCCGTCTGGCATTGAGGAGTCAGCAGCGACTCAGCAAAACGCTACGGGGCAGAGCAGCTTTTAGTTACGGTTTATCAGAAGGAGGCGATCAGCTCTTTCATGATGGCCGTCATCTTTATCTCGCTGTGTTCGGCAGCCTTCTGTACCGACTCGTGGGTGGTATATTCGATCTTCCCTTCGACCCCCAGGTCAGTGATGATGCTGACACCAAATACCGGCAGGCTCATATGACGGGCGGTGATCACCTCGGGGGCGGTTGACATGCCCACCGCATCGGCGCCTATTATCCTGAAGAACCGGTATTCGGCCGGTGTCTCGAAGGTGGGTCCTGATGTGGAGAGGTATACACCTTTCCTGAGCGGTATATTGAGTCTGGCGGCAATGGCCTCTGCCTCCGCTATCAGCTTCCTGTCATAAGGCTCACTCATGTCAGGGAAGCGTGGCCCGATACGGTCATCATTGGGTCCGATCAGCGGATTGGCTACCAGGCAGATCTGATCTTCAATTATCATTATGTCACCTATACGGAAATCAGAATTGAGTCCGCCGGCCGCGTTTGAGAGGAATAGTGCCCTGATACCCAGCTCTTTCATCACCCTTATCGGGAATGTCACCTGTTCAGGTCCATACCCTTCATAGTAGTGGAACCGTCCCTTCATGGCAACCACATTCTTACCTCCAAACTGTCCGTAGATAAGCTTTCCGGCATGACCCTGCACCGTTGATACCGGGAAGCCGGGTATCTCACTGTAGGGTATCTCCACTGTGGTCTCTATCTCAGCAGTGAGTCCGCCCAGACCGGTTCCCAGAACGATTCCCGCCTCCGGCTCTTTCATACCCTTTGACACCAGAAATTCAGCCGTTTTGATAATCTTTTCCAACATATGAGTAGACTTTATTTAAAAACTGTTCCTCACCTTCCATGAACTGCACCCTGACAGGCAGATAGTAGAGCGCCTCCTTCAGGTGATCTGCAATAATAACTATTTCTTTTAACCTTACGGCATCCTTCGCCGTGGTCATTATCATTTTCTCTTTGCCGCCACTCTTTTCCCATGCTGCTGTTATGGCGGTGATATCAGCCCGGGTATAGCTGTGGTGGTCAGGGAATGCCATATGGGTCACCATGGCTCCCTTCTGCGTCAGCCACTCTCTCATGGGTTCCGGATTGGCGATGCCGGTAACCAGCAGCAGTGATGTGCCGGGTGTGATCTCGCGTGGTGAGCCACTGTAGAGCTGCCTGGGGCTCTCATAGGCCAGTGTGGTGAAAAAGAGAGGTTTGGTTATGCCGGCACTGCGCAGCTCCTCCACCACCCTCTCTCTCTCTTCCTGTCCGGTTGCTGCAGGTGTTTTTGTTACCACTATCATGTCAGCCCTTTCGGCTGCCCTGACCGGTTCCCGCAGCAGTCCGTACGGCAGCAGCCGGTCGCGGCTCATCAGCCTGCCCCACTCGGTGAGTATGATGTTCATTCCTGCCCTGAGTGCCCTGTGCTGAAACCCGTCATCAAGTATTACCACCCCGGTTCCGGGGCTGCTGCGCTCTATCTCCCTGATACCGTTCACCCTGTCACGGTCAACGAACAGTTCAGCCTCCGGCAGGCTCTGTGCCATCAGTAGAGGCTCATCACCCGCCTCGGCGGTGGTGCTGTCGGCTGTCACCTTCCTGAACCCTCTGCTCTTACGCCGGTAGCCGCGGCTGAGCACCGCCACTGCCGCCTCCGGTGCAAGCTTCCCGGCCAGGTAGATCACATGGGGTGTCTTGCCGGTACCTCCGGCTGTTATGTTTCCCACACATATCACCGGCAGGCTGAATGAGTGGCTGCGTAGTATCTTCCGGTTATAGAGCCCGTTCCTCACAGCCACGGCGGCACCGTAGAGCCATGAGGCTGAACGGAGTAACATTCGTGCCGGCACAATCATCCTAATATATCTCCACGTGATAGGGCATCATGGTCATTACACCTCCTGATGAGAGTATCTCCTTCAGCTCAAGGTAGTACCTTGATGCTTCACCCAGCTCACGCCTCAATACCATTGAGCGTATGTCACCGGTCATCGCCTTCATCATCTTTGTTGCCAGGTCAGACACCTCGGGCTTCTCTATCACCCGGTAGCTCTCTACTCCTGCCAGGGAGGCCGCCTCCCTGATAGCGTCATTGAGTCCTCCGTAGCTGTCTACCAGCCCTATCCCGGTAGCGTCATAGCCGCTCCAGACGTGCCCCTCGCCTATGCTGTCTACCTCTGTCTGCCGCATACCCCTTCCTTCAGCCACCACCCCGGTGAAGGTGTTGTAGGTACGTTCAACGTTTGCCTGCATCGCCTCTCTCTCATAGGGGCTGAGGGCCCTGGTCACCGAGGGGGCGTCGGCGTGTGCATTGGTACGTACAACATCAGAGGTGATACCCAGCTTCTTATTCATCAGCTCAGCCGCATTGGGTACCAGTCCGAAGACACCTATCGAGCCGGTGATGGTCACCGGTGATGAGATGATCTGTGTGGCTCCGGCAGAGATATAGTATCCGCCGCTGGCAGCGTAGTTGCCCATGGAGACCACCACCGGCTTGACCTGGCTGGTAAGCTCCACCTCACGCCATATCATGTCAGATGCTATGGCGTTGCCGCCACGTGAGTTAACCCTGAAGACCACCGCCCTGACAGTGGTGTCAAGCCTCAGCCGGCGCATCTCAAGGGCATACCTGTTGCCGCCTATGCTGGTATCGTCACCCTCACCCATGACAATACTACCCTCGGCAAAGAGTACGGCTATCTTATCCCTGCCTGTCGGGGTTGCCTGTTTCACGTTGGCTTTTGAATATTTTGTCATGGTGACGTAGCTGATCTTCTTCCCCTCTTCCACACCGGCAGCTACCCTTATACTGTCTTCCAGCTGGTCACGGTAGAGGGTACCGTCAATCAGTCCTGCCCTGGTCATCACCCCCAGGTCATAGCCTGACAGTGAGTCGGCCAGGCCCATTATCCGTCCGGCAGGCACGCCTCGTGACTCAGCTGTCACCTTCACCACATGATCCCAGATTGATCCTACATAGCCTGCTATCTGCAGCCGGTTTTCATCGCTCAGCCTGTTGAGCAGGTATGGCTCTACCGCCCCTTTGAACCTGCCATGGCGTATCACCTGCACCTCTACTCCCAGCTTCTTCAGTGCCTCCCGGTAGAAGGTCACCTCAGCTGCCAGTCCTTTGAAGTCAAACATTGATGTGGGGCCCAGCCAGATAGCATCAGCAGCCGTGGAGATGAAGTAGCTCTCCTGCATCATGATATAGTCTGAGTAGGCATAGACAAACTTGCCGCTCTGACGGAACTCATTCAGTGCCTGTCGCAGCTCATCAGCCGTAGCCCACCCTGAAGGCAGTGTGCCTGTCTCTATCAGTATGCCGCTTACCCGGTCATCATCAGCTGCTTTCTTCAGGTTCTTCAGAATATCATTCAGCCCCGGGGTGTGGGTGAATGACATCGTCAGCGGGTCAAGCATGGAGAAGGGATTGGTCTGGGTACGGTCAGGAATCATGGCGCCGGTCTTGAGTACCAGCACGCTCTTCTCAGGTATGGTGACAGACTTTTTGCCGGCAGCTGCCATGCCCGACAATGCCGACAACATGATCACAAAAAAGAGGATACCCATCAAAACCAGTCCTGTAATCACTGCAAGGACCATCTTAAGGAAATTTTTCATCTTCGGATTCTTTATTTGATGAGACCAAATTATAAAAAAACAGTGATCTTTAGGGCTCTAATAGGCTTAATATGAAATTATCAGCTGCATCAACGGTTATTGTAGGTATCGGGAGCAATCTTGACGACCGTCTCGCGGCCCTCCGGCGTGCTGTCAGGCTGATCGGCAGCGAGGCCGGTGAGGTGGTTGCCCTCTCCTCCGTGTGGGAGACTGAGCCGTGGGGCTTTGATGCCGATGAGCAGTTTCTCAATATGGCGGTAGTGGTGAAGAGCACCCTGGCGCCGCTGCGCCTGATGCAGCTCTTCTCCTCCATTGAGGGGCGCCTGGGCAGGCGCCGCCGCCGCAGCGAGAGGTATGAGTCGCGTATTATTGACATTGATATCCTGCTATGGGGCGAACGGGTCATCTCGCTACCCGGGCTGGAGGTGCCCCACCCCAGGATGGCTGACCGCCGGTTTGTGCTGGTGCCGCTGGCAGAGGTGGCCCCCGATGCGCTGCACCCGGTAACCGGACTCACCATCACTGAGCTGCTGGAGCAGTGTGCCGACAACTCTGAGGTGCGGCTGGCGGCAGAGCAGCTGTGAGGTGCGATTTCCTGCAGCAGCTTCGCGTTGAGATTTCCGGCAGCAGCTGTGAGATGTGATTTCACGCAGCAGCTTCGCGATGTGATTCCCTGCAGCAGCCCATACCAGTGGAGGCCGTACTTTTCAGAGCATTCCGTTATCGGCAAAACTGTAATAGTCCTTGCCGGCCACTATCAGGTGGTCCAGCAGCTGTATATCCATCAGTGCACCCGCCTCTCTGATCTTTTGTGTGATACGTATGTCAGACTCACTGGGTGTGCTGTTTCCTGAGGGGTGGTTATGACAGATGATCAATCCTGATGCCAGGGTCTCTATCGCCTTTTTCAGTACTATACGCACATCGGTAACTGTTCCGCTCACCCCTCCCTGGCTTATCTTCATCTGTCCCGTTATCCGGTTTGCCCTGTTGAGGAACAGTATCCAGAACTCCTCATGCGGCAGATCCTCCATCAGTGGTCTCATTAATCGGAACACGTCGGCTGAGGAGCGTATATGCGGATCGTCAGAGGCTTCTGCCACGCTTCTGCGTCGCCCCAGCTCCAGTGCAGCAGCGATTGTTACCGCTTTGGCTTCACCTATACCCTTTATGCGGCGCATCTCCGCCGCGCTGAGCCTTCCCAGGCGGCAGAGTGAGTTGTCAGCCTCTGCCAGCAGCAGCCGTGCCAGATCGAGGGCTGAATGGTTTTTTGTTCCTGACCCGATCAGTATGGCCAGCAGCTCAGCATCGCTGAGGCTTGAGGGGCCCTTATTGCAGAGCCGCTCACGGGGTCTGTCCTCGACAGCCCAGTCGGTAATTTTCATAGACATGCAGCAAAACATTTGATTCCACCTGCAATATAATAAAAACAGCCATCACCTGATGGTGACGGCTGCTGAAAATATCTGTCGGGGAGCCCTACTTCAGGCTCTGTACATGCCTGGCCACTGAAGACTTAAGGTTTGCTGCCTTATTCTTGTGAATGACATTCTTTTTGGCCAGCTTGTCAAGCATAGAGTTGAGGAGCGGGAGTACCTTTTCAGCCTCCTCCTTCTCGGTGGTATTACGCATCCTCTTCAGGGTGTTACGCATCGTACGTGCGTAGTACCTGTTCTCCATCTTTCTTGCCTCTGCCTGTCGGCTGGCTTTCAATGCTGCCTTATGGTTAGCCATACTCTCTGTTACCTCTAATTTGTTGTAGTCCATAGGGGAATCGAACCCCTGTTACCAGGATGAAAACCTGGCGTCCTAACCACTAGACGAATGGACCATCAAAGAACTTTTTATGCGGATGCAAAGATGGCATCTTTTTTTAAATCCGCAAATAATTGAATAAAAAAAGCTCTTTCAGCTGACCTTAGCTGACTTACAGTCGTTTATCTCAGAAGACATACCTCACCGAGAATCCGCCGTTCCAGCTGTACCAGCCCGGTCCGCTGGTGAGCTGGAATGAGGGTCCTATCCCCAGTCCGAAGTTGAGAGGTATATCATCAAGGGTGTACTCGAGTCCGATAATACCGTCAACCCCTATAAGTACTCCTGTCTCATACCTGTTCCTGTAGATATCATTCCAGAATCCCACATGGGCTCCCGGCCCTACGTACCAGTCGAGGTTGGGGGTCCAGTCGGTCGGTTTCTGCCAGAGGTACATTCCGGTAATGGTGAAGTTGTGTCCCCAGTACCCGGTACCGGCTATCAGCTCAACCGCATTGACACGGCTGATGAATGTTTTGAAGGTCACACCCGAGGGGTCACCGCCCCTGAGTCCTATGGCTGACCGGTAGCTCTGTGCCTGTGCACCGATTGTCAGTGCTGTCAGCAGAATAACTGCAACAACGGTTTTTCTTATCATGGATAATTGAATTATAATGGAGTGCAAATATATAAAATCTGTCAGCTACAGCTCTCTTTTTTGTTTAATTTAGAAGCAACAGGCTTACTGCCATCACACCCATTCCGCCTATAAGTCCGTATATGGCAAGGTGATGCTCACCATACTTCTCTGCTGCCGGCAGCAGCTCATCAAGAGATATGAAGACCATAATTCCTGCCACAAAGCAGAAGAGCATACCCATCAGGGCGTCGGTCATCAGTGGCAGCAGTATCAGGTATCCTGCCAGTGCGCCCACCGGCTCGGCCAGTCCGCTCAGGAAAGAGAGCCGGAACGCTTTTTTCTTGCTGCCGGTGGCATAATAGACCGGCACTGACACCGCGATCCCTTCGGGTATATTGTGAATAGCTACTGCCACTGCGATGGCTATCCCTATCTGCGGGTCGGAGAGGGCGGCAGTGAATGTTGCCAGCCCTTCGGGGAAGTTATGTATACCTATGGCCAGGGCGGTCATCATACCCATGCGCATGAGGCTGCCACTGCGCTGCTCCTCGGCACCCCCCTCAATCTTTTTCATCTCGTGGGGGTTCTCCTCAGAGGGTATCAGCTTATCTATTATGGCTATCAGGGCGATACCTCCAAAGAAGGCCAGGACCGCCATCCACCACCCCTTATCGTTTCCGGCGGCCCGGGTAAGCACCTCCCGTCCCTGAACAAAGATCTCCACAAAGGAGACATATATCATCACCCCGGCAGAGAAGCCGAGGCTCACCGTCAGGAACCTGGTGTTGGTCTTTTTGGCAAAAAAAGCTATAGTACTGCCAATGCCGGTGGAGAGACCGGCAAAAAGGGTCAGCAGAAATGCAAAGAGCACGGTATTGAAGTCATGATTCATTGCAGCAGTACCTTACCTGTTTCACGCTTCAAAAATACCAATTTTGGCTATCTTGCTGCCCTTATTGAATTACAAAATGAGATTATCAGTTTTCAATATTGCCAATTTCCGGATCGATGGCGGGGCCATGTTCGGTGTCATTCCCCGTACGCTCTGGAGCCGTCAGGCTGAGCCTGATGAGAACAATACGATTACACTCTCACTCAACTCATTGGTGATCACCACCGATGAGAGGGTGATACTTGTTGATAGCGGCTGGGGTGACAAGCAGGATGAGAAATTTTTCCGCTATGCCTGCCTTCATGGCGGCGAGGGCCTCATAGGCGGCCTGGCGCGGTGCGGTCACACCCCGGAGGAGGTGACCGATATTATCATCACCCATCTGCATGCCGACCATTGCGGCGGCTGTTTTGGCCATGCCCCCGGCGGCGCCGTCGTACCGGTTTTTCCCAATGCCACCTACCATATGAGCCGCGAGCAGTGGGAGTGGGCCAATGAATCAAACCTGCGTGAGAGTGACTCATTCCCACCTGAAAATATTGTTCCTTTTGGTGAGAGCGGCCGGCTCAACCTCATTGAGGAGCCAGGTGAGCTCTTTCCGGGTATCTCATTGAGAATCTGTTATGGTCATACACCGGGAATGATACTGCCGCTGATCACCCATGCCGGCAAAACAGTACTCTTCGCCGGTGACCTGATACCGACAGTAGCACATATCCCCCTCCTGTGGAACATGGCGTATGATCTGCTGCCACTGGTGACCATAGCAGAAAAGGAGGAGCTGCTCGACGAGGCGCTGAGAAATGAGTGGCTGATACTCTTTCAGCATGACCCCCACACCGAGTGCTGTGCAGTGACCGAGACACCAAAGGGTATCAGGGCCGGCACCAGGGGCAGACTCGCTGACTTTATCACCGGTTAGGGGTTGCTGCATAGCGGGTTGCAGTCATAGCGACTTCATCACCAATTAGTGGTTACCGTATAACCGGCGCCCCTTACCCGCCTCACTCCTCATTAGTGGTTACCGTATAACCGGCACCCCTTACCCGCCTCACTCCTCATTAGTGGTTTCCGTGCGCCGGGCCGGCGCCTTTCTTTAGATCAGGAGTAGTTAAACAGTTGGTGCGCAAGAGCCGTTAAACGTCAGCTTAGAAATGGCTGTTAATAATTTGGTGGGCAATAGCCGTTAAACAGTTGCTGAGGACCCTCTTATCACCAGCTCGGAGCGGATGACCCTTCTCTCTGCCGGTCTGCGGCGGTTCTCTATCCTCTCCAGTAGCAGTCGTGCAGCCGCCTGGCCTATCTCAAAGCCTTTCTGGTCAACTGAGGTGAGTCCCGGGTCGGTGAGGGTTGCCATCTGGCTGTTGGTGAACCCCACCACCGCTATCTCGTCAGGTATGCTGTAGCCAAGCTTTTTGATAATCTTCAGTGTCTGTGCAGCTGTCAGGTCATTGACCGCAAAGAATGCCTCCGGCGGCGGGTTGCGCTTCATTATTTCAGGGACGAGCCTTATGGCGCTCTCTATCTCATCACACATCACGATGTCATCATCGGAGGGGGTGAGCCGGTACTCCTTCATCGCCCTGATGTAACCCTCCCTGCGGTGGCGGGCTATCGCCAGTCCGGGTGGCCCTGCCAGGTGTACTATCCGTTTCTTGCCGCTGCGCAGCAGGTGTATGACCGCATTATAGGCACCCTCCTCATCATCAATAACCACACTGTCAGTATCTATTCCCTCCACCTCCCTGTCAAAGAAGACCAGCGGTATCTGCTTATCGAGAACGGTATGGTAGTGGGTGAAATCGCTGGTGCTCTTGGCCACTGAGGCGAGGATACCATCAACACGGCTGGCGATCAGTGTACGAATATTTTTCACCTCATGCTCCCACAGCTCATTGCTCTGACAGAGTATCATGTTGTAGTCGCGCTGATAGACAACATCTTCAATACCGCTGATCACTGTGGAGAAGAAGTAGTGTACCACCTCAGGTATGACCACCCCGATGGTCTTTGATGAGCCGCTCTTGAGGCTGAGGGCTATCGGGTTGGGGCGGTAGTTCCACTTACGGGCCAGCTCATTGACAGCATCACGGGTAGCCTGGCTGATGTCAGGGTGATCCTTGAGGGCCCGGCTGACGGTAGAGGGTGAGATGCCAAGCTCACGTGCTATATCCTTTATGGTGATGTTGTACCTGCTCATGGATGGGAGGAAGCGGCTGAGGTAAAGATAGAAAAAATCGCTGACAGCCCCTAATGACCCTATTTCCCTGCAACAATTTTCAAACGATTGCGGTAACGATTGCGCAGAAAACCTGTAAAAGAGTTGGTTAACTCTAAAAAAAGACCCAATTTTAACCTTTCTTTATGCTTGCTATTTTTTGCATTGCATTCTATTTCTGAACAGAGAAATTAAACTGATCTATTTATGAAGAAACTGACTGTAAAACGGCTCTTCATGCTGACAGCTGTCACTATGATGAGTCTTGTTGCCATGGGGCAACAGATAAGGGTGTCAGGAACAGTTACCGATGCTGCCGACCGACAGACGTTGCCAGGGGTTAACGTTGTGGTAAAGGCTTCACTCACCGGTACAATTACTGATGCCAACGGAGAATACTCTATCACGGTTTCTCCGGGTGATGTGCTGGTCTTCAGCTTTATCGGCTACCTCCCCCAGGAGATCACCGTTGGAGAGTCAGCCCGCATCAATGTGGCCATGCAGACAGATGTGCAGGCTCTTGATGAGGTGGTGGTCATCGGATATGGTACTGTCAAGAAGAGTGACGCCACAGGCTCTGTGGCTGCCGTGAGTGCCCGCGACTTCAACAAGGGCGCCATCACCTCGCCGCAGGAGCTGCTGGTAGGCAAGACTGCCGGTGTGGTGATCACCACCGCCGGCGGTGCACCAGGCAGCGGGGCTACCATCAGGGTGAGGGGCGGCTCCTCACTGAGAGCATCCAATGACCCGCTGATAATTATTGACGGTGTTCCTATCGACAATAACTATATCTCCGGAAGCTCCAACATCCTCTCCTTTGTCAACCCCAATGACATAGAGACCTTCACCGTGCTGAAGGACGCTTCGGCAACAGCCATCTATGGCTCCAGGGCATCTAACGGCGTTATTCTTATCACCACCAAGAAGGGTGCTGCCGGCACACCGTTGCAGGTATCATATGATGGCAGTGTCTCAATGGCCAATGCCATCTCCTTTGTAGATGTCTTCTCGGGTGATGAGATCAGGCAGCTGGCGCTGGACCGCTCTGACCTTTTTGGTATTGACAACCTCGATCTGCTGGGCACCGAGAACACCAACTGGCAGAAGGAGATCTTCCGTACGGCGGTCTCACATGACCATAACCTGAGTGTCAGCGGCTCCGCCGGAATATTACCCTACCGCGCCTCGGTCGGTTACACTGATGAGCAGGGTATACTAAAGAATACCGATATGAAGCGGGTGACAGGCTCTGTCAGCCTTACCCCCTCCTTCTTGCGTGACGCCCTGAAGGTTAATGTCAACCTGAAGGGTATGAATACACACCACAACTTCGGCAGCTCAGGAGCTATCGGCTCAGCAGTGGCCATGGACCCGACACAGGTGGTCATGGATGGTAATCCCGACTATGCCGGGTACTTCCAGTGGGCCAGCAGGGGTGCCAACCTGGGCACTGCCAACCCTGTGGAGCATGCCCTGGCAGCTGACAACAGGTCAGTGGTGAAGAGGGTCATCGGCAATGTGCAGCTTGACTATGCCCTCCCCTTCCTTACCGGTATGCGTGCCAACCTCAATGTGGCTACCGACTATACCACCAGTGAGGGGCATAACAACAGGCCCACCACCACCCCGTCAGTACTTACCGCTCCTCTGTATGGAAAGCTCTCTGACTACAGCGGCAACAACTACAACAACCTGATCGACTTCTACCTTAACTACAACAAGGGGCTTGAGTCTATCAACAGCCACCTGGATGTTACAGCAGGCTATTCATGGCAGCACTTCAAGCGTGAAGGTGACAGCTATACCAGGGGTCGTGTTGATGCTTCACATCCGCTCTATCAGAAGACTGACAGCACCTCATTTATCACTGAGAACTACCTGGTCTCCTTCTTTGGCCGTGTCAACTACACCCTGGCTGACAGGTACCTTCTCACCTTCACCCTGCGTGAGGATGGCTCATCACGGTTTGCAAAGGAGAACCGGTGGGGACTCTTCCCATCGGCAGCCTTCGCCTGGAAGATCAAGGAGGAGTCGTTCCTCAGAGATGTGAAGGCGGTGAGCAGCCTTAAGCTGAGGCTGGGATGGGGTGTCACCGGTCAGCAGGATATTGGCAAGGACTACCCGGCACAGGCACTCTATATAGAGTCGTCAGAGGGCTCCTACTACTTTATAGATGGCCAGTTTATACCCACACTAAGGCCTGACCCGTATGATCCTGACATCAAATGGGAGGAGACAACCACTCTCAATGCGGGCCTTGACTTCGGATTTATCAATGACCGTATCACCGGCTCGGTTGATGTCTACAAGAGGGTGACCAATGACCTGCTCAATACGGTCACCATCCCCAGCGGCAGCAACCTCTCCAACACCCTTCTGACCAATGTGGGGAGCCTGGAGAACAAGGGGGCAGAGATCTCTCTCAACTTTATACCGCTGTCAACCACTGACATGCAGCTCTCAATAGGGATGAATGCCACCTACAACCTCAACAAGATCACCAAGCTGCTGCTCACTGATGACCCCAACTATATAGGGATACTCTACGGTGATGCCTTTACCGGCCAGAAGCAGGTGACCAGGGTTGGCTATCCGGCATATTCATTCTTTGTCAATCGCCAGGTATATGACCTCAATGGCAGGCCCGTTGAAGGACTCTATGTTGATGAGTCAGGCGAGGGTGGTGTTGTGGGAGGAGACAATGCCGACAAATATATCTACCACAACCCGGTGGCCGACTACCTGTTTGGCCTCTCGGCACGGTTTGAGTACCGCAACTTTGACATCTCCGCCTCGGCCAGGGCCAGTATAGGCAACTATGTCTACAACCAGGTGTCAGCCGGTGCCTCCTATGACCAGATGCAGCAGGTAGGCTACTGGAGGAACTACACCAGGGCACTTGCCGAGACCAATTTTGTTAAGCGTCAGTTTACCAGTGACTATTTTGTTGAGAACGCCTCATTCATGAAGCTTGACAACATCAGTGCCGGTTACCGCTTTGACAACCTCTTTGGTGCTGTGGGTGCCCGTGTCAGCTTTACGGTACAGAATGCTGTCACCCTGACCAAATACAGCGGCCTGGACCCGGAGGTACCGGGAGGGATTGACAATAACTTTTATCCGAGACCGCGTACCTTTATGCTGGGAGTAGGGCTCTCATTTTAACCAAGTAATGTAAACCAGAGATGAAAAAGAGACTATTGATATTAGGAGTGATCATATCAGCATTGCTGGTATCATCATGCGTAAAAGATCTGGATGTTGCCCCTCAGGATCCTACAAAGATACTGGCCGGCAACCTTGGTGATGACCCATTGTATATGCAGATGGCCCTTGCCAAGATATATGCCAGTTTTATGATACCCGGACAGGGAGCCACCGGCGGTGATGATATCTCATCCGGTGACGGAAACTTCTTTACCACCATGAGGGCTCTGTGGAACCTTCAGGAGATAACCACCGATGAGGCTATCTGTGCCTGGGGTGATGTCGGCATAGCTGACCTCAATACCCAGACCTGGAGCCCCAACAACCCGTTCCTCACTGCCCTCTACCAGCGGCTGGCGCTGAGCATCACCTACGCCAATGACTTTATTGTCAACGCCACCGAGATAGGCGGTCCCAATACCGAGAGATATATTGCCGAGGCACGTTTCCTCAGGGCGCTGGCCTACTACTGGGCTATCGACCTGTTCGGACAGTTCCCCTTCACCACCGAGGCTGACGGGGTAGGCAAATTCTTTCCTGTGATTTCTACACGTCAGCAGCTGTTTGCCTATATTGAGTCTGAGCTGAAGGCGATAGAGGGGAGCCTGGGAGCACCACGCTTCTCCTACCCGCAGGCAGACCAGGCTGCAGCATGGATGCTGCTGGCACGCCTCTACCTCAATGCCGAGGTCTATACCGGCACGCCACGGTGGAACGAGTGCAAGGAGTACACTGACAGGGTGATCAACAGCGGTAAATATTCACTGGCAACCGACTATCGCCTTAACTTCAGTGCTGACAATGATGGCTACCATAACCCTGAGATGATCTTTGCCTGGGAGCAGGATGGGATTCATGTGCAGGGCTATGTGGGCACCACCTTTATTATCGAGTCATCCAGTGACCCGGTCTATCTGCCCGCCGAACAGTTCCACGGACTAACCTCCAACACCAACTGGAACGGTAACCGTGCCAGGATAGAGTTCCTCAACGTGATGGTAGATACTGTTGCTGTCTACGGCAATAATCCCGTGCCAGCATCTGACCCCACCTTCTCCTCGAGCCCTGACTCACGTGTCTTCCTGAAGATGAAGAAGGCCTCCAACATACCCAGCCCGTCATCCAGCGGCGACTATGGTATCGGGGTCTATAAGTTTACGGCACGTAACAGTGACGGCTCATTGCCTTCCAACTACAACACCGCCTACGCCTGCACCGACTTCCCGGTCTTCCGGCTGGCTGACGCCTACATGATGAGGGCTGAGGCACTCTACAGGCTGGGTGGCGCCGCCAATATTGAGGCAGCGGTAGCTGATGTGAACATAATCAGGGAGCGTGCCTATGGCGACAACAGCGGCAATATCACCGCCGCTGAGCTCACGCTCGACTTCCTTATTGATGAGCGTGCACGTGAGTTCTATTATGAGGCACAGCGTCGTACTGACCTGGTACGCTTTGGCAAATTTACCGGAAGCAGCTACCTCTGGCAGTGGAAGGGCGGGGCATTTACCGGCAGCGGTACATCAGAGCACCTCAACCTCTTCCCGATACCCGGTGATGAGCTTGCAGCCAATCCGAACTATAACGGACAAAACAACCCGGGTTACTAATTAAAATAATCTGAAGAGAGATGAAGAAGAATCTATTGATATATCTGACATTCATCGGGCTGGCAGCCATGATCACCGCCTGCGAAAAGGATGGTGAAAAGGTTGTAATGTCATCCAGCCCGACAGCTCCCGTACTCACCACAGTGCCAGACCTGACACTGCAGAGGAGTATGGCCGGCCAGGTACTTGAATTTATTGGTACCCCCGTTGATCCCGGCTTCCAGGCTTCTGCTGCCTACTACCTTGAGGCTGCAGCTGCCGGGTCAGCCTTTGCTGATCCTGTGACCCTCTGGTCAGGCGTCCATTGCAACTCGATGAAGGTGGCTATCAGTGACCTGAACAGCCTGCTGATCAGAAAGTTTCCTCCCGAGGTGCCCACCAGTCTTGAGCTACGTCTCAGGGCGGTGCTGGTTGTTGATGCCGGCACCGGCGCCCCCGGTACCGGTACCAATCCGTTTACCTACAGCTCTGCCGTCAAAGCGGTGACAGCTACCCTTTACGGTCTGCCGCGCCTTGAGCTCAACGGCTCCGGCAGAGAGCAGATAATCGAGTCGCCCCTGGGTGACGGCACCTACAGCGGGCTGGTGAAGCTTGACATGAGCATGCCCTTTACCCTTACTGACCCCGATGAGGGAACGGTTTATGGCGGTGACAGAGGCGATCTCTCCGTGGGCGGTGCAGGCATCGTATCGGAGAGAAGCGGATGGGAGATGCTCTCCGTTAACCTCAACACCTTGAAATATGAGATGTCTGAATACAGGATTGGCCTGGTAGGGTCAGCCACCCCGAACGAATGGGACACACCCGACCAGCCGATGGAGTATGATCCTGAGACAGGAACATGGTCAATAACCATTGACCTGACTGATGGTGAGATAAAGTTCAGGCTGAACAACGCCTGGGCCTGGAACCTGGGCTTTGGCTCGGGCGGATCAGACCTCAACGACCTCTTCCATGATGGCGCTAACATACCTGTCACTGCGGGCAACTACACCATCACCCTGACCATCACCCGGTCAGACGGTCCCAACGAGGCCGGTAAATGTACCATTGTAAAGAATAACTAAGAGAGGGTCATTTTAAAGAATTAGCGATGAAAAAGAAACCAATATTAATGATGCTGATCCTTCCGGTGACGGCTCTGTTGATCATTACCGGCTGTACCAAGGAGATGTCTGATATCAGGCTTGATCCGGCCCTGGGCACCACCAAGGTGTTCAATATCAGCTCCAGCAGTGCCACCGTGACAGGATTTGTGATTGCTGAGGGTGAGGGCTTCACCGAGAAGGGTATCTGTTATGATACACAAGCCAACCCTACCGTTGATAAGTCCAAGGCCCTCTATAGCGGGGCTGGCACTACGGCCGCCTTCCATGTGCTGCTCTCAGGCCTTGACTTTGCCACCACCTACTATGCCCGCGCCTACGCTACCGGTCCGGCCGGTGTACGCTACGGTGAGGAGCTCACCTTCACCACGCTGCCCATACTGGCTACGGTGACCACCGTTGAGGTGACCGATATCAGTGGCACCACGGCGGTGAGCGGTGGTAATGTCACTGCTGACGGCGGCTCGGCAGTGACCGCCTATGGTGTCTGCTTCTCCACCTCACCCAACCCCACCATTGCTGACGGTACCACCTCAGACGGTAACGGGACAGGTGAGTTTGTGAGCAGCGTCACCGGACTGAAGGGTCTCACCACCTACTACCTGCGGGCCTATGCCACCACTGAGGCGGGAACAGCCTATGGCAGGGAGTACACATTCACCACCCTGGTAAGTGTCAGGGAGTGGTGGGTACCTGGTGATTATGCTGTGGCGAGCTATCCCGGCTCCGGCTATGGCGACTGGTCTCCGGGCAACACACCCATGGTGAAGAGCAATGAGGCTGACCCCAATAATGTGGAGGGCTATATCTATATGGCCAACGCCACCAACAATTGGAAGTTTGCCTCAAAGCCCAACTGGGACGGTCCCAACTATGGTGTCGGCGACGCTGCCGGTACCCTGAGTGATGACGGCGGTGCCGCTAATATTGCGTTACCTGCCGGCTACTACAAGATCAATGTCAATGCCGGCGCTGAGCCGATGACCTATACCGCCGTAGCTACCAGCTGGGGCGTGATAGGAGAGCTCACCGGCTGGGCTTCGCAGCTACCACTGACCTATGACCCTGCACTGCGTATCTGGCTGGGCGGTATCAATATGCCTGCCGGCGAGTGGAAGTTCAGGGCCAATGATGACTGGGGCCTCAACTACGGTGCCAATCCGGGCGACAATAAGCTTATTGCCGGAGGAGATAACATCAGTACCGATGTTGCAGGTGATTATGCCATCACCCTCGACCTGAGCACTCCACTGGAATACAGCTACCGTGCTGACAGATGGGGTGTCATCGGACATGCCACCCCGGGCGGGTGGGACACCGATACTGACATGACCTGGGATGGCGTCGCCGGCCACTTCACGGTGACGATGAATCTTGTTGCAGGTGAGTTCAAGTTCAGAGCCAATGATGCATGGGCTTTTGACTTCGGAGGAGACCTGGGTGCTCTCACCCCGGGCGGAAGCAATATCCCCGTATCAGAAGCAGGCAACTATACCATCACCCTCAACCCATGGTCAAGGGTGGCTACCATGACAAAGAACTGACCACGGCCTGCCGGCGCGTCGTATGACCGCCGGCCAGAGCCGGCTGTTCATTGAACAACTGGTTTTAAACCATATCATTATTATCAAAAACCTCTTCTTTGACGGGAAGAGGTTTTTGATTGTTTTGTGAGACAACCAATCAGATGGGAAATTCGATCTGAGGAGACAATATTTCAGATAAGAGAGAGCCTACTAGCTGAGACAACACATCGGATGAGAGAATCAACCAGACGAGACAACCAATCAGATGGGAGAATCGATCAGACGAGACAACCAATCAGATGAGAGAATCGATCAGACGAGAGAACTCATCTGATGAGTAAATTGACCAAATGAGACAACCTATCAGAGTAAATAGCATGACAAGATCAAACGGAGTGATAGTTGCGTTACTGCTGCTGCTCACCTGCTCACGGGCTGCTGCCCAGGTGGTGACAGCTGACCCCCTCTTCCCGGTGGCTTCATCACCGGTAACCATCACCTTCCATGCTGACCAGGGTGATACGGGGCTGAAAGATTATACCGGTGATGACCTCTATGCCCATACGGGTGTTATCACTGCTGCCAGCAGCTCACCCTCTGACTGGAAGTATGTTGTTGCCGGCTGGTCAGAGAATATCCCCAGGGCGAAGCTGACCCGTATATCGGCCAACAGCTACACGCTGGAGATCACCCCCTCAATCCGCGAATATTACGGGGTGCCTGATGATGAGCAGATAATGAGGCTCGCCTTTGTCTTTCGCAATGCCAACGGCAGCCGTACGGGTCGTGCCACCGGTGGCTTTGATATCTTCTATGATGTAGCCGAGGAGGCCTCTTTCGAGCTGCGTCTGCTGAAGCCTGCACTCTACACCTCACTGGTTGATGAGGGTGAGCTTATCACGGTGGAGGCGGCCGCCACGGTGGCTGACTCGGTCATCCTCTACCACAATGGCGCAGTGGTGAAGAAGGTTACCGGAGCCACCCTCAGCCACACCTTCACCGCCACCGGGGCGGGCAGCTCCCTCTTGCTGGCCAGGGCCTGGCACAACAACGTCATGAAGGCCGATTCGGCATGGTACTTTATCCGTACTGAGCCTGTCACGGCGCCCCACCCGGCAGGGCTGCGACCCGGGGTGAATATCACCTCGGAGGGGTCAGCAGCCTTCCTGCTCTATGCACCCGGCAAGGGCAATATCTTTGTGCTGGGCGATTTCAACGGCTGGGCACACAGCAGTGAAGGGTTCATGCGGCGTACACCCGGCGGTGAGTGGTTCTGGCTTGAGGTGACCGGACTGCATCCTGATGAGGAGTACGGCTTCCAGTACCTTATCGATGAGGAGATCAGGATACCGGATCCCTATGCTGAGAAGGTGCTTGACCCGTGGAATGACCGTTACATTGAGCAGGAGACCTACCCCGATCTGAAGCCCTACCCGGAGGGGCTCGCCGAGAACCTGGTATCGGTCTTCCGGACAAGAGAGGATCAGTATGAATGGAGGTACAACAACTTTGTAGTGCCGGCAGCTGACACCCTGGTCATCTATGAGATGCTGGTACGTGACTTCACTGAGAAACACAGCTTCAGAGCGGTACGTGACACGCTTGACTATCTCAAGCGACTGGGTATCAATGCTATTGAGCTGATGCCGGTGAATGAGTTTGAGGGTAACAACAGCTGGGGCTACAACCCGGCGATGTATTTTGCCGTAGACAAGTATTACGGTACGCCCAATGAGCTGAAAGAGCTTATCGACTCGTGCCATGGACGGGGTATAGCGGTGATAATGGATATGGTGCTTAACCATGCCTATGGCAGCAACCCGCTGGTGAGGATGTACTGGAACAGCAGCACGGGACGCCCGGCAGCTGACAACCCCTGGTTCAATGAGAGCTCTCCCAACACCTCCTACTCATGGGGCTACGACTTCAACCATGAGAGCAGCGCTACCAGGGCCTTTGCCGACAGTGTCTGCCGCTACTGGATTGAGGAGTTCAGGGTAGATGGCTACAGGTTTGACTTTACCAAAGGGTTCACCAACAGGCCTGGTGACGGGTGGGCCTATGACGCATCACGGATCGCCATCCTGAAGAGGCTGGGGGAGCGGATATGGTCATACAGGCCTGACGCTATACTGATTCTGGAACATTTCACTGACAACAATGAGGAGAAGGAGCTGGCTGACAATGGCTTTCTGCTGTGGGGCAATAGCTGGGGCCGCTACCAGGCAGCCTCCACCAGCCGCAGTGAATGGAACATGTCGCTTGCTGACGCCTCATGGCGTAACCGGGGGTGGAACCAGCCGGGCATCGTTGACTACATGGAGAGCCATGATGAGGAGAGGATAATGTGGCTCAACCTTAACCAGGGTGAGTCGGTGGGCGGATACAATATCAGGGAGCTCACCAATGCGCTTAAGAGGATCAAGCTGACAGCCACCTTCTTTATGACCATGCCGGGTCCGAAAATGTTGTGGCAGTTTCAGGAGCTGGGATATGACTATGGCAGGAACTACAATAATGATCCGCTGGGCCCCCGTCCGGTAAGGTGGGACTACCTTGATGTTCCTGCACGCAGGAACCTGTATGACAATTTCTCAGCCCTGATCAGGCTGAAGAAGAGGGAGCCTGCCTTCTCGTCGGACAACTTCACCCTGTATGAGTCAGGTGAGACCAAGCGCCTCAACATTGAACACCCTGATATGGATGTGGTGGTGATGGGCAACTTTGATATCTTCCCACGTGAGGTATCACCCTCCTTCACCCGTAACGGTACCTGGTATGAGTTCTTCCGGGGCACAGCCCTTGATGTTGGCAGTGGCAACCGTGAAACGCCTATCTTACTTCAGCCGGGTGAGTACCGTCTCTACACCTCAGCGAGGGTGGAGAGACCCTCATTCCTCCTGGGGGTGGAGGGGCCGGCAGCTGCTGAGGAGGGTATCCTCTCCATGGAGGTCTTTCCCAGCCCCTTTGCTGAGCAGGCAACAGTACGGTTCAGCAGCAGCGCGGGGGTGACACCCCATACCCTTGAGCTCTTCACCTCCGACGGCAGTGTGGTACGTATGATGACACTGCCCGGCGATGCCGGTGAGGTGACACTGTACGGTGACGGGCTGCCGCCGGGTATCTACTACCTCAGAGCCACCGCTGACCGTGCCACCGCCGACCGCGCCAACGCTGTAGTAAGGGTGGTGAAGAGGTAGCTCATCACCGGTCAGGTACCGGTACATTAAGCTCTCTCCCGCCGCCAGCGTATAGCCCCGGGGGTTACGCCCTGTGGCTACATGCCGTACCGGAGGGAGCTGCCAGCCTGAAGATCTATCTTGTCATTACCATATATCCCCACGGCTCCATCTGCAGCCTGTCGCCGCTTGATATCACCCTCTCCTTGCCGGTGAAGATATCCCTGTAGCTCCCTTCACCGCCCCTGAGAGTCACTTTCGCTGCTCTGCCGCTCAGATTAAGTATGGTTAGCACCTCCTCATCACCCTTCACCCTTTTATAGGCTATCACACTCTTTTGGTTGCTCTTCAGCCTCTCATATGATCCCCCCTCATTGCCGTGGCGCAGTGCGGGGTGTGATGTACGCAGGTGTACCAGTGTGGTGTAGAAGGGTGTCAGTTCACTCTCCTTCCACTCTATCGGGTCACGCTCAAAGAAGAGCAGCCTCTTGTCGAGGTCAGCCTCCTGGCCGTTGTAGAGGAGGGGTACGCCCGGTATGGTGAAGAGGTAGCAGGCCAGCGCCCTTTGTGCCTCACCCATCTGCTCATTGATGGTGCCGTTCCATGAGTTCTCATCATGGTTGGTCATAAAGCGCAGCCGGTAGACCTCAGGGTCATACTTCACCAGCTCGTGGCTGAGGAGGCTGTCGAGCGCTGCCGGGCGCCGCTCTCCGCCAGCCACCGCATTCATCAGGTGGTGGTGTGCCCATGCATAGTTCATGTCAAAGGCGCGCTCCAGCAGCAGTGAGTGGCTCTCATCCTCAGCAAGCATCAGCACCGGCTTTATGGCGTTTAGCTCACTGGTGGCCCTGTACCAGAACTCCTCAGGCACCAGCCCGGGGAAGTCACACCGGTAGCCGTCAACAGCCACCTCCTCCACCCAGTAGCGCATAGCACCTATCATATAGTCCCACAGCGGCTCTGCCGTATAGTCAAACTGTATCACGTCGGTCCAGTCATAGGGCGAGACGAAGCTGCCGTCAGCACCCTTCTCATACCACTCAGGGTACTTTTCTGCCAGCGGGCTGTCCCACGCCGAGTGGTTACCCACCCAGTCGAGGATAACGTGAAAGTCCATCTCGTGTGCCCTCTCTACCAGTGACCTGAGGTCATCGAGGGTACCAAATTCAGGATTGACACCCTTATAGTCGGTTATTGAGTAGTAGCTTCCCAACTCACCCTTGCGGTTTATCTCGCCTATGGGATGTATGGGCATCAGCCACAGCACGTTGACGCCCAGCTCCTTCAGTCGTGGCAGCGCCTCCTCAACAGCTGCAAAGGTGCCCTCAGCTGAGAACTGTCTCACATTGATCTCATAGAGTACCATGTTGCGGGTCCAGTCGGCATGTATTACTGATGTCTTTACCGGAGCGGTAATCTGTGCCGCTTTTGGACGGCATGCCACCGCCACCGCTGCTATACCGATAAGCAGCAAAATGATCTTAAAAAGATGTTCTCTCATCATTGTCTCTCTGTTTTAGTTCGATTATCACTATCTGGTTTTCTGGTTGGTCTCTGGTTCGAGTGTCACCACTGGTTTCACTCCTGCTTTTGAGACCGGGTTTCACTACTGCTTTTTCAACTCAATAATCATTATTGATTTGGGCTCTATGGTGAACGACTGCAGGTTGTCAATACCCTTTCCCGTGACGATCTCCCTGCCGCTGTTGTACCCTTCCAGTGACTCTGCAAACCTGCTGCCCTCCACTCTCCGGCTCTCCTTCTCATTGTTGTTGAGCACCACCATCACGCTCTCCTTCTCATTGTATCTGAAGTAGACATACACTCCCTCTTCCGGCAGGTAGTGCTTCAGTCTCCCGGTGTGTATCACCTCTTTGCCTTTCCGCCAGTTGAGTATCATCTTTGTGTATTGCAGTGCCTCCCTCTCGGTCTCTGTCAGGCCTGTGCCGGTAAAGACGTTCTTCTCATCACCTGCCCATCCTCCCGGAAAGTCCTGTCTCAGGTGGCCGTCGCCCCTGCTCTTGTCGCCCTCCATGACGATCTCTGTGCCGTAATATATCTGCGGGATACCTCTTGTTGTCATGATAAAGCCGAGCGCCATCCTGTAGATATCAAGGCTGCTGCCGGTCTGGGTGAAGTACCTTGTCATGTCGTGGTTATCGAGGAAGATCACATTCCTGTAGGGCTCAGGATAGAGGAAGTCTTGTGAGAGAACATTATAGAGTCTTCCGACACCCTCATTGGGGCTATGGGAGGTAAATGCCCCGTGAGTGGCAAAGCATAGGGGGAAGTCGGTTACTGATGGCAGGTTTGACTGGTAGCCGTCACTGTTCACCTTATTGTATGCCCAGTATGAGGTGTGTGCTGCATCATCATACCACACCTCACCCACTATAAAGAATCCCGGGAACTCCTCCTCAACCCTTTTGGCCCACCGTGACATCATCTCCGGGAGGGGGTAGGGGTAGGTGTCCATCCTGATACCGTCGAGGTCACTGAAGGCTATCCACCAGAGGCTGTTCTGTATGAGGTATGTCTCTACCAGCGGGTTTTGCTGGTTGAGGTCTGGCATGGTGACGTCAAACCACCCCTTCTCCATCAGTGTACGGTCACTCTCAGCCACATAGGGGTCCATCCATACCGAAGCGCTGTAGTTGGTGCGGGTGAACCGGTCAAACTGATGTATCCAGTCATCGCACGGCAGGTCGTTCATCCACCAGTGGAATGAGCCGCAATGGTTAAAGATCATATCCATCACCACCTTCATCCCTCTTTTATGTGCCTCCGTTACCAGCTGCCTGAACTCCTCATTTGTGCCATACCGCGGGTCAGCCCTGTAGAAGTCGGTGGTGGAGTAGCCGTGGTATGAGTACCGCTCCTGGTTGTTTTCAAGGAAGGGGTTGAGCCATACACCTGTTACCCCCAGCTCATGCAGGTAGTCGAGGTGGTCAGTGATACCTTTCAGGTCGCCCCCGTGTCTGCCTGACGGGTTGCTCCTGTTGATCTGCTCTGTCATACCCTTCAGGTTGTCATTGGCGGGGTCACCATTGGCAAAGCGGTCAGGCATAAGCAGGTAGATCACGTCGGCAGTGGTAAAGCCCCGTGCGGCACCTGCCGGCCTCTCATAGAGGGGGTAGCTGTGTGTCACCTTCTGGCGGCCGCGGGTGAAGGTGAGGGTTACCGTTCCCGGCTGCGCTCTCCTGGTGATGTTGAGGTTGACGAAGAGGTAGTTGGGGTTGCTGGTTCGTACCGTGCTCTTCACCTCTATGCCAGGGTAGCTGGTTGACACCTCATAATAGCCTATCTCCTTCCCGTAGACCATCAGCTGCAGGGCCTCCCCGTTCATGCCTGTAAACCATGAGGGAGGGTCAACCCTCTCTATCAGCTGTGCCGCTGCCGGTATCATCGCTGCGACGAGCAGCAGCAATAGCGTTGTGATCCTTTTCATTTTCCTGTGAACCTCCTTTCTTTCCCGGGGGAGAGGGTGACCTCTTCACCATAAACGGCAAGTGGTATCTCTGACATTGAGAGGTTGGTCACTGTGACCGCCTCTCTCTTCACCTCTACCCTGAGGGGATTGTTTCTAAATCTGATAATAAATGAGTATGAGTCCCATGCTGCAGGTATCAGGGGGCTGAGGGCCACCCTCCCGCTGCCGGTACGCATACCGCCGAACCCCTCCACGATGGCGAGCCATGACCCTGCCATGCTGGTTATGTGGAGCCCCTCTCTCACCTCACGGTTGTAGTCATCCAGGTCGAGCCGTGCCGTTCTGAGGTAGAGGGTGTATGCCCTCTCTGTGTCACCCAGTCGTGCAGCTATCACCGCGTGTATGCTGGGTGAGAGTGAAGACTCATGTACACAGCGTGGCTCATAGAACTCGAAGTTGCGTCTGATGGTCTCCTCATCAAACTGATCTTCAAAGAAGTATATACCCTGCAGCACGTCAGCCTGCTTGATAAACACTGACCGCAGGATACGGTCCCACGACCAGTGCTGGTTGAGGGGCCTCACTGCCGGGTCAAGGTCACTGACTGTCAGCTGCTCCTTATCCATGTAGCCCTCCTGCTGCAGGAATATTGGCGGCTCACCGTGCAGGGGCAAGAAGATGTTGTCAGCTATCTGCTGCCAGCGCTCTGTCTCACCGGGCAGTACAAGGCCGGTACGCCGTGCAACCGCATTAAACCTCTCCCGGTCACTCTGCCTCAGCCGTTCAATGGTACTTACTGTATAGCGCAGCGTCCACTGAGCCATCTTGTTGGTGTACCAGTTGTTGTTGACATTGTTTTCATACTCATTGGGACCGGTTACTCCCAGGATGACATACATCTGCTTCTCTCCGGACCAGTTGCACCGCTGCACCCAGAATCGTGAGAGGGCTATCAGCACCTCCAGTCCGTACTGTGCCAGGTACTCTTCATCACCGGTATGTCTCACATAGTTGTATATAGCCCATGCTATGGCGCCGTTACGATGTATCTCCTCAAAGGTTATCTCCCACTCATTATGGCACTCCTCGCCGTTCATCGTTACCATGGGGTAGAGTGCTGCCCCGCCGGTGAAGCCCAGCCTGGTGCCGTTCTCAATCGCCTTTTCCAGGTGCTTATAGCGGTATAGCAGCAGGTTACGTGCCACGTGGGTGTCTGCCGTGCTGAGATAGAAAGGGAGCACGAACGCCTCGGTATCCCAGTAGGTGCTTCCCCCGTACTTCTCACCGGTGAACCCTTTGGGGCCGATGTTGAGTCGCGGGTCATCACCGGTATAGGTCTGGTTGAGGTGGTATATGTTAAACCGTATTCCCTGCTGTGCGGCTATATCACCTGTGATGGTTATATCTCCGTGGCTCCACTTCTCTTCCCACACCCTGCCATGTTCACTGAGCATTGTCTGAAAACCCTTCTCTGCCGCCCTCCCTGCTGCTGCCATCGCCTTCCCCGGCAGTCCGGCTGCCGGGTGGTTGAATGATGAGAGGATAGCTGCATACTTGGTGATGGTGAAGGTGTCACCGTCAGACCACTCTGCGCTGAAGTGGCTGGCTGCTGTCATCTTCTCCGCCACGGTACTCTCCTCGTCGGCTGTGGTACCGTTCACTGTGTAGCGGTTCTCCATCGCTGTGGCGACGATGAACCCTGTCTTTTTTGTCTGGGCCGTCACCACGGCGCGGCGCCCCTCACTCACTGCCGAGCAGTTCTCCCAGAACTGTTCACCGTAGTTGGCATCCTCATTATGCACGTCGGCGCTGAGTAGTGACGCCAGCCTCACCCTGCCTCCTCTTCCGGTGATACGCACACTATACTCAATAGCTGCCTGCTCAGGCTCAGCCATTGAGAGGAACCGTCTGGCCATCACCTCCGCCACCGCCCCTGAGGGCATCACAGCAGTAAACTGCCGGGTGAGCACCCCTCTGCGCATGTCGAGCTCACGCCTGAAATGGTTCAGGGTGCAACGTGCCAGGTCGAGCTCCTCACCATCAATATTGACTGAGATATCTATCCATGAGGGTGCATTGAGCACCTTGGCGAAATATTCAGGGTAGCCCACCTTCCACCACCCCACCACGGTACGGTCAGGGTAGTAGATGCCGGCCACGTAGCTCCCTCGGAGGGTGTCACCTGAATAGCTCTCCTCAAAGTTGGCTCTCTGGCCCATCATACCGTTACCGAGGGCAAAGAGGCTCTCCGACTCGCGGCCGCCGGCCGGCTCGAACCTTGTCTCGATAATCTTCCACTCATCGGGCTGAAAACGGGAGTCGCTCATATCCTGTTTATTAGCTTTCTCAACTCTTTAACTGTTATTTCACTAAGGTCGGTGATGACCATGTCAGCCCCGGTCAGCTCATCGGGGTCACCCACCCCGACACACCTCATCCCTGCTGCCCGGGCTGCCTCTATGCCGGCCCTGGCATCCTCAAGCACCACACATGACCCGGGTGTCAGCCCCATCTCAGCTGCCCCCCTGAGGAACACCTCCGGGTCGGGCTTGGCCCTGGTGACCATGTTACCGTCAACGATAACGTCAAACAGGCTGTTGAGGCCTGTCCTCTCAATTATTGTACGTGCATTTTTGCTGGCTGACCCTATGGCGGTGAGTATCCCTCTCCTGCGCAGCCTCCTCAGCAGCCTCACGCTCCCCGGCAGGATCTCCTCTGCCGTCATGCCTGAGATAAACTCTTTGTACCACTCATTCTTACGTGCTGCCAGCACCTCCTTCTCTTCATCGTCAACCTCAATACCCGCTTTTGCCAGCAGTATCTCCAGTGATCTCATGCGGCTCACCCCCTTGAGCTCCTCATTGTGTTCCACGGTGAACTCATAGCCCAGCTCCTTGGCCAGCCGCCTCCAGGCCATGAAGTGGTACCTGGCGGTGTCAACGATCACACCGTCGAGGTCAAAGATGCATCCCTTCAGCTCTCCTTTATCTCTTGAAGTCGACATCATTCACAAAGCTCATTGTTATAGCAGCAATAATCATTGAGATGCCTCCCGAGACCAGTGCCAGCACTGTGTTACCCTCAAAGAGGTGCTTCACCATGCTGCCCAGTATGCTTGCTGCCAGTATCTGTGGTATTACTATGAAGAAGTTGAAGATACCCATGTATACCCCCATCTTGTTGTGCGGCAGTGAGCCGGTCAGGATGGCGTAGGGCATTGTCAGTATGCTGGCCCAGGCGAGGCCTATCCCCAGCATGGGTACTATCAGCATCCCGGGTGTATTTATCATGCCTATTGACATAAGGCTCACCCCTCCGGCCAGGAGGCATACCGCATGTGTTATCTTCCGCGAGGTGACCTTTGTCAGTACCGGCAGCAGGAAGGCTACCAGCGCCGCAAAGCCGTTGTATATGCCGAAGAGCACCCCCACCCAGTTGGCGCCCTGGTTGTATGCCAGTGAGGAGGTGTCAGTGGTACCGTAGACCTTGGAGGTGACTGCCGAGGTGGTGTATATCCACAGTGAGAAGAGCGCAAACCAGGTAAAGAACTGTACCACTGCCAGCTGCTTCATGGTGGGGGGCATCAGCCTGAGGTCAGTCATGATACTGTTGAGCCCGTTGTTGCCCCTGCCACCCGACCTCAGCACTCCGGCAATGATCTGTAGCAGCCCGAAGAGTGTGATACCGCCGGTAACCACGTATAGCTCCTTCTCCAGTCCGGCCTGTGAGAGAGCCAGTGTCAGCAGGAGGCCTGCCGCCAGCCAGATGAACCCCGGCCTGTAAAAGCTGAACCGTGATATGACCGTGTGGCTCTCTGCGGTGATGATATCCTGCTGCTCACCGTCAGGTTGTGGTATCAGCTCACCCCGCGCCGCTCTCTCACCCTTCTCATACTCCTCCAGCTCAGCCGGTGAGTACTCTTTGGTACGGATAATGGTCCACAGTACCGCCAGCAGGAAGAGTGCCGCACCAATATAGAATGAGAGCTTGAGGTTGAAGGGTATCAGTTTCCCCTCGGCCGGCACCTCAGCCACACCAAACCAGTTGGCCAGGGCCCACGGCAGGAAGCTGCCTATCACCGCCCCTATGCCGATAAAGAAGGTCTGCATGGCAAACCCGGTGGTACGCTGTTCTGATGGCAGCATATCACCCACAAAGGCCCTGAAGGGCTCCATGGTGATATTGATGGAGGCATCCATGATCCAGAGCATCATGGTGGCGAAGATCCATGAGGGTGAGTTGGTGATGATGGCCAGCGCCATTGAGGCGAGTATCGCTCCCACCAGGAAGTAGGGACGCCGGCGCCCCAGACGGTTCCAGGTGCGGTCACTCATATGCCCTACGATAGGCTGTATCAGCAGGCCGGTCACCGGCGCGGCGATCCACAGTATCGGGATATTGTCGATCTCAGCCCCGAGAGTCTGAAAGATACGGCTCACATTGCCGTTCTGAAGGGCAAAACCTACCTGGATTCCCAGGAAGCCGAAACTCATGTTCCAGATCTGACGGCGTGCAAGGCGCGGCTTACGTCTGTAGACTTCGTTCATGTTATCTATACTCTTTACTGTTTTGGCTGGCTCACCGGAGCCTCTTCTCATCAAAACTGCTTCAGGGCTATGTAACTGTTTACTCTGTCACACGGCTCTCTTTATACCCTCAAAATTAATCTATTATTCCGGCCGGCAATGCCGTTTGAACGCTTCCATGTGCTGATTTTTCGGACGTTACCGCTGTTATGGTTATTTCAAACGTTTTCGATCTGAGCCTCTCCGCAAGACTTTCCTGCCTATTTAGATAATCAGATCGATCCATTTTGCGTAAGTTTGGTATGGTAACCACCTAAAAGCTGAAGTGTCATGGCAGAATTTATCTACGAGAAGCCTTTTCTTCATGGGAAGGATGAGACCCGGTACCGTCATATCTCTGGTGATCATGTCAGAGTGTCAGAGTGTTGTGGCAGGCAGATATTGCATGTTGACCCTGACGCTCTCACGCTGCTGGCACGTCAGGCCTTTGATGATGTTAACTTCTACCTTCGCACCCCGCATGTGAAGCAGCTTGCGATGATCCTTGATGACCCTGAGGCCTCTGACAATGACCGGTTCATTGCGTGGATGATGCTCCGCAACTCGGTGATCTCTGCGGAGGGTAAGCTCCCCTGGTGTCAGGATACCGGCACCGCCATTGTCATGGCGTGGAAGGGTGAGGATGTCTATACCGGTATTGATGATGCCCTCTATCTCAGCCGCGGCATCTGGGAGACCTATGGTGAGAAGAACCTCCGGTACTCGCAGATAGTTCCTCTCACCATGTTCAATGAGAAGAACTCCTGCACCAACCTCCCTGCCCAGATAGATATCACCTCCTGCCCCGGCGGTGAGTACCGTTTTCTCTTTATCGCCAAGGGGGGCGGCTCAGCAAACAAGTCGTTCCTCTACCAGGAGACAAAGAGGCTGCTGAATGAGGCTTCGCTGATGCAGTTTATCCGTGAGAAGATAGAGGATATAGGTACGGCGGCCTGTCCTCCCTACCACCTGGCCATAGTGATCGGCGGCACCTCAGCCGAGATGACTCTCAGGACGGTGAAGCTGGCCTCTGCCGGCTACCTCGATGACCTGCCTCTCAGCGGCAGCGCCGGCGGCCGCGCTTTCCGCGATGTGGAGTGGGAGGGGAGGATCACCCGTATGTGTCAACAATATGGTATGGGTGCACAGTTCGGAGGTAAGTACTTCGTGCATGATGTGAGGGTCATCAGGCTGCCCAGGCATGCCGCATCGTGCCCGGCAGGGATAGGGGTGAGCTGCAGTGCCGACCGTAACATAAAGGGTAAGATCACCCGTGAGGGACTCTTCCTTGAGCAGCTGGAGAGCGATCCGGGCAGGTTCATGCCGGCCCGGGCACCGCAGCTGGACAAGCCGGTGGTGGTAGACCTTGACCGCCCTATGAAGGAGATACTTGCACAGCTCTCCGGCTACCCGGTGAAGACCAGGCTGAGCCTCAGCGGCACCCTGATAGTGGCGCGTGACACGGCTCACGCACGTATCAGGCAGCGGCTTGATGAGGGTCACCCTATGCCTGACTACCTCCGCAACCACCCGGTCTACTATGCCGGTCCGGCCAAGACACCCACAGGCATGGCCTCCGGCTCATTCGGCCCCACCACAGCCGAACGTATGGACGGTTATGTTGACCTGTTCCAGAGCCAGGGCGGCTCACTGGTGATGCTGGCCAAGGGTAACCGCTCCAAAGAGGTTATTGATGCCTGCCATAAGTATGGCGGATTCTACCTGGGATCGGTGGGGGGACCGGCAGCAATACTTGCCGAGGAGAATATTCTGTCGGTGGAGGTGATCGATTTTGAGGAGCTGGGGATGGAGGCGGTGCGACGTATAGTGGTCAGGGATATGCCCGCCTTCATTGTGACCGATGACAAGGGGAATGACCTCTACCGTATGATCAACCACTCTGCTGACTGAGAGCCGGTCAGGCCTGCCTCCATTGTGGCAGAAGAGCAGCCACAGCGGAGAGTGACAGCCGGCCCAGCCTTCATCGTCGCGACAGAGACAACAAAAAAGGGTGTCCCACATGTGAGGCACCCCTTCTTTACGTTGACGGGTAAAGTTGTTACTTCTTCACCACCTTGTCAAGAACCTTCTGCTTGTCGAGCTTCTTGGTACAGAAGAACCAGTCGTAGCAGGTCATCTCATCCTTGCTCTCCATACGCTGCTGTGCCACGCCGCATGAGCCTGCGGTAGGAACGATCACATCGTCTCCCGGCTGCCAGTCGGCCGGCAGTGCCACTGAGAACGCATCAGCAGTCTGTAGCCCTACAACCACGCGGTAGATCTCCTCGAAGTTACGGCCCAGGCTGAGCGGGTAATAGATAATGGTACGGATGATACCCTTCGGGTCAATAAAGAATACTGCCCTGACAGCCTTGGTGTTGCTCTCACCCGGCATCATCATTCCATACTTGGTGGCAACGTCCATGGTGATATCTTCTATGAGCGGGAATTTCACCTCAATATTCTTCATCCCCTTGTACTCGATCTTCTCCTTGATGGTACGCAGCCATGCGATATGGCTGTAGAGGCCGTCAACTGAAAGGCCTATCAGCTTGGTGTTGACCTTTTCAAATTTCTCCTCCATCGCTGCGAAGGTCATAAACTCAGATGTACATACCGGGGTGAAGTCTGCCGGATGGCTGAATAGAATAACCCAGCTGCCCTTGTAGTCTTTCGGGAAGCTGATGTCACCCTGTGTGGTGATTGCCTTGAACTCAGGCGCCTCATCACCAATACGTGGCATAGTGAATGTTTTTTCTTCCATAATGGATCTAATTTATTTGGTTATTAATAATTTAACTGAATATCTGATAAACAGAGCGCAATGGCGTTCATCCGGTTTCACCGGAGAGAGATCACTTCCTGCGTTCAATCATCAGGTCATAATCCTCCTTAAGGGCAATCAGCTCCTCCTCATGATCAACCTCATCAGCAAGTATCTTCAGTACAATGTTGTAGGTGATCGGGTCACTGTCCCTGGTGATCTGCAGCAGTTCATCATAGACCCTGATGGCACACTGCTCACCCTTAATATTCTGATCAAGGATCACAGATACAAAGGGGTCTTCAGGCACCTCATAGCTGCAGTTGGAGATCTTTGTCCACTCATCGGGGGTGAGTACCGGGGTTCCTCCAAGCTGAACGATTCTGTCAGCTATCAGCTCGGCATGCTCAAGCTCCTCCTCAGCATGCTCAACAAGCTCAGCAATGACTGCATCCTTCATCGGACCCTTGACAACCTTGGCACCCATCCAGTACTGATAGTAGGCCAGCCACTCGTCGGCAAGCGCCTTGTTCAGGAGAGTGATAAGCTTCTCAAGGTCCATTTTAACGATAGATTTTCCTAGCTCTGTCATGGTAATGTAAATTAATAGGTTAGTAATAAATTTATTAAAACTGTTTTACCTTCGTTCATCAGCCTGGCTGCCTTATTTCTTCTGTACCGAGTCTCTCTCATCGGTGAATCTGCCGACAATCTGTACCTTAATATCTTCCAGAACAAAATCGGGAAGAGGCTTCATCTTAAAATAGTCAAACAATATACGGGTGAGGTCATTGTCATGGTAATCTTCTATACGGTCACACTGACTGCAATAGATATGATGGTGAGTATCCTGTATGGCATCATAGCGGAGCAGTCCGCTGTCTGTCTTCACCCTCTTCAGGATAGCCTTTTCGGCAAGGGTCTCAAGTGTCTTGTAAACGGTACCCAAAGCAATGTCAGGGTACTTTTTCCTGATAAACTGGCTTACCTCTTCAGCGGTAGGATGATCCTGAAGCCGGTCAACAGCCTCAAAGACTGCAAGGCGCTGTGGAGTGATCCTCAGCCCCTTCTCCTTTAACCTCGATCTGTAATCCTCTATTTTCATCAGGTAAGAATAATTCTCATAAAAGAATGAACAAAGATAAGGAATTATTACGAAACATCCAATTTTATTTTCAATTCCTATAACATATTTTACCCTGACTTTTCCCTTTTTTCCTTCTCTCCTCATTGTCCCGGCTGCTGACTATTCCTGCTGCCAGCTTTTCCGTTTACTGTCTCCTCCTCTCCCGGCTTCCCCCTTCGTGTAACCTCCTTCTCCACTCCGGTTTCCCCCTTTCGTTTAATCTCCTTCTCCTCTCCGGCATCCCCCTTCGTGTAACCTCCTTCTCCTCTCCGGCATCCCCCTTCGTGTAACCTCCTTCTCCTCTCCGGCATCCTCCCTCAGCCTCCTGGTGCGGCTATAACTTTTTTCTCTGCCGGATGTTATAACTGTTGTTGATGGTGTTGATGGTGTGGATACTGCTGGAGGTTATCAGCTTAAACAAATATGACTATTTTTGTGGCCTGAAAAAGATGCGATTATGATAAACCGAAAATTACTGACACTTGTTATTTCTCTTCTGATACCGGGCATGATGCTCTATGCACAGGTTCTTGAGCCGGTAACATGGGATTTCAGCTCTGAAAAGGTTGACGGGAACAATTATGAGCTGGTGATGCGTGCCACCATAGATGATACGTGGCATCTTTACGCGATGGATCTTCCTGAAGGGGGTCCCATAGCCACCAGCTTCACCTTTGATTCTCCTGCCCGCTTCTCTTTTGAAGGTGTGCCGTTTGCCACCACCCCTCCGGAGGTTAAGTTTGACCAGAGTTTCGGGATGGATATAGGTATGCATGACGGGGTGGCCGAGTTTCGGCAGAAGCTTACTGTCACCTCGCTTCCTGTTACTGTCAGTGGCTTTGTCACCTTCATGTCATGTGACGATGCGCAGTGCCTTCCTCCCCGTGATGTGGAGTTCAGTGTCACCATAGGCGACGGCACTCAGGGAGCAGCATCTCAGACCGCAACAGTGGAGGGTGGCAGCACGGTTCCGGCAGGTAAGGAGAAGAAGGGACTGCTCAAATTCTTCTTTATCTCCCTGCTGGCCGGATTTGCTGGTATCCTGACCCCCTGTGTCTTTCCCATGATACCGATGACTGTAGCCTTCTTCTCGCAGGGCAGCAGGAAGCGGGGGGCAGCCATAGGGCAGGCCTTTATCTTCGGGCTGTCGATCATACTGCTCTACTCATCGCTGGGAATAATTGTCTCACTCACCAGTGCCGGTGCCGGCTTTGCCAACACCCTCAGCACCCACTGGATACCCAACCTGCTCTTCTTTACACTCTTCCTGCTCTTTGCAGCATCCTTCCTGGGTGCCTTTGAGATTGTGCTTCCTTCAAAGTGGGTCAGCTCATCCGACTCGAAGGTTGACAAGGGTGGTGTTCTGGCTGCCTTCTTCCTCGGTCTCACCACCGTGCTGGTCTCCTTCTCATGTACCGGTCCGATAGTTGGTGCCCTGCTGGTTGAGGCTGCCTCGGGTGATGTGCTTCGTCCCACCATCGGGATGTTTGGCTTTGGGCTGGCCTTTGGTCTTCCCTTCACCCTCTTCGCCCTCTTCCCCTCATGGATGGAGAAGCTGCCCAGATCGGGCGGATGGCTCAACTCGGTGAAGGTGGTGCTCGGATTCATTATGCTGGCGTTCAGCCTTAAGTTTGCCTCAACCATTGACACTGTCTATAACCTCGGTATTCTCTCCAGAGATGTTTACCTGGCAATATGGATTGTACTGTTTGTGCTGCTGGGTCTCTATCTGCTGGGCAGGATAAAGTTTGCCCATGACAGCGACCTGCCTCATATTGGTATCTTCAGGTTTATACTTATCGTTGCCACGTTCACTTTTGCCCTCTACCTGGTTCCCGGACTCTTCGGTGCTCCGCTGACAGGTGTCTCGGCACTGCTGCCCCCGCGTGAGACGTCGGGGTTCAACCTGCTGAAGGCGATAAGTGAAAACCGCGGACCGGCTGTTGCCATTGAGAGCGAGGCAGCCACTGCTCTCTGTGAAGAGCCTAAGTATGCTGACTTCCTGCATTTTGACTATGGTCTTCAGGGTTATTTTGACCTGGAGCAGGCGCTCGCCTGTGCACGTGAGCTGGACAAGCCGGTGCTGATCGATTTCAAGGGTCATGCCTGTGCCAACTGTAAGGAGATGGATGCACGTGTATGGTCTGATGCGGGGGTACAGAAGCGGCTGCGTGAGAATTTTGTGCTGGTGGCACTCTACGTCGATGATCGTACAAAACTTCCGGCAGATGAGGTGTTTGTCTCAAAGATTGACGGCAAGGAGAAGAAGACGATGGGGAAAAAGAATGAGGATATTGAGATCTCAATGTTCAACACCAATTCACTCCCTCTCTACGCCATTGTTGATCCTAATGGGGTGCCCCTGACAGAGCCGCGCGGTACCAACTTTGATATTGCAGCCTACAACGAGTGGCTTGACAGAGGGGTGGAGGCTTACCGTAACCGGTAGCAGGGTGACGCTGCCGACCGGCAGCTGATGGCATCATCAGCGGGCAGCTGTGTGCTGCAGGGTGGCCGCCAGGCAGATTACAATGCCGCCAGCTACAACGCCACGCAGACAGCAAGACCGTCAGCTACACCTGCAGGCAGATGGCAATGTCGTCAGCTACACCGCCAGTGCCACCTGCAGGCGAATCATTTGATTACCATAATAATAAGAAGGCTATACCCATTGCGGGGTATAGCCTCTTTAGCCGGGAAGGGTGATGCACTATTCAAGGGCTCCTACTCTCTTCTCAACCTCATACAGTATCTCACAAGACTTCACCAGCTCTTTCATGGTGGTATGGTCAGCATATAGCGGACGGTCAATATCGAGGAACTCAACATACTTCCGGATCACATCCTTGGCTGTCTGCACCCCGGTACCGAAGCTGTACTCCTCTTTCCTGAAGTCAAGAGCCTGTGCTGCTGCCATGAGCTCTATCCCCAGCACACCGTAGGCGTTGTCAAGTATCTGGTTATTCTTTATTGCGGTATTCATACCCATCGAGACAAAATCCTCCTGGTCTGCTGCAGCCGGTATCGACTGTATTGAGGCCGGCATAGAGAGTATCCTCTGCTCAACTATCATCATGTCAGCTGTATACTGGCTCAGCATCAGTCCTGAGAACATGCCTGCCCCCTTGGAGAGGAATGCCGGCAGTCCTACGCTCAGTGCCGGGTTGTTGAGCCGGTTCATACGGCGCTCTGACATCACTGACACCATCGTTATTGAGGCACCCGCCATATCCATCGGCACACTTACCGGCGACCCCTGGAAGTTGGCTCCTGAGAGCTGCAGGTCCTTGTCGGGAAAGAATATCGGATTGTCACCCACGCCGTTGAGCTCTATCTCCACCTGGCTGCGTGCATAGGCCAGCATGTCATGTGCTGCTCCTATCACCTGTGGTGTTGACCTCATTGAGTAGGCATCCTGCACCTTTGACTTTATGCGTTGCTCCTTCAGGTCACCGCCGGCGACACACCTGTTTATTGCTGCGGCGCTGCGTATGGCTCCCTTAAAGCCGCGTGCCTCATGCAGCAGCGGCTCATAAGGCCTCATGTTGGCCTTGAGCGCCTCCAGTGACATAGAGGCGGCTATCTCAGCCTGCTTGAGCCAGTTGTTGGCATCAACCAGCCAGATGGCGCTCATGGCTGTCAGCATGTTTGAACCGTTAATAGCTGCCAGTCCGTCACGCGCCTGCAGTCCGGGCACGGTGATGCCGGCCCTCTTCATCGCCTCGGCACCCTCGAGCAGCTCACCCTTGTAGTAGGCCTTCCCCTCGCCCATCAGCAGGAGCGCTATCTGTGACATCGGCGACAGGTCACCGCATGCCCCTACCGACCCTTTCTGGCAGGCATAGGGTGTGACCCCCTTGTTGAGCATCTCCACATAGGTCTCGGTGATCTCCAGGCGGCAGCCTGAGTTGCCATGGGCATGTACATTGATACGGCCGAGCATGGCACCACGTACCACCTCGATGGGTGCCGGGTCACCTATCCCTGCTGCATGGTTATAAACCAGATACTTCTGGAAATCCTTGATCTGATCATCACCGAGCACTATCTCTGAGAACTCGCCTATACCGGTGTTGACACCGTACATGATCTCCCGGGCGTCAATCTTCTTTTCAAGCATTGCGCGGCACTTGAGAATCCTCTTGCGTGCATCGGGGTGAAGCTCAATCTTCTGGCCGTGGCGGGCCACATTGACAACATCATTGATTGTCAGTCCTGATCCGTTGATAATTAATGTATCCATAAGTGTATGATTATTTTAAAGGTTAATAGGATGATAGTTTTATAGGTTAAGAGTACGATCGGGAAAATGATTTAAGTATGATAAGTGAGCGGTTAGAATGTGGTTAAATATGGATGAAAGAGTGAAAAAAGTGTGTCTGAGGGGAGAGATGAAGAAGGAGGGAAGGCTTCCCGGGAGAGTGTGACAACACCCCCGGCCGCTCCTCTATGACCGGCGATACAACCCGGAACGGTTGATCTTAATCTTGTATTCAAGGGTCCAGTTTCGTCCCATAATACTGTAACAGAACTCAAATATAAAAAAAGATTTGGAATTGCCTAATGAGATAACTCAATCCGGCTTCCTGTCATGAGAGATGGGTTGAGATTGTCCTGCCAGGCGGCCCGGCATTGCTGCGACAGATGGGTTGACATTGTTCTGTCAGATAGCCTGGCATTGCCGCGACAGATGAGTCTGACATTGTCGGGACAGATAGCTTGGCAACAGTTGTAAAATTTTTCCGTCCTTTACAGGATAAACAGTTAAACCAGTCAAATGCGCCATAAGAGCTAAAAGGATCAAACCAGCGAAATCAACTATATCAGTCTTATCAGTTAAAACAGCCAGATCAGCCATACCAGCCAGATCAGCCATACCAGCCAGATCAGCAATACCAGCCAGATCAGCCATACCAGTAAATCAACTATATCAGATAAACCAGTCAAATCAGTTATAACAATAAAATCTGCACCTATGAAAAGAGTTTTTCTTCCCATCCTCCTGCTGCTTCTTGCCTCCTGCACGGGTAAGCGGGAGGTCACACAGTACACCATTGACCAGTTCTACGAGAACGTAAACATCCGCTTCTCAGGCTTCTCGCCTGACGAGAGCAGGGGTCTGGCAACCAGCAATGAGACAGGCATCTACAACCTGTTTGAGATAGACTTCACTGATGGCACCAGGAGGCAGCTCACCTTCTCCGATACCGAATCGCTCTTTGGCATCGGTTATGTCCGCAATACCGGGGAGGTTCTCTATTCGGCTGACAGGGGTGGTGATGAGAACAGTCACATCTATCTGCTGAAGAGTGACGGCAGCTCCACCGACCTCACTCCTGGCGATGCGGTCAAGGCACAGTTTGCAGGTTTCAGTCGTGATCACAGTGTGATGTACCTGCTCTCCAACAAGCGTGACCCCGCTTTTTTCGACCTCTACAGTATGAGTGTGGGTGACTGGAAGGAGGAGATGGTATGGAGAAATGAAGAGGGGCATGACTATGCCGGTGCCAGCAAGGACAGGAGTCTTATTGCCACGGTAGAGGCGGTCACCACCAGCCAGTCGAGACTCTTCCTTCACAACCTGGTCACCGGCGAGTCGGCTGAGGTGTCTGATCCTGACAAGCCGGGAGCCTATTCAGCCTCAGGGTTCACCAATGACAATGGCTGGTTCTTCTACACCACTGATGCTGACGGTGAGTTCTCCTATCTGATGAGGTATTCAACCCTCACCGGTGAGCATGAGCTGCTCTTTGAGGCTGACTGGGACGTTACCGGCGCGTGGCTGAGTGAGAATGAGAAGTACCGGGTCATAGGTATCAACCATGACGGTCGTATAGAGCTTGACATTACCGAGTATGCCACCGGCGGGAAGGTGCTCCTCCCTGTCGCTGCCGGCGTCAGTGTCAACAGTGTGTCTATCTCTGACAGTGAGCGCTACATGCTGCTTGGCCTCGGCAGCTCAAAGACCCCGGGTGACCTTTACCTCTATCAGTTTGGCCAGCCGGAGATGAAGAGGCTGACCCACACCCTCAATCCCGGGATCGACCCTGACAACCTGGTCACTGCCGAGGTGGTACGCTATCCCTCTTTTGACGGACTGGAGATACCGGCAATATACTACAAGCCACACATGGCCACCAGGAAGAACAGGGTGCCGGCACTGGTGTGGGTGCATGGCGGGCCGGGCGGACAGACAATGGCATATTACAGTCCGGTAATACAGTACCTGGTGAACCACGGATATGCTGTGCTGGGGGTCAATAACCGTGGCAGCAGCGGCTATGGCAAGAGCTTCTTTATGATGGATGACCGTAACCATGGCGACAAAGACCTGAAAGACTGTATATGGGGCAAGCGGTGGCTGCAGGAGCAGAACTATATTGATCCTGACAGGATAGGTATCATAGGAGGCAGCTACGGCGGCTTTATGACCATGGCAGCCATGACCTCCGCCCCTGATGAGTTCCAGGTGGGGGTCAACCTCTTCGGGGTGACCAACTGGCTGCGTACCCTCAAGTCGATACCGCCATGGTGGGCATCATTCCGTGATGCGCTATACACCGAGATGGGTGACCCCTACAGTGCCGACTCGGTACGTCTCTACAACATCTCGCCACTCTTTCATGGCCATCAGGTAAAGAACCCGGTCATGGTGCTGCAGGGAGCCAATGATCCGAGGGTGCTGCAGGTGGAGTCTGATGAGATGGTGGAGGCGATCAGGGCGACAGGGGTGCCCGTTGAGTACCTGATCTTCCCCGATGAGGGGCATGGCTTCGTCAAGAAGGAGAATGAGATAAAGGCCTATTCAGAGATACTGCTGTTCCTTGACAAATATCTGAAGGGTACGGGCGAATAGTACTTAAAGAGCAGGGGAGATCGGTATTAAAGGAGATAGAAGATTCATATCCGTTGGGTACAGGCGAATAGTATCTGAAGCCGCCTTCTACGATTACTTTTCCCGGATCTTCTCCCTGCTGACGGCAAAAGGCTCTGTGGCGCGGTTGAAGATACCGTGTATCCAGGCTATCACCATCCCGTAATTGGTGATGGGGATACCGTGTCTCTTCGGTTCACTGAGCCTGTTCATCAGCTGGCGGTGGGTCACCATACAGCCGCCGCACTGTATCACCAGTGCATACTGCTCAATGGGTCTCGGTATGCCATCCAGTCCGGCTACGGTATCAAACAGCAGCTTTTTGCCGGTATGTTCCCTCAGCCAGTGCGGTATCTTCACCCTGCCAATATCGTCACATGAGACGTTATGGGTACATGACTCGAGCATCAGCACCCGGTCGCCATCCTTCAGCTCACTGATCTTAGGCGTTCCACGGAGGTACTCCTCAAAGTCACCCTTCTGCCGCGCCAGTATGATGCTGAAGCTGGTGAGCGGTATGTCACGCGGCACTATCGCATCTGCTGCCGCAAAGATCTGGCTGTCAGTGATGACCAGCGCCGGCTTCACCCCGGTTCTCTCCAGAAAGCCGGCAGCCTCCGTCTCCTTGAGCACCACCGCGGCAGCGTTGTTGTCGAGTATGTCACGTATCACCTGTACCTGAGGCAGTATCAGCCTCCCGGCCGGCGCACCGGCATCGATGGGTGTGATCAGCAGCACCAGGTCACCCCGCCTGATCAGGTCGCCGGTCAGGCTGCGCCCCTTCAGTGCGCTGTCAGGCATCACCTCCCTCATCATGCTGATGAGTGCCGGGTTATAGGTGGCAGGGTCATGTGCCGAGTAGTCAGTCACCTCCCTGCCGGTAAGCTCTCTCACCCTGGCACGCAGCTCACCGGTAGCCGGTGTACGGTCACTTTTGTTGTGTACCACCACATAGGGCAGCCTGAGCCTCTCAAACTCAGCTGTCAGCTCAGCCTCATGGTCACCAAATATGTTGTCAGAGAGCACCAGCAGAGCCATATCTATCTGCCTCACTGCTGCCCGTGCCTTCTCAATCCGCAGCTCACCGAGGCCGCCGGCATCATCAATACCTCCGGTATCTATCAGCACGAGGGGTCCCAGCCCGTGTATCTCGATACTCTTTTTTACCGGGTCGGTGGTGGTGCCTGCCACCTCCGAGACAATGGCTATCTCCTGTCCTACCAGGGCATTTATCAGTGAGCTCTTGCCCACGTTACGCCTCCCGAAAATCCCTATATGGGGTTTTGTATCTTTTCCTTTTGTTGCCATTATTGTAATCCCTCTCCCTTCCGCCGGTCACCCTCAGCGGCTGTCACTGCTGTCGGGCAGCGACAGTTTCCTTGACTGTGTCTCTGTCTCAATCTCTTCACTCTTCTTCTGCAGCTCATCAATGGAGATGATCTTTGCCCGTCTCTCTGTCGGCGGATTGAGTTTTTCCGACCTCTCATACTCAATAACCTGGTTCTTTATCTCATCAGGAAGCTCTTTCTGGCTTCGCAGCACGATGTCTATAAACTCCCCGGAGAAGAACTGGTCGACCTGTATGCGGCGCTTGGCGGTGTGCGCAAACTTACCTATGATACGGCAGATGGAGTCGCGGTCTTCAGGACTCAGCTTCTCCGCCAGGTCATACTCCTCTATCTTTTTGAGTGAGAGGATCACCGGCTCGAGTGCATCCTTGGTGATCACAAAGACATCGTAGTCGCCCAGCCGGTAGGTGAGCTGCCGGATGCTCTCGATGGTGTTTGTGGGGACCACCAGGTAGATGGACTTCTTGACGCTCTCCTGGCTGGCATACTTCTTCAGCTGGTCAGCCTGCGTCTTTATGTAGGTGGGGAAGTTTGAGAGGTCACTGCCTGCCGGACTCTTTGCATCAAAGATTATATATTCACCGCTGATCTCTATGGTGTTGTCAGGGTTTCCCCGGAAGGGCACCTTCTCTATATAGCGTACCTGGTTTATGTCACATATACGGGTTATGGTACTCTTGACGTCGGCCTCATGCTCAGCCCACTGCCGCTTCATAGCCTCATACCTGTCGGTGGTCTCCTTCAGCTTCTCCTCATGTACCCGTCTGCGCTCCGTCTCAAAGCTCTCCTTGGTCTGGTTCAGCTGAGCGATATTCTCATTGAAGATCCGCTCCTTCTCATCCTTGAGCGCCTCAAAGGATGATACCTTACGTGTCAGCTCATTGATGCTCCCTTCCTGCTCCCTGATCCTTCCGTTCAGCTCTTCAATACGTGTCTCACGTCGTGCCGACAGCAGCTCCAGGTCCCTGAACCGCTGCTCCATGGTCTCACTGCGTGCTGTCAGTCCGGTGAGGCGGTTTTTCAGCTCATCATTGTTGGCCCTGGCAGCCTCTGTCTCACGCAGCAGGTCACGGTACTCCTCCATCGCTCCGTAGGAGAGGCTCCGTATCTTTTTCCACCGGAAGAGCCTCTGCCAGAAGCTGCTCTCCTGGATTCGTGTAATAAAGAGGTTTATCCTTTCCATGAGGGCAAAGTTAGCAAATCTGCTGCGGTTATCGCTCCCTTGTCAGTGGCACAAACCGTACCGGCTCCAGCCTCTGCTCGGTGATCTTGCCCCTTCTCCTGGTAAGCACAATCAGGTATTGCAGTGCGGCGGGGTCTCCTACCGGCATGACCAGCCGTCCCCCCTCGGCAAGCTGCTCCTTGAGGGGTGCCGGTATATGGTCTGCTGCCGCTGTCACAATGATGATATCAAAGGGGCCATGAGCGGGCCACCCCTGATAGCCGTCGCCCTGCTTCACGATGACATTACCGTAGCCCAGCATCTTAAGCCGTGCTGCCGACTCACGTGCCAGCTCAGGGACGATCTCGATGGTGTATACCGTATCAACTATCTCGGCCAGTATGGCTGCCTGGTACCCTGAGCCGGTACCAACCTCCAGCGCCTTTTTGCCCGGCGCCGCCCTCACCAGCTCAGTCATGTAGGCCACGATAAAGGGCTGGGAGATGGTCTGGTTGTAGCCGATGGGCAGCGGGGTGTCACCGTAGGCCTGGTAGGCGTAGGCTGCCGGCACGAAGAGATGACGCGGCACACGACCCATGGCACGCAGCGTCCTGGCATCGGTGATGCCCCGGGCAGCTATCTGACTCTGTACCATACGGCTGCGCTCACGTGAATAGCGGGCCTCATCCTGCCGGGTGAAGAGGGAGAGCAATATACTCACTGTAATGATCACAATCTGCATGGTAGAATTTTTAAAGAGACAAGTTACAAAAAATCGGCGGCCGATCTGCCGCTTATGACAGAGGTTGTTTTTTGTTTCCTCCTTTTTGCGTACATTCATAGACCTGTGCCGGCACTGCCAATGCCGTCATAATCAATTTGGCCGGCAGCAGGGCAGAAGCAGAAACAGCGGCAGTTTTAGTTGCAGGCAGGGCAACGCAGCAGCAGTTGCAGAGACAGCTGCAGTACAGGGCAACGCAGCAACAGTTGCAGAGACAGCTGCAGACAGGGCAACGCAGCAGCAATTGCAGAGACAGCTGCAGACAGGGCAACGCAGCAGCAATTGCAGAGACAGCTGCAGTGGCATGAGCAGTGTAGTTACAGTAGCATTTTTATATTAAACCGACAGATATGAAGAGACTGGTAGTTTTGACAGGGGCAGGCATGAGTGCTGACAGCGGCCTGAGAACCTTTCGTGACAATCGGGGGTTGTGGGAGCAGTACCGGGTAGAGGATGTGGCCTCTATTGATGCCTGGAACCGTGATCCTGCGCTGGTGCAGGAGTTCTATAACCAGCGTCGCAGGCAGCTGGTATCGGCTGAGCCCAATGCGGGGCACAGAGAGCTGGCACGGTTGGAGATTGAGTATGAGGTGCATATCATAACCCAGAATGTTGACAATCTGCATGAACGGGCCGGCAGCACCCATATACTTCACCTGCACGGGGTGCTCACCCAGGCCCGCAGCAGCACCAATCATAACCTGGTTATTGATATCGGCTACCGTGATATCACGCCGGGAGAGCTGGCTCCTGACGGCTCACTGCTGAGGCCCAATATTGTATGGTTTGGTGAGCCGGTGCCGGCAATGCAGGAGGCCTCTGACCTGGCCTCTACGGCAGACATATTTGTGATAATAGGAACCTCGCTGGAGGTCTATCCGGCAGCCGGACTGATACATTACGTTCCCGATAACATTCCGGTATGGTTCATTGACCCCAAGCCGGCAAGGGTCAGCACCAGCCACCGCATCAAATATATTACCGAGACGGCTGAGAAGGGGGTTCCTATCCTGGCAGAGAAGCTGCGTGAGAGCAATTAATAACTTTTTTTAACTATTGCCCTCCTGAAAGAGTGTATGGCAGCTTTTCAAATTAGCGGTTATTTCATAGCTTGGCACAACTAAAAACCTATGACATGAGAAAAATTTTGTTATCCCTGTTGCTGGTATTGCTTTCCGTGGGTCTGCAGGCACAGCAAAAGAAGGTTGTTGACCGTATCATTGAGCTGGGTCAGACAGACAACCGTACCATGCATCATCTTGATGTTGTTACAAACCGTATTGGCGGACGTATTACCGGATCCAACGCCTACACCAATGCCACCGAGTGGGTCGCCTCACAGTTCAGGAGCTGGGGCATGGAGGTGATTGTTGATGAGGTGGGCAGCGTACCGGTAGGGTTCAATCGCGGACCCTGGTTCGGGAGGCTGCTCTCCGACAACGGGATGATACTTCATTTTGCCACCCCATCCTATACCGCCGGCACCAAAGGTGTTCAGAGAGGACATGTGCTTATTGAGCCGAAGAGCAGGATGGAGTTTGAGCAGATGAAGGGTGCCCTGAAGGGTGCATGGGTACTCATCAGCGGAACGAGCAGCGGGTGGCCCATCGACTGGTCAGCCCAGGGTGACAGCATAAGGATGATAGCCAAGAAGTACAATGACTCCATCTCGGTGATCAACAGGCAGATCTTCTTTGAGAATATGATGAACCGTGATCAGCCGCCGAAGGAGATACACCCGCTCAAGGAGGAGCCCGCACTCTTCTACAGCGAGATGGTGGAGGCAGGGATACTGGGAGTAATACAGTCGGCCAGGGTACCCATCACCGTGCTCTATGACAGGAAGAACCTCGACAAGCTGAGCTTTGAGAACCTTCCTACGGTGTGCGATATCAAGCTCGATGAGCACCAGTATGCCATCATTGAGCAGATGGCTAAAGAGAGGCAGTACTTCCAGCTCGAGTTTGATATCAGGAACCATTTCAGGCCCGGCCCGGTGAAGTTCCACAACGTGATAGGGGTGATCAAGGGTCGCAAGTACCCCAATGAGTATGTTATGATGGGCGGACACCTTGACTCGTTTGATGCCGGCACCGGTGGTGTTGACTGCGGGTCAGGACTGAGTGTCACCATGGAGGCTGCCCGTCTTATCATGGCCTCCGGGGCTAAGCCTGAGCGCACCATACTGGCATGCCTCTGGGCTGCTGAGGAGTTTGGTCTGTGGGGCTCAAAGCACTGGGTTGAGAGCAACAAGGATAAGCTCCCCAGGATCTCCAACTATTTTAACCGCGATGGCGGGCCCACCCCACCTGTCGGGATCACTGTGCCTGAGGCTATGTATGCTGACTTTGAGAAGGTGTGTCAGCCGCTGGAGAAGATGAACCCTGAGATACCGTTCACCCTCACCAAACGTACCACCCCTCCCCGTCCGCGTCCGACCACCCCCGGCAGCTCAGACCACGCCTGGTTTGCTATCAACGGGGTGCCGACACTCAGCTTTGAAGAGCGTGACATCAAGGGTTACAACTTCAGCTATGGTGAGATATGGCATACTGAGCGTGACACCTATGACAAGAGCATACCCGAGTACCAGGAGCACGCCTCGGTGGTGACCGCCGTGGTGGTGTATGGCCTCGCCTCTATAGACCATATACTCTCCAGGGAGGGTCTATATGCTCCTGAAAAATAATAGATGAACCGGTAAATATAGCTGACTGGCAATGAAGAGAACCGGAATTGCATCTTTGGCATTAGTACTGATGGCTGCCCTTATGGCAGCCGTCAGTTGTAACAGGGGAGGGGCAGACACCCTTTATGCCCCTATTGATCCGCAGGAGGTCATCGATCAGGATGATATGACCTGGGATGATTACCGTCCCATACCAGGAAAGAACTGGGCTGACCCCTCACTCACTCCTGACCGTGGGTTCCGTATGGCGCTGGTGGCTGTTGACTTCTCCGACCAGCCCTTTGTGATGACCCTCCCCAAGGGGTCTGACCTCTTTGGCAACCCGCAGATAGATCCCGTCAGTCGCGATGAGATACCGCAGTTCTATTCAGACTTCTGGCTCAAACCCTCACCTGTCAACCGTGGGCACACCATCAACGGCTACTGGATGGAGCAGTCGCGTGGCCTGTTTGGCATCACCGCCCTTGATGCCTTCGGGCCCTATCGTATGCCGAGGCCCCTGTGGCAGTACGGGCTCAGCGAGTGGGGACAGAATGAGGCGACGCCTGACGGCAGCAGGGTCAACTACCGTATGGAGCGTGACATCGACTCCCTATGGCGTGATGCCGAGGGAGACCTAAAGGGCGGGTATGATGCCATCCTGAGGGTCTATGCCGGATATGACGAGACCGGTATATGGCAGGAGTTTGGTGAGATGAAGTTCAACAGCCGTGATGAGATACCTCCCGAGTGGGGTAACCCCAACCCTGACATGCCCCGCTGGGCGCCTACCCGCTATGTGGAGTGGACCTCCTGGAAGGCCGGTCAGATGCAGTGGGGACTCTCATCCATCCGGCAGGGGGAGAATTCAGGTACCATCACCCATGAGCTGGGGCACTACGCATTCCGCATAGGTGACAACAACAACAATCCCTATGTCACCCCGTTCCGCCGTGCGGGATCGGGGCCATGGGATATGATGGACCGTGGCTGCTTCAACGGCCCGGGAGGCCCTCACATGAGGTGGGTGGTGCCGCCCGTGGCAGGAGCCAGCATGCCTGCCGGACTGATGTTGCGTAACAGGCTGGTCAACGGGTTTATCACAGAGGGTGACATAGCTATTGTCAGCCGTGAGGCACTGGCCTCCTCCGCCCCGTTCATAGCACGTATCACGGCGCGTGCCGTGGAGCCGCTGCCGGGTGAATATGCCGGTGTGATGGTTCGCCTTGATGGTGATGAGCCTCATGACCGCACGCCGGAGAGTGATCCGGCCACCGACCCTCTCTCACCGGGTAAGCCCAGGTTCAACTACTACTCCCTTGAGGTGGTGCAACGTATCGGCTATGACTCCTTCTGTCCCGACAACGGGGTGCTGCTCGCCCTCAACAGTGACAGGGAGGGGAGAAACGGTGGTCCCAACGAATTCAACTGCTTCAACTGGGTTATTGATGCTCACCCTGAGGATATCAATATGGTTGACTATGTGAGGCCTGACGGCGAGAAGGTGATGCGTACCATTGCCGACTACCGTCAGCTCAATGATGCCCTCTTTCATGCCGGACTCAATTCGGGAAGTGAGTTTGAATATGTTGATAGTCACAACAGCCTCCACTTCTATGTTGCCGATATACACAGGAGCAGCCGGGGGATACTCTCCTATACCGTTGCTGTCAGGTCACCTGACTCTGAGGCGGTGACTACCCCGGCCACGGTTACCACCCTCCGGTCATCAGGCCGTATAAAGGGTGAAGGGGTGGTAAGGTTTGAGGTCTCTGGTGAAGATATCTGCCGTCTTACCGCTGAGGTGGAGGGTGAGGGGTGGGAGGCGCACCTCTTCAATGAGATAGCTGCCCCGCAGGCAGGACGACCCACCACCGTGGCGGTCTGGCTGAAGGCACAGCCCGGCAGCAGCAGGAGCGCCGTGGTGACCCTCACCGCCCTGTCAGAGGCAGATACTTCCCTCAAGGCGTCAGCACAACAGGTGGTTAAACAGTGAACTGTTTCGTCACAGGGGCAAACGGGTTCATAGGGCTGCGGCTGACAGAGCAGCTCTCGGCAGAGGGACATAGTGTGAGGTGCCTGGTCAGGTCACCTGAAAAGTTTACCCCCCTCGCCGCCCTGCCGGGCGTCACACCTGTCTTTGGCGATCTCAACGCCGTCAGTGTGATAGAGGCGGCCATGCGTGGGTGTGACACGGTGTTTCACCTGGCAGCCTATGCCAGGCCATGGTCAAAAGATAAGGGGTTGCCCTATCAGGTCAACGTGACTGGCACGGAGAATATGCTGAAGGCAGCCGCTGCCACGGGTGTACGACGGTTTATCCTCACCTCGTCAGCTGCGGTGATAGGTCCTTCACCCGGAGATGGTCCCATTGACGAGAACTGGCCCCGTGACACCCCCTTCTTCAATGAGTATGAGGAGACCAAGGCGGCGGCTGAAGCGCTGACACTGCACTACAACGGTGAGAGGATGGAGTGTGTCATAGTCAATCCGTCACGCGTCTATGGTCCCGGACCGGTCAACGCGAGCAACGCGGTGACACGTATGATCAGCCTCTATGCCAGGGGACGGTGGCGTATCATGCCGGGCGACGGCACCTCGGTCGGTAACTATGTGCTGGTGGATGATGTGGTAAGAGGACATATACTGGCTGCCGGGAGAGGGGTGCCGGGCGAACGCTATCTCCTCGGAGGGGAGAACCTGTCGTTTGTGCAGTTTTTTGAGACGCTGGCACACCTCACCGGCAGGAGGAGGAGGCTGGTGAGGCTGCCGATAGGACTGATGATGGCTGCTGCCGGACTGATGGAGTGGCAGGCACCACTGACAGGAATGGCGCCGCTGATAACCGCCCCCTGGGTGAAGAAGTACCTTAGCCACTGGTACATCACCAGCGACAAGGCAGCAAGGGAGCTGGGCTATCAGCCACTGCCCTTTGCCGAAGGGGCAGCGCTGACACTGCGGTGGCTCGAAGAACCGAATTGATCCTCAGCCGGATGGTCGGGCAGCGCTGACACTACGGTGGCTCAGCAGGTGAAAAGAAACCGCTCCGCCAGGCATGAGGCACAGGCGTGAGCGCCAGCGTCAGCCAGCTGTCACAACTGAATTATCTCAATCTTAAGGTTGCGCATATCGGCCTGCAGGAGCCTGCCTGACAGCAGCTCACCCGTTCCGGTGATGATCTTGATCACCTCACCCGCCTGCACCGACCCTATCATGCCGGGTAGTGGTCCTAAAACTCCCGGTAGCTCCTCTGAGACTCGCGGTATCGCCCCATCCTCCCCGGGCGTTGCCCCAGTCACCCTCGGTGTTTCCGCTTTTTCTCCGGGCGTTGCCCCTGTCACGTCGGGCCGGCTCTCTGCTTTGGCAGACTGTTCACCGGCGGTGTGGTGTATCTCCTCCGGAAAGAGCTCCCTGTATGACGGTCCGCCCCGGTAGTTGAAGAGTGATGCCTGACCAATAAACTCTGTCACTGCCCCGTAGACCATCGGTATACCTGCCTTCACCACAGCATCACTGAGGGCATAGCGGGCGTCGTAGTTATCACTGCAGTCGACGGCGATATCATGCCCGGCGATCAGTTTTCCTGCATTATCGGGGGTGAGCCGCTCACATATGGCGGTCACCTCACACCAGGGGTTTATCTGCTGCAGCCTCTCAGCTGCCGCCTCAGCCTTATACCGTGAGAGATCGGCAGTAACGTAGAGTATCTGTCGCTGTAGATTACTGATGCTCACCACATCGTGATCAACAACGGTGATCTTGCCTATCCCTGCCGCAGCCAGGTACATCAGCAGCGGCGAGCCCAGTCCGCCGGCACCGATGACGATCACTGCCGCCCTCTTCAGCCGCAGCTGACCCTCTTCACCTATACCGGCAACCACCGTCTGCCTCTCATATCGTATCAGTTCATCACCCTCAAACATGTTTCTCACGGATTTGATGTGGGTACCATTATCAGTCTGTATAGGTCTTGTGGTTGTTGAGCCGCTCCCTGACCAGTGCGATCATCGCTGTGGTATTACGCTCTTCCGAGAGCGGAGGCAGCTGATCAAACGCAAAGAAGTCGGCCCCGGTGGTCTCTATACTGTCTCTCATCTCACCGCCTATCAGGTCGCACAGCATAATCAGCTTGTAGTAGTGATAGGGCAGGGGCGGGAAGCTGTGGTAGTCGGTATCAATGATCGCCATCACCCTGTTGAACCTCACCTCAAGCCCGGTCTCCTCCCTTACCTCCTTGACTGCCACCTGTGAGGGCGAGAGGTTGATATCGGCAAAGCCGCCCGGAAGGGCATATTTCCCGTCGATCTTCTCACGTACCATCAATATCTTTTCATCTCTGATCACCACAGCTCTTACGTCAACCTTGGGTGTCTGGAACCCTGTCTCATTGGTGAAGAGACCAGCAATTTTCTCAGGACTGACATCACTCACCGCCAGCATCAGGCTGACACTCAGGTCACGCAGCTCATCGTAACGCTCCCTGTCAAAATCGTTTTCGGCAAAATGTAGTCCCGCCTGTGCAATAGCCTGCACCCGCCGTGCAATATCGATTATCTCCTTCACCACTTGTAACTCCAGTTTATTGAGGGCACTAACTTACCAAAAAAGATGTGAAATTGTTTTCTCACTAACCCTGAACCCGCCCAAACCACAATCCTGAGCCTGGCACCACCGCCAACCCTTGGCCCGCCCTGCCCGGCAATCCGATCCTGAAACAAAACCCCGGTTCCTGAACATACCTGTAAGAAATCAGTTTAATTTGTACGACACGACTTGAGTTACCAATTCAACAGATGAGAATATGAGAATTACCTGGCTGTTTCTGTTATCCGGCCTTCTGACCCTCCTCCCACTCACCGGTCAGACATCACTTCAGGAGATCAGGGAGAGGCCTGAGCTCTCAGGAGGCGTCTACCTCGCCTATCCTGAGGGTGAGATTAAAGCGCAGACACCACCTCCGCGTGGCTATGAACCCTTTTATATCAGCCACTTCGGGCGTCACGGCTCACGCTACCTGATAAATGACAGTGACTATAAAGGCATCCTCGATAAGTTTGAAGAGGCCTATGGTCAGAATGCGCTGACACCTCTCGGCATCGATGTCTATAACCGGCTGCTACTGGTCTGGGATGAGGCGGAAGGGCATGGGGGCGATCTCTCCCCGCTGGGGGTGCGTCAGCTGCGCGGTATAGGTGAGCGTATGTACCGGTCGTACCCCGCAGTGTTCAGTGACAGCGTGGAGATATCAGCCCGCTCCACCATGGTGGTACGCTGCGTCCTCAGCATGGATGCCCTGTGTGAGCGGCTGAAGGAGCTCAACCCTACGCTGCAGATCACCCGTGAGGCGAGCAACAAATATATGAGCTACCTCAACTACCACACCGCAGAGGCGGTTGAGTTCAGGTCATCCGACCTGTGGAGGGAGGAGTACCACAAGTTTGAAGAGTCGCTGATAAAGCCTGACCGCCTGATAAAGAGCCTCTTCGCTGATGATCTCTTTATCCTGCGGAGGGTCAGTCCCGCGAAAGTGATGAGGCAACTCTTTGCGGTAGCCATCGGAATGCAGAATATTGAGACGGAGGTAACCCTCTTCGACCTGTTTGAGCCGGAGGAGATGTTTGACCTGTGGCAGATAAGAAACTACAGGTGGTACGTTGAATATGCCAGCTCATCACAAAATAACGGTATCATGATGGGCAACCCCAAGCCGGTACTGAAAAATATTATCGAGAGCGCCGATAAGGTTATCACGTCACAAGGGCGAGGGGCTACCCTGCGGTTTGCACATGACGGCAACCTGGTGCCGCTCACCATGCTGCTGCACCTTGAGAACTGCTATACCAGTGTTGAGTGGCCGGCAGATGCCTACAGGGTGTGGAGCGATTTCCGGGTGTCACCCATGGCGGGAAACATACAGATGATCTTCTTCAGGAAGAGGGGATCAGATGATGTGCTGGTCAAGTTCCTGCTACATGAGAAGGAGACACTGGTGCCACCCATAAAGAGCGACCAGCTCCCCTATTACCACTGGAAGGATGTGAGAGACTATTATCAGTCGCTGCTGGATTCGCCTCCCTACGCAGAGTACAAATAGCGCCGGCAGGCCTCTCCTCCGCTTGTATAAGGCCGAAAGAGGTTATACATTTGTAGTGATCCGCCTCCGGAATAGCTGCTCTCCATTGCAGAGAGCTGCTCCTCCTGCGCGGCGGCTTACATGTAAATCACTACCGATAAGGCAAATAAATCATATGGCAAGATCAATTTTCAAGCTGCTCATACCGGTCATCATCATGACCATAACCCTCTCATGCGCTCATGAGGGTCGCCACACAAAGGATGCAGAGATGGATGCATTTATCACCTCACTGATGAAGCGAATGACGCTGGAGGAGAAGATAGGTCAGCTGCACCTGATCTCCGGCACTGACGCTGTCTCGGGTGAGGATCTCACCAGTGACCAGAGCAGGATGGTGCAGGAGATACGGGCCGGCAACGTGGGGGCGCTCATCAATGCCAAGGGGGCAGCCAAGGTGTACCGTCTGCAGCAGGCTGCCGTTGAGCAGAGCCGCATGAAGATACCGCTGCTGTTCGGCATGGATTTCCTTCATGGCTATGAGACCATCTTCCCGGTGCCGCTGGGTATGGCAGCCTCGTGGAACATGGATAACATTGAGCAGGCTACCCGTATCGCGGCCATCGAGGCGAGCGCTGACGGCCTTAACTGGGTATACAGTCCCATGGTGGATATCACACGTGACCCGCGGTGGGGACGAATCGTGGAGGGTGCCGGCGAGGACCCGTTCCTTGGCGGGGCTGTCGCCAGGGCGCAGGTGAGAGGGTACCAGGGAGCTGTTCCCTTTGCTGACAACACCAACATACTGGCATGTGTCAAGCACTATGCCCTCTACGGCGCCAGCGAGGCGGGCCGCGACTACAGCGTGGTTGACATGAGCCGCCAGCGTATGATGAATGAGTATATGTATCCGTACCAGGCGGCTGTCGAGGCTGGCGTGGGCAGCGTGATGAGCTCATTCAATGAGGTGGATGGCATTCCTGCCACCGCCAGCAGGTGGCTCCTGCAGGAGGTGCTGCGTGACAGCTGGGGCTTTGAGGGGTTTGTGGTGACCGACTACGCCTCTGTCAATGATATTGTCAGGTTCGGAATGGGAACAGCCTACGACGGAGCGGTGATGTCTCTCAAGGCGGGTACCGACCTCGATATGGAGACCTATGCCTATCATAACCACCTGGCAGCAGCCCTCAAGGCGGGTGATGTCACTCTTAAAGAGATAGAGAAGGCTTGCCGGCGTATCCTGGAGGCCAAGTACCGGCTCGGGCTCTTTGATGACCCCTATAAGTACTGTGACACCACACGCCCCGCACGCGATATCTACACCCCTGAGCACCGGGCGGTGGCACGACGAATAGCTGCTGAAACATTTGTGCTGCTCAGGAATGAGAACGGAGTGCTGCCACTGAAGAAGAGCGGCACCATAGCAGTGATCGGTCCGCACGGCAACAACAGTCCCAATGTGATAGGCTCATGGGCATGGCCGGCAGATATCAATAAGGCACCTAAGCTGCTGGATGGCATGCGCGAATACCTGGGTGGAGAGGCGAAGGTGCTGTATGCCCGTGGCTGCCAGCCCTATGAGAATATGGAGCATGAGTTCTGGCTCTCCCTCACCAAAGATTTTGAGAAGGATGAGCGTACCAATGCGCAGCTGCTCGAGGAGGCACTGCGGGTGGCACGCAGCGCTGATGTGATCGTCGCCACACTGGGTGAGTCATCTGAGATGAGCGGTGAGTCGAGCAGCCGCTCAGAGCTGGGTATACCACGGCCGCAGAGAGAGCTGCTGCAGGCCCTCGTCGCCACAGGCAGGCCGGTGGTGCTGGTGCTCTTCACCGGCAGGCCGCTGACAATACCGTGGGAAGCTGAGCATGTGCCGGCAATACTGAATGTCTGGTTCCCGGGCACCGAAGCTGCCTATGCCATACCTGACGTGCTGTTTGGTGATGTCAATCCCGGCGGCAGGCTGACAGCCACCTGGCCCCGTAATGTGGGACAGATACCTATATATTATAGTCTGAAAAATGTGAGCAAGCCGATGGATGAGTGGTTCCAGAAGTTTCGCAGTGGCTACCTCGATGTGATCAATGAGCCGCTCTACCCCTTTGGTTACGGACTGAGCTATACCACCTTTGAGTATGGCGAGCTGACACTGAGCGACACCCTGATGAGCGCCGCAGGAGCGATAGAGGCTGCCATCGAGGTGACAAACAGCGGCAAGAGAGAGGGGTCAGAGGTAGTACAGCTCTATATCAGGGATATGGTAGCCTCAGTGGTACGTCCGGGCAAAGAGCTGAAAGGGTTCGAGAAGATCACGCTGGAGGCGGGTGAGACAAAAACAGTCACCTTCACCATCACACCTGAGCTGCTTAAGTTCTATAACTATAACCTTGAGTATCTCTGTGAGCCGGGTGAGTTCCGGGTGATGGCAGGACCAAACAGCAGCGACCTGAAATCGGCATCATTCGTGCTTCAGGAATAAGCCGCCGAAGCGCCCGGCAGCTCAGGAACCTTCAAACTACAGCGTTGAGCCCGGGGGAGAGCCTGACAGGGGAGCCTGACAGCTCAGGTACTTTACAGAGGTCAAGAATAGGCTGCGGGAGAGGCTGACAGCTCAGGAACTTTGCAAAAAAGATGGATATAACAATTCATGCCCTTATATTTACATCTCTTTTAAAGGCGAAGACCTTTTGAGGATTGTAAACCGGAACAGAATGTTTTAACACAAGTGAAGCGACTATGAATATAGATCTGAACCTGCTTTATGAGGCAGTATTGAAAGGAAAGCACAAGGATGCCGTTGCCGTTACCCAACAGGCGCTCGAGAATAATGTCACTCCGCAGGAGCTGATAGAGGGATATATGATCAAGGCGATGGAAGAGATCGGTCGCCGCTTTGAGAAGCAGGAGGCGTTTGTGCCCGAGCTGCTGATGTCAAGCCGCGCCATGAAGGCCTCACTGGCCCTCCTGCAGCCGCTGCTACAGGGTGGTGGCAACCATGTCGGACTGGGAACAGTGGTGATAGGAACGGTACAGGGTGACCTCCACGATATAGGCAAGAACCTGGTGGCATCAATGCTTGAAGGGTGCGGATTCCGGGTGGTTGACCTGGGAATTGATGCTGACAGTGAGAAGTTTATCCAGGCAGTAAAGGAACATAATGCTGATATAGTAGGACTGAGTGCGCTGCTCACCACCACCATGCCAAACATGAAGGTGGTCATTGAGGCGCTGAAGGAGGCGCAGCTGCGTGACAAGGTGAAGGTGATGGTTGGCGGTGCACCGGTGAGTGAGAAGTTTGCTGGTGAGATAGGTGCCGACGGATATAGTGACAGCGCCAACTCAGCAGTGGCAAAAGCCAAAGAGCTGATGGGAATAGCATAAACCTGATCAACTGGAAGGGAACCGAGGAGGAAAGTAAAAAAACCGGTCAACAGTCAGGGAACCGATGAGGAAAGTAAAAAACCCGGTCAGCAGCCAGGGAACCGAGGAAGAAAGTAAAAACCCGAACAACTGCCAGGGAACCGATGGGTAAAACATTAACCTGATCAACTATTGAGGAAATGGGGATAGATATGAGAAGCTGGATAGGGAGTGTCATCAGTGGCAGCGAGCGGATCGCCGTGCCCATCATGACCCACCCCGGCATTGAGCTGACCGGCAGGAGCGTGAAGCAGACGGTGAGCGACGGTCATACACACTTTGAAGCGATAAAGGCACTCAATGAGCGATACCCGGCAGCAGCATGTACCACCATCATGGACCTGACGGTGGAGGCTGAGGCCTTCGGTGCTGAGGTGCGCTTCCCTGATGATGACATACCCACTGTGGTGGGACGGCTGCTGAAGTCTCATGAAGAGGTGGAGAGGCTTGAGGTGCCTGACCTGGAGAGGGGACGTGTAGCACAGTTCCTGCTGGCAACACGGCTGGCAGCAGAGCAGATAACCGGCAAGCCGGTCTTTGGCGGGGCAACAGGACCCTTCACCATGGCGGGCCGCCTCTATGACATGTCTGAGATGATGATGGCATGCATCGAGGAGCCGGAGACCGCTGAGCTGCTGCTGCAGAAATGTACCCGCTTCCTGATAAGCTACTGCGCTGAGATGAAGCGGCAGGGAGCACAGGGGGTGATAATTGCCGAGCCGGCAGCCGGACTGCTCTCCAATGACCTGTGCAGTGAGTTCTCGTCGGTATGGGTGAAGCAGATAGTTGACAGCCTGCAGGATGACTCCTTCATGATCATACTGCACAACTGCGGCAACAGCGGCCACTGCACCCCGGCCATGACAGAGACAGGGGCGTGGGGCTACCACTTTGGCAATGTGATGAATATGACTGATGCGCTGCAGAAGACGCCAGCCACCGCACTGGTGATGGGTAACCTCGATCCGGTGTCACTCTTCAAAGCAGGCAGCGCCGACGAGGTGAGGAAGGCAACCAGTGAGCTGCTTGAGCAGACCAGGCCACACCCCAACTTCGTGCTCTCCACCGGCTGTGATGTGCCACCCCACGTGCCTCATGAGAATATAGAGGCCTTTTATGATGCACTCGCTGCCTTTAACCGCAGCTGAATGACCTCTCAGGATGGATCCGGTACGCTACTTTGACACCACGCTTGACAACCTCCCGATAGATACCGGTGAGCTCTACCGCCTTATGGGGTACGCAGGCCACACCCCTTCGGATGAGATCCTGGCGCTGATAGAGGAGGTGACCCGGCAGCTGCATACGGTGTGCCGTCCACGCTACGGCTATGTGCTCCATCCCGGCAGGGTGACTGATAAGAGGCACCTGCTGGTGGGTGACACCATCTTCAACACCGGCGCAATAATAACCCACGCCATGAAGGAGGCACGTATGATAGCGATCTTCACCGCCACCGCCGGCATGGAGTACCACAACTGGGTGGCTGAGCAGAAGAGGGAAGAGAATATCCTGTTCGATTTTATAGCTGATGCGCTGGGGTCAGTGATAGCTGAGGGGGCAGTAAGCCTGGTGAGCGACCGGCTGGAGCTCGAGATGGCCGGCGAGAACCTGAAGATCAGCAACAACTATAGTCCGGGCTATTGCGACTGGAACCTGAAGGAGCAGATGCAGCTCTTCGCCCTGCTGCCGGAAGGGATCAGCGGCATCACCCTCACCGCCTCCTCACTGATGATACCGGTTAAATCGGTCAGCGGGATAATAGCGGTAGGAGAGGAGGTAAAAAAACGTCCCTACGGATGTGATATATGCACCATGAAGAACTGTGCAAGCAACCTTAGATACAGAAAGTAACAGTAAAAAACAGAACAGTATGACACCATATGAACGTCTCTTCGCAATGCTTGAGGGCAGGCCGGTAGACAGGCTTCCCAACCTGAACATCGTAATGTTCTTTGCTGCCAACTATATCAACAAGCCCTACGGTCAGTTTTGTACCGACTACAGGGTGCTGGTTGAGGCCAACATTAAGACCACGGTTGACTTCGGTATCGATGCCCTCACAACCATGTCTGACCCGGTGAGGGAGACAGCTGACTTTGGTACTGAGCTGGTATACAGGGAGGATGACCTGCCATACCCCAAGCAGGTGCTGCTGCCCAAACTTGAGGATGTCACCGGGCTGAAGCTCTTTGACCCGTGGAATGCGGTCAGGTTTATTGACAGGCTGCGTGCCATTGAACTGTTCCGTAAGGAGATGGGTGAGCACTACCCGATAATAGCGTGGGTAGAGGGACCGCTGGCGGAGGCGAGTGACCTGCGCGGCATCAACAACAGCCTGCTTGACATTATCGATGAGGATAGTGAGGAGCTCTTCAACGAGCTGATGGAGAAATGTACACAGCAGGCGATCATCTGCGCCAAAGCACAGATAGAGGCAGGAGCACACATAATAGGCATAGGCGATGCCGCCGCCTCACTGATAAGCCGCGACCTCTATGCGGAGAAGGTGCTGCCCTACGAGAAGCGGATAGTGGAGGCGATACAGGAGGCTGGAGCAAAGGTGAAGCTCCATATATGCGGCGACATAAACCGGATACTGGAAGATATCAAGAGCCTGAAATGTGATATAGTAGATATCGACTGGATGGTTGATATGAAACGTGCCGTAGAGATACTTGACGGTGTCTCGGTGGTGAACGGTAATCCTGACCCGGTAGCGGTGATGCTGAACGGGACAACCGAAGAGGTGAAGGCGGCAGTGCGCAGGTCAATAGCCGAATCACAGGGTAAGGCCTGTATCAGCGCCGGATGTGAAGTGCCCAGATATACCCCGCTGGAGAATATGAGGGCATTCAGTGAAGCACTCATAGAGGCGGGAAGGTGACAGCCGGCTGCCACATAGAGAAGATGTCATTGCAAAATAGAGTGAACCAAAGAAAAACTACCATTGCAAAATAGATTGAACCATAGAAAAACCTTGAAGAATGAAACCATATATCCTGTTGCTGCCACTGTTTCTATTTCTTGTCTCATGTCTCAATACCCCCGCAGGGGCCGATGACCCTTTCGCCGTGGTGAAACCCAAAAAGGAGGCTGCCACGCTCCTCACGCTGGGCGAGATAACCCCCAAAGGGTGGCTGGAGGAGCAGATCACCCACAACCTGGAGGGGTTTGTAGGTAACCTTGACAGGCTGGTACCTGAGCTGATCATCGATGATGATATCTATGGCAGAGACCGCCTCACGCTCGATGTCAAATCAAAGGATGTGGGCAACATCGCCGAGGTGGGCGACTGGAACGTGCAGTACCTATGGTGGAACAGTGAGACACAGTCAAACTGGCGCGACGGATATGTGAGGTCGGCATTCCTGGTCAACGACAGAGACCATATCGGCAGGATCCAAGAGCATATAGAGTATATTCTCTCCACACAGGATGAGGATGGCTACCTGGGTATCTATGCTGATGACCTGCGCTACAACTTCACCGGTGAGAACGGTGAGCTGTGGGCAAAGGCCAGCCTCTTCAGGGAGCTGCTCGCCTACTATGAGTTTACCGGTGACACACGCGTGCTGGAGGCGGTAGAGCGCGGCGTACAGAATGTGATGGACAACTTCGTGATAGACCAGTCAACACCCTATGACTACCCCAACTCCAACGGAGGCAATACTCACGGACTCACCTTTACTGATGTGCTTGACAGGCTCAGCCAGCTGACCGGCAGGCCGGAGTATCGTGACTATGCGCTCTTCCTCTACAAAGACTATTCGGAACATGTTGTCTCTGAGCCCGACATACAGTATCCCAATATCATGGATGAGGAGTACCGGCTGAAGGGTCACGGCGTGCACACCTATGAGCACCTGAGGGCGCTGGTCATTGCCGGCTATGCCAGCGGCAGCCCGGCACTGGAGGAGGCTGCCGGCATCTACCTGCAGCGGATAGAGAGGGCCACCACACCGGCAGGCGGACCCATAGGTGATGAGTGGGTAGGAGGCAGGGCCGCCGATGCCACCACTACCGGTTATGAGTACTGCTCACTGCATGAGCTGCTGCACAGCTATACCATGCTGACACAGAAGTCGGGAGACCTGGCCCTCTCCGACAAGGTGGAGCACCTCTTCTTCAATGCGGCACAGGGGGCCCGTCACCCTGAGAAGAGCGCCATAGCATACCTCAAGACAGACAACTCATACCAGATGGCAGGCAACAAGAACGGGCATGAGGAGCCGGGCTCCACGGTGAAGCAGACCAGGTACAAATATTCGCCGGTACATAAGGAGGCTGCCGTCTGCTGCGTGCCCAATGCCGGACGCATAACACCCTACTACGTGCAGAACATGTGGCTGAGGGAGGGTGACGGACTGACAGCCTCCCTGCTGGGTCCCTGTGAGGTGACAACAACAGTGAAAGGTGTCGGCATCACAATCAGTGAGGAGACCGGCTATCCCTATGAGAACAGCATTAAGTTCACCGTGAAGGCTGAGAGCGACGTCTCGTTCCCTGTAAAGATAAGGGTACCCGCATGGGCCACCTCGGTGACGGTCACCACAAAGCACAAGGTGAAAGGTAACCTGATAGTTATTGACCACAGGTGGAGCGGCACCGAAACCTTTGAGGTGGCGTTCGGGGCTGAGAGCAGGGTGGAGCAGTTCAATGAGAGCAGCTTCTTCAGCTGGGGGCCACTGGTGCTGGCTCTCCCCATCGAGGCGGAGGAGAGACCGACAATACTCTATGCTGACGGGTTTCAGGACTATGAGTACCGCCCTGTGGAGGAGCCGGTCATCTATCGCTATGATGGCAGCAGCCTGCCCGTCAGGGGTGAGGGACTCCTCTTCACCGTGAAGCTTATCAATCCGGTGAGCGGACTCGCCGAGGAGAAGGTGCTGCAGCCCCTGGCAGGCACCATACTGAGGCAGGTAACCTTCGAACCGGAATCCCAATGACCACTGCCGCAGATAATATCTCACCAGCACTGATAACCTTAATCCGCCGGGAGAGCAGCGGCTCTTCCGGTGACACCACGTAACCGTAAACCATCAACTGATAACTACTACAACCGGACCCAACAGATGCAGAAGGAATACAATCTTTTTTATGTTGTCAGTATCACACTGATCGCTACCCTTGGCGGACTGCTCTTCGGATATGATACTGCGGTGATCTCAGGAGCCGAGAGGGCTATCCAGACCTACCTGATCCATCCGCTGGGGCTCAGCGCCTTTGTTCACGGCATCACCGTCTCCAGCGCCCTGATAGGATGTATCATCGGCAGCTCCCTCTCCGGGCTGGTCTCCTCCGCCCTGGGCCGCAGGAAGACGCTCCTGCTCACCTCACTCCTCTTCTTCCTCTCAGCCCTGGGATCGGCCTACCCTGAGGCACTCTTTTTTGTCAGGGGAGAGCCCTCAGCAGCGCTGCTCGTCACCTTCAACGCATACCGTATCCTTGGTGGTATAGGTGTCGGACTCGCCTCAGCTGTCTGCCCAATGTATATCAGTGAGATAGCCCCTGCCAGGATCAGGGGCAGGCTGGTCTCCCTCAACCAGCTGGCTATCGTCATCGGTATGCTCACCGTCTACTTCGTCAACTGGAGTATTGCCCGCGGGCAGAGTGTCGAGTGGATCAACGATATCGGGTGGCGTTATATGTTCGCCTCGGAGGCTATCCCCGCTGCACTGTTCGGCCTGCTGCTGCTGTTCGTCCCCGAGACACCCCGCTTCCTGATGCTGAAGAACAGGAATGAGGCTGCCTTCAGGGTGCTGGAGAAGATCAACGGCACCGCCAATGCGAAGGTCATTATTGAGGAGATCAGGAACTCACTGCAGACCTCCTCGGCCAGGCTCTTCTCATTCGGGAAACGTGTGATCATCATAGGGGTGCTGCTCTCTGTGTTCCAGCAGTTTGTAGGGGTTAATGTGGCGCTCTACTATGCACCACGTATCTTCGAGAGCATGGGCGCCACCAAGGATGCCTCCTTCCTGCAGACCATCATTATGGGCTCGGTCAATGTGCTCTTCACGCTGGTGGCTATCATGACCGTCGACCGTATAGGCCGTAAGCCGCTGCTGATTATCGGCTCCGCAGGCATGACCATCGGCATGTTCTCCATCGCCGGCCTCGCCTTTGCCAACACCATCGGTATCGGCACACTGATCTTTATTATCATCTTCATGGCGTCGTTCACCATGTCATGGGGTCCGGTCTGCTGGGTGCTTATCTCAGAAATTTTTCCCAACAGGATACGTAGCAAGGCTACCGCAGTGGCTGTGGCGGCACAGTGGATGGCCAACTTCCTCATCTCATCAACCTACCCGCCTATGATGGAGTTCAGCGGTGGTATGACCTACGGCTTCTACGGCGTGATGGCCATCCTCTCTGCCATATTTGTATGGCGGATGGTGCCCGAGACAAAGAACAGGCCGCTGGAGGAGATGGAGCGACTCTGGAAGCCTGATGCTACCGCGACCTCCACAGCAACGGGCGACTAACAAAACATTTTGCCATGAACCGACTGAGACTGCCTATGATAGCTATAGTATGCCTCACCCTCTTGCAGGCCGCCCCGGCGCAGATGGTGACACAGATCGAGCCGCCCTGCTGGTGGAGCGGTATGAAGAGCGAACTGCAGCTGCTGGTCCGCGGCGAGAACCTGCGCGATTGCAGCGTCAGGGTGGCTGAAGAGGGGATGACGGTGACGGGAGTACACTCTGCGGATTCTCCTGACTACCTGTTTGTTGATGTAGAGATCACACGGCCGGGCAGCTATACGCTGATCTTTGGCCGTGGACGCCGGGAGGTGCGGGTACCCTATGAAATACATTCCAGACGTGACGGCTCGGCAGAGCGGGAGGGGTTCAACTCATCCGACGTGATCTACCTCATCATGCCTGACCGGTTTGCCAATGGCGACCCCTCCAATGATGTGGTTGAGGGCAATAGCCAGATCGTCGACAGGAGTGATATGTCCGTCCGCCATGGAGGCGATATACAGGGTATCATTGATCACCTCGACTACCTTGCCGACCTGGGTGTCACCGCTATCTGGACCACCCCGGTGATGCTGGATGAGCTCTACTATCACCAGTACGGGGTGACCGACTTCTATCGTATAGACCCGCACCTGGGCAGCAATGAGCTCTACCGGGAGTACGTAGCCAGGGCACATGAGAAGGGTATCAGGGTGATACAGGATATCACGCCGCAGCACTGCGGCATCGGACACTGGTGGGTGGAGAATCCGCCTTTCCACGACTGGATCAACCCGATGATGATGGATGGCAACTTCTGGGAGCGTTTTGCCCTGGCAGCCCTCAGTGACCCGCACGCCTCACAGGGCGATGCCCGGTTTGTGGGAAGCAACTGGCTCTTCTCAACCATGCCCGACAATAACCTCACCAACCCGTTCTTTATGAGGTACCTCGCACAGATGGCCATCTGGTGGATTGAGTATGCTGACCTCGACGGCTATCGTGTTGACACCTACTTCTATATGGGCAAGGAGGCAGCTCAGTGGACAAAGGCTATCACTGATGAGTATCCCCGCTTCTCACTTGTGGGTGAGGTGTGGGAGACCGAGCCGGCAATACTCTCATACTGGGTGGGCTCTACTGATAACTATGACGGCTACTCGACACACCTGCCCATGGTGATGGACTTTCCGCTGCAGAGGGCTCTCGCCACCGACCTGGCAGGTAAAGGCACCCACTGGGGCGGCAGGATGAGGGAGATCTATACCATCCTTGCACAGGACTTCCTCTATAAAAGGCCTGAGCTGTCACAGGTAGTCTTTGCCGATAACCATGACATGTCACGTATCTATAGCACACTGGATGAGGAGCTCAGCGGGGCGAAGCTGGCAATGACCCTTATCACCACCACCCGCGGCATCCCACAGATCTTTTACGGCACCGAGCTGCTCTTTGGGAATGATCCCGATGAGCCTGATGAGAGCCACCGGGTGAGACCTGACTTCCCCGGCGGATGGCCCGGTGATGAGGTAAACCTCTTCCTGCCCGGTGACCGCACACCTGACCAGCAGGAGATGTTTGACCATACCCGCACCCTGCTGCACTACCGAAAGAAGACGCCGCTGCTGCATACCGGCAGGCTGATGCACTACGTGCCGCAGAATGGTCTCTACATCTATTTCCGGTATGATGATAGCAGGAATGATGGGAGTGGCTATGCTAAGGGCGGGAATGATGAGGGCAGATATGATGGGAGCGAAAATGAAGGGAACAGGTATGAAAAGAGCCGGTCTGATGAAAGTAGACATGATGCGAGCGGGTATGCCAAGGGCGGATATGGTGAGAGCGAATGTGTGATGGTGATTATCAACGCCTCTGAATCGGAGCAGCCGGTAGAGTGGGAGCGGTTTGAGCAGCGACTCACCGGCAGGAGCAGCGGCATCAATATCCTCGACAACTCGGTGGTAACTACAGGCACCCCACTGCAGGTCGCTGCCCGCACCTCCATGGTGATACACTTCCGGTAACCTGCTCCCCCCTTACCCTTATCGGCACATAATTTGTTAAGGGTATCCTGTACTTAACAGGTTCGTGTGATGTATAATCCGGCTACCGTAGTTACATTCAATCACGGTTGTCACTGTCAACCGGCCATTTCATCTTCCGTCAGGAAGCCGGCAGGCTACCCGGTCATCTCTGTATGTGCCGGTAGTTTACCGCGGTTGACATTTAAAGCGAATGATTATGAAAACAACATTTTTTAGTATTGCTTTACTATTCACTGTGGGTATCACAGGACAAATGAGCTCATGTATGAATCAGCTGCCTGAAGAGCCTCTGCCGACCGACCCGGTTGCCATTGAGCTCACCCTGAAGCAGCGTGAGGTGGTCACCTCAGCCAACGCCTTTGCTTTTGACCTCTTTAACCGTGCAGTGGCAGACGAGGGTGGTGACCTCAACATAATGATCTCACCCTTTAGCGTCACCAGCGCCCTCTCCATGACCCTCAACGGCGCTGCCGGTACCACCTTTGATGCTATCAGGTCAACCCTGCACTATGATGATCAGACTCTTGCCGGCATCAATGAGACATACCAGAAACTGATGAAGGAGATGATCCCCATCGACCCGCGTGTGGTGATGGAGGTTGCCAACTCGGTATGGACGGAGAACAACTTTCCGGTGAAAAAGGAGTTCATAGAGGCGCTCAAAAAGTGGTATGAGGCTGAAGCCAGGGAGTTCAGCGTCACCGACCCCGGTACTGTTGATATTGTCAACGGCTGGATAGAGGATAAGACTCATGGCAAGATAAAGGAGATGCTCAGCTCTATTGACCCCGACCTGGTGATGATGCTCATCAATGCGGTCTACTTCAATGGTAAGTGGAAGCATCAGTTTGACCTGGACAACACCACCGACCGGCCCTTCCATGTGACCCCGTCGAAGGCGGTTGAGCTGCCGGTGATGTACCAGAAGCAGAAGTTTGCGGTTGCCTCCGCAGAGAGGGCCACCCTGGTGGAGCTGCCCTACGGACAGGGTAACTACTCAATGGTGGTGGCACTGCCTGAGGAGGGACTCTCCCCGGCGGTGCTGGCTGCATCACTTGATGCGTCAGTGTGGGATGGGTGGATGAGCTCACTGGAGTACAACATCAGGGAGGTGGAGCTCTATATGCCTCGCTTCAAGTATGGCTATAAGCGTGACCTCAGCAATGACCTTATCAGCCTCGGCATGGCACCTGCCTTCTCGCCTATGGAGGCTGACTTCAGCGGGGTGAGCGATCTGCAGATATATATCTCCTTCGTGCTGCACCAGACCTTTATCGATAACCGCGAAGAGGGTACTGAGGCTGCCGCCGCCACGGTGGTGGGCTTTGAGCGTACCTCACTGCCTCCGCCGCCACAGGTGATCGATATCAACCGCCCCTTCCTCTACTTCATCAGGGAGACCACCACCGGCACCATCGTCTTTATGGGGCTGGTGAACGACCCGTCGGCAGAGGGTTGACGGCTAACAGCTGAGAGCTGAGAGCTGACGAACGAGGGCTGAGAGAGAGTGAGTGCTTTTGTACAGGCGAGGTATGAGAGAGAGGAGGTGATACGTGGAGAGTCAGTCGGCAGAAGCCATAGGCACCATCGGCAGCGGTCATTTCCTGTCATAAATATATGATGTTGTTGATCTGCATCTTGTCAGAATAAACAAAAACCTGTTTCTTTACAGGTATGAACCTGACCTTTATTGATCTGCTTGTCAGTGCGGTTCTCGCCACCATCATGTTCGGGGTGGGGCTCTCTATCAATTTCCATGACCTGAGGCAGATCGTCAGGTCACCCAAACCCTTCTTCCTTGGCCTCGCCTCGCAGATGATACTGCTGCCCCTTATCGCCTTTCTCATTGTGGGGTTCAGTGACCTGCCGCCGACGGTCAAGGTGGGGTTTATTATCCTGGCAGCCTGTCCGGGTGGCACCACCTCAGGCTTTGTGACGGTGCTCTTCCGTGGTAACGTGGCACTGTCGGTGGCGCTGGTGGCCCTCAACAGCCTGCTGACACTGGCAACCATCCCGCTGCTGGTCAACCTGGCCCTCACCATCTTTACCGGACGCCACTCCCCCTATGAGCTTCCCCTGATAGCCACCTTCCTGCAGATCTTCTTTGTGACGCTGCTGCCCGCCATCACCGGGGTGCTGCTGAGGCACTTCCGTGCTGCGATGGCTAACCGGATGGAGAAGCCGGTGAGGAGCATCATGATCATCCTCTTTGCCGGTGTATATGCTATCATAGCTTTTGCCGATGAGTCGAAGGGCGGATCGGGTATCACCAGTGCCGACCTGTGGCAGATACTGCCCTATGCGGTGATTATCAACCTGGCAGGATTCATTGCCGGGATGGCGATGGGGCTCTTCGGACGGAGCGGTATCCGTACCTCATGGACAATCGGTATTGAGGTGGCACTACAGAACACCACCCTGGCACTGCTGGTGGCCGGCACCCTGATACAGAGCCATGAGATGATCAAGCCGGCACTGGTCTATGCCCTCTTCTCCTTCTGGACCGCCCTTATCTACGGGGCGGCGGTCAAGCTGTACGACCGCTCGCCGCTGCTGGGTGAGTTCAGTGAGATGAGAAACAGGAAAGCGAAGAAGTGATGGTACCCTGGCGCTTGAGAGCATCCTGCTGTTTTAGTCTGGCTAAATCGTTGAGGAACCCCCGCAATTTGTAAGCATTACTGATCAGCTGATCACCTCAATCTCAAATATCTCATGCCGGTCAAACTGGAGCCAGTATTTGATTGAGTTCTGTCTTACCAGCTCCCAGTAGATATCACTGTCGAGTCCGAATATGAAGTTTATCTCTTTCAGCTCGGATGAGATCCTCTCTGCCAGCTCCTTCTTCAGTGTGATACGTATGGTGGTCTCCTTATAGACAAAGTCGGCAGCAGCAAAGTAGGGAGGCTCGTGGCTAACCGTCAGCAGTCCGTGACCCGGGGTGGCACCGGTACTCACCTGTATACCGTCATTCATGCAGCTCAATGGGGTGGTGGATCCGGCATGAGAGGTCACATGCATCTCATCCACGCCGGTACAGAAGTACTCACGCGCCCTGATACCCATCTTGACCCCTACGATGGCAAAGACACCCAGGTGGCGATGTAGCTCATTGGCGATCACGCCCGAGCTCCACTCATCCTCACCATACTTGTTACGTATCTCAGTCACAAAAGGCTGTATGTCTGCCATATAGAATGAGGTGTCTGTCGGTATCGCCTTAAAGATCTGCAGCTGTTCCACCGTCTCACCCCTGAAAATTTTCAGTGCAGCCTCACGCAGCTCACCTGTTGAGAGGGGTGCACGCCAGACCGCTCCCTCCGTTTCGTGGTCGGGGGTGGTGAACAGCTCCGGGTAGTGGAGCAGCATAGGTATCATCTCATCGAATGCGGTATAAGCGAATGCGTGCGATGCCATCGCGCCTATCAGCTTCTGCACCATGGCGGCATAGGGTGAGTGTACCTCTCCTATCGCGCTGAGCAGCGCCTCATCGTAGAAGTTATCCCCTCCTGCGCCGGTAACGGTCACCGGCAGCTCACCTGCCAGCACCTCCTCCACAGCCGCCGGGTCGGTCCTGTAGTTGAGCCCCTCCCTGCCCGGTAGTCCGCTGTTGCTCCAGTAGATATGCTTCACCTGCTTCATGAAGAGTGACGACTCCCTGATCGCTGTCGCCACATTGGTGAGGCTCCCCAGCGCAATGAATTCTACCGGGGTGCTCTCAGAAGCCAGCACCTTCTCTATCGTTGCCAGCGCCTCACCCGGTCGCGCCACAATAAGTCCCTCATGGTAGAGCGCGTCAGCCATACCCCTGATCTTCTCCCACGCCTCAGAGGCACTGTGGTAGCCGTCAGTAACGGTGATAGCCATCAGCCTGACGTCAGGTGATGAGAGCAGCATGCAGATAGCCTTCAGGTCATCAATGCCGCCATCACTGTCAACGATAACATAATGCCTTGGTTTCCAAGGATGGGCAGAAACAGAGAGTATCAGAAAAGAAATAACAAGTGTAAGAACCGTACGCCTCATATCAATCCTTTTTTCCAAAAGTAGCAATTTATGTTTTAACGGCAGGTGCCGCTGCCCGGTAAAACGGGGTGGGGCACACCTTCCATCGCCCCTCTGACAGGTCAGCAGTGCCACACCGGTGGTCAGGTCAGCAGCCAGCCTGATATAGTGGCATACCTGCAAAACAATCATCAGGCCAAATTTTTTTCCTGTCGCAAAAAACAGTTTTTTGCTATCTTGAGACCCCAAACTATCTGCTTGTGAAACGGCGTACCTGGCTCCTTTTCTTCATTGGCCTGATAGCAGGCATGTTGCTTCTTGCCGGCATGAACCGGGCTGTTGAGGCCACCTCCACCAATGAGTTCTGTGCCCTGTGCCATGTCCACCCGCAGGCTACCACCAGCTGGAAGCAGGGTGTGCACTACGCCACACAGTCGGGCTACCGTGTTGACTGTATCGAGTGTCATCTGCCTCCCAGGGGTGAGGGGTTCATGGTTGCCAAGGTGAAGACCGGCCTGCGTGATCTCTGGAGCTACATGACAAAGGACAGTGCCGATTTTGACTGGGAGGCGGCCTCAACGCTTGAGAGGGCCTCACGTCATGTCTATAACACCACCTGTACCGGATGCCATGAGAACCTCTTCCCTGCCAGGCTGACCCGTGAGGGCTCCGAGGCACACCTCTACTACAAGCAGATGACTGACAAGGGTGAAGAGCTGCACTGCATAAGCTGCCACCTCAACTCAGGTCACTATATTGAGGGTTATATTGAAGGAAGCAATACCGGTTTTGCACTCCTCGCCTCAGGACCTGACACCCTCTACACTTCACCGGCCGAAGTAACCTCTTTTGATGATTTTACCGAGCAGGTGCCCGGATCGGGAGTATCATTCAGGATGGTAGCCATCCCCGGCGGTGAATACCTTATGGGCAGCCCTGATAATGAGCCTCTCAGGAGGGACAACGAGTCACAAAAGAGGGTAACGCTGGAGCCATTCTTCATCGCCGAGACGGAGGTCACCTGGGATGAGTATATGGAGTTTTACAGGCAGACAGCCTCTGAGGGACGTACCACCGATACGGAGGGGTCACGGGCAGCGGCCGCCGGCGTAGACGCCGTCAGCGGCGCCACACCACCCTATGGCAAGCCTGACCAGAACTGGGGTATGGGCAGCAGGCCGGCCATCTCGATGAGCTGGTACGCGGCAGAGACCTACTGCCGTTGGCTCTCACAGGTCACCGGCAGGAGCTACCGCCTGCCTACCGAGGCGGAGTGGGAGTATGTATGCCGGGCAGGCACCACCACACCCTACTTCTTTGAGGCTGACCCGGCCAGGCTGGAGCGGCGCGGCCTGCTGCGCAGCAGAGCTGACACCGCAGTGATAGGCAGGTATGTCATCTATCAGGGCAACAGTCCGGCAAAGACACAGGAGCCCACGGCGGTGAAGCCCAACCCGTGGGGGGTAAAAAATATGAGTGGCAATGTGGCTGAGTTCTGCTCTGACATATATGAGGGTACCAATGAGCATGTTATCAGGGGCGGCTCCTTCCGCGACGGGGCAGGAGGGGTGCGCAGCGCGGCACGTGACCATACCCGTACCGACGAGTGGCTCAGGACCGACCCGCAGATGCCGAAAAGTATATGGTGGTACTCAGACTGCTTCCATGTGGGATTCCGGGTGGTGATGGATTATACTCCTGATATGCAACGGTAGCCAATGTAACCGCAGAGCAGTGCGCCCAATAGCAGGTGAATCCGCTAGCCGGTGTACCCGCAGAGCAGTGCGCCCCTTAACCGGTGTATTCAGCCAGCCAGCTGACACGCAGGCCAGTGCACCTGCTGAATTGGGTGTCTCTCAGCCGCCCGCCGCAGCCGGAATCATCATTGATGCCCTGAAACAGTAATAATTCAACTGCATAAATATTATCTTTGACAATCCAACCAAATAGCGCTATGAAAAAATCATCTATCTCCAGACGAAATTTCCTGGGCACAGCTGCTGCTGCCGGGGCTGCCGGTATTGTTGCACCGGCTCTTATCACCTCATGCAGGTCAGAGAGGCCTGTGAGGGTTGAACTGCCTGTCATGCCTGACGTAGCACCTGACGGTCCCCTCCTGAGGGCCGGACTTATAGGTTGCGGCGGCCGGGGCACCGGTGCTGCCCTTAACTTTATCCATGCCGGACCCAACCTTACCGTCACGGCACTGGGTGATGTCTTTGCTGACAGGGTTACTGCCTGCCGTGAGCGGCTGGCAAAAGATGGTGTCGAGGTTGCTGAAGAGAACTGCTTCACCGGGTTTGATGCCTACCAGAAGGTGATCGACGCAGGTGTTGATGTGGTGCTGCTTGCCACACCACCATACTTCCGTCCTGAGCATTTTGAGGCGGCGGTCTCTGCCGGCAAGCATGTCTTCATGGAGAAGCCGGTGGCTGTTGATCCCGGTGGTGTGAGGCAGATAATGGCTACCGGTGAGAAGGCCAGGGGTATGGAGCTATGTGTGGTGACCGGCACACAGCGTCACCACCAGCATGACTATGTAGCCACCTGGGGCAAGGTGCAGGAGGGTATGATCGGTGAGATCCTCGCAGCCAACTGCTACTGGAACCAGAGCCAGCTGTGGTACCGTGACCCCAACCCGTCATGGTCAGAGATGGAGTATATGATCCGTGACTGGGTCAACTGGTGCTGGCTCTCGGGTGACCACATCGTTGAGCAGCATGTACACAATATTGATGTCATAAACTGGTTCACCGGCAGGCACCCGGTATCGGCCGTTTCCTTCGGCTCCCGTCAGCGTCGCGTGACCGGCGACCAGTACGACTTCTTCAGTACCGACTTTATCTATGAGGGAGGCATCCATGTGCACAGTATGTGTCGGCAGATCAACGGCTGTGACAACAATGTCTCCGAGTGGATACAGGGTACGAAGGGCAGCTCCAACTGTGAGAATACTGTCTGGAACAAGGCGGGTGAGGAGGTGTGGAAGTATGACGGTTACCTGACCGATGATGAGGGCAGGTCGACCGGCCAGCTGATACGCAGTCCCTATGACCAGGAGCATATCGACTTTGTCAATGCCATCCGTACCGGGAAGCCGCTGAATGAGGCTGAGTTTGTGGCTGTCTCAACCCTGTCGGGCATTATGGGACGTGTCTCCGCCTATACCGGTAAGATGGTGACATGGGATGAGATGATGAACTCAGACCTTAAGCTGGGACCAAAGGTGTTTGTTATGGGACCGGTGGATATACCACGTGGTATACCGGTGCCGGGTGAGTAATTAATTTCTGAGTGATATGGTAAAGAGATCACGACGCACTTTTCTGAGGGGGGCAGCGGCGGCCGGCGGCGCACTCTTCACTGCCCCGTTGCTGCTGGGCAGCAGGGGCGCCACGACAGCTGTCCCCGATGCTGACAGACCCTTCCGGCTGGCCTATGCGCCATCGCTGGGGATGTTTCGCGAGCTGAGCGGCAGTGATGACCCGGTAGACAATATCGGGTTCATCGTCGACAAGGGGTTCAGAGCAGTCTTTGATAACGGACTGCCGGGACGACCGGAGAAGGAGCAGGAGAGGATAGCCACCGACATACAGCGTAAGGGGCTTATGATGGGTCCGTGGGTGCTCTATGCCGATTTTGGCAAGAGCTCGTTCGTGCTGCCCCACCGCGAGGTACGTGACTTCCTCACCACAAAGATGGAGGAGGGTATTGGCGTGGCCCGCCGGACAGGCTTTAAGACCGCCCTGGTGGTGCCCGGCCGCTATGATGAGCGTCTCCACCCCGACATACAGCTGGCCAATGTGATTGACAACCTGCGCTACTGCTCTGACCTGGTCATGCCCGAGGGTATGACGCTGGTGCTGGAGCCTCTCAACACACTGCGTGACCACCCCGGCCTGTGGCTCACCCGCATGCCGCAGGCCTACCAGGTGTGCAAGGCGGTCAACAGTCCGGCCGTAAAGATTGTGGATGACCTCTACCACCAGCAGATCACTGAGGGTAACCTTATACCCAATATAGAGGCGTGCTGGGATGAGATAGCCGCCTTTCATGTAGGTGATAATCCGGGCCGTAATGAGCCCACCACCGGCGAAATCAATTACCGTAACATCTTCAGCTACCTCCTCTCACGCGACTATGAGGGAGTGATATGTATGGAACACGGCCGCAGCGGCAGGGGGGCGGCGGGCGCACGACGGGTGATAGAGGCCTATCGTGAATGTGACCCCTTCTGAATAGTGTCAGGACAGGATATAGTGCGTTGATTGAGGAGCAGCAGAGTCACCATAAGCGATAAGTGGGTCAGGGCATCAATTATTGGTACCATATGGGCGGCGGCCGAGATCGTTCTGGGCAGCTTCCTCCATAACCTGAGGGTTCCGTTCAGCGGTAATGTTCTTACTGCCATAGCGCTGGTTATACTTATTGCAGTCAGCTACCGCTGGCGTGAGCATGGCCTCTACTGGCGGGCCGGACTGATATGTGCTGTCATGAAGACCATGTCACCCAGTGCCGTCATCTTCGGTCCCATGATAGCCATTATCGCCGAGTCGCTGCTCCTTGAGCTGATGGTGAGGCTGCTGGGTCATACCATTGCCGGATATATCACCGGCGCCATGCTCGCCATGTCATGGAACCTGTTCCATAAGATCATCAACATGATAATCTTCTATGGCGGCAACCTGGTGGAGATCTATGCCAGCTTCACCGACTACGCCTCCCGGCAGCTGAGCCTCCAGTTTAATGCCTTCTGGGCACCCCTGCTGCTCATGCTGACGCTCTATGCCCTGTTTGGTGTTGCCGCCGGCGTGGCAGGTATTGTCACCGGGCGCCGCCTGGCTGCCCTCCCTCCTGATGACCGGCAGCCGTCGCCCGTGGCGGCCCCCTCCTCAGCGCGGGGCGGCACCTCTGACTTTCGGTACTCACCTCTCTGGCTGGCTGCTGACCTGATGCTGGTGGCCGGCATGCTGGTGGTGATCAGCCTCCTCTCATGGATATGGTGGATCATCATCGTGGTGCCGGTGATAGCTATCCTGGCCCTCAGGTATAAACGTGCCATGAGGCAGCTCTCCAAGCCACGGTTCTGGATCACCTTCGTCATAATAACCATGCTTTCGGCAATAGCCTTCTCATCACTGGGAGGGCGCTACAGCATGAGTGAGGCGGTGCTGATAGGTATACAGATGAACTTCAGGGCGGTGATCATTATTGTCGGTTTCTCGGCGCTGGGGACCGAGCTCTACAACCCTGACATACGTAACCTCTTCAGCCGTACACGACTGCGTCAGCTCCCGCTGGCCCTGGAGCTCTCTACCGCCGCCCTCCCTGCCATGATTGCCGATATGCCTGACCTACGTACGGCAGTAAGGAACCCGGTGATGATACTCAACCGTATGATCACACGCGTTGAGAGACGCCTGCAGGAGGTGAGGGAGGAGCAGAGGTCACAGCGAAGGCACTTTATCACTACCGGTAACATGGGTGAGGGGAAGACCGCCTGGCTGGTCAGACTGAGCAGCCTCCTCAAGGAGAAAGGTGTCAGAAGGGGAGGTATCCTCGCGCTGAGGGTGATGGAGGGCGGTGAGACAACAGGGTATGACATAGCAGATATCAGGAACGGCACCCGCACCCCGTTCCTGGTACATACCGGTCAGCCGGTGAAAGGTGTCGAGCGGTTCAGACTGATAGAGGAGGGGCAGCAGGCGGGCGAGAGGGCTCTCGACCCGGCACAGGCCACAGCCGGTGAGGTGCTCTTTGTCGATGAGGTGGGGGTGCTGGAGCTGAGGGGTGAGGGATGGAGCAGGAGGGTGAGGGAGCTGCTTGACCAGCCACGCCTGACACTGGTCATCGCCGTACGCAGGAGCCTGGTGGAGGAGGTGCGTAAGAGCTTTGGCCTGGAGCAGGCTGAGCTGATAGACGTGGCCACAGCTGATGCTGTCAGCTACGCTGAGCTGATAGCTGAGACAGCGAATAAAAAAAGTATACAATGAGTGAGATAGTTGAACGACTGAGGGGTGAGATGCGCGAGGCGGCTGATGAGGCTCTCAGCATCTCCGGGAAACGGTTCTTCAGGGAGGAGGTGCAGCTCTACGGCATCAGGGCAGCCACCCTGAACCAGATGACAAAACGGTACTGGACAGAGATCAGAGGGTCAGGCAAAGAGACTGTCCTGGCGCTGTGTGAGGAGCTGTGGCAGTCGGGCATGCAGGAGGAGGCCCTGGTGGCATGCCGCTGGTCGGAGCGGCTGGGTCCGCAGCTCGACAGGGATGATTTTCTGACGATGGAGCGGTGGATCATCAGCTATGTCACCAACTGGGCAACCTGTGACACCTTCTGTAACCATACGGTGGGTGACCTTATCATGAAGTACCCCCAGCTTGTGGGTGAGCTGAAGCGGTGGAGCGCCTCCACAGACAGGTGGGTGAGAAGGGCAGCAGCCGTCTCACTCATCATACCTGCCCGTCGCGGACTATTCCTCAGTGAGGTTCTTGAGATAGCAGGACTGATGATGAGTGACCCCGATGATATGGTGCAGAAAGGTTACGGCTGGATGCTGAAGGCTGCCAGTGAGGCACACCCCGATGAGATCTTCCGGTTTCTCATGACCCACAAGACGGTGATGCCCCGTACCGCCTTCAGGTATGCACTGGAGAAGATGCCGGCGGAGATGCGGAGGAAGGCAATGGGGCGGTGAGAACCATCGCACCACCCGCTGTAATCTCAGGCCGAAAAGAGTGGTGACAGGGCAGAGGGTTGACAGTGCAGAGCGTTGACAGGGCAATGAGGCGGTAAAAACCTTTCAATCCGGCAAATTGTTTATATTTCTGAATCAATAACAGTCTGTAAGAGCCAGTATCAACCTTAATCTCTCATAGTCAACGTTAATTTGTAATAATCAGCATCAATCAATAACATTCAGCGCTAATCAGTAATAATCATCATCAATCCAAAACAGCCTGCACCAATCTGTAATGATCAACCTTAATCTCTCATAGTCAACGTTAATTTGTAATAATCAGCATCAACCTATAACATCCAGCACCAATTTGTAATAATCAGCAGCAATCAATAACATTCAGCGCTAATCAGTAATCATCAACATCAATCCATAACAATCAACACCAATCTTTAACAATCAGCATAAATCTATAACATCCAGCACCAATCTGTAATGATCAACCTTAATCTCTCATAGTCAACGTTAATTTGTAATAATCAGCATCAACCTATAACATCCAGCACCAATTTGTAATAATCAGCAGCAATCAATAACATTCAGCG
>CAZHZC010000007.1:158663-169367 GCA_964537135.1 uncultured Rikenella sp.
CTATAACATCCAGCACCAATTTGTAATAATCAGCAGCAATCAATAACATTCAGCGCTAATCAGTGATAATCAACATCAATCCATAACAACCAGCACTAATCTGTAATCGTCAATTCTAATCTCTTCAAAAGATGAAATCAATCAGATATTTCTACCCGTTACTCTTCCTCTTCCTGCTCCTCTCCTCCTGTAATGGCTTTCAGTCAGGCGGCGACCGTCAATATGTGGTGATGGTCTCGCTGGATGCCTTCCGATGGGACTATGACTCTATCTACGGCACCCCGGTGCTCGATGAGATTGCCGTCAACGGGGTGATGGCTGAGCATCTGATACCGTCGTTTCCCACAAAGACCTTCCCCAACCACTACTCGATAGCCACCGGTCTCTATCCTGACCATCACGGACTGATAAACAACACCTTTTATGCGGCTGACCTGGGTGGTAAGGTTTACCGCATCGGTGACCGCAACATGGTCTCCAACGGCGACTTTTACGGTGGTGAGCCCATCTGGGTCACTGCCCGCAAGCAGGGGGTGAAGAGTGCCTCCTTCTTCTGGGTGGGTACCGAGGCGCCTATACAGGGTATGCATCCCGACTACTGGAAGGTGTATGACCATGATGTGCCGTTTGGTGACCGCGTTGATACCGTGCTCACGTGGCTCTCACTGCCGCCTGACCGGCGGCCGCACCTCGTCACCCTCTACTATGAGGAGCCCGATGCGGTGAGCCACACCTACGGACCTATCTCACCTGAGACCGGAGCCATGGTGCACAGCCTTGACAGCCTGATGGGTGTGCTGCGGGCCGGCATCGCCAGGCTGCCCCATGCCCGCAAGGTCAACCTGATCGTTCTCTCTGACCATGGCATGACAGAGGTTGATGATATTCGGTACAACTATATCTATGACACCCTTCCGGAGAGGATGGTGAAGCGCATCTTTGGAGGCAGTCCGGTATGGGCGGTTGAGCCTGTGGCGGGCAAGCGCGACAGCGTGCTGATGCTGCTCAACATGCAGAAGGGTATGCAGGCGTGGGCCAGGGAGGAGCTGCCGGAGCACTGGCACTACGGCACCCATCCGAGGATACCTGAGATAGTGCTGGTGGCCGATCCGGGATGGACCGCCGGTACCAGGCCGCAGCCGGGTCGCTACTCACGTGGTGACCACGGATATGATAACCACTGCCCCGATATGCACTCAATATTTTACGCCGAGGGGCCTGCCTTCAAAAAAGGGTTCAGAACAGACACCCTCTACAATGTGGATATCTATAATCTGTTGACACAGATACTTAAGCTCCAGCCGGCACCCAACGATGGTGATGCCGGACGGATAGCACCACTGCTCAGATGAGAGGGTATATACAGCTCTATACAGGTAACGGCAAGGGGAAGACCACCGCGGCGCTGGGCCTGGCACTGCGGGCTGCCGGCGCCGGCATGAGGATACTGTTTGCGCAGTTTGTCAAGGGTGAGGAGTATTCGGAGGTGAAGGCGATACGGCAGTCGCTGCCACAGATAACCATCCGGCAGTACGGACTGGAGTGCTTCATTATCAACAAGCCCACACAGGAGGATATCGATGCGGCACGCAATGGATTTGAAGAGGTGTCGGAGGCAGTCATGTCAGGCAGCTATGACCTTGTAGTGATGGATGAGGCTACCATCGCCATCTATTATAACCTCTTTAGTGTCAATGAGCTGATCGAGCTGCTGAAACGAAAGCCTGAACCGGTGGAGATAGTTATTACGGGACGGTATGCACCGCCCGAGCTGATTGAGATTGCTGACCTTGTCACCGAAATGAATGAGGTGAGACACTACTATTCATCCGGGGTCATGGCAAGAAGAGGTATTGAGCACTGAGCATCCCACTGACAAATCAACTCTGCCAGGTTTACAACGGATCAGCCAGTTTCATTCAGGGCCTCCCAATTTATACCGGACCAGCAACATCAATACTGAACCCGCCAAAGCCATAGAGCTACTTTTTTCCTTCATAAGATTTTGGAAACCCTGACTTTTCCCCCGAAGGAGATATTGAAAATATATTAGCTTTAGCGCAGATTTTTACCTGCCAGCTATGAAGTTTTCAAAGATACCCCTGTTGGGAAGAGTGGGCATTGCCATTGTCCTTGGCATTATTATCGGGCAGTTTGCCCCGGTCTGGTTTGCACGTATCTTTGCCACCTTCAACTCACTCTTTGGCAATTTCCTGTCGTTCATCATACCGCTCATAATTGTTGGTCTCATCACCCCTGCCATAGGTGAGCTGGGTCAGGGGGCGGGCAGGCTTCTGGCGATCACTGCGCTGATAGCCTACGCCTCAACCCTCTTCTCAGGCTTCTTTACCTACTTCTCATGCCAGGCCGTTTACCCGGCTATGCTCACCAGCGGCATCGATACCGGTATGCTTGAGACCATTGATGATGTGGTGATTGAGCCCTTCTTCACTATTGCGATGCCTCCGGTGATGGAGGTGATGACCGCCCTGATTCTCTCGTTCTGTGTCGGACTGGGTATCACCTTTCTCAAGGGCGACACCCTTCAGAACGCCTTTCAGGAGTTCCGGGAGATCATCACCCTGATCATCAAGGCCATTATCATTCCGTTTCTGCCACTCTACATCTTCGGCATGTTCCTCGCCATCTCCATCTCCGGACAGGTCTACTCGGTGATAATGCTTTTCCTGAAGGTTATACTGGTGATCTTCATCCTTCATATTCTGCTGCTGCTCATTCAGTTCATTATTGCCGGCAGCATCACCGGCAGGAACCCTTTCAAGGCGCTGAAGACCATGCTCCCGGCCTACTTCACTGCCCTGGGTACCGCCTCTTCGGCAGCTACCATACCGGTGACACTTGAGTGTGCCATCAAAAACAGGGTCAACCCCAATATCGCCTCCTTCACCGTCCCGCTCTGTGCTACCATCCACCTGGCCGGTAGTACGATGAAGATAGTGGGCTTTGCACTGGCAATACAGTATTTCTACGGTGTGCCGGTCGATTTTGTCACCTTTATCGGGTTCATCTTTATGCTTGGCATCATCATGATTGCTGCTCCCGGTGTTCCCGGAGGTGCTATCATGGCAGCCATAGCGGTCCTTCAGGGTATCCTGGGCTTCAATGAGCAGATGATAGGACTGATGATTACCCTCTACATTGCCGTTGACAGCTTCGGTACTGCCTGTAATGTGACCGGTGACGGCGCCATCGCCCTGATCATGGATCGTATTTCGGGGAAAGAGAAGAGTGGGGGAGAGGAGGCAGAAGTCGCAGAAGTCGCAGAAGTCGCAGAGGTGGCAGAAGAGGCAGAAGTCACAACAGCGAATATCCGGGGGAAATAGGTAAGTGCCGGCTCAGACGATCTACCTTTATCGTTGGTATGCTCCCAGGTTACGATTGCCCGGTGCCGCCCCTATGGCCGGTGAGCTGTTTTTGAGTATCAGTCCGTCATCATCGGTAAACGGTATACCGTCGGCCCCCAGCGGATTATCTGGATTGACAAAGAGCGGGTCGGCCACCAGCTCGGGATTGGCAGGACTGGGTTCACGTACGTTGAAGAGCAGGTTGTTACCGGCATCATAGTGAGAGAGCTCCTCACTGAAATAGCTCGATTTTCCGTTGGCGAATATGTTGTACCTGATCTTTCCCGTGCTTCCAAACGGTATGGCGGTGCGTGAGTCGCGAAGGCCCACACCATGGATAGCGTAGTTGGCAAAGGTGTTGTACTCAACAACCAGGTTGGTGACCCCGTGTACACAGATATTCCATGACCCGGCCCCTACAAAGACATTGCCCCTGAGGGTGATACCATCCATCTCCTCTGTGGCATCACTGTTCTGTGACATCATCACTCCCTGATGAAAGAAATCGATGCCAAAATTTCCTTCGATCAGTATGTTCCTGGCATACTCACCCTGGTTCACCACGTAGCTCTGGAACAGGTCAGTATGTGATGAGCCTATCTCCTCCTCCCTGGTGCCGTACATGATGTTCCCCCGTATGATATGATCTTCACCAAAGAAGCGGAAATAGTCGGCATCTCTTCCTCCCTCTGCCGGACGAACCAGTCGTTCGATGCTGTTCTTCTCCACCATCCACTCCCTGCCTGCCACCACCATGCCTGCATTGCAGCGGTAGATATGGTTATAGGCTATCAGCACCCTCTCCCATGCTCCGGGACCATTGCCCCACTGCGGCTGTATACCGGCACCTCCCGGCACATCATGAATATAGTTGTCAAGAATCTTCAGGTCATTGCCGGCAAGCCAGATACCATTTCCGTTCCACCCCGCCTTGTCATGTGTCAGGTCAAACCCTACCAGCCCAATATGGTCAGCCCTTATCTCAAATCCGTTTGTCACCAGGCTCTTCCGTCGCGGATAGCCCACAAAGGTTACCGGCTTCCCCGCCTCACCTCCCTTTTTGATGACCACCCGCTCCCGGTAGGTACCCTTTTTAACACATACCACATCACCCGGAACGGCTATATTGGCGGCCTGCTGTATGGTCAGCAGTGGAAGCGCTTCCGTACCCGGATTATCATCACTGGCTTTGCTGTTGGTATTGTCTACATAGAGTGAAAAGCGGAAGGCATCATAATCGACCTCCGGTGTTACTTTCTCCGATCCCCGGTCAGGGAGATCATCCTTACGGCATCCTGTCATGGCGACCAGGATGAGCATGCAGAGCAGGCTGCACCGGGCAGCAGCGCGAAGTGACTTTTTCATGATCGGTAACTTAAAAAGTGCCTGACATTCAACGTTTAAAAAGTGCCTGACATTCAATGTATACTCAATAAATGAAGAAAAGTTTCACCTGCCGGCGATCACTTTGTCGCCCGGATCTGGCAGTCAGACCCGCCCGGCCCCATAAAGAAAGAGCACTGGCCAGGGATAGATTTTATCACCTGTAACCAGTGCTTTATATGATCATCAGGAGGGGAGTGTCAGCTTCGCTGAGCAACCATTGCAAAAGAGTTGTAACAATCAGCTCCTGTAGTTTAGAATCGTGCCGATAATCCGGCTGAGACAAGGCCCTGATAGCCAAACCCTCCCTCGAGGAAGAATGCAATCTGGTTTCCGACCCTGATTCCTATGGGGCTTACCTGGAAAGCGAATACAACGCTGTTCTTTGTTTCGTCATTGTCATTTACGGCTTTGACAAATGAGGGGCCGGCGGCAAGTGCCGAATAGAACTGGAACGACGGATTGTTTACCCAGATACCTTTTCCACGAATCAGTAGAGTGTGATATTGGGTGTTTAAGGTTGCCGTACTCTCATTTTGCATCTCGTACTGACTCTCATAGGATGAATAGTAGTACTGTGCCCCTACGGCAAACCGGTTGCCTGCATAGTAGTCTATACCGCCGAAAACGGTTCCAAACCCTTTGGAGTCTATCTTTTTCACCATACCCGGCAGTAGTGCACCTGTAAAGATGTTGGAGAAGCCGGTAATCAGATCCGGTGCAGAGAGTAACCCATATCCTGCATATACCTCAATATTGCCTTTCGAATCAGAGCCTGAGGCAGGTTGCGCTGACGCAACTACCGGCAGAGCTAACAGAATAAGTATAAAAATCTTTTTCATAACGATGTTTAAATTGATTCTGGTAAATGGTTTTGTTTAACGATTGTCCATTTTCTGAAATCAACAACCAAGGTGTAAAAATGTTTTCTGGGGGCTGGCCTGCTCAGTTCAGCACAGATCACTGCCCCTTCTTTGGATGAGGGTGCGCCATTGGGCAGCGTGAAGAGTAGGGCAGCGTGTAGCATGGAGCAGCGTAATGCACTATTGGGCAGCGTGTAGCGTGTAGCAGCTCCTCTGTATTATGGTACCGGTATGTAGCCGCTGTTCCGTATAGTCTCTTTTCCTGCGGTGGTCTGTAACCACTCATAGATCTTATATCCCATTGAGCTTTTGTCACTGTCGGACCTGATCACGGCATACACCTCCGTGGTGTATGGGTAGAGACGGTTGGCAAGGGTCTGCTCGTCTGGCTCCACACCATCAATGGCAATGGTTTTCAGATAGTTCCTGTCGGGTCTTATGATGTACTTGTTATAATAGTATACGGTATAGCCTATTGCCAGTGGATTACCGGCAATGGCATCTATCAGTCCTGCCATGGTGAATATCAGATGCTCTTCATATTCCGGAAGGTCAATATATTCCAGATCTTTCATTATCAGGAGGTCCATCAGCTCCTGGCTTCCTGAGTTGGCATTTCGTATTAACGGATATATATCTGAATATTGGGGAAGATTTGGGTCGACCTCCACCCCCAGCTCACTCCACTTCGTTGTTTCCCCGGTGTATATATCCCGGATATTTTCGGTGGTCAGTCCCTCGACGGGATTTTTGGGATAGACAATAAATACCAGTGCATCGAGCGCTATGGGGGTTTCGATCACACTGACCCCCTGTGCCAGGGCATACGCTCTCTCATCGGGCGACAGGCTTCTGGCGGAGAGCGTGAGGTCTACCGTACCGTCAATCAGATTTATTATTGAGTTGTGTGTCTGTGAACTCAGGACCCGCCTGTCGATCTTCTGCCTGAGGCTGCTCCTGACGTTTGGCTCGATACCCCATGTGCTGCTGCCCGGGGAGCCTGACTTATTTTCCTGCCACTGATAGTCGAGTCCCATCAGCTCGCAGGCAATAACCATGTTCAGCGGTAATGTTGATGTTGAACCGTCAATGAGAGGGTAATTCTCTATCGAGAGCCCCTCTATGAATGGCGAGTCGGTACCTATCTTTTCACATCCGGTAAAAAGAGTCACCAGGGCAAGGAGCAGAGCAGTGATAACCAGGTATCTTGTTTTCATGTTCCTGTTAGTTTGAGACCAGTTTCAAGCCGACAATTGAGCCGATCAGGGTTATAAGAAAAAGCAGTCGCAGGAAGGTTGCCGGCTCTTTAAAGACCACTATCCCGATTAATACTGTTCCTGCAGCACCAATACCTGTCCAGACAGCATAAGCGGTTCCAACGGGTATTGTCTGAATTGCTTTCACCAGGAGGATCATACTTATGGCAAGCGTAACCACAAAACCTGCATACCACAGAACAGCCTCATTTCCTGTGGCCACCTTTGCCTTTCCCAGGCACGATGCAAAAGCCACTTCAAACAAGCCTGCAACGATCAGAATTATCCAGTTCATTCCTTTACATACTAATTACCTGTTTCAGCTACCCCGTCTCCCAATGACAGAGTATCCTTTTAATAACACGTATTATGCCTGTTCTGTTATTCCCGGGGAACTCTTTCAGCACTAATGCCACCTGTATTTTGTCTTCTCCAGCGGGTCCTTCTTCATCTTCGCTGCAGCTGAGAGGGATGAGCTCCACCAGTTGTCATAGGCTTTGGCAGCTTCCTTATGCGACTCATCGTCATCAATCAGCTGTAGCTCAGGGGCGTCCCGTAAGGCGAGAACAGGATTTTGTGAAGGGAATCGCATTATCAGATACTCGCTCTGATTTTCAACGGCTCTTATTGATTCGACTGTCCACAAAACAATCATCCCCAGTTTGCACTCCGGCATCCAGAGTGAGGAGATCGGATTATGAGGATAGTGGGTGATAAGTGTGGTCTTATTTCTGTATTCAAGCAAGGCAGGAATATCATCTGCAGTAAACTCCGGCAGATAATATGACTGGTACTCGCCTGAGATCAGATCCGATATGTACTGGTCCACAGTGGGATTGTCACTCTGCTTTTGACAGCCCTGCATCAGGGGTATTACAATCAGGATGGATAGTATGAGTAGTTTTTTCATGGCTCAGGTATTTGGATTATGCCCTCTCACGCAACAAAAATTGCGCCAAACAATTTGTCTGATATCATGATACCATGAGAGATTACGCTGCGTGCTCCGGCATCTGAGGCGGAGTGGTATCGTTGAGGATTGCGACCTGCTCTCCTGCCCGGTTATCCGCTATTCTCCCTGCCAAATCCTATGTTCGGGAAGCTGGTCAGCCTCCGCAGGAATCCATGTAAAATGGCAACGGGCAGGATCAGGATACCTAAGATAAGCATGCTCAGCTCATAAAACAGGGAGCTGTTAAGGTATGGCTGGCCTTTAATCCTGGAGAGGAACGCGCTAAAGGGAATTCCGTACATGTTGCCTGTAATCATCACCTGACATGCTGCAAGAATAATGGATGCCCTCTGCTGACCATACTCCTCCACAATTGAGTCCCAGGTCACTCTTTCGGGGTATCCTCTTGAGTCGGCAAAGTGCTGGGCAAACATGATCGCTTTTGCCTCTTCCGGCCTGATAAAGTCGTCTCCGCCACTCAGGAAGCTGCTTATCTCCTCATTGCTCATCCCTTGTGCCAGGGCCATCTGTGTGTGCTGGTAGGAGCATGCCGCACAGCCGTTAACCTCGGTGACAGCCAGCTGCAACCGTTCAATAAACTGCGGGTCAACCAATTTGCTTTTACTGTTCCCGATCAGTTTAGATGCTGCTCCCGGAACATAGACAAATGCCCGGTACAGCTCCCACAGGTGAAACCTTCGTTTAAACTGATTTGTCTGAAGTACCGATTCTGCCAGTCCTCCTATTTTCGTCATATTTGGATCTTTTGTCTTTCTGGTCATGATTGTTCATCTATTGAATTATCCACAACAGCTCAGCATTTTGCCGATCGGGACCGTATGTGGTAAAGGATTTTTGGGAGCATATAGTTCATCTGTTTAAGAGATTTCTTCTTGTTCTATACATCAGTAAATAGCCATGTTTGTTATCCTCGCTCAGGAATGAGTGATTTACCAGGGTCTCTGCAAGTGGCTGCCTCTTTAAAAACGGATTGAGTAGTTTCTCTATTCTGCTTTCAGTTACACCGATTCGTTTGGCCAGCTCCATGAAATCAGCCTTTGAGGCGAATCCGCTTCTTCTATATTCTTCACTTTTAAAGTCGTCTGCAAAGAGGCCGTTATCCAATGCGAAGTCGGAATCATCCACATGGAGTCTTGTATTTATCAGGTCATATGCCGGACTTAACAGGTAATCACCTTGCGATGACTCAAGTAACGAGAAATTCTTTAAGTGTGCATCACCATTTGAGAAGAGATAATTGAAGAGCACCAATGAAAAATATTTTTCTATTTCCACTCGCCATGCCGGAGCAAATTTTTGTATCAGCATGCCTGCTTCTTCATAGCTGTATGCATATTTAAAACCGGCTCCTGCATTACTTTTGGTTTTACCGGCCAGGGATGCAAAGTCCTCTGCTCCCCATTTGTCGCCATCATCTTTTATGTCAAATCGTTTGGTGATATAGGCAGGTGTACCATCTCCAAAAAATATCAGAGCATTTTCCGCCGTGTTCAGGCCATAAACCTGTCTTGCAATTTGCATTGTCAGGTGCTCGTTTGCCGGAACCTGGTCCACTTTTTTTAAATCTTTCGGGACAGGCTTTAATATGTATGTTCCCTGTTCTCCTTCTCTGGTCAGGCGTAAAATGTTTTTGTCAAGAACCAGGCTCAGCTTCTCCTGTACGCCTGATATAGAAATGCGTTTACGGTTTTCCACAAACAGTCCGGCAACTTCTTCACTATGTTGTGGCTGGTCATATGGCAAGAGATGACTTACCTTTTTGCCGTTAAACATCCTCCTCAGGCAGGCCGGACTATAGGTTGTGTGACCTTCAGCCAGTGTGCCGGGGCAGTATCTTAATTCCACCGGGTTCACTTCGCGGATATTGGTTTTACGGTAACAGCTCCAATGGTATCATTTTGTGCTGTTGCCATTAACAATCCAAAACTATCTTCTTCATCAATTTGTAATTGAGTGCTTTGTAATTTTTTGTTTGCACCTTCGCTAAGCATGTTAAAGAAGAAGGGGAATAAAAACTCACTTCTGAACTCCTTTTTTGTTTTTGGAAGCGTTAAGCTGACAGCAGGTCTGTTTAAATCTATAAAATAGGTGTCATCGTATCTGAATAGATACTGATGGCGATCTTCTTCTGTCAGTACTCCTGCTAATATTCCGTTCCGATATACTTCCAATGCTCTCATTTCCTCAATGATTCTTTTTAACCACCAGCGTCAGCTCCATCCCCAGGACATCAGCCAGTTTGTTTAATACATCTAATGAAGGGTTGCCCTGCCCGCGTTCAAGTTTATAGAGGGTATTAGTACTAATCTCAGCCAGCTCAGCCAGATGAGGCTGAGTTATGCCCAGCTCCCTTCTCCTTCTTCTTATTGCCTCTCCAAGATACTCAACTAACATTATAATGTGATTTTAATGACAAAAATAAGCTTAAATATGAAAACAAGCAACAAAATCACATTATAATATGGAATACTCGTGAAGGGATTAAGAAGTATAAAGGCAAGATGATTAAATCACATGAGCCTCCTGCGTCCCCCTTTAACATAATGCATTTATATTTGATGAGGAGGTTGACCAGTCAAATTAGACCGCCTAAGTTAAAGCGCCGGTTTATTCTTTGTTCAGATCAAAAGAAGTTTTGGCATAGTTCCATATCTTAAGGTTACTTACAGAATATCTGTCTGTATCATAGTCTCTATCCCATGGAGCTGCAACTCTGAATTGACCGGAGTTATTATCTGATCCCCAGTCATTATTTGTATCATTTGCAGCCACTTTAGACCCATTCACATAGATCCTCATGTATTCACCGGTCCCGTCAATACCGCTTCTGTCCCAAACACATGCAAGATGTACAGGCCTGTCCA
>CAZHZC010000008.1:0-168926 GCA_964537135.1 uncultured Rikenella sp.
ACAAAAAAAGCAGATCATACCTTTAACACAAGACGTGGGAGGCCGAATGCTTACTCATCAAGCGCCTCTCTGAAAGGGTATCGCTCAACACCGGGATAAGATTTATATTTTACAATTTTAAAAAAGAGTCCACCATAACGATCATTGAGACCACTGCCACCCCCGGCCAGCCCGAAGGAGGGGTGACAGGAGATAATCTTCATATCATAACGATAGGTGGACCAGGCACAACGCCGGGGACTGCTTCAGGCATTATTATCATTCAACCGGGTGCCTCTGATGAGACAAATACCAGCTGGCAGCCCGGTCCCAATCTGGGAAAAACTAAACTGCTCTACCTGGCAATTCCTGTGACTGGTTCTTATGCATTGCTGCCTGACAGGCTTAATCTGGGTATTGGGGTGAACAACCAATTCATGGTGAGTGCCAGCGAAATCAAATCAGGGCTCCGTAACGAATATGCCGACAAGTCTCTCGATCCTTACCACACCTATCAGCTGGACGGAATTTTTACAATTGAATGCAGGATTGTCAGTCGGTTATGGATTCAGACAAGTTACAGCCACGGTTTACGCTCAATGTATAAGAGGCCGACCGACAATCTGGTACAAATCATCAGAAGCGCCAGATACAGGACCATTGATCTGGGGCTGAAGTACACCTTCTAAAGCTCAAACGGCAGGGTAGGGATGAACTCCGGCACCCTCCTCTGCTTCGTTCCTGCCTCAAATGAGTATGCTATCTCTATCAGCAGCGGCTCGCTCCATGCCCTGCCGAAGAAGGATATCCCCACCGGGAGGCCATCAATATACCCCATCGGCACCGAGATGTTCGGATAGCCTGCTATGGCTGCCGGTGATGAGCTTCCTATGGAGTAGAAGTCGCCATTGACCAGGTCGGTCTTCCATGCCGGTGAGCCTGAGGGCGCTATGAATGCATCAAGGTTGTGCTCATCCATCACCTTGTCGATCCCCTCCTCTCTTACCAGGCGAAACATCTTTGCAAGGATTTCCCGGAACTCAGGTGTGTCCACATCACCCTTCTTCTGAGCCTCAATCATTACCGCCTGATCATAGTAACGCAGCTCTGTCTCATCGTTCTCATTAAACCTGATCACATCCTCAATGCTCTTGACAGGTGCCTCCTCGCCCAGCGTTGCAAAGTATTTGTTTAACCCATCCCTGAACTCATAGAGCATCACCTGGTATGAGAGCTCTCCCACCTCAGGACTGTAGATACGATCTATCTCTATCACCTCGGCACCCTGGCTTTTCAGGTAGTCAACCGTCTTCTGCATCAGGTCATCAACCTTGTAGATGGTTCCCCTGTTTGATGTCAGCCATCCAAACCGTTTACCCTTCAGGGCACCCTCCTTAAGGAACGGTGTGTAGTCCGTCAGGAATTTCCCCTCTGACTCCAGCGAGCGGCTGTCAGCCGGATCAACACCGGTCATGGCGCCCAGCGAAATGGCGGCATCGGTCACCGTTCGTGCCAGCGGCCCCGGGGTGTCATGGCTGAATGAGATGGGTATGATACCACTACGGCTGAGGAGGCCGACGGTAGGCTTGATCCCTACCACCCCGTTGGCTGTCGCCGGACAGACTATTGAGCCGTTGGTCTCGGTGCCGATAGCTATCATACAGAGGTTGGCCGAGACAGCTGCCCCTGAGCCTGAGCTGGAGCCACACGGGTTGCGGTCAAGAACATAGGGATTCTTTGTCTGTCCGCCCACACCGCTCCATCCGCTCGACGAGATACTACCTCTGAAGTTGGCCCACTCGGTCAGGTTGGCCTTCCCGAGAAGGACCGCTCCCGCCTCACGCAGCTTCAGGGCTATGTGGCTGTCCTGCAGCGGACGCGAGCCGAGTAGTGCCAGTGACCCGGCAGTGGTCTCCATCTGGTCATGTGTATCGATATTGTCTTTCAGCAGCACCGGCACACCATGCATGGGACCACGCTTCTTCCCCTCCTTCAGCTCGGCATCAAGCTGCCTGGCGATGGCCAGCGCATCAGGATTGGTCTGTATGACCGAGTTGAGTCTCGGGCCGTTTTGGTCAACCGCCTCAATACGGTCAAGGTAGGCCTGCACCACCTCTTCAATGGTGAAATCACCGTTGTCATAGCCCTGCTGTAGCTGCGCAATGGTGTACTCCTCAAACCGGAACGGCTCCGCTCTCTTTTTTCCGGAATCCATATTACAGGAAAACATTACAATGAAAGCGATAAAGGTAAGAAAGGTAAGAGATCTTTTCATCGGTACCAGGTATATAAGGTTATCCTAACAAACATAGGAACATTTATTCACATGTACGCCCCCGGGTGGAGAGGAAAGAAAAGGAAAGAGAAAGGGAAGTGGAAATAAAAAGGAGGGAAAGAGAAAGGAAAAGGCAGCTGCTGCATCCGGCTCAGACAACCGGGTGACAATGCTACCTCTTCCTGTTCAGTAATAGATGTCTCTTTACTCTATAACTCTGCAATTCTTTTTTCGAAAAAACACTTCAGCTCACTCCACCTGTAGAATGGAAACAGCTCATCGGACAAACCTCCAACTGTCACCTCCTTTTCATTGTGAAGAACCTGAACAAGAACATCATTAGTCACCTCTTTTCTGAAGAATATCAATTGAATATTTGCTCCCATCGGTGAGACATAATAGTTCTGCCACGCTTTGTAGAAGTCAGCGGGGGTGCTTATGCTTTCATCACACCCCTCAAGGCCCATTAGCGCGGCCAGAGGGATCAGGTTGCCATCATGGGCAAACCGGAATGAACCACCGTAACCCCTGGCATTGATAATCAGTTCTGCCTCTTCAATAATATTTTTTAATTGTGGTTTGGAATTACTGTAGATAACCCCGTTTGACAAGGCTGAAGGACCGTCATTGACATAGTATAGGTAGTTTTTGTTTTGCCACAGGTTAAACAATTGCTGCTTCTCAAAGAAATCAAAAAGAGAGATCTCTGTTTCCATATTTTGCAATCCAGCTGCCACCTTAAAAAGGGCCTTCATAAATTCTAACGGATTAATCCTGTCGGTCACAAAGAGAGTGTCACAAAAAATAGTGTAGACCCAGCCATGAGGATCAATGCTTGCTGCTTCAAACAGCTGATATTCATCCTTCCATACGCCTTCAGCTCTTCTGAAGGCTATAGATTCATCACTTCGGTAGTTTAAATAGCCGAAGTATCTTTTGCTTGCATCACGTGTAATATCCAGTGCAGGGTTTCGCTCTTTCAGTTTCTCACAAAAAGCATCCATACTCAATATGCATCTGGGAACCAGGGTAGATATCGCCTTCAATTGCAGCTCTCTGGAGAAAAGGGAGGGAAAGTTGTCATACATTCTGTCAGCAATCTCTTTTAGTTGCCTGACACCGAGTGGAGAGAGATCTCCGGAGCGGTTCTCTGCCTCCTCCCATATATGCTCCATCTTTATCAACAGCTCCTCCCCTGCCGGGGTCAGCGCCCCGGCCATATCAGCTGCTCCGAGCAGAGCGAGCAGGTTACTGTAATCTTCCTCACTATCAAGGTATCTTGAGCCATGTCTCCCAAAATGACTCACATAGAACGGTTCATATCCTTCAGGCGCCCTCCGGAGTTCCTGTCTGCTATTTACCGGATATGCATAATAGGTACCACCTGACTTTTCAGGATTACTCATTATCTCCTCCTCAGGTGTTTGTGCCAACAGCCCGGCAACAAGAAACAGAGGTAGGAGTAGGATAGAGAGATATTTTTTATAACTCATTATCAGTCTAGTTATAATCAGGGTTCTGCTTTATATATGGATTATATAAAACATCATTATCAGGGATTGGATAAAGATTGTATTTGTCATCCACATCTTTGCCCTCATGATTTGTCTCCCCGGTAGTCTCCCTCCCTTTCCACGGCCAGTTATACCCTTTGGTAAATTTCCCAAATCTGACCAGATCACTTCTTCTCCAGTTTTCTGTCCAGAGCTCTCTTGCTCTCTCATCAAGCAAAAAGTCAAGAGTCAGTTCAGAATCTGAGATTGCACCATCGGCTACATTATACTGATTCGTATATGGCCCGGAGTTATATGCCCTGTGCCTGACCTCATTCACATAACCAAGGGCATCTGCTCTACTGCCGTTTGCTCCGCGTAGGATTGCCTCTGCTGCCACCAGGTAGGCATCTGCTTTCCTGAACATCGGGAATGCCACCTCAGAATAGCTTGTAGCTTGGGTTGGGAGCCTGTCTTTGGTCACATTTCGCCATTTAGTCATGGCATAACCGTAATAAATAACTTTTGTAGGGAACGATTCTCCCTCAATATAGTTCTGTTTGAGCAGGGCAGGCCGGTCTACTGTACCATCTGATTTGTATGTTGCTGTCAGGGGACCGCCTAAAATGAGAGAGCGTTTATCCTTTTTATTGTCAGCCCACGGGTCTGCGGGATCAAAATCCTGATCTTCAGGCAGAAATTTATCTACAAACGTGCTTGTGAGTGAGCCGTTGCTGCTATATGACTTTGCAATTCCCATATCGACAAACTGAAACATATAGTCGCTCACAGGAAACCTGACAAGATGTGTTGTCACCCCATGGGTCTGCATATGTTCATCATGACACGGGATAGCCCATAAGATCTCATCACTACTGTCATTATCCTTTAGAAAATTCTCGATATAGATTGGTGACAGTGAATATGCCGGGTCATCTATCACCATTCTGGCATACAACAGTGCTTCGTTAAGATGATCCTGCCCTGTGTACACCTTCCCGTTCAGATAGAGCTTAGAGAGGAGAAACCATGCTGATGCCTGATTCGCCCTCCCGAACATCTTTTTGGAGGAGGGCATCATTTTGTCTTTAACATCCAGCAACTCCTGTTCCACATATTCAAATATCTCTTTTCTTGTCTTCTGCACCGGGTAGGTACCATTTGGTTTGGAGTCATCTACCCATCCTACGGAGCCATACAGGTCACACAGCAGATAATATTGATAGGCCCTGACAAAACGAGCTTCTGCTCTCCAGTACTCAATGTCATCTTTAACCTTATCCCATACACCATAGCTGTCGATAACACTTTTTTCGGTCTTTCTTAAAAATTCATTACAGACTGCTATTGTGATATATGCCCTGTAATAAAGATATTGCGTGTATTCTGTGCCGCTTGTCCAGTCCAGCGTTATAGTTGACCGCATTCCTGCGCCCTCCTCAGTACGATAAAGAAGTATGTCTGAACAGACCTCCTGTACCCAGAAGAGCGCCCTGAGATAAGCACTTCTCCCACGGTCAAAGGAGATATCATTCTTTCCTGCTGCTCCTCCCTGCCCGGAGACAGCCATTGAACTGTATATCTTGAGGAAACTGCCATGATATCCTTCATAGGTTGTAAAGACATCATCCTCCATCAAGGCAGTTTCAGAGGTAGGTTGAAGGTCCAGATTCTCGCATGAAAATAAGGTAACCAGAAACAAACTTACTGTCAGTAATATATATTTTTTCATGATGTTCTGTTTTAAAAATTCAAATCTATCGACAACATGTACATTCTTGATTTTGGGGTATTTGTATTGTCAAGTCCGTCGTATATTTCCGGATCAATACCAGGGTATTTTGTGAATGAGAAGAGGTTCTGTACCCCAAGAGCAATTCTGAGTGAGCTCATATCATTGAATAACCTGTTAAAGCTATAACCAGCAACTATATTGTCAATTTTCAGATAGTTACCCTTAAAGAGCCAGTAATCGGAGAAGTAGTGCTGCTTCTCCCATTCAGGTGCCCATCCTCTCAGCGTATTTCTTGGATACTGGCCTGTTCCCGAGAAGAAGGAGCTGTTACTGCCCGACTGCATCGTCTGCCAATAGACGTAGTGACCAAATGCATAATGGGCATTAGCAGCAAAGTCCCATGACTTGTATCTCAACTGCGTTGTAATACCTCCATAATAAGGTACCAGTGAGCTTTTGTGCGTATCCCATTTACTTGCATTGGCTGCGTCATCAAAAACATAATTTTCCTGACCCGGGGTCTGTGGGTCATAGAATTTCTCAACCGGTTTTCCATCGGCATCATAAACCTGCTTTGCCAGATAGAAGCTATATGGGGTTTCACCAACCTTATGGTACTGTACATATCTGTTTGAGCCAATGTTACCCACTTTAACCCAGGTCTCCTCTAATCTCTCATCGTAGGCAGTAAGCTTCTCAATCCTTGAATTATTATTTGCAAAACTGACATTGAGATCCCAGGTGAGATCTTTGGTTTTAATTATCCGGCTGCCAAGTGTTATCTCCACTCCGCGGCTTGACATTTCACCGATATTCTGATCCATCGTCTCAGAAAAGTTTGATCCGGCCGGTATCATTACGGCATACATCAGCATATCTGAAGTCAGACGTGTGTAGAGATCCAGAGCGCCATAGAGTCTGTTATTGAAGAGTCCGAAATCGAATCCGGCATTCAAAGTCCGGGTCACCTCCCATTTCAGTTGCCTGTCAAATGCAGAGGGATAGTAAGTGGTATAAAACGTATCTCCTACACGGTACATGAACTCCTCGGTTGACGCATAATAGATCGCCTGGTAGGCATAGTCATTATATATGTTCTGCTGACCTGTCACGCCGTAGCTGACCCTGAGTTTCAGCTCATTTATCGCCTCCACCTCTTTGAGGAATCTCTCTTCATTCACTTTCCACGCAAATGCAGCTGACGGGAAAAACCCCCACCTGGTCTCCGGCGCAAACCTTGAGGAAGCATCAGCGCGCAGGGTGGCTGTCAACAGGTACCTGTCAGAGAATTTGTAATGTAACCGTGAGAACCATGATGACATAGCTACTTCACCACTAAGGTCCAGGTCAACACTACCGGCCACAACATCGCCGTCATTATAGTAAATCGCTCCATCCCACGAGCTGTAACGCTGCTTTTCATAGGTATGCCCCAGGGTGAGATCGATATCATGCCTGCTGACTGACTTATTGTAATTCACATAATAATCGAGAATATACCTGTTTCGTGAATTGCTGCTCTCACTGTTTGATCCTATCCCCCCTTTTAAAAGGTTAACATTGGTGTTTGACCATGTATCCGGAGTATTGTCACGTTGATGAGATCTGGTCTGTAACTTTGTAGAGCTGCTGTTAACAGCAAAATTAAATGCCAGCTCTTCAAATCCATGCACCTTATAATTGATCAGAAGGTTGGTGAGCAGCCGGTCTTGTTTATTAAATCCCAGTCCGGGCAACATGGCACTGGCCAGCGGGTTGTACTCTCTTTGAGGGCTGTTCCCGTGCTCGTCAGCCCCAAACATATAGTACCCAAAGGCTTTCTGATCATAATGCACCCCATTGACAGTCACCGGACCGTAGTCATAATAGATGGGCTGTGTCGGGTTGGTCAGGGCCGCAGAGGATATTGACCCTCCCTTTTCAGGTGCATGAATGTGTGAGTATTTAAACGTTGCATCTATACTCACGTGATCATTCAATAGTTTGGGTGATAATGCTATAGTTGCTGTCGTGTGGTCACGCTTGTTGTTAATTATTATTGCCTGCTCCTGATTATAGCCCACCGAGATTCGATATGGTGTGTATGGCAGAGTTCCCGAGGCAGATAAGTTATGAACATGCGAGATGCTTGTCCTCATTATCTCCCTTTGCCAGTCGGTGTGTGAGCTTCCCAGAAGAGATGTCTCCCAGCCACGTTTAGCATATTCGGCCCTGAACTCATCTGGACTATAAACATCAAGTGACTGATACGGAGTATTGATGAACATATCAGATTTATAATTGAATCTTGGTCTGACAATTTTACCATCAGTTGCCCTGGGCCCCTTTTTTGTAGTTACGATAATCACACCATTTGCACCTCTGGCACCATAGATGGCCGAGGCAGAAGCATCTTTCAGAATATTGATGCTCTCGATATCATTAGGGTTTAGTGATAGCAGGTTACCCTCTGTCAATCCGTCAATCACTATAAGGGGCTCATTCGATGCATTGAGGGATGCGCCCTGTCTGATACGTATGGTACCCAGTGAGCCGGGGTCACCGGAGCCCTGAATAATTTGCAGCCCGGCAATCTTTCCTATCAGGAGGTCTGAGACAGTGGTTGCCTTGGCTATGTTCAGCTCACTCGGTTTTAGTAAAGTTACCGCGCCGGTTGCATCTTTTTTCTTGACGCCGCCATAGCCGATAACTATAACTTCATCAACCCCTATGGTCTCCTCCTCGAGAGAGATATTGTACTGAGCCCGCTCATCAATGGCAGCCTCCTGAGTATGCATACCCAGGAAAGAGAACTGAAGGATCTTTGCATCATCCGGAACGGCAAGGGTAAACTCACCGTTCAAATCAGTTGAGGTTCCAATAGTTGTACCTTTAACGATTATTGATACACCGGGTAGAGGCAGGTTATCCTTGTCAACTACTCTTCCCCGGATAATCTTTTGCTGCCTAAAACTCTCTTTTGTATCGGCAGTTACGACTAGAGACTTCTCTTTCTTTGCCAGAACAATGTAATTATTCTCAAAGTCGAAGTCTATATCGGTATCAGCAAATGCAGCGAGCAGTATAGAAGAGACCTGGTCTGATCTCTTCTCCAGGCTCACACTACGGGAGGTATTGACCTCATGAGTACTGTATATTACCAGATAATCGGTCTGTTGCTCAATAGCATCAATCAGGTGTCTGATTGTAATAGGATTGCTTTTGAGTTCTACAATAGCTCCTTGCGCACTTATACTTGTAGCTGTAACCTGAAAAGCAAAAAGAAACAGCAAAAATAGAGAAGCCTTTATGGTCTTAAACAGGTCTGATAAACTGTCTCTTTTTCTAATAAACTGTTCTGAAGGGTTTTTAAATTTCATATATTTGAGGCCTTTAAGTGAATACCAGGATTTAACGATCTGTGTTTGCTTAATAATCGGGTGTCAGATGGTGCATCATCTTTCACCCTTTTGTTGTTTTGTCAGCTTTCTTTGTCATAGGCATTACGATGTTTACATGGGTTAGTATTCTATTTTGTTACTCTGATGAGCCTCTCTTCTGTCTTTTTTTCAATTTTAAAGTGGTGAATTTTTTGAATTATCTTCAAAATCTCGTCCAGTCCGTCACGCTGCCTGAACTTGCCGGTATAACGAACTTCAAGTATATCAGGATCTTCTACAATAATTTCAGTGTCATAATATAGCTGTAGCCTCATCAGTATATCACCGAGTCTTTCATCTTCGAAGGAGTAAATCCCATCTTTCCACAGGTAATAATCAAAACCTACTGTTTCACTCAGATGAAGCTCATTACCTTTTATGGTAACCTGTTGGTTTGGTCTTAATACTATGCCCTGATCTTCGTGATCCTTAAGGTAGATCTTCAGGGCACCCTCTATCAGATCAGCCTTTATATAATCCGCTCCGGGATAACTGCATAGGTTAAACTCTGTTCCCAGTACCCTGATCTCAACGTTTTGCGAAGAGACCACAAATGGTTTTCTTTTATTCTCTGAAATTTCAAAGTAGCCTTCACCAGAGATCTCGACATGGCGTATCCTGCCGGTAAACCGGCCTGGATATTTAAGGGTAGATCCTGAATTTAACCATACTGCAGACCCATCGGCCAAAGAGATTCTTGCCCTCTGCCCCTCGGGAACAAAAAGGGTATTCAGCTCTTTATCATACGCCCTGTTATCATAAATGAGTTTTGTGGCAAAGAATGTTGATGAGACCAATATTATAGCGAGTGCTGCATATTTAATTGTCTGGCGAATAACTCTCCTCCGCTGGTCAGACCTGACCCGACGCAAGAATCTCTCAAATCCCGCTGCCCCTATTGCATTATCATCCGGTAATGCTGATAACTGACTAAGAGCATTTAAGTTTTGTATTGTGATGAATTCTTTCTTCAGGGCCTCATCCCGGGAGATCTCATCAAGAAGTCTGCTTTCCTCAAGGCGGCCCAGTTTACCTGAAAAATAACCTGCGATTTTGTCAAACATTTCCGCTGTTTAAGCTACAGACGTCTGATGTTGATAAAACCGCTAATAGAAACTGCCAATTTATTTCCTGCTATTAAACAGGTTAAGTCAGGTACTTCTTCAACATAACTCTTAACTTCTTGTAAGCTATGCCCATCTGTGATTCGACTGTATTGAGGGATATATTCAGTTCCTGCGCAATCTCTTTCTGTTTTCTGCCTTCCAGCTTATTCATCACAAAAATCTGTCTGCACTTTTGAGGCAACTTATTAATGGCCTCCTGTACTATCAATTCAATATCAGGTTCAAAAAAAACCGAATCATTCAAAAACAGCAGTGAATCTGATTTCATCTGCACCATCTCAATATACTCTCTCTCAATCTGGTCAGCTCTTTTCCGTACAACCACCTTATGCCGCAGGTGATCTATACAGCGGTTTTTGACTGCAGTAAACAGAAATGAAAAAATATTGGGGTGGGATGTCAGAAGATTGTTATTCTCCCACAGACCTACAAAAACATCCTGCACCAGGTTCTCAGCATCCTCCTCATTATCGACATATTCTAATGCAAATCGTTTCATCTTTGCAAAATAATCCCGATAAAGTCTTTCAAATTCAACTATATGTCGTCTGTTTAAATTCATAAGCAGGACATATTTTTTCTATTCCGTCCAGTTTGCCCCTCGCAGAATAGCTCATTACAGTTTCACCTCGCTAAATTTACTCTTTTCAGCACAATTTCCCCGATCAGGAAATCAGATCCTCCATTTTATGTGATAATAAAGCGATAATGGGATATCAGTCGCTACGGGTCTCAGGCAGAGTCATCACCAATAGCTTCCCGTCAGCGCAGCCTACAGTGATGGGGCATACTGCATGAAGAGTATCACCTGCCCCTCTTCAAACCGGAGTGTGAACTGTTCACCGTCAGCCTCGTTCAGGGTTCCTCTCCACCAGCTGTGCAGCCTGAGCTTATCAAGCGGGTAGCGCAGTCCGGCAGAGCTGATCTCAAGGTTGGGATCGAGGCTGAAGAGCGATACCTGCTGCCCCAGGTGTGAGCTGATGGTCACACTATGGTCATAGACATTGAATGAGCCGGTGTCAGTGAGCATTACTGCCCTGATCACCCTGTTGTAGTCGGCCAGCAGCGAGATATTGGCCAGGGTATGGTCTTCACGCAGGCCGGTAGCACCTATAATAACCACCTCTTCAATACCGGCCTTGACACACCAGTCAACCGCCTTGGTGAGGTCATTGTTCTCCTGTCCGGAGTCCTCTACCATTATCTTCTCATACCGGCGCTTCAGTGCCGGCGGCACCGAGTCCAGGTCACCTATGATGACTCCCGGCTCAAGGCCATGCTCTACCAGCTTTCTGACCGCACCGTCACAACAGACAATCAGTCCGGCATCACGGAGAGCGGCTCTGGGAAACTGGTGGGAAGGGTACCTGCCATTGGCAAGAATTACGGTCTTGCGTGCTGATGGGGAGTAGGATACTGCTGTCATTGTATATTGCTTATTTTCTTACGGGCAGGCGATCCACAGCCTGCTACCGGTATTCCTCAATCTGCTTTTTTTAGTTCAGCCCTCCACCTGATCAGCCCCACTATGGCCATCACAGAATATACCAGGAAGAGCAGTGCCGTAGGGTATAGTCCGGCTGCCAGGTAGACCACCATCGCAATAGCGTTGGCCACTATCCATACGTACCACAGCTCGATATACTTTCTGGTAAGCATCCAGGTGGCCACCACCGAGAGAGAGGCTATCAGTCCGTCCCATACAGCCACCGGTGAGCCGGCACCCCTGCCGGTCAGGAGCCATAGCAGCAGCCACAGCAGCAGGGCAGCGGCCAGGCACCAGGCGGCCGTAGCCCTCTCTATCAGCCTGATACCAGTCTCTGTAGTGTCAGGGTCCGCAGCCTCATCAGCTCCCTGGCCAGTTCTCTCTGCTGAATCTGAGAGTCCCCCACCGTTCGTGTCTGCAGCAGGGTTACCCGCCTCATCAGCTCCCTGACCAGTTCTCACTGCTGAATCATTGAGAACATCAACCGCACCCTTCGCGGCCTCTGCCTGCCTCTGCCACATATACCAGCCATAGACGCTTATCACCAGGTAGTATCCCTGCAGCCCCATATTGGCATAAAAGCCGCTGGTACCAAAGACATAGATATATATGGCTGAGGTGATGATACCCAGCGGCCAGAGGAGGATGTTACGACGAATCTCAAGTATCACGTAAGCGATACCTGTCACTGCCCCGAAGAGCTCAATAATATGTCCGTTAAGCCAGGAGAGAGCCATCAGAAAGAAATTGAGATACCGGCGGTATAGTTTATCCCTGCCTGGGGGAAATAGTATGCCCATGTCTTCTCCGCCATATCCTCGGTCCACATACCGCCATAGGCATTGTTGACATACTTCGCATTGAAGAGGTTGCTGACCGTCATGCGCAGTGTCAGCTCACCAGCCTTTCTCAGGCTGAACCCATATCCGGCTGACAGGCCGGTAACCAGGTAAGGGTCGATCATCCTGTCACTGCTCATGGTATTATCAAAATATTGTCGTCCCACATACTTGCCGCTCAGGCTGAGCGAGAGTCTTTTCAGAGGGGTCATCTCCATCGCCGCGGAGCCTGTCACGCGCGGTGAGTATGCTATATCCACCGCTCCCAGGTCGCTGAAGAGATACTCCTCGCTCCAGTCATCGGTATCATAATTAAAGAAGTAGTTACGAAACTCCCTGATCCGGTTGCTGCTCAGGGTAACGTTCATCATCAGCCTCACCGCTGACGTGGGGCTGTAGCTTCCTGCCAGCTCCACCCCGGCGCGATAGCTGTCGGGCACGTTGGTCATGATGGTACGTCCCGTGCTGCTAATCCTGCCGGTAGGTACCAGCTGATCACGGTATGTCATATAGTAGAGGTTGACACTGAGGGCTGCTGCCGTAGTGCGGTAGGTGTATCCCCCCTCATAGTCGATCAGCCGCTCGCGACCGGGTGTGGCTGACACATCACCGGCAGCATCGCGGTAGTCAGATCGTGTTGGCTCGCGGTGTGCCACGGCAGCAGAGATGAACGCCTCGCTGCCGCTGCCGTTGCTCCAGAAGAGTCCCGCCTTGGGGTTGAAGAAGAGGAACCGGTGGCTGCCGCCCAGGTCACGCAGGTCATCATCAGGACCGGTAAAGCTGTATCTGATATGTCTCAGCTGCAGGTCGAGGAAGGCGCTGAGGCTTCCGGTGAGGATATGGTTCACCTTGCCATAGAGGTTAAACTCATCCTTCAACCCCCTGTTCCTGTACCACTCATACCCGGGTATGAGGGTGCCGGGATGCTCAAGCCAGATGATGGTGCCGTAGTGATCACCGTCATACCTGTTGAGTGCCCCTCCCATGGTCCAGTCGGTGCGCGCCCCCTGCCTGAGCAGTGACCATACCGCGCCGTAGAAGAGGTTGTCAAGCCACTTGCGCTGTACGATGTCGGTGGCAGTTACGGGAGGGTCATGGGTGAGGAACCCCTCAATGCCGTATTTCCCGGGCTTGATACCGCTCTTCTGCTCTTCGTAGTAACCAATGCCGGTGGTGAGGTGGAGGCCGGTGTTCAGTGTCACACGCCCGGTGAAGAGGTGTGTATGAAAGAGGTGGTAGTGGTTCTGGAGGTAGTTGTCGGTCTCATCCTCATAGTAGCGTGTCACCCCGTCAGCATCAACATACTCACCGGCAGGGTTGTACCTCCTGTTCACCGCCATCATCTCAGCCGGCACACCCCACCAGCTTATGCCTGTCTTCTGCCTGCCGGTGATCAGGTTGAACCGAACCATGTCAGCCGGCCCCGACCATAAGGCTGAGACTGCTGCCGACCCAATGTCAGCCTTGCTATGCTCAATATAACCGTCGCTCTTTATCTGTGAGGCACGCACCATCATGTTGAACCGCTCGCCCAGCATGCCTGTCCATGCCCTGGCCATCAGCCGCGAGGTATGAAATGAGCCGTAGGAGAGGTCAGCAGAGGCACCCCCCTCCTCCGGTGGTGTCAGCGTGTTGATATTGACTGAGGCACCGAACGCTCCGGCGCCGTTGGTGGAGGTGCCCACCCCGCGCTGAACCTGTATGCTGCCGGTAGAAGAGGCGAGGTCAGGAAGGTCAACCCAGAAGAGCTGCTGCGACTCGGAGTCGTTGAGCGGCACACCGTCAAGGGTGATATTTATCCGGCTGGCATCAGTACCCCGGATACGCAGCGTGGTGTAACCAATACCTGTACCGCTCTCTGAGGTCTCAACCACCGAGGGGGTGAGCGAGAGCAGGAAAGGTAAATCCCGGGTCAGATCCCTCCCCCGCAGCTCCTCAGCCCTGACGGTGGTATGTGCCATGGGGGTACGCGCACCGGCACGGCTGCCCCTGACAATCACCTCACCGGCAATAAAGAGCGCCTCACTGAGCCTTATATCCAGCTGAACCGCGCCGGCGACAGCCACCAGCGTGTCCATGCTCTCAAACCCGGTGAAGCTGTAAAGCAGCCTGTAGCTACCCTCACGCAGGCCACGCAGCGTATAGTGCCCCTCATTGTCGGTAGCCACACCGCGGGCAGCATCACTGACCATCACCGTGGCGCCGGGCAGTGGCGCGCCATCCATATCGGTAACAGTGCCGGTAATCACTGGCCCGGTACGCTGTGCCTCAAGAACACCGGCTATCAGCAACAGCATCAGTAATGTGAAGAATTGTCTCCTGGCTCTCATCTCCCTGACTTGTGTATTAAACATCATCCGAAGCGAAGGTGTTCTGACAAGCCGGAAATGATTACTCACTTTCCCTACGCCGGCATTACCCGGATCAGGTTGTAAGGGTATGATCTCAGCCTGTTAAGTAAGGCACCCCGATTCGATGCTGCAAAGATAATTCAAAAAAGGTGAAAATGGAAGAGAAAAAGAGTGTAAGGAGGCCGCAGTCCTTAAAATCACCGGTACTTTGTATATTTGTGGCGGGGAAGAGTTTATTTACCATGAATGATATTCTCAGGAAATTCAGGTACGGAAGTCAGGAACGGATAGCGGTGCTGAATGCACCCAATGAGTTCAGGCGGCGTATTACCAGGCTGCTGCCCGGTGTGCAGATAGATACCGAGATCAATGCCCGTTACCTCTATGACTTCATGATAGCCTTTGCCACTGCCACGGCTGAAATAGAGAAGCTGGGGCCTGACTGTATCCATAACCTGAGTGAAGATGGCAAGCTGTGGCTCGCCTTCCCGAAAGCCACCTCCGGCAGATACACCACTGACATCAGCCGTGATGACGGCTGGGACAGCATGGGTGAGGCAGGCTTCAGACGTGTTGAGCAGGTGCCTGTTGACGATGACTGGACAGCCCTGCGATTCCGCAACAGCAGGTTTGTAAGGTCAGCCAAACATTCAGGCTGATGAGAAGGGTTATCCTCTCACTCATAGGTGTGATGCTGCTGGCCGGATGCTCGCAGCAGCCTGACACTATCTGGTTCACCGGCCGTATAGATTTTCCCGTTAAGCCTCACCTGGGGGTGAGGGAGGCGATGGCTGCACAGCTGATACCCCATCCGCGACAGCTGGAGTGGCAACAGCTGGAGATGATCGCTTTTATCCATTTTGGTATCAACACCTTTACCGGCTCAGAGTGGGGCACCGGACGCGAGTCGCCTCAACTGTTCAACCCCTCATCTCTCGATACCGACCAGTGGGTACGGGTGCTGGGTGAGGCAGGCATGAAGATGGTGATCATCACCGCCAAGCACCACGACGGCTTCTGCCTGTGGCCCACCAGAACCACCACCCACTCCGTCGCCTCCAGCCCATGGAAAGGCGGACATGGTGATCTTATAGGTGAGCTGAAAGAGGCGTGTGAGAGGCATGGCATGAAGCTGGGGGTCTACCTCTCACCATGGGACATGAACGCGCCGTGCTACGGTGACTCACCTGCATATAACCGCTTCTTCATGGAGCAGCTGACTGAGCTGCTGACATGGTACGGACCTGTCGATGAGGTGTGGCTCGACGGCGCCTGTGGCGAAGGAGCCAATGGGCGCCGGCAGGAGTATGACTGGCAGGCATATTATGATCTCATAAGGGAGCTGCAGCCAGACGCTGTCACCGCCATTATGGGTGAGGATGTGAGGTGGGTGGGCACCGAGAGCGGCTACGGCCGCGAGACAGAGTGGAGCGCCACCGTGCTGGCCCCCGGCGGCACCGCAGAGAGCAGAGCCATCAATGAGGCGCTGGGAGTAGATGCCATGTCGGCCGATCTGGGCAGCAGCAGCCTTCTCAACAGGGCTGACCACCTCTTCTGGTACCCGGCAGAGGTGGATGTATCTATCAGGCCGGGATGGTTCTGGCATGCAGATGAAGACAGCCTGGTAAAAGATGTGGCTACACTGGCAGAGATATACCTCAGCTCAGTGGGCCGCAATGCGGTGCTGCTGCTCAACGTGCCGCCCGATGACCGCGGAGTGATAACCGCTCATGACATAAGAAGCCTGGACGGCTTCAGGGAGTGGCGTGAGAAGGTTTTTGCCATAAGCCTGCTCGACGGAGCAAGACCATATGGGCGGGGAGCCTCCAGCCTGATCGATGATAACAACAACACATCATGGAGCCCCAGCCATAAACGCATGACATCATTGAACCCCCGCCACAGGCGCGTGGCATCATTCGTGCCGGCCATAGCCATCACCTGTAATATAGCCATGCTACAGGAAGATATCAGCCAGGGGCAACGGGTAGAGAAGTATATCATTGAGGCACTGACCGGATCAGGCTGGGACACCATAGCCAGCGGCACAACCATCGGATATAAACGGCTTATCCGCTTTCCCGAGGTGAGACTTGATGAGGTACGACTGACAATCGTCTCGTCACGTGGCACACCACATATCACCTCCTTCGCACTATACCACGATCAGTGATGCACCACCGCCAGTACTTCACTATACCATCAGTACTACACTATACCACGATCAGTGATGCACCACTGCCAGTACTTCACTATACCATCAGTAATAAACCATACCACGATCAATAATGCACTATACCACGATCAGTACTACACCATACCACAATCAGTACTACACTATACCACGATCAGTACTAAACCATACCGCTAAAACAAAGCCTTTAGCCACGATGACCAATCTGGTACGATTCTTGAGGCGTCTCAATCTATCAACACAACTATAACCAGTCAGTAAGAAAATGAGATTAATAACTGTGACAGCCCTGCCCCTGCTGCTGGGCATAATACTCTCCTCATGCAAGCTTGAACCCGGCCAGACCACAATCACCAATGCCCTTATTCCCATTGAGGAGCGCCTGGTACCTGAGACAGGCCAGGCAGGTACTCCGGTCAATATCTATCTGAGAGCCACACTCGAAAATGACTGCTGGTCAAACATCCACTTTATGATGGAACAGAGGGATGACCGTAAGTTTGAGGTGTGGGCCCTGGCCGACTTCCACTCACTGGGGATATGTAACACCGCATTGGTAACCGGTGACACAACCATCAGCTTCACTCCCGACAGACATGGCGATCATGTAATAACCTTCTGGATGAGTCAGCAGAGCTGGGTGATAGATACCATACGGGTAGCCGCAGCACCGGAAGAGGAATAACCACCGGAAGAGGGCTACCACCGGAAGAGGGCCAACCCCGGAAGAGGAATAACCCCCGGAAAAGGGATAACCACCGGAAGAGGGCCAACCCCGGAAAAGGGATAACCACCGTAAGAGGGATAACCACCGTAAGAGGGAAAGAGAGTCAAAACCGGAGTCAAACCTGACTCCTGCGCCTCTTCTTGCCACTCAGCCGCAGCTGCCTTCGCTCCTCTTCAGACTTGTGAAAAATCTCCTTATTGACGTACTTGATCGACTCAACGGTATAGAGGGCGCGCGGATTGAAGAGGTTGATCTCATCAAGCACCTCCTGAATCATACTTCTCCGGGCAATGATATAGATTATCCCAACCTCACCCTCAATACCCTCTGCCTTTACTGAGGTGACACCGTACCCCTTTGTCCTCAGTATCTCAATAAGGGTGGAGGCATCACGCCTGGTAATAACCCTTATCATCTCATGACCGATGGCGAGCCGCTCTTCAATATACATACCGACAAAGTTACCGGTAGCAAAGCCGGCTGCATAGGCAACATAACAGATCCAGTTATCAAGATCCTGCATGATCCGGCTGATGGCTATCAACCAGATAAATACCTCGAAAAAGCCTACCAGGGGAGCCACTTTACGCATCCCCTTCGTTACAAAAATTATACGCAGGGTGCCCAGGGTGACATCAAAAATACGGGCAACAAAAATGAATATCGGCAGTATAAGATATTTGACAATATCTGAGTCAAGAAACTCCATGATGGGGGTAACGCTTTTAAAAATCCAAAGTTATGACTATTTTTGATACAAAGAGTGCAACCTGTATAGTGATGAGAACCGTTAAGGCAGGGTTGCTGCTCCTACTGACCACCCTTACTGTCAGTACTCCGGCGCAACAGCTTAATACAAAAACCAGACTGCAAAAAGAGCACCACAGCAGTGGGGCAGCCATGCAGGAACAGCACCATGAGGCAGGAACGGCCCGGCAGCTCCACACCACCGCGGCTGATAGCCCTGCTCAGGTGCGTGATACCGTCGTTACCCTGCTGTTTGCCGGTGACATTATGGGGCATGATGCACAGATAGCAGCGGCGCTTGATGACTCCACCGGACTATACACATTTGAAAATGTCTTTCAATATGTTGCTCCATATATCTCTGCAGCAGACCTCTCCATTGGCAACCTCGAGGTCACCCTGGGCGGTGCACCCTACAAGGGGTATCCGGCTTTCAGCTCGCCCGATGCGCTTGCCGTGGCCTGCCTCAATGCAGGCTTTGAGATACTGGGTACTGCCAACAACCACTCGGCCGACAGGGGGTCAACGGGCCTCTTGCGTACCCTCAGGGTTCTTGACAGTCTGGGTATCAGACATACAGGCACGTGGGGCAGCCCGGCGCTGCGTGACTCACTCACCCCCTTCATGGTGTCAGAAGAGCCGGTGAAGATCGCGATGCAGGCATCCACCTATGGTACCAACGGTATCGTCCTCACCCCTCCTCCCCTGGTGGCCTATATCGATACCCTTCAGGCGGCTGCCGAGATAAGGGAGGCCCGGCTCAGGGGTGCCGAACAGATCATCGCCTTCATACACTGGGGAATTGAGTATGACACCCTCCCCTCGGCCGGGCAGCAGACGGTAGCTGCTGCCCTCTTCCGCAGCGGCGCTGATATCATCATCGGAGCTCATCCACATGTGCTCCAGCCGATTGAAGCGATAAGCGACAGCAACGGCATAAGAAACCCGGTAGTGTGGTCAATGGGTAACTTTGTCTCAAACCAGCGAGCCAGGAGACGCGACGGAGGAATGATGATAAGGCTTGATATCAGCGCCAAAGGAGACTCAACCTTTATCTCTGATGCCGGTTATATTCTTACATGGGTATATACACCTGTTGAGAACGGAAAAAAGAGATACTATATACTGCCTTGTGCCGAATATGAGAACCGTCCTGAATTCTTTCAGGAGAGAGAGTACTACCAGGCCATGATGCTCTTTGTCAGTGACGCCCGAAGGTTGCTGCAGAGCCGCCGGAGCGGTTTCAGGGAGATGACCCTGACCGGTGGTGAGTGGGTTACCGTGGAGAGGGCGGAGTGACCTGAGCAACAGCTTCACAGTACTCCTTCACATTTAAAAAACACCGCAAGTGAGATAAATATTATTTGTAGCTTTGATAAAAATTTTTCATATGAATTTTGATTACAATACGCAACGAAAGAGGATGTCCCTGCCGGAGTACGGAAGGAATGTCCTGAAGATGATTGAACATATTAAAACCATTAAAGACCGCGAAGAGAGGAACAGGGCGGCTGCCACTGTCATACAGATCATGGGCAACCTGAATCCAGGCCTCAGGGAGGTGACCGACTTCAGGCACAAGCTGTGGGACCACCTGATGATCATTGCAGATTTCGATCTTGATGTTGACTCACCATATCCCGCCCCTGACCGGCGAAAATTAGATGCCGAGCCCAACAAGGTGCCATATAACAACGGCAGAATCAAATATGCACATTACGGCCATATCGTGCCGGCAATGATAGAGGCGGCGACAGGCATTGAAGATGAGGATGAGAGAGATCACCTCATAGCATTGATACTTAATCAGATGAAAAAGGGGTACCTCACCTGGAACAAGAGCCAGGTGGCCGATGAGGTTATCTTCAATGATCTGATTGAGATATCAGGTAACAGACTGAAGGTGCCTGAGAATTTCAGGATGGCCGAAGCGAGGGAGCTGATACCCCAGCAAAAGGGCAAGAGCCAGAGCAAGCACCAGGGGAGGCCACAGGGAAGAACAGGAAAACAGAGCAAGAAAAAGCACAAGAACGGCTATTGATACGCTCAACACTATAGCTATGACCATCAGAACTATTACTACATACGACGCTCCGCTGCCTGGCGGACACAGCTCGCAGGGAGTGGTTGCAGGTAACATGATCTTTGTAGCAGGTCAGCTGCCCGCAGTACCACTGACCGGCAGCCAGGTGTCAGGAACCATCAGCACACAAACCCTCCAGGCCCTTAAGAACGTGTTGAGCGTAGTAAAGGCAGCCGGCGGTGACATTACCACCATTGCACGTACAACCATCTACATCACAGATATTAAACACTGGGAAGAGGTCAACCGTGTATATGCTGAGTTTTTTGGCCCGGTTCATCCGGCAAGATCAATAGTTACCGTAGTGGGGCTGCACTACGGATGCCTGGTGGAGATAGAGGCTATTGCATTCAGGCTCTGAATTGCCACTTTGTCAGTTATTGAACTGTGGCCGGCATTTTGCTGATAGCCGGTAGAAAACTGTTTATATAATGGTAAAAAAGAAGAGTCATGACGAGAGGCAGGAGAGAACCATGCCCGTCAATGAAACAGGTGAAGATCAGATAACAACAGATAGTGCAGGAGCTGACACAGAGGATGAAGAGAATAGCCCTGAGAGGAGAACCGGTAACCGCTTTACTGACGATGGGGCTACCGGCCACGAGGCAGAGAGCATCACAATGAGCAGCGCTGAGGAGGAGCTGACCCTGAAGCTGACAGAAATGCATGACAGATATCTGCGGCTGACGGCTGAGTATGACAACTACCGCAAGAGAACCCTGCGGGAAAAGATCGAGCTCACACAGACAGGTGGTGAATCGGTGATTGTCAGGCTGCTGCCAGTGATTGATGATATTGACCGGGCCATGGAATCTATCCGCTCAACAGATGAGTGTGAGGCGGTCAAGACCGGACTAGAGCTGATATACAATAAGATATATGAGTTTCTGAGACAGTCAGGCGTGAAGGAGATAGAGGCCATCAATGAACCTTTCAACAGTGACCTGCATGAAGCAGTGACGATGATCGCCGTCAATGACAAAAAGCAGAAAGGAAGTGTCATAGAGGTGACACAAAAGGGTTATACCTTGCATGACAAGGTGATCCGCTATCCAAAGGTGATAGTGGGTGAATAAAGGAATGGTGGTGTAAAAGATGTCAAAGAGAGACTACTACGAAGTACTGGGTGTAGGCAAGGAAGCCACAAAGGATGAGATAAAAAAGGCCTATCGCAAGCAGGCCCTAAAATATCATCCTGACAAGAACCCCGGCGACAAGGATGCCGAGGAGAAGTTCAAGGAGGCTGCCGAAGCTTATGAGGTTCTCAGCAACGATGAGAAGAGGGGCAGGTATGACCAGTTCGGTCATGCCGGCATGAATGGCGGCGGATTTGGTGGAGGGTTTGGCGGCGGCATGTCTATGGAAGATATCTTCTCATCATTCGGGGATATCTTCGGTGACGCCTTCGGTGGTGCCTTCGGCGGCTCCAGGCGTGGCAGCCGGCAGAGAAGGGTCAACAAGGGCTCCAACCTGCGGCTGAAGGTCAGGCTGACACTCTCAGAGTTCGCCCACGGAGCGGAGAAGAAGGTTAAGGTCTCGAAGTATGTCACATGTAACACCTGTCATGGCAGTGGCGCCGCCTCTGACAACGATGTCACCACCTGTACGGCATGCAACGGTACCGGCCATACCACCAGGGTGATGAACACTATCCTCGGACAGATGCAGACCACCACCACCTGTAACGTATGTGGCGGCGACGGCAAGGTGATCACCAAAAAATGCGCCAAGTGCTACGGAGAGGGAATCGTTCAGGCTGAAGAGGTAATACCTCTCTCAATACCGGCAGGGGTGGCACCGGGAATGCAGCTTGCAGTGACCGGGAAAGGTAATGCAGCCCGGCGCGGAGGGGTGAATGGCGACCTTATTGTATTGATTGATGAGGAGCCTCACAAAGAGCTGATCAGGGAAGGGAATGACCTGATATATAACCTGTTCATCAGCCTCCCCGACGCAGTGCTGGGCACCAGCGTGGAGGTGCCCGACGTAGATGGCAAGGTACGTATCAAGATAGATCCCGGCACACAGGGAGGCAAGATATTGAGACTAAGGGGTAAGGGACTGCCCGATGTGAACGGGTATGGGAAAGGTGACCTGCTGGTTAATGTAAACGTATGGATACCAAGAAACCTCACCAAAGAGGAGCAGAAGAGCTTTGAACAGTTCCGTAACTCATCAACCTTCACCCCCAAACCTGATGCTGATGACAAAAGTTTCATTGGAAGGATGAAGGGCTACTTCTCATAAGAGCAAAAGAGTGAACAGTGTTGCGGGAGGGTGATATAAAAATATAATTGATATCACCCTTTTTATTTATCTTTGGGCAACCCTGAATGGCCGCTGGCGTCTAACAACAATAAGATAATGACACTATTTGAAGCACAGGAGGTATCGAAGCAGTTCGCTGCCCATACCGCCCTCGATAAGGTAAGCCTGCGTGTACCGGAACAGAGCATCTATGGTCTGCTGGGGCCCAACGGTGCAGGCAAGACAACCCTTATTCGTATTATCAACCAGATCACAGCACCTGACAACGGAGCTCTCTTCCTTGAGGGGCGCCCGATGAAATCGGAGGATGTGAACAAGATAGGATACCTGCCTGAGGAGAGAGGGCTCTACAAGAAGATGAAGGTGGGTGAGCAGGCACTCTACCTCGCCCGGCTGAAGGGACTCAGCCACAGCGAAGCGATGCGCCGCCTGAAGTACTGGTTCAAAAAGATGGAGATCATAGAGTGGTGGGACAAGAAGGTGGAGGAGCTCTCAAAAGGGATGCAGCAGAAGGTGCAGTTTGTCACTACCGTGCTGCATGAGCCCAGGCTTCTGATCTTCGATGAACCATTTACCGGATTCGATCCGATAAATGTAAGGCAGATAAAGGAGGAGATACTGTTCCTTCGTGAGCGTGGAGCAACAATCATCTTCTCAACACACAACATGAGTTCTGTTGAAGAGTTGTGTGACAACATAACACTGATAAACAAGGCTGAGGCGATCCTTGACGGGTCGGTGGAAAAGATCAGGCAACAGTGGGCAGGCAATGAGTTTGAGATAGTCATGGCCGGTGAGGTCAATCCAGCCTCCAACGGCCTCTTCACAGTACTCAACAGCTCATTCGCCGAAGGCAAAAGCAAGATCCTGATCAAGGCTGAAGAGCCGGCAGACAACAACAGGATACTCAACCTGATGACACAGTCGGGCAAAGTGCTCTCATTCAACCCTGCCCTCCCTTCAATGAGCGAAATCTTTATCAGGGTGGTAGAGACAAAAAACAAGGAAGCTGCAAAATAGTAAGCCATGAGCAAGACCGCACTTATTATAAAAAGGGAGTATCTAACCAGGGTACGTAAGAAGTCATTCATAATAATGACTCTCCTCACCCCCTTCCTCTTTGCGCTTATGTTCCTTATCCCTATCGTGGTGATGAACACCGAGAAGAAGGATTTCAAGAAGATAGCAGTCATAGAAGATGGCTCAGACCTCTTCACCAATATAATACCCAATACCCGTGATACCGAGTTTGAGTACCTCACCGGAGTGAGACTCAATGATATAAAGAGCCACTTCACTGAGATGGGCTATTATGCCGTTCTCTATATCTCACCCAACCTGGTTGCCAACCCCGATGCTATTCAGCTCATCTCCAAAAAGCAGCCCGCCATTGGTCTTCTTGACCATATCAGGGGCTCACTTGAGAAGGAGATAGAGAGGCAGAAGCTGCTCGCCTTCAACATTGAAAACCTTGATGAGATACTACGTACCATCAATACCAGCGTACGTATACAGACTATCAAGATAGATGATACGGGCAGCGCACGGGAGACCAGCACCGGCATAGCCATGGCACTGGCCTATATAGGCGGCTTTCTGATGTATATGCTGGTATTTATGTTCGGCTCAATGGTGATGCGCGGTGTGATTGAAGAGAAGACAAACCGCATCGTAGAGGTGATAGTCTCTTCGGTGAAGCCGATGCAGCTGATGATGGGAAAGATTATTGGGGTGGCGCTTGTGGGACTGACACAGTTCGCACTATGGATAGTGCTTACCCTGGCCCTGGTGATGGTGGTCAAATCGAGCATGCTGCCGGAGAACGCCCTGGAGCAGCTCAGCCAGCTGCCACAGAGCTTTGCTGAAGCAGACCAGGCGCTGACCGAAGCGCCTGATGCAGCAGTGTCAGCCGTACAGTTCAGTGAGGCACAGAAGCTGCTTGCAGGTGCCCTGAACCAGCCGTGGGGACTGATAATCTTCAGTTTTCTCTTTTACTTCCTCACCGGCTACCTGCTCTATGCCTCAATCTTCGCTGCAATAGGGTCAGCCGTAGACAATGAGACCGAGACACAACAGTTCATGCTGCCGGTGACAATACCCATTATACTCGGGCTGGTGGTGGCAATGGGTACCATGCAGAACCCTGACAGCTCACTCGCATTCTGGTTCTCAATAATACCGCTCACATCACCCATCGTGATGATGGCACGTATACCGTTTGATGTACAGGCGTGGGAGATCATCCTCTCCATGGCGCTGATGCTGCTGACCCTGGCAGGTGCAATATGGATGGCAGCCAAGATCTACCGTACCGGAATACTTATGTACGGAAAAAAATCATCATATAAAGAGCTGTGGAAATGGCTCACATATAAAGGCTAAGGAGCCGGTAACACTATTACTTAAGGAGGAATTTACTATATGCCGAGAATACTGGTGATCGATGATGAACGCTCTATCAGGAACACACTGCAAGATGTTCTTCAGTATGAAAAATATGAGGTGGATATAGCCGAAGAGGGTGCAGCAGGACTGGAGCTTTTCGGACAGCATCAGTATGATGCCGTGCTCTGCGACATAAAGATGGCAAAGATGGATGGTATCGAGGTGCTGCAAAAACTGCAGGAGCTGTCACCCGATGTGCCGGTGATCATGATATCCGGTCATGGCAACATAGATACTGCGGTGGACTCAATAAAGAAAGGGGCATTTGATTTTCTCGAGAAGCCGCTTGACCTCAACCGACTGCTCATCACCGTACGTAACGCCCTGGAGAGGGGATCACTCATTACCCAGACAAAGGTTCTCAGGAGACAGGTAAGCAAAAAATATGAGATAGTGGGTGACTCACCAGCTATACACCGGGTGAAGGAGATGATAGACAGGGTGGCCCCCACCGAGGCACGCGTGCTGATCACCGGAGCCAATGGCACCGGCAAGGAGCTGGTGGCACACCAGATACATGAAAAGAGCAGTCGCATCAAAGGCCCATTCGTGGAGGTCAACTGCGCTGCCATTCCCTCCGAGCTGATCGAGAGTGAGCTGTTTGGCCACGAGAAGGGGTCATTCACCTCCGCCATCAAACAACGTATCGGCAAGTTTGAACAGGCATCGGGCGGAACAATCTTCCTCGATGAGGTGGGTGATATGAGCCTGGCAGCACAGGCAAAGGTGCTGAGGGCACTCCAGGAGAACAAAATCACACGGGTAGGCTCTGACAAAGATATACAGGTTGATGTCAGGGTGATAGCTGCCACCAACAAGAATATCAGGGAGGAGATCGAGAGGAACACTTTTCGTGAAGACCTCTACCACCGGCTGAGCGTGATACTGATCCACGTGCCAACCCTCAACGAGAGAAAGGAGGATATCCCGCTGCTGGCAGACCATTTCAATACCCTGATCTGCAATGATTATGGAATGGGGAAGAAGAAGATAACCGACGATGCCATTGCTGAGCTGCAAAAGATCAGGTGGACAGGAAATATCAGGGAGTTCAGGAACGTGCTGGAGAGGCTTATCATACTGTGCCCCGAAGAGATTACAGGCAAGGATGTTGTTGCCTATGCACACCCGGTGTCAGGGTTTACAGAGGAATGAGAGCGCCACAAACCATATTGTCACACCGACCGGCCATCAGGCGGACTCTCAGACCGGCCGTCAGGCAGACTCTCAGACCAGCCATCAGACTGACTCTCAGGCCAGCCATCAGGCTGCCTCTCAGGCCAGCCATCAGGCTGCCTCTCAGGCCACCCCACATGCTACTCCTCCTGCTGGCTCTCCTGCTCACATACTCATGCGGGAGGCATGCCGGCGAGGCTCTGCCGGTAACCTTCAATGATGGGTGGCTCTTTATCAGACAAGACTCCGCCAATGCTGACAAGATATTGCCCGGTATCATACCCAACCACCGCTGGGATGAGGTCACACTGCCCCATACAGCGTTTATTGAGCCACTGGTTGTCAGTGACCAGCAGTGGAGCGGTATCTGCTGGTACAAAAAAGAGTATCGTCCTGACAGGGCTCACAGGCACCGCCATACCGGACTGCTCTTTGACGGGGCGATGCAAGATGCCATCGTCTATCTCAACGGTGCAGAGATAGCGCGCCACACCGGCGGCTACCTCCCCTTTTATGTCAACCTGACCGATGACCTTGAGTATGGTCAGGAGAATGAGATACTGGTGAGGCTTGACAACAGGGCCAACCCGCATATACCTCCCGGGCAGCCTGCCGCTGAGCTTGACTACCTGTGGTACAGCGGACTCTACCGCAATGTGAGCCTCTATGTCACCGACAGGCTGCATATCACCTCCCCGTCTGAATACCATGCCGTGCACGGCGGTGGTATAATGATAGGTATGCGTGATGTCAGTGATGAGTCGGCCACCCTCACCCTCTCTGTACATATAGCCAATGATGACCGTGTGCCACGCACCTTCCGGATGAAGAACTCACTCCTCGATGCTGCCGGCCTGGAGGTCGCCTCGTCACTCTCTGAGCTTACCACCCTTGAGCCCGGACAGAACCAGCGGCTGGTGACACGTATTATTGTCATGAACCCCAGCCTCTGGACACCCGAGACACCATTCCTCTATACCGTACGTACCGAGCTGCTGACAGAGAGCGTTGCACTTATTGACAGGAGAGAGACCCGTACCGGTATCAGGTCGGTCAGGATCACCCCGGACCGCGGACTGCTGCTCAATGGTGAGCCGTTGCGCCTCACCGGCACCAACAGGCATCAGGAGTACCCATATATAGGCAATGCCCTCTCTGATGACGCCTCATATCGTGACGCCTTCAAGATCAGGGAGGCAGGCTTCAATGTGGTGCGTAGTCCCCACTATCCGCCATCACCGGCATTCCTCGATGCGTGTGATGAGCTGGGACTGATGGTAATAAACTCAATCCCCGGATGGCACTACAGCAGTGACACACTCTTCACTGAGGCGGTGGTACACAATACCCGTATGATGTGCCGCCGTGACCGTAACCACCCCTCGGTGGTGATGTGGGAGACATCACTCAATGAGAGCACAATGCCTGTCAGCTTCCTGCTGCGGCTCCACCAGGCAGCAAAGGAGGAGCTGCCATCAGGCAGTAACCTGACCAGCAGCCGAATGGATGCTGTCTGTGACATCTACTCACCACCCCGCAGTGATGCCTCGCCGCCGGCATGGTGGAGAGGGTACAGCAAGAGAAAACCACTCTTCATCAGTGAGTATGGTGGCTATGAGTGCCAGGCTGCAGAGATGAGAGGTGTGCTGCCTGCCGGCGTGAGTGCCCTGGCAGTGGAAACAGAAGTCACAAAATCCCATGACGGTGGTGATAAGCCGAAGGATGACAAGGAGCTGCAGAGTGGTGACGGTGAGATGCCGAAAGATGACAGTGAGCTGCAGAGTGGTGACGGTGGTGAGCTGCAGATGATACGGCAGGCACTGATCCTCCAGGAGGCGCACAATGACAATCTCTACGGACCATCCTTTGGTGATGCCAGCTGGCTGGCATTTGACTATAACCGGGGCTCCTCCCATGAGATAGGGGTCAGTGGCATAATGAACATCTTCAGGCTGCCAAAATTTGCCTACTGGTTTTACCGCAGCCAGGCCGACAGGGGACCAGTCTGCTTCATTGCACACCACAATCTCCCCTCATCAGGTGACACGGTAAGGGTATACAGCAATGCTGATACGGTGGCCCTCTTTCGTAATGACACCCTCATAGCTGTCCGGGGCCCTGACCGGGATGCCTCATCGGCCAACCTGTCACGGCCACCATTCACCTTTATCCTGCCCTGCTACCAGCCAGGCGTTATCAGGGCATCAGCTACCCGCAGGGGCAGCGACTATGCCTCACATGAGATTACCACCCCTGCGGCGCCGTCGGCCCTACGGCTGACAGCCGACCTGGGTAACAAGCCGCTGAAAGGAGACGGCTCTGATGTGATCTTCATTTACGCTGCACTGATAGACTCGACAGGTAATCAGGCATATACAGCTGATTCACCGGTACTGTTCACCGTCAGAGGCAATGCACGGCTGATAGGAGACAACCCGGTGAGAGCAGAGGCGGGGGTAGCTGCCATACTGCTCAGGTCTGACAGTCCGGGTAAGATAATGATCAGAGCCTCATCACCGGGAGTGGCTGAGGCAGAGCTGATGACAGTCTCAAGGTAGAAGGGGCAGCCTGAGCCGGAAATGGGTGAAGGGCAGAACCATCCGACACCTGCCCTCCGCAGCAGCAGCGCCACAGGCATGCTGACGTGACAAGGGGTACTCAGAACCGGAAATAGATGAAGGGCTGCACCACCTCTGCCCCAATCTTCTGCAGCGCCAATACCACAGCAACTGTGATGATTAGCTGAACAGCCACCGGCAGCTGGATAAACAGTCCCCGGTATGACTCCTTAACAGTAACCGGAAGGTAGTGTATGATGTACCCGGCAACAATGAGTATCACCACCGGCAGGTATGAGAGCAGTACGGTGCCGTAGTGCCCCGGAGTGAATGAGCTCACTATCTGATGCAGCATCATGGAGGCCTGTTCCATCGACCCGGCCCTGAAAAATATCCATGCAAAGCTCACAAAGTTGAAGGTGAGCACTATACCTGCTATCCGTGCTCCTTTTCGCTTTCTTCGCACCCCCCTGAATAGTCTGTGCCAGAGCTTTTCAACCACCAGAGCAGCACCGTGCAGTCCGCCCCACACCACAAACCGTGTGGCTGCTCCGTGCCACAGTCCGCCCAGCAGCATGGTTACCATCAGGTTGATGCCGGTACGGAACCACCCCTTGCGGTTACCCCCCAGGGGTATATAAAGATAATCTTTCAGCCAGCGCGAGAGCGAGATGTGCCACCTCCTCCAGAAATCGCTTGGGTTGACTGCCTTGTAGGGCGAGTTGAAATTGAGTGGCAGCCTGAATCCCATCAGCATGGCTACCCCGATAGCTATGTCGGTATAGCCTGAGAAGTCACAATAGATCTGCAGTCCGTAACCATATACCGCCATCAGGTTCTCAAATCCTGAATAGACAGATGGTGTCTCAAAAACCATATCGATAAAGCCGGTAGAGATAAAATCGGAGATAAGCATCTTCTTCACCAGCCCCTGCAGTATGAGAAACAGCCCATAACCAAACTCCTTCCGGGTAATGGTGTAGTTGCCACGCATCTGCGGCATAAATTCAGAGGCCCTGACGATAGGACCGGCGACCAGCTGCGGAAAGAAAGTGAGATAGAAGGAGAAATCGATGAGGTTACGCTCAGGCTTCAGCCGCTCCTTGTAGACATCAATACTGTAACTGAGTGCCTGAAAGGTGAAGAACGATATACCTACCGGAAGAACGATTGTCTCTACGTCGAAGCTGGTACCAAAGAGGTTGTTTGACCATGACATAAAGATATCACGGGTCACCAGTGAGGTGTTGAAGAGTGAGTTTATTACCTCGGTAAAGAATCCCGCATACTTGAAGTATGAGAGGAAGCCCAGCAGTATTGTTATGTTTACAATAAGCCAGAGCCGCCTGCTTCCCCTCCTTTTTGCCGCCGCCGTCAGCAGCCCGGTGGAGTAGGTTATGATAGTGGTCAGCAGCAGCAGGATAATAAAGAGACCTCCTGCCCTGTAGTAGAAATAGAGGCTCAGGGCCAGCAGCCATGTATGACACATCGCCCTTCTCCTGTGCAGCAGGGCAAAGCCTGACATCACCACCAGAAAGAAGATCCAGAAGCCGGCAGTGGTGAATATGAATGTCTGGTCAGGATGATATCCCAATACCGACCGTAGCTGCCCCTTCAGGCCGGTGGCAAGAGAGGAGCTGTCACCATCATGTCTTGCAGTATCATGTCTTGTAGTATCAAGTCTTGTAGTATCAAGTCTGGCAACATCATGACTGGCAATATCATGACTGGCAGCATCATGACTGGCAGCAGGTAAGACCACCGGCGGTGTGCCGGGAGGGTGCTCCTCAGCAGAGGCAAACAAGGCTGCATAGATGCGTGATGCGAGAGTATCAACGCCGGCATTGGAGAGATGGGTCAGGTCTTTTGATGTGAGAGGCGGCTGATGGTTATACCACCTCACTGCGGAGCCCTGTCCGCCCATTGACTCCCACGCATCCCAGAAGAGGGCCCCGCTGCGGGCTGCAGCCCTCTTTTGTGCATCTCTGATAGCTTTTATATTGGGAAAGCTGCGTATGGTATCATTGTCAATGAGCGCCATATCGGTAACCCCCACTATTATCACCTCTGCTCCTCCCGACGCTTCACGCAGGTAGTTGACCTGCTTCACCAGGCCCTCTTCATAGTAGTGGTACTCACTGCGCACGTTGCGCACCACATTGAGGCCAAAGTGAAGGAATATGATGTCAGGCCTCAGGGTTGAGAAGGTACCACTGAACCCCTTCATATCTGTCATCACAAACTCCAGTCCGGCACTGCCACGAACCGGCACATTGTCAACAATCACCCCTGTCTCGCTCTCGAGGCTCAGCGCATAGATATCAGGTGAGCTGATACCGGTAAATTCGATCTCTGCCTCAGATAGCGCCGGCAGTGAGACCTTCCACTCCATCGGCCCCTCACCCATCTCCAGCATTGTAAAGTCAATGAGTGCTCCGCCTGACCTGACAGCTACCAGTACCGTATCAAAATTGTTTCCGTAAAGTACCCTCAGCCGGTCATACCTTGAGACAGCCGCATCGGCCCCGGGTACCGGACTGATCTTTACAGTAGCATAGGAGCGGCTTCGTGTCTTCCCGGCCGGTGGTGTGAACCGGCTTATAGCCAGCATGGGGCCCAGCCTGTTGTGCGAAAGAGTACCATTACGATGATCAAGAAGTGTGTACCTCTTCCAGTTGGATGATGAGCGCACCACATATGACCGGGTGTACATGACAGGCATTATGGGCGATATCAGCCCCGGACCGGTGCCGGGAGCCTCTCTCCTCAGCTCACGCCGCAGTAGCGAGGTGAGCCTGTCACCCTCAACCTGCGAATCACCATAATAGATGATCCTGACCTGCCTGCCGGTAGCCAGCTGATCCCTGAGGATCTCACCCGGGACAGGAATAGCGGCAGACCCGGTGCCTGATGATGGGATCGATTCATCGAAAGGTGTGGTGTGTCGCACCTCTCCCGGATCAGCGGTCGCGGCAGTCCGCGCAGGCGACTCTGCTGAAGGCTCTGCGGTAGACTCTGCAGCGGGTATGGCAGGCTTCTCTTCATGGTGTTCACCGTCAGCAATAGTCACATAGGTATCTGCTGCCTCAGTATCATGATAGAGGATGCCTGCTTGCCGGATGCCGGCATTAAGCAGGCTCAGGATAATAAGCGTCAGAGTGACAATAAGCAGAAAAAGCAGGATCCTGCCGGGGCGCATATCTTAGTATTAATCAGCTTTTTCTTCTTATCCGCAGCTTCTGCCCCACCTGTATCTTTGAAGCGTCGGATATATTGTTGAGTCTCACGATGTCACTGGCGGTAACCCCCTGGAATTTCTTGGCTATATCCCAGACCGTATCACCATTCCTTACCGTATAAAACTCATATTCACCATCATCAGGCAGGGGGCCTGTAGTCTGTTGTGGTGCCGATGCCGCCATGGCGGTTGCTGTCACCGGCTTACCACGCATCGCCTGCTTCTCTGAAAAGCTCATATTGTTGACCCTGCTGTAATGGTCAGCCCTGGCGGGGTCTACATAGACATTAAGCTTCTGCCCTATCCTGATGGTATTCTGATAGATATTGTTCCAGTACCTCAGCTCCGAGAGACCCACGCCATACCACTCAGATATAAACCCCAGGTTATCGCCCTCCTTCACCACATAGACCAGCCTGGTCTTCCCCTCTATGTCTGGCGGCACATATACCGACTGCCTTGGTGCAGCATTCTGGTTGACACGTGTCAGGTACTCATCACGCTTATACCCGGTGATGGTATCAGTCATGGCAATGAAGCTTCCCAGCCTGTCTACCGGGAGTGTGACCGGGCTGGGTCTGCTGCGGCCCGGTATCAGGCCGGTACGATATTGCGGGTTAAGAGCCCTCAGCTCCGGCAGGGCCAGATCCAGTACGGCAGCTATCTGCTCCAGGTGCATATCAGTGGCTATCATGACGGTATCCACCGCCAGAGGCATATTCACCTCAGCCGGCACGATATTGTGCTCACGGTAATAGTTCATGGCATAGGTAGCTGCCACATAGGCGGGGATATATCCGCGTGTCTCACGCGGCAGCCGTGAATAGATCTCCCAGTAGTCTCTCTTGTTGCCCGAGCGCCGTATTGCCTTGTTGACATTTCCCGGACCGCAGTTATAGGCTGCAATTACCAGTATCCAGTCATTGTATATTCCATAGAGGTCTTTCAGGTACTGGGCAGCGGCGTGTGTTGCCCTGACGGGGTCACGACGCTCATCTACCACCGAATTGATGGTCAGTCCGTACATGCGGCCGGTGCTGTGCATAAACTGCCACAGTCCGGTAGCCCCGGCACGACTTACCGCATTGGGATTGAGGGCTGACTCAATGACTGCCATATATTTCAGCTCATCAGGCAGACCATAATAATCGAAGATATCCTCTATCATCGGGAAATAGTAATCTCTCATTCCAAGCATCACGCTGAACCTGTCTGCCTTACGGTCAGTATAGACATGGATATGGTTCCTGATGATATTGTTGTAGGGGAGTAGTATACTCAAATTAATAAGGCTGATACGCTCTTTGTAGACCGAGTCACTGAACTGTGGAATGACCGGTCCGCCGGCAGGGGGAGCCGCCTCTGCAAGCGACATGCGTACAAACCAGTTGTTCAGCAGGCTGTCAAGGTTACTCCCGATCAGGTCGGCTGACCCGTCATCCCTGATAATAATTGTATCATTCCTGGCACTCAGCGTGAGCGTTGCAAATATCAGCACCAATGGCAGCAATATTATTCGAAGGTTCTTTTTCATAACTCTAAAACGTCTTTGATAATGCAAATGTTATACCCGGCGATACTCCCCCATACCTGAAGGAGAGAGGTGCCACAGATGCCCTGAGATCATTGGTGATGTCATAGTCGAAGAGGCTGGCATCAACATGGGCATCAATAATTGTCAGCAGGTACCAGGCAGCTATACCGATATATGAGAGGTCACGGTACTTACGGTAATAGTCAACCCCGTTACGAAGTGTTGTCTTTACCCACGCCTCGGTGGAGGGGTTATATGTTTCAGGGTAGAGGACAGGGTCATAGCTCTCCGGATCAAGATGTTTAAGCAGCGACAGATAGCTGTCGGTCTCAGGTACCCTGTCAGTAAAATCCTTGTAGGCATTGATAAAGGCGTTGTAATCTCTGGTGTTGACAGCCACTGCATAGCCCAGTGCACCAAAGCCTGCATATACGAGGGGCACCTTCCAGTACTTGCGGTTGTAGATCTGCCCTGCACCCGGAAGTGCGGCAGCAAACATTGTTGCTCTCACCGGCTCAATGGTATAGCTTCTCACCTTCTCCCGTCTGACAGGTATGGTATCAGCAGGCTGGCCGTCACATAGAGCAGTGCCGGCAATGATCAGTACTACGGCTATATTTATGCTGAGTCTCAATGGCAAACCTGTTCCGTTTGCCGGCAAATATAAATAATTACCTGCTAAGTTTATCGAGCAATCCTATTATGCGTTCAAGCTCATCGGTATCAGTGAAGGGTATCACTATCTTGCCTCTCCCCTTCTCATTTATTCTGAACTGTACTTCGGTGCTGAAGAGGCTGCTCAGCTGCTGTGAGAGCTCTTCATACTCGATATTGAGCCGTCTCTTCTTCTCAGCCTTTGCCGGGTCGGCAGCCATAGTGCTCTGTATCTGCCTCACCAGCTCTTCGGTAGCTCTTACCGACAGGTCCTCCTCAATAATGTGGTAATAGATCTTTATCTGTGTGGCAGGGTCATCTATGTTGACCAGTGTACGTGCATGGCCCATGGTGAGTACCCTGTTGCGTATTCCCAGCTGCACCTCTGCCGGCAGCTTCAGCAACCTTATATAGTTGGCTACTGTGGAGCGCTGCTTGCCCACCCTGTCACTCAGCTGCTCCTGTGTCAGGCTACACTCCTCTATCAGTCTCTGGTAGGTTATTGCCACCTCTATGGCGTCGAGATCTTCCCTCTGTATATTCTCCACCAGCGCCATCTCAAGCATGGCGGTATCATCGGCAGTACGTACATAGGCCGGCACATGTGTCAGTCCTGCCATACGGGCTGCACGCAGCCTCCTTTCACCGGCTATCAGCTGGTAGCGCCCCTCATTCTCACGTACGGTAAGCGGTACCACTATACCCACCTGGCGTATTGATGCTGCCAGCTCTTCAAGCGACTGGCTGTCAAAACGTGTCCGCGGCTGGAAGGGGTTGCCGTCAATCATTGTTATATCTATCTGCAGGTTGGCCTCCACCTTCCTCTCCAGTGCCTCCTTTTCGACACCCTCAATAAGGGCTCCCAGTCCTCTGCCCAGCGGGCTCTTCTTGGATGTATTCATACACAATAACAGGGTTAGTTCGTTTGCCCGGCCCCGATCCTTTCAAGCAGTTCACGTGCCAGGTTCAGATAGTTGACAGTACCTCTCGACTCAGCATCATAAAGAATTGCCGGCTGTCCGTAGCTGGGTGCCTCAGAGAGCTTGACATTACGCTGTATGATGGTTTTGAAGACCATCTGCTGGAAGTGGCGGGTAACCTCTTCAACCACCTGGTTGGCCAGGCGGAGGCGTGAGTCATACATGGTCAGCAGGAATCCCTCAATGATAAGGTCAGGATTGAGGTTATTCTGGATAATCTTTATTGTATTGAGCAGCTTGCCAAGCCCCTCAAGCGCAAAATACTCACACTGCACAGGTATGATGACCGAGTTGGCGGCAGTGAGCGCATTGACGGTGAGCAGCCCCAGTGAGGGTGAGCAGTCTATCAGAATAAAGTCGTAGTCGGGCACCAGGGGTGCGATCACCTCCTTGAGCCTCTTCTCCCTCTCGGGCATCTCGAGCATCTCTATCTCTGCACCCACCAGGTCGATATTGGAGGGTATGACCGAGAGGTTCTCGATGCCACACTCCATCACCACCTGCCTGCAACTGACCCCGTCTACGAGGCAGTCATAGATGGTACTCTTCACCTGCCTCAGGTCGATACCCACTCCTGAGGTGGCGTTGGCCTGTGGGTCGGCATCAACGATAAGTACCTTTTTCTCAAGTGCGGCGAGGCTGGCAGCCAGGTTGATGGCGGTGGTTGTCTTCCCTACTCCTCCCTTCTGGTTTGCCAGTGCGATAATCCTAGACATATAATATTCTTCCTTAATTTAACGAGCTTCAAATTTACAATTATTGCCCATGGCGGGCGGATGGGCCCTGATGTTATTGTAAACATTCCGGCGGGGGTTGTCAACACGTTTTCAACAGTCGCACTCCGTGCCGGGCTCCTCTCAGCGGCCTGTCACCGGCACCACAGCTATCTCATACAGCTTCGGCCAGTACTTTCCGGTGACAAAGATCCTCTCTCCTTCGGGGTCCCATGCAATACCGTTAAGCACGTCAGTTTCCGGTCTCCGCTCCTCTCCGGGGAGCAGGTTTCCTAGCTCCACATATCCCAGCACCCTGCCTGTAGAGGGCTCTATTCGTGCGATGCGATCTGTCTGCCATATATTTGCCCACAGCTCACCCTCTATCATCTCCAGTTCATTGAGGTTATCAACCCTCCCTCTGTTGTCCCACACCTCTACTGATGAGAGCACATTGAAGTCGCCATCAAGGAACCATATCACATTGGTGCCGTCACTCATCACCAGGCTGTCACCCATCGTAGTCAGTCCCCACCCCTGTGTCTGGTAGTAGATCCTGTTTATCTGCTTCAGCGTCTCCTTCTCATAAACAAACCCCACCCGGGTGGTCCATGTCAGCTGGTAGATACGGTCACCGAGCAGCGCCACCCCCTCACCAAAGAGGGAGGGGTCTAGGTTCACCTGGCTTATCACCTTGCCTGTCAGGGGCTCTACCTTTCTCAGTGACGACTCCCCCAGCTGTCCGGTACCCTCATAGAAGAAGCCGTTGTCATATACCAGTCCCTGGGTGTATGCTCTCCGGTCATGAGGATAGGCAGCCACCACGCGGTAACGGTATATCGCCGGAGTGATATCTGACAGGAGGTTAATATAGAGTGTTATGGTCTGTGTTCTGGCTGCCTTTGAATAGGCCACTGCCCTTATGGATATTCTCCCCGGCTGAGGCCCCATCCTCAGGCTGGTGGTTGCGGGCAGTGAGAAGAGTGTTGTTGCCAGCTTTCCTCCGACCCACACCTCTACTGAGTCACACTTAGTATGAGTGGAGACCGGCGCCACCGAAAAGAGCACCTCACTGCCACAGGTATGGGTGGTGTTCTCTGCCGGTGCGAGCACCTCTATCATCCTCCTGGCAGGCAGCTCATCATTGGCGGCGGTGGTGCCGGTGGTGGTACCGGTGGTAGTGCCGGCGGTGGTACCGGTGGTGGTACCGGTAGTGCCGGTGGTGGTACCGGTGGTGCCAGTGGTAGTGCCGGTGGTAGTGGTTAGGTTGCCGTCACCCCCGCGCTGCCCTCCCCTCTCTGCTGATGATGACCCGCCACATGACACCACGGCAGTCACCATAAGTGCAATGAGTGATACTGATAAGCCTCTCCTGCCCATAGGACCGCTCTTCCTCAGGCCCGGCAGCCTGAACCGGCGTTTCTTTATCTCACGCATCACCTGCTCCTCCCGGTCACTCCAGGGGTCTATCATGTTCAGCACCTCACCCCATCCGGGGAAGCCGCCTGCATTCCTGTCATCGATAAAGATATCGGCATTGAGCTTACGAGGACTGTTTTCATTCCACTTCTCCTCGGGGTAGTTACGGTTGACGGCATAAAACTCTATCCCGTTGCGGCTACAGTACTCTACCGCCTCCTCCAGCTCCCTGCCCACCCTGTATGTCCACAGGATAAGCAGTGCACCTCTCTTCTGTAGCTCCTTCAGGGTGATAAAGGCGAAAAGTTTCTCCTTCCCTATTGCCGGGTATTCATGTTCAACTATGGTGCCGTCAAAGTCAACAGCGATCTTAATATTTGTAAGGTCCCTCATATCCGCCAACAAAAATAAACAATTATTAGTTGTCACTATTATTGTAATTTAGCAAGAGTAGAAAAGAGGCTATGACCAGACATCTTCCAAACACGTTCACGCTTATCAACCTGCTATGCGGCTTCCTGGCAACCATTTATGCCATAATCGGTTACATTGACCTGGCCTCATACTGTATCATTGCCGGCATGCTCTTTGATTTTTCTGACGGCCTGGCTGCCCGTCTGCTGAAAGCCTACTCAGATACCGGCAAGGCCCTTGACAATCTGGCTGATGTTGTAACCTTCGGCATTGCTCCCGGTGCCATTATCTTTCATATCATGACCGTTGCCGGCCTGCCCGGTGTCGTTGCCTTCGCCCTCTCGGCACCTTTTCCTGTGGCATCGGCCCTCAGGCTGGCCCGGTTCATCAATGACCCCGGCCAGGCTGTCTCCTTCAGGGGTCTGGCTACCCCTGCCGCAGCCTTTACACTTGTCTCGGTGGTACTGCCCCCTCTGCTTACCGGCAGCAAGAACGGCGCCCTGCTGGCCGGCTCACCCTGGTTCATAGGCTTTTTGACACTCTTCCTGTCAGTCATGATGCTGATCAGCCTCCCGATGTTCTCACTCAAGTTTACCCACCTCCGCTACATTGGCAATGAGGAGCGCTACCTGTTTGTGGGAGTCTCACTGCTGCTGCTGCTCTTCTTCCGGCTCTCGGCACTGCCGATGATCATGGCAGCCTACTTTATTCTGTCACTGCTATTCGCCGGGGCCGGAAAGCGGAGTGGGAGCTGACGAGGCGCCGTCGCTCGGCGGAGCAGCAGGAGGAGTGGGAGCTGACGAGGGATCATCATCGGGCGGGGGGCTCCCTGCCGGCGGGCAGCCATAGTTGCCGCGCAGCTCTCTCATCACCTCATCCTGGCACCGTATCGACTCGTTATGTATCACTCTCATCACCCTTCCCACAAAGTCACTCTCCAATCCTTCGCTCTCACCCTGCCGTGTGCGTGAGCTCAGTATCTCTAGCCACCGCTCCAGCTGCAGCACTGTCAGTCCCTCACTGCACTTAAACTCACCCATCTCCACCGAGATCCTCATCCTTGCTGCCAGCAGGCCTATCAGCTGATGATCAATCGAGTCTATCCTGTTACGCAGCTCCTCCAGCCTGCTGAGGAATGCAAGGTCACCGGTGGCTGCCTTATGGAAGTGGAGCCTCTCCATCATCTGCACGAACCCTTCCGGGTCAAGCTGCTGCTCCTTGTCGCTCAGTGCACCTGGCGGGTTATGATGCACCTCTATCATCAGCCCGTCCATATTCATGTCAAGGGCTTTCTGTGCTGTCTCGGGCACCAGTGATGCTACGCCTGACATGTGGCTCGGGTCACATATGACCGGCAGTGAGGGTATCCTGCTGCGCAGCTCTATGGCTATCTCCCACTTGGGCAGGTTACGGTACTGACTGCGGTCATAGGGGGTGAAGCCGCGGTGCACCGCTGCTATCTTCCTGATGCCGGCCCGGTATATTCTCTCTATGGCACCTGTCCATAGCTCCAGGTCAGGGCTGAGCGGGTTCTTCACCATCACAGGCAGCTCAGCCCCTCTCAGTGCTTCGGCTACCGCCTCCACACTGAACGGGTTTGTCACGGTACGTGCTCCCAGCCAGAGAGCATCTATCCCGGCATCGAGGCATGCCCTGACGTGGTCAGCCGACGCCACCTCCACGGTCACCGGCAGGCCGCTCTCCTCCTTCACCCTCCTGAGCCACTGCAGTGCTCTCACCCCCTCGCCGGCGAAGGTTGAGGGGCGTGATCTGGGTTTCCACACCCCTGCCCTGAAGAGGTGTACCCTTCCCGTGGCACTCAGTGCCATGGCGGCAGCCATTACCTGCGACTCACTCTCAGCGCTGCATGGTCCGGCAATGATCAGCGGTCCTTCGCCAAAGCCCCACAATCCAGTCTGCACAATACCGCTCAACACGTCTCCTGTGAGATTAATTATTATCAGTATGCATGCTCTTCGCCGCCCATCTCATCGGCAGTGATCTGCTTGCTGCTCAGTGCCCGCCATGCATACCATATATATGCGATCACAAATGGTATGATGAACGAGACATAGAACATTGTTTTGAGTGTGAACCAGCTTGATGAGGCCTTTGCCAGTGTCAGTGAGCTGCCAGGGTCGGTTGATGAGGGGTAGAAGGCTGTCTCACCGAAGCCTGCAATGAACAGCAGTGACATCACCACCGGCACCGTACCAGCCCCGCCAAACCATATCGCCTTTCGTGAACCCCTGAAGAGGGCCAGCCAGAGGGCGATCAGCACCAGTGCCACCCCGCCGGCGAAGAGTATCAATATCAGAATGTTTCCGGTAAGGTTATGCAGGTAGTGATACTTCACCAGGGTCACCTCGCCGGTGATGGCATCAGCCCGGTATCCGTTGCCCGCCATTATCACTGTCACAAAGGCAAGGAAAAAGATCAGGAAGGGTATCGCATTCTTCAGCAGCGCCCTCCGTATCAACGTTATCAGTGCCTCATCATCAATACTGTTTTCCAGGTACATCAGTCCCAACACCCTCGCCAGGAAGAGCACCGCCAGTCCGAGCAGCAGGTTTACCGGATTGACCAGTGCCTCGAGGCCGTGCCACCCTGACCCCCAGTGCACCCTGTTAAACAGGTCAAGGAAGAAGTCGGAGCCGGTAAAGAATGTGGCTACGGCCACCCCCAGCAGGAAGGGGCCCAGTGAGCCGTTTATCAGCAGGAAGGTGTCATATGCCCTTGTGCCGAACACGTTAGCGGGCTTTGACCGGAACTCATAGGCCACCGCCTGTATGATAAAGCTGAAGAGTATGGCCATCCAGAGCCAGTAGGCCCCTCCGAAGCTGGTTGCATAGAAGAGGGGGAAGGAGGCGAAGAAGGCCCCTCCGAAGGTCACCAGTGTTGTAAAGGTAAACTCCCACTTGCGGCCCAGTGAGTTGACAAGCATCTTACGCTGCATCTCAGTACGTGGCAGCGAAAAGATGAATGACTGTCCGCCCTGAACAAACATCAGAAAGACAAGAAGGCCGGCCAGAAGGGAGATTATCACCCACCAGTAGCTCTGCAGGAATGCATGTGTTATCATCATTGTCATGGTTTTCTCCTCCTAATGTTTTGGTCCGTTCTTGATCTGTTTCACCATTATGGAAACCTCTGCTATCAGCAGCGCCGTAAAGAGCAGCACAAACAGCCAGAAGGTTATCTGCACCGTGGAGGCTGTTATGTTTGAGACAGCCACCTGTACCGGCATCAGGTCCTGTATGATCCATGGCTGGCGCCCCATCTCTGCCACTATCCATCCCAGCTCACTGGCCAGGTATGCCAGGGGTATTGAGAGCAGAGCCAGCCACAGGAACCATCTGTGCTTCTCCAGTATTCTCCTTCTCTGGAACCATATCGCCACCATGAAGAGTGCTATAAAGAAGAATCCCAGTCCGACCATCAGGCGGAAAGCATAGAAGGTTACCGGCACCGACGGTATCACCTGCCACGGGTGATCAAAGTAGCTATACCCGAAATAGCTGAAGTAGTTGTCAGTAAAATCCTGATCTTCAAACTTTGATGCCAGGGCTGCCATAGACTCTTCATCACCTATCTCCCTTGCCATCCGGTAGTCGGTCAGCACATCCCTGGCATAGCGCCCTCTCTCGATCATCTCACTTACCGGCATGATATCTCTTTCCGGGTTGCCGTAGACAAGGTCTTTGATACCCGGCACATAACCGCTTCCCTTGCCGGTGGTCATCACCGACAGGAATCCCGGTATCTCTATCTTCATCTTAACATCCCACACCTCTTTCTCACCTATCCTCTCCCCGCTGTCACTCAGTGCTCCTATCACCGTCAGTCCGGCATGCTCCTTCCCCTCATAGAGGGCCTCCATCGCTGCGAACTTCACCGGCTGCACCCTGGCCAGTGTACGTGCTGAGCTGTCGCCGGTGAGTGCCACCGCTATCCCCCCTGCCAGGCCGAAGATCCCCGCTATCAGTATGCTTCGGCGTGCCAGCTCCTCTTCTCTCCTTCTCAGCAGGTACCATGAGCTGATCCCTATCACAAAGACCGATGCCAGCACAAAGCCTGAGGTGACGGTATGGAAGAACTTATCAATAGCCACCGGATTGAATATCACCTCCCTGAAGCTGTACATCTCATTGCGTGCCGTATCGGGGTTGAACACCATTCCCACGGGGTTCTGCATCCAGGCGTTGGCCACCAGTATCCACATGGCTGAGAGGCTGGCCCCTATGGCTACCAGCCAGGTTGAGGTGAGGTGGAACTTTTTGCCCACCTTGTTCCATCCAAAGAACATCACAGCCACAAAGGTTGACTCAAGGAAGAAGGCGAGGATACCCTCTACCGCCAGCGGCGCCCCGAAGATATCACCCACAAACCATGAGTAGCTTGACCAGTTGGTTCCAAACTCAAACTCCAGGATTATTCCGGTAGCCACTCCGATGGCGAAGTTGATACCGAAGAGCGTCATCCAGAACCTCGTCATACGCTTCCACATCTCATCACCTGTCCGTACCCAGATGGTCTCCATTATTGCCAGGATAAAGGAGAGACCGAGCGTCAGCGGCACAAACAGCCAGTGATACATGGCTGTGAGCGCGAACTGTGCACGCGACCAGTTTACCAGTGATAGGTCAAAGTTTTCAATCATAGTGTCAGTTATTTCCGGTTAGTTGTTCCAGCACCCAGTCACTCCGCTCCCTCTCTGTACTGAAGTTTACCTTCAGGAAGTTTGGGAAGAAGAAGAGCTTAAGCACCACAAATATGACAAACAGTTTTATAAGTATGATCAGCCATACGCGCCTCCCCCACCATGACATGTTACGGAAGCCGTCATAGTAAAATCTGAAAACCCGGCTCAATATCCCGCCTCTCTCTCTCACCTCATCCATTTCACTCAACTGCTCCTTCTCACTCATTCCTAATCCCTCATTTCACGATCTCCTCTACTCATCTCTTTCCTCTCCTCTTCTCATCTCTTTCCTCTCTTCTTCTCATCTCTTCTCTCTCTTCTTCTCATCTCTTTCCTCTCCTCTTCTCATCTCTTCCCTCTCCTCTACTCATCTCTTCTTCTCATCTACTCATCTCTTCTTCTCATCTGTCTCCTTCCCCAATCCAGATGTGATCTTGCGCACCGGCCCGAAATGGTAGAAGAACTCCCGTGCGAAGACTCTCATTGCGGTGTATGTGGGTACTGCCAGTATCATTCCTATAATACCGGCAAAGCTTCCTACAGAGAGCACTATAAGGAATATCTCAATTGGGTGTGCATGCACACTACGTGAGAAGACCAGCGGCTGTACCAGCACATTGTCAATCACATTGGCAGCAGCCACCACCATGGCCATATAGCTTATCAGCAGCCATACCGGTGGAAATCCTGCTGTGGTGACTGCAGTTGCCACTCCTATCAGTACCGATATGGCGCCGCCCAGCCACGGCCCGACATAAGGGATCACATTGAGTATACCGATGATGAGCCCCATGACCAGTGCCTGCTGGAAGGGAAAGCCCACAATGGTCATACCGATGGTGATCATTATCAACATAATGGTACTCTGCACAATTATACCGATAAAGTATCTTGTAAGCAGCTGCTTGATTGAGTGCAGCACATTCATGATACGTGTTTCATACTGATCGGGTACCACAATCAGGATGGTCTCTTTGAAGAGCCGCTCATCCCTGAGGAAGAAGAAACTTATAAAGGTTATTGCCAGAAACCCGATAACCAGCCTGCCGGTAAGGGTGACAATGCTGCCGGCAAAGTCAGTGATGGAGGCCGGATTGAGGACATTGGCCACCGTTGTGACAGCCATATCATAGAGGGTCATATCAGGAGGCATGTTGCGGTAGAGCTTCCTGATGAGAGTCTCAATACGGTCAAGCTGGTCATGAAGCCCCTGTACAACAGAGCTGGCATCAAAGCTTGAGAAAGCATCTATCTGCCTGCTGATAAGAGGAATAAAAATAACGAAGAAGAGCGCCATCAGTCCATAGAGCAGCAGCAGAGTCAGCAGTGAGCTGAGGGCCTTCGGAAACCTGAACTGCTTGTAATGTATACTGCTGAGAAGATCAACAACAGGCCTTCCAATCAGTGAGATTACGCCGGCAGCCAGTACATAGGCAATAATATTCCGGAAATACCAGAAGAGGTAGACCAGCAATGCCAGGCCAATCAGTATAAGAATGTTGCGAAGGGTTGTATTCATCAGGCTTCAGGTCAGATTACCAGGTTTTAACCGCCGGCTGTAACAGAGAACAACTCTCAAAAATAAAAAGAATTCCGGTTATAGCAACCGGGCAGGGAAAAATGACAGTTTGGCGTGTGCAAAGCGCGGTTTAATGCCATAATGACAGCTGTTATGATGCGGCACATGAATTGAAACAGAGAGGGTGAAAACGCTAATAAACAATAGTAATAATAATAGTAAAAAGGAGGTCATTATGTTACCAGTGATTACAAGAAGAAACTACAAGCCGTTAACGCTTTCAGATTTTTTCAATGAAGATTTCTTCCCCTCATTCACCAGGAACAGTTCAAATCTGCCTGCAGTGAACATCAGGGAAGATGAGAACGGATTCTATCTTGAGCTTGCCGTACCGGGTATGGACAAGAAGAATCTCAGGATTGAGGTAAAGGATGAGGTGCTCACCATCTCTGCCGAGCTGACGGAGGAGAGGCATGAGGAGCTTGAGGGCTACAGACGCAGGGAGTTCAGCTACAACTCATTCTGCCGCAGCTTCTACCTGCCCGAAGATGTAAACGGGGAGAAGATAGGAGCCAACTATAAGGATGGTGTTCTCAACATCGAGATTCCGAAGCTGGGTGAAGAGAAGAAGAAGGAGAAGATCCGTACCATCAACATCTCATAAGCGAGAGAGATCTACAGATCAGATATTTACGAGAAGGAGGGGCGCCCCGGGGCTGCCCCTCTTATTTTACTCTTGCCAGCACCGTCCGGCTGGCCCTCACCTGTTCAAACATCTGTATATCTACCGGGGTTCCTGCCGGCAGGAATATATCAACACGTGATCCGAACTTGATAAAGCCGAGCTCATTACCCTGGCTCACCTCTTCACCTTTTTTTGAGTAGGTGACTATACGGCGCGCCATGGCGCCTGCAACCTGCCTCACCATTACCTCGGTACCACTATCACTCTTAACCACAATAGTGCTGCGCTCATTCAGCTCTGAAGATTTTGGACTGCGTGCATGGTACTTCTTTCCCGGCTGGTAGTTTGTATAGGTGACCGTACCTGAGATTGGATACCTGTTGCTATGCATATTGAATGGCGACATAAAGATTGAGATCTGCAGCCGGTTATCCCTGAAGTACTCATTCTCCATCGTCTCCTCTATCACCACGATCTTTCCGTCGGCGGGGGCATAAATCAGCAGCTGATCGGGCTCCAGCGGTCGCGCCGGTGCCCTGAAGAACATGATAATAAAGGCCAGCACAACCAGTGACACTCCTGCAACGATCCAGTGCCAGGGTGTGCCTGCAGGCAGGAAAACAGCAACAGCTACATTGATCAAGCTGAGAAGAAGTATGGCTGTCCCGATTATTGCATACCCCTCATGATGTACCCTGAATTTTCCTACCCTCATGTCATACCATTTAGTGCGAGGTAAAGATAGACAAGCGGAAATGCAATCACAACCCCGTCAAACCTGTCAAGAAAACCTCCGTGGCCGGGCAGTATTGATCCGGAGTCCTTCAGCCCAAGGCTCCTTTTCAGCAGTGACTCCAGCAGGTCACCAAGAGTACCTCCTGCAGCTGTTATTACTGCTATCACTATCCACCCCACTGTACTGGTCACACCCAGCCACCCTGAGATCAGCCATGCCACTGCCATTGCCAGCAGCACTCCCCCGGCAAACCCCTCCCACGACTTTTTCGGTGAGATACGGCTGAAGAGTGGATGCCGGCCCAGCGCCGAGCCCACCAGGTAGGCCCCGGTATCAAAGGTCCAGAGCAATATAAAGAAACCCAGCATTATACCAGGGGAGAACTCTACCCCCTTCATGGGAATAACCGGGTCTACCCCGGAGTGGCTGAAGGCAGCGAATGGGAAGAGTGAGAAGGGTACTGCGGTATAGAGTATTGAGAAGAGCGTGTGGGCCAGTGAATCAAATGGCCTCTCACTCTTACGGAACAGCTCTGTCACCATAATCACCGAAATCAGCGGTGCCAGGGCAGGGAGCCATACCGGCCGGAGCCATCCGGCCGCCACCGCAGTACTGATGAGGTAGAGCAGGAGCCCTCCAATGATTCCGGTGACCAGTTGCGGCCTGACACCGTTGTTCCTCATCATGACATAGTATTCATACTGGGTGCCGGCGATCAACAGGGCACCTGTCAGAAAGAAGGTGACAGGACTCAGCCAGATTCCACCAAGAACAATAATGACAATAAAGATTCCGGTAACGGTACGCCTGATAAGATTAGTCACCCTACAGATCTTTTATAATTTGCTTTGCAACGAGCACCTTGTCACGACGCACATAGAGTTCAATCACACCAAACCGGTACATTCTGTCACGCTTGTCTACCGTTAACGCCTCCACACCTGCCTCCTGCAGCCTGGCCATCGCCACCTGGCAACTGATCTCATTGCTGTAATCAGCTATCACCACCCAGTCACTCTCCATTGCCACTGCCTGAAATACCAGACTCTGCTGCTGCTGCCGCTCCCGATCCTGTGACTGTGACTGCAGGCCGGCTGTCGCCCTCACTGCCCTGCTGTGCCTCCAGGGTGGAGGAGCCGGCGGCAGCGGTGATCGTGCCGCTCTCACCCGTCTCACGGGTGCCGTCGGCGGTGACTACACTACCCTCCTCCTCTGCCGGGCCACCGGCAGGACTCTTCTCCTCCGGCGACTCCTTCTCACCTCTTCTCTTCCCAAATATACGCTCCAGGTCTTCACTGAAGATCACCTCTTTCTCAAGCAGCTGCTCAGCCAGCTGTGTCAGTCCGTCAATATTGTCCGATATTACCTGCTTCGCCTTTTCGTATGACTCTTCCACAATCTTCTTTGCCTCTCTGTCTATCAGCTCAGCGGTCTTCTCGCTGTAGGGTTTGCTGAAGCCATACTCTGACTGTCCTGATGAGTCATAGAAGCTGACATTGCCCACCTCATCTGACATACCAAAAAAGGCCACCATGGCATACGCCTGTTTTGTAACCTTCTCAAGGTCACTCAATGCGCCGGTTGATATTTTACCTATCACCAGCTCTTCGGCTGCCCTGCCTCCCAGGGCATATGCCAGCTCATCGAGGATATGCTCACGGGTTGAGATTGATCGCTCTTCGGGCAGGTACCATGCTGCTCCCAGGGCTCTTCCCCTGGGTATAATTGTCACTTTCACCAGCGGACTGGCATGTTCCAGCAGCCAGCTTACGGTAGCATGACCCGCCTCATGATAGGCAATGGTTCTCTTCTCCTCCAGGGAGATAATCTTGTTCTTCTTCTCCAGTCCGCCAATTATCCGGTCTATGGCATCGAGAAAGTCCTGCTTCTCCACCACATTCTTGTTACGTCGTGCAGCTATCAGTGCTGCCTCATTACATACGTTGGCTATATCGGCGCCTGAGAAGCCGGGGGTCTGCTTGGCAAGAAAATCGACATCAAACCCCTTCTCAAGCTTTATCGGCCTCAGGTGTACATTGAAGATCGCCTCTCTCTCGCGCAGGTCAGGCAGCTCAACATGTATCTGCCGGTCAAAGCGGCCCGCCCTGAGAAGCGCCTTGTCAAGTATATCTGCCCTGTTGGTGGCAGCCAGTATTATCACCCCGCTGTTGGTACCAAACCCATCCATCTCTGTCAACAGCTGGTTCAGGGTATTCTCACGCTCATCATTGGCCCCGAAGTTGGGATTGCGTCCACGTGCACGTCCTACAGCATCAATCTCATCTATAAAGACTATACAGGGTGCCTTCTCCTTGGCCTGCTTGAAGAGGTCTCTCACCCTTGAGGCCCCCACCCCCACAAACATCTCCACGAAGTCAGATCCCGAGATGGAGAAGAAGGGTACGTTGGCTTCACCTGCCACCGCCTTGGCTAGCAGTGTCTTTCCTGTTCCCGGCGGCCCCACCAGCAGCGCCCCCTTGGGGATCTTCCCTCCGAGGGAGGTGTACTTCTTCGGGTTCTTAAGGAAATCGACTATCTCCATCACCTCGGTCTTTGCCTCCTCCAGCCCCGCCACATCATGGAAGTTTATCTTTATGTGGGTGTCTTTGTCAAATATCTGTGCCTTGGACTTGCCCACACTGAATATGTTGCCGCCGCCACCGCCACCGCCAGAGGCCATGCGACGCATGAAATAGATCCAGAGGGCTGCTATCACCAGGAATGGCAGCACAAAGCCGAGGAATGTGGCGAGGTAATCCTTCTTCTTGGTGTATTCGAGGTAGATATGCTCCTCCTCACTATATCCGGCCTTCTCCTGTGCCTCATCAAAAAATTTCTGGAACAGCTCAACCGTACCAAATGTGTGGTAATAGTGTGGTTTGGGGGGCTGCAGCCCGAATCCCCGCTGTGAGGAGAAGTCAGGATAACGACCGCTCTTAAGTGAGTCGCTGATGATATAAATCTCTGCCTGCTCCTCATTGACTACCACCACCTTCTCTATGTCATGGTTCATCACCATCTCCTCTATATCCCGCTGGCTAGCCTTCTTTGTAAACTTGCCGGCAGAGAGGACCTGCACCAGTATAAAGGTCAGTATCAATACCACAAACAGCCAGCTTGAGCTGAACCACTGCTTGTTGTTCTTTGCATTCTTGTCTGGTTTCTGTGTCTCCTTGCCTGTTGCCATACAGTCACCCTTTCTTTTCAGTGTTCTCTTCTACCCAGGTTATGTGACCATCAGCCCACAGCGACTCAAGGTCATAAAACCGGCGATAGGGCTCCTGGAACAGATGTACCAGGATCTCGCCATAATCGAGCAGTACCCATATTGAGTTCTCTCTCCCCTCGATATGAAATGGTTTTATTCCGGTCTCCTTTCTCACCGTATCAACCACTGACCATGTCAGTGAATCAATCTGTCTTGACGTTGCTGCGTGGCTGACAATAAACCAGTCACACATCCTGTTTTCTATATTTCTCAGATCTATCAGTGCCACCTTTTCACCCTTCTTTTCAAACAGTCCCCTGAGTATGCTCTCAGTCACCCCGGTGGCCTCCGTTAAGCCTTTTCCCATCAATGATTTTTTCGTGATAAACAGTTCTTCCAATTGTCGTAAAAATACGACATTTATCTCTATTTTAGCGTGCTAAATACTCTTTTTACAATTTGGGTGCCAATTATGCCTGCCTCTGCTTTAACTGCCTTTTCTTCTCATAACAGGCTCTTTTTAAAGGAATCGTGTCATGATAATGGGTTGTGATGTCATACACTATGAAAAAGTGTCATCTACCAACCTCATTGCCGCTGCAATGGTGAGGGAGGGGCAGCCGCCGGAAGGTACTGTCATCACTGCTGACTGGCAGGAGAGCGGCCGTGGGCAGGCCGGCAACAGCTGGGAGAGCGAGCCTGGCAGTAACCTGCTGATGAGTGTCATACTCTACCCTTCCATGGTCACCCCGGCCAACCAGTTTATTATCTGTAAGATGATCTCACTGGCCGTTTATGACCTTGTGGCCTCCCTGACACCCTCAGCCGCCATCAAATGGCCAAATGATATCTATGCAGGTGATGACAAGATAGCCGGTATCCTTATTGAGAACACTATTATTGGTGATAGCCTCTCGGGCAGTATAGCAGGTATCGGACTAAATATCAATCAGGTACATTTCAGGGGAGGAGCACCCAATCCCACCTCACTGAGGCTCCGTACAGCTGCCCGGCACAATGTCAGCCATATACTGAAAAGAGTGCTCAGCCATCTGGAGCGCCGCTATGCCATGATTGGCCGGGGCAGGGTTGAGACACTCGACAGGGAGTACCATGAGTCTCTCTACCGCAGGGGTGAGTGGCACCACTATAGTGACAGTGGTGGCAGGTTTGAGGGTATGATTGAGGGGGTGATGCCCTCCGGTCTGCTGATAGTACGCAGACGCGACGGGTCAGCCGGTCACTACGCCTTCAAGGAGATTGGTTATATCCTCTGATCTTGTCAAAACCGTCATACGACTCAATCATGTCCATCAGCGTGCCGAGGTAATCATCAATGGCATCGCCTGCCATCATACGCAGGAACGGGTTCATGAGCAGCCCCGTATCTATCTGTATTGCAGAGCGCACATCATTGATAAACTCAATCATGATCTTTATTTCGGCCCTGCCTGCAATGAATGACTCTGCCTTGTAGGATATCATGGTATGGGGCATCGCTTCATGCAGTGACACCTTTACGGTGCCTGTCCGGTCAGACCTGAAGCTGCCCTCGCCTGCGGTGGCCTGCCAGTTGTCAGCCATCTCCTCCGGCAAAAACTCCCTGAAGTTGCGCATGTCTGTCAGGAAGGCGTAAAGGTCACTGTCTCTGCACGGCACCTCACCCCTCCTGCTGCTGTAATTTCTCATCCTGCTCATCTCTTATCTGCTCATCCTGTTTACTCTGCTTACTCTCTCAACCTATGCTGCTTCTGCTTCGCCACTTCTCACACCTCTCTCCCGCTTCACCACTTCCCTCACCTCTCTTCTGCTTCGCCACTTCCCTCACCTCTCTCCTGCTTCGCCGATTCGCTCTTCTGCTTCCGGCGGATATATTCCGACGGGTATACTCCGGCAGGGTCTATTATCTTTTACTTCACTCCTTCTTCTTCTCCTTCCCACCCTCCCCATCCGGCCGGATCTTTACGCCACTCCTTCAGTCTCTCCACCTCGTCGGGTGAGATATACCCTGTTGAGGCAGCCATCTCTACCAGCACGTTGTAGTTACTGAGTGTCTCCAGCCTGCACCCCTCTGTGGCAAAAGCCTCTTCAGCCTTTTTAAACCCGTATGAGAAGATGGCGGCCATCCCCATCACCCGGCCTCCTGCCTCGCGCAGTGCTCTCACGGCGCTGAGGCTGCTCCCTCCGGTAGAGATCAGGTCTTCGATCACCACCACCTGCTCTCCGGCTCCGAGGTGACCCTCTATCTTGTTTCCCAGTCCATGCTCCTTGGCCCCAGCCCTGACATAGACAAACGGCAGGTCCAGCGCCTCGGCCACCAGCACCCCGTGTGCTATGGCACCTGTAGCCACCCCGGCTATTACCTCTGCCCCCGGGAAGCACTCTCTGACACGTTCAGCAAATGAATCTCTTATAAACCGTCGCACCTCAGGGTATGAGAGGGTGAGGCGGTTATCACAATAGATGGGTGACCGCCACCCCGATGCCCATGTAAAAGGGTTTGCCGGTTGCAGTTTTATTGCTTTAATTTGTAACAGGTATTGTGCGGTTCTTTTAGCTGTTTCGTCCATATGCTGAAATTTAAGGTATATTTTGAAGAGAGGTTTATAACCCTCTCCCCTGAACCCGACAGGGTGCAAAAATACACCCTTTATCACAAATATAGTCAGCCCGCTGCACTCTTCAGTCAAATATCACAGTTTGCTGCCAACGAAGAGATTGCTTCACTCAATATTTATACCTCCAATATCAACAATCTCTGGCACCACTTCACCTCATGGTTCAGGGTTGTTGATGCTGCCGGCGGACTGGTGGGTCATCCCTCTGGCCGCTATCTCTTCATCATCAGGTATGGGCGCTGGGATCTTCCCAAAGGGCATGTTGACAGTGGGGAGACCTATGAACAGTGTGCAGTGAGGGAGGTAGCCGAAGAGTGCAACATTCACGGTCATACCATTGAAGAGGTACTGCCACCCACCTTTCACACCTATCTCTTTGAAGATAAGTATATACTGAAGAAGACATGGTGGTACCGTATGAGCTACGGCGGACCGCTGGTTACTGACCCGCAGGCCTCTGAGGGGATAACACATGCCGAGTGGCTCACTCCCGATGAGATAGCAAAGATCAGGAGCAACACCTACCTTTCACTGCTTGATCTGCTTCACTATACCCTGAGGGTGAGGTAGGCGGCTATTTACCAATATAGTCTGAGAGGTTTATGGCTGCCGGCACAAAGATTGAGGCATCACCGCCATTCTTAATGATATCACGCACAATGGTGGAGTTTACCGGGGTGTGGTCAGTGCTTGTCAGCAGGAAGATGGTATCTATCTCCGGCGCCATCTTCCAGTTCATCTGTCCCATTGCCCTCTCATACTCAAAATCGGCTGCGGTACGCAGGCCTCTCACTATATAACGTGCCTGATGGCGGCGGCAAAACTCAACTGTCAGTCCGCTAAACGCCACCACTTCAACCTTTTTCTCACCTTTAAAGACCCTGGTGATCATCTCCAGGCGGTCACCTATTGTAAAGAGGTTCTTCTTTTCGGCATTCTCACCCACGGCAATTATCAGCTTGTCAAAGAGCAGGAGTGCCCTTCTGACAATAGACTCATGGCCCAGCGTAAAAGGGTCGAATGAACCGGGGAATACAGCAATCTTATCCATTATCAGCTCTCTGTTAGTTAAAGTCCAACACCCTGGCATTGGCCACCTTCTGCCGTAACAGCACATTGTCAAGCACATCCATGATAGCCTCCACATATATAAACTTAAGTCCCTTCAGGTACTTCTCCTTTATCTCCTCCACATCTTTCCGGTTCTGCTCAGAGAGTACTATCTCTCTTATGCCGGCACGTTTGGCCGCCAGTATCTTCTCCTTGATACCTCCCACCGGCAGCACCTTACCGCGAAGGGTTATCTCTCCTGTCATTGCCACATACTTTTTCACCTTCCTCTGGGTGAATGCTGATGCTACTGAGACAGCCATTGTTATTCCTGCCGAGGGTCCATCCTTTGGTATAGCCCCCTCAGGCACATGAATATGAATATTCCATTTCTCTGCGAAGGTGTCAGGCAGGCTGAGCACCGAGGCGTGTGCCTTCAGGTATTCGAGGGCTATCACGGCCGACTCTTTCATCACATCACCCAGGTTACCGGTGAGGGTGAGCTTACCTGTTCCGCGGCTCAGGCTGGTCTCAACAAACAGTATTGCGCCACCGGTGGCGGTCCATGCCAGCCCGGTCACCACCCCTGCCAGGTCATTGCCATCATAGATATCTCTCAGGTACCTGGGGGGACCCAGTATCTCCTCCACCCTGTCAGCCGTCATCTCCGGGGCTGCCTCCTGCTCAAATGCTATCTCACGCGCCCTGTACCTCACCAGCTTGGCTATCCGTTTGTCGAGCTCCCTCACCCCCGATTCGCGTGTGTACTTCTGTATCACCTGCTCTATCACCGGTGGCTTTAATATGAACTGAGCACCTTTTACCCCATGAGCTTCCAGCTGCTTGGGTATCAGGTGTCTGACAGCTATCTCGCGCTTCTCTTCAACCAGGTACCCTGAGATCTCTATCAACTCCATCCGGTCACGCAGTGCGGGGCTCACGGTAGAGAGGGTGTTGGCTGTTGCGATGAAGAGCACCTTTGAAAGGTCATACTCCAGCTCCAGGAAGTTATCATAGAAGTGTGTGTTCTGCTCAGGGTCAAGCACCTCCAGCAGTGCTGAGGAGGGGTCTCCGCGGAAGTCCTGCCCCACCTTGTCTATCTCATCGAGGATGAATACCGGGTTTGATGAGCCAGCCCTTCTTATGTTCTGCACCACCCGTCCCGGCATCGCCCCTATATATGTCTTCCGGTGACCCCTTATCTCCGCCTCATCATGGAGCCCTCCCAGCGACATACGTGCATAGCGTCGTCCGAGGGCCCTGGCCACCGACTTGCCGAGTGAGGTCTTGCCCACCCCCGGCGGGCCATAGAGACACAGTATGGGCGACTTGAGGTCACCCTTCAGCTTGAGCACAGCCAGGTGCTCCAATATTCTCTCCTTCACCTCCTCAAGGCCGTAGTGATCTTCATCAAGCACCGTCTGCGCATGCCTGAGGTCGAGGTTATCATCAGTGTACTCATTCCATGGCAGCTCCAGCAGTGTCTGTATATAGTTCACCTGTACCGAATATTCAGCTGCTGCCGGGTTCAGCCTGGCCAGCTTGTCAAGCTCACGGCTGAACACCTTTGCCACCTCCTCACTCCACGCCTTCTTCTCGCCCCTCTCACGGAACTCACCCACCTCCTTCTCGAGCGGATTACCGCCCAGCTCATTCTGAATGGTCTTCATCTGCTGGTGAAGCAGGAACTCACGCTGCTGCTGGTCTATCTCATCCTTGACCTTTGACTGCAGCTCATTCTTCAGCTCCAGAAGCTGTATCTCACGTACCAGGTGCTCCAGCAGCCTCAGGGCACGCTCACGCAGTGTCGATGCCTCAAGCAGCTTCTGCTTGTCAGCCACATTGATCTCCGTATTGGCACATATGTAGTTGATCAGGTAGCTGCTGCTCTCAATATTGCGTACTGCAAAGGTTGCTTCAGGACTGATATTAGGGTTAAGCTTGACAATCTTTACCGAGAGGTCCTTGAGAGACCCTATTATCACCTCAAAGTCACTCTCATCCTCTACCCCCCTGGGTTCAGGGAGCCCCTTCACCACGGCAGAGATATAGGGCTCGGTAGATATGATGCTCTCGATGGCCACCCTGCTGCGTCCCTGTATAATGGCTGTGGTTGTTCCGTCAGGCATCTCAAGCAGCTTGACCACCTCACCCAGTGTACCCACAACATTGAGGTCACGCACTGTGGGGTCATCAACCTCGGCATCAAGCTGTGCCACGGCTGCCACAAAACGGTTACCGCGGTACGCCTCACGTACCAGCTGTACCGACCTGGCGCGGCCTACTGCTATCGGTATCACCACCCTGGGAAAGAGAACAGTATTGCGCAGCGGGAGGAGAGGCACACTATCAGGTATCTGCAGCTCCTCACCCTCCTGATCATCAACAGAAAGTATCGGAATAGCCTCCCTCCCATCATCTATCAGGTCATGGAGAGTGAACCTGCTTCTCTTTCTGAATACTTTCTTTTCCATATCAGGTAAATGTATGTAAATTTTAATTAATAACGCCGCCAGCCTCTCTACCGTATCAGGAGGGCGTATATCCTGGTCTAACAAAAAAAAAGCCACCTTGTTTAAGGCAGCTTGCTATCATCAGACTCTTAACCTATTTCGCCTTCTTGTTGAGGTGATTTTTATAACGGTTCATATATTTGTCAACCCTTCCGGCGGTGTCAACAAGCTTCATCTTACCGGTATAAAATGGGTGTGAGGTGTTTGAGATCTCAAGCTTGATGAGCGGGTACTCATTGCCATCCTCCCACTTGATGGTATCACGTGACGGGGCAGTTGAACGTGTCATAAAAGCATGACCGTTCGACATGTCCTGAAAGACAACCAGCCTGTAATTGCTCGGGTGTATACCTTCTTTCATCTCTCTCTTAGTTTATTACTGTTAAAAATCCCTCTTTCAAGGGAGTGCAAAGATAATCAAGATTAGAGAAAATACAAAGATGAGGATGAAAATTCACTCATTTCTTTCCGGCTGCCTCTCTGCCCTTCTCTCCTCCATCTCTTCACGGTATGTTATAAAGGGTATTGTATCATCAGTCATATACCTCATGGTGAGGTGTCTCTTTGCCCGGTGTGCCCCTATCGCCTCATACATTGAGATCATTTTCGGATTGAAATCGCCCACCCATGAGAGCTCCAGCTCCTTATAGTACCTCTTCTTCCTGAAGACCCTGAAGAGCTCCAGGAATATGGCCGACTCTATTCCGCTGTTCTGATAAGAGGGGTGTACGCCTGCCACCAGCGCCCTGGCACGTGTCATCTCATGGGTGGCCCTGTACCACATGAACCGTATCTTGTTCCACAGTGTCAGTCTGCCGTTGAAGTGCCTGATGATCTGGTTCAGGTCAGGGAAGATAATAAAGAAGGCTACCGGCTTCTCATTGTGATAAGCAAACCATATCAGCTCAGGGTCGATAAATGCCTTCGCCTCCTGCAGTGTCCTCTGCAGACGTGCCGGGTCAAGCGGTATAAAATCCTCTTTAAAGACTGCCCAGGTAGCATTGTAGACCTCAACCATGTCTGCCACAAAGCGGTTACGTTCAGAATGTTCAAAATGGCGGAAGCTGTATCCGGGCTTTCGTGATATCCACTCAGCTATCTTTCTGAACCGTTCAGGGAACACCTCTACGGCAGCCACATCCTTATGGTAGCTGTACTGCTCAAAGTAGGTACGGAAGCCATACTCATCAAAGAACTTCCTGTAGTAGGGCTTGTTATATGGCATGCCGAAGCCGGGCGGGGTGAACCCCTCCACCAGCAGCCCCCAGTAGTTGTCATTCTCACCGAAGTTGACAGGTGCGTCAATAGCTTTTATGCCCCTCTCTGTCAGCCACTGTCGTGCCGTATCGAACAGCATAAAGGCTGCCTCCTGCGACTCGGTCACCTCGAAGAAACCGATACCGCCTGTAGGCTGCCTGCTCGCCTCTGACCTCACCCGGTCAATGAAGGCTGCCACCCTGCCTATGGTCTTGCCGCTGCTGTCAGTCAGTATCCAGCGTACTGCCTCACCGTGGCTGAAGGCTGCATTGCGCTCAGGGTCGAACACCGCCTCTGTCATGCTGTCCAGCGGACATACCCAGTTGCTGTCATTACGGTACAGAGCTTTGGGGAAAGCTATGAACTTTCTGCGCAGTGACTCACTGTTCACCTCTCTTATCACCATCACTCCCAATTGTTAAAGTTGAACCATGAGTTGACCCTCTTTCTGCCTGCCCCGTTGTCACTGCGATGGATAAACTCATTCGTTCTCTTGTTGTAGTGGTAATCCTTCTCCCACAGCCCCGCATTGGCCTCTATCTCGTGCAGGGCAGCAATGACGCTCTTCAGCTCCTCACCCGTCATGGTGGGGTGCAGTGACAATCGTATCCATCCGGGCTTCATGGAGAGGTCACCCCTGTTTATCATCTCGGTTATCCGGTGGCTGTGATCATAGGTCACCTCCAGCAGGTAGTGTCCGTAGGTACCTGCACACGCACACCCGCCCCTGACCTGTATGCCGTACCTGTCGCTCAGCAGCTTGACTATCAGGTTGTAGTGTACATCATCTATGTAGAACGATATTGCTCCCAGCCTCTTCCTGACGTTTGATGCCAGTATGTGCAGCCGTGGCACGGCAGAGAGCCCGGCGAAGGCCTCCTCCACCAGCTGCTCCTCACGCGCCCTGATCATATCGGTACCCATCTGCTCCTTGAGCCTGATGGCCAGTGCTGCCCTTATCAGCTGCAGGAAGCCCGGGGTGCCACCATCCTCTCTCGACTCGATACTGTCAACATACTTATATTCACCCCACGGGTTGGTCCAGTCAACGGTCCCCCCGCCGGGCTGGTCAGGCGCCGTGGTCCGGTAGAGTGACTTGTCAAAGAGCATCACACCTGATGATCCGGGTCCGCCGAGGAACTTGTGTGGTGAGAAGAATATGGCATCCAGCTTCTCCATCGGGTCAGCCGGATTCATATTGATATCGGTGTAGGGTGCTGAGGCGGCAAAATCGACAAAACAGAGTCCGCCATGCTCATGCATTATACGTGCCAGCGTATGGTAGGGTGTAAAGATCCCTGTCACATTGGAGCATGCAGAGAAGGAGCCTATCTTGAACTTCCGCTCCCGGTACTGCTCAAGTGCCTTCACCAGGTTCACCGGGTCAACGGTCAGGTCCCTGCCCGGCTCAACTATCACCACATCAGCCAGTGTCTCATACCAGGAGGTCTGGTTGGAGTGATGCTCTATATGGGTGATAAAGACCACCGGCCGCTCAACATCTTCAAGACAGCGCCCTGTCCTGGGTATGGCACACCCCTTAAGACCCAGTATCCTCTGCAGCTTGTTGATAACGGTGGTCATTCCCGCTCCGGCAGCGATCAGCACATCATCAGGCCCCGCATTGACATGCCTCTTGATTATCTCCTGAGCGTGCTGATAGGCCCAGGTCATCAGTGATCCGGTCTCTGAGGTCTCAGTATGGGTATTGGCCACATAAGGGCCAAAGCGGGCTGCCATCTTCTCCTCAATAGGTCCATAGAGCCGGCCGCTGGCTATCCAGTCACAGTACACAATCTTTTTCATACCGTAGGGAGACTCATACTCCTGATCAATACCTACGATATTTTTTCTGAAGGAACTGAAATATTCCTCCAGGCTACTGCCTGTAAAAGTCATAACGTCTGATACTGCTTGTTTAGGCCAAAGATAACTTTTTTTGATATTTACGAGGAGCAATAATGTGACTGCCCCCATCCCCTCTCCTGTCAGTGTATATCTATGATACGATGATCAATCAGTACAAACACCAGCACCAGCAGCAGTGACCAGACAAGCCATCTGGCCATGGGTATATACTCTCCGGGCTTTATCTTCATCTTTTTCCATACATAGAAGATCAGGAACATTTTCTCCAGGAAATAGGTAATGAAAGTTGCCAGTGCCACCCCGGCCACCCCATACGGTTTTATCAACAGGAGGCTCAAAGGTATCTTGAGCGCTATCTCACCGGCAGCAGCATAGAGGGTCACATTTGTCTTACGCCTGCCTATCACTATCGTCTGCGGAAAAACCAGCCTCGGAATTGTCAGCAGCAGATAGATCATAAAGAGGTCGGCACTGCGGGTAAATTCGGGTGTGAAGAGGCGCGGATAGACCCATCGTGCCGAGAGCATAAACACTATTGAGACCGGGAAGAGATACTTTATCAGCCTGTCAGACCGCTGACGCAGTGTGGTCAGGGCGTCACGCATACCCACCCTGGTACTGAAGAGAGGCAGCAGCGCATTGCTCAGACCGTTGGCCAGCAGCAGCGCCAGCGGAAACTCCTTGGCACCATAGCGGAACATGGCAAAGACACCGGGGTCAGCATACCGCAGTGAGACGATCACTCCATCAACATATTGTGCTGACCCGCTGATCAGGAAGGTGAGGATCAGCGGCATACCCACCCGCAGATGCTCCCTGATAAACTCATTGGAGACCCTGATAAGGGTGTACCTTCTCAGCAGGGTGATGAGCCATACCCATCTCACCGCGGTAATGGCAAAGAGCCCGTAGATGGCACTCTTCTCACTGAAGCCGGCCAGTACGGGTGCCAGCACCAGCACCAGCTGTGCTGAATAGGTGTAGATGCCATACTGCAGTATACGGTGGGGCCTGCCGTTGAGAAGATATATATATTCAATCAGTGCAACCGGATTGCTTACCAGGATGTAGAGCAGCAGCAGTCCTGAATAGGGTATCTCAACACTCCCGGGTGATACCACCGGCAGAAGCTTCACAGGCAGCACCAGCAGGCAGACCATCAGGCTGAAGAGTGATATCAGCAGAAAGGCATTGAATATCTCCGGTGAGCGTCGCCCCTCCTTATCGCCCTCCTTCCGGAAGGTGCGGTTACGGTTATAGAGGGTGAGCAGCGACTGTATTATACCTGTCACCCAGAAGAAGCTGAGCAGGCTTGAGATAAAGAGAAACAGCTCCCAGTTGCCTATCTGGGGGCGGGTGAGGTGACTCTTGGTGAATACGACACTGATTATAAGGAATGTGATAAACCGCAACAGCTGTACAGCCTGGAGTCCGGAAATATTATCTATGAGTCTGAGCCTGGTCAATAGGGCATATTATTGTATCGGTAATGCTCCGGCAGAACAATTATTATACCATACCCCGGAGCGGTGCGGCAAATTTACCAATTGATCGAAAAGAGAACAAAATGAGTGCAACAGTTTGCAGTGTGCTAATTTTGATGTTAATTTGCAAGCCGGAAATGGTGGTTGTAGCTCAGTTTGGTTAGAGCGCCAGATTGTGGCTCTGGAGGTCGCCGGTTCGAATCCGGTCATCCACCCCGTAAAAAGACTGCCCGACAGGTGCGGTCTTTTTTTTCTTCCCTGCCTCTGACCGCTCACCACCCTGTTGCCGCACCTGCCCATCACTCACCTGCCGGCCCGCCGGTAGCTGTATCCTGCTATCACCGCCAGCGACACCAGTATCACCACCGCCACATAGACGAAGAGTGGTACCGGTACCGGGTCACCGCCGGCATAAGAGTGCAGTCCTGACAGGTAATAGTTAACCCCGAAATAGGTCATCAGCACCGATGAGAAGCTGAAGAGCGAGATGAGGTTAAAGGTGAGGGTATCTCTCAGACCCGGTATCATCCGTGAGTGGATCACCAGGGTATAGATAACGATAGTGATCAGTGACCATGTCTCCTTGGGGTCCCAGCCCCAGTAGCGGCCCCATGACTCATTGGCCCAGACAGCCCCCAGGAAGGTTCCTATGGTGAGGAAATAGAGCCCCAGCGTGAGTGACCTGTAGTTGATCACCGTCAGCTCATCAATCACCCCGCTCACCCTCTCCCTGTTGTCAGGGGTGATAAAGAGCATCATCACCAGCACTATCAGGGCGAGGATCGCTCCCAGTCCGAGGAAGCCATAGCTGCCGGTGATCACCGAGACGTGCAGTGTCAGCCAGTATGACCTCAGCACCGGAACCAGGTTGGTGATCTCCGGATCCATGAAGGAGAGGTGCGCCACCATAAGGGTGAGCCCTCCCAGTACCGAGGTGGCCGCCAGGGTGAGCAGCGACCGGCGGCTGAAGATCAGTCCGGCCAGCAGGGTGACCCATGAGATAAAGAGCAGTGACTCATAACCATTGCTCATGGGTGAGTGGCCTGAGATGTACCATCTGATACCCAGTCCGAGTGTATGGAACAGAAAGCCGGCAGTAACCAGCAGTGCCAGTATCTTCAGCATGACACCTCCCGATCTGCGGCCCCTGATAATCGTGGCGATGATCACCCCTATCATTATCAGTCCGACGGCAGAGTACCACGGAAAGAGTCTCTCAAAAATCTTTGACTTGTAGTAGAAGAGTTCAGCCTTCACCCTGGCCTGTGATGGCAGCTCATAGTCGGCATGGTGTTGCTGGTAGTTGTGTATGGCTGCCAGGTAGTCATCAGGTGTCACTGCCGGTGTGCGCCCCACAGCGGTTACTGCCTGAGCCCAGTGGCTCACCACAGAGATGACAAAGAGTGAGTCATCACTCCCTATGGACTGCACTGAGGCAGCCTGTGCGGTGCCCCAATGGTCAGTGCCGTCTCTGAGGGGGAAGATACGCATGAAGTCGCCCCTTGACATCATATAGAGAATATTGACCCTCTCATCAACCTTTATCAGCTCCTTGTCAAAGCGGGTGCGCTCATTCACACTCTTCTCATAGGCCTTGTCAACATAGTCAGCCAGCCTGTAGCCGCCGCCCTCACCAAAGGTTACAATATCTGAGAAGGCGGCCCTGTCGCCCCTGAGGTTGAGCAGCCGCTGCAGCTCATCGTTTGACACCTTTATCATTGGCACGTTCTGCCAGTTGTAGAAGTCAAGCGAGCAGCCCAGGAACACCTGCATCGGTGAGAGACCGTCAAGGCTGTTCTTACGTGACACCTTACGCACAATGTCGCTGCTCAGGGTGTAGAGCGGCTTGGTGCGGCCCTTCTGGTCCTGCGCCAGCACAGCCCCGAAGCTGTCGGCAGCCCTCTTCTCTATCACCAGCTTCTGCCCCCTGGCAGGCATGACCGCTGCTGTCAGTACCAGCACAGCCACCACGGCGGCCCGGCGCAGTGCAGACCTCCAGTGACCTGCCCTGACGGTGCGGAAGAGGCTCTTCCTGTTAAAGAGTGACAGGATAATAAACAGAAAGAGTAGAGCATAGCCGGTATAGGTGGTGTACATACCGGCAGGGTCATGGTTCACCGAGAGTATTGTGCCTCTCTCATCATGGTCATATGATGACTGATAGAAGCGGTATCCGCGATACTTGAGGATATGGTTCATGTATATCTCATAGGGCATCTCGGTATTATGCTCCCTGTCGGTGAGGGTCACCCTGCTTATGAAGCCTGAGGGGCTGTTTGACCCGGGGTACCTCTCCACCACGAACTTATTGAGTGTCAGGCTGAATGGGAGGCTGACACCTGCTCTGCCATAACTCACCCTGGCCATCACCCCTCCTGTCTCACCCTGCCATACCGCCCTCTCGCCGCTGCTGCTGCCCCACAGGTAGATCTTCTCCTCACTGCCTGCCGAGGCGATGGTAAACTCAAGCGCTCCCCCGCCCCGTTGTGAGGCCTCACCCGTCACTACTGCCTCAGTGCCGCTTAGGGTGACCAGCTGCGGCATGATACGCCATGCCCCGATAGTATAGACAGTGCCGGGCAGCAACTGTACCAGTGTGTCAGGGCCATGCAGCACCGACCTCATCTCCTGCATCACCGTAGTGCGCAGCCCGAGGGCTGATGAGATAAAAAAGTGATCACCGTCAACAGAGAAGGTTATCTCAGCCTCACGGTCAAAGCCGGCACTCATATCACCTATCATGGCGGTCTCACCCACCCCCATCACCACAGTCTCACTGGAGACCATATCAGGGGTGCAGAGCAGTGAGATCATCGGCCTCCCGCCGGGAGCCTCCCTGACCGTCCTGACAGCGTCAGGCAGGTACCGGTTGAAGGTGAGCCTGGCACTACTACCTGCTGCCTCCAGCCTCTTATGGTATCGGCCATGCCTGCCTCCCGTGGCGCTGAGGGGCGCCGTATGGCCGGCGATAACGCTGCCGTCACTGCCTGTCAGCTCGAAGGTGACACTGTTGCCTGACGAGAAGGTGATATCTGAGCTCTCACCCTCCCTGATGTGCATCATGCCATCATAGCCGGTATAGCGGGTTATGGCGGCACCAACCACCATAATGAGAAAGGCCAGGTGGAAGAGCATCACTGTCAGCTTCTCCCTGCGCCACATCCTGTAGAGGATCAGCTGTCCCACAAGGTTGACGGCCAGCAGCAGGAAGATCAGTTCAAACCATACGGTATTGTAAACAGCAGCCCGCGCCGCCTCCTGCCCGAAGTCATTCTCAATAAAGGTGGCAACAGCCATCGTTGCGGCCAGCACAATAAAGAGGATAACCATCATAGGAGGCCTTATAATAAACCTCAATATTTTCATAGTTAATTAAAGATGTAAATATACCCCTTTTACTATCCCTTCTCGGATATCACATGAAGCTTTTCCCTGTCAAGAATCTTTACTTTACGCGGTGTGGCATGAATAATCTGTTCATTCTCCAGCTCCCCTATTATCCTTACCACGCTCTCCTTGGCCATGTTTGTCATCTCACCCAGCTCCTGCCGTGAGAGCACCATCTCAAACTCATCTGACCTGAAGATATTATCGGCAAAATAGAGTAACGCCTCGGCCAGCCGGCCATGCATCTTCTTCTGGGTAAGGTTCAACACCTTCTCATGCAGCCTGAGCGACTTCTCACTCAGGTCTTCAATGAAGCCGGCGGCAAAACGCGGATTGGTTGCCAGCACCTGCCTGATGACATCAAAACTGATAAAGCATACCTGTATATGGGTGATTGCCGCCACCGAGTAGCAGTAGCGCGAATTGACATGAACACCCGGACCGGCGAGCAGTGTAGATGGCTCTGCCAGGTTGAGTATCAGGTTTTTTCCGGAGTAACCCTCCATATATACTTTAGCGAGGCCTGATATGAGAAATATGGCATTGGATGCCGGCGAGCCCTGCTTGATAATTATCTCGGAGGGGTTAAAGGTTGCCTCATAGCGGTGCTTGTTGATAAGCTCCAGCTCATCAGAGGTCAACTGCCTGAAATTTGACCAGCACCTGCCGCAAAACTCACAGCTGGTTATTTTATTTTCGGTATACATCAGGAACAAAATTTAATGCTAAATTAGCAGACAGGGTAAAACCGCCACACTTATCATGACAAATATCACAATAGGTTTTGATCTATATCAACAGACCGGTATGTACTTATCAATCCATTGTGATCGAAATATCAACCAATATTTTAGTGTCTCAATTGATGCTCTTCTTACCTTTCAAGTCTGTAAATTCAAATACCAACCAGTATGAAAATAAGTCTGAAAACCACACTATTTCTTATGGCAGCAGCCCTGATCATGGCATCCTGTGAGGGCCCTATGGGTCCGCAGGGTGAGGAGGGGCCCAAAGGTGACGAGGGTGAGCCGGGAACCACCCTCGGGTGTGCCGACTGCCATAACACCAGCAGTCCGTTGTCAGCCTTCTCTGCCCAGTGGAGTGCCTCTGTTCATGCCACCGGTGGCAACGCCTCTTATGCCAACCAGGCAGGATGCGTACAGTGTCACACACAGCAGGGTTTCCTTGAGGCTATCGCCACCGGCAGTACCAGTGGCCTCTCGCTTCCTGTCAACCCGATGCAGATCACCTGTTCTGCCTGTCACAAGATTCATCAGAGCTACTCATCGGCTGACTGGGCTCTCACCAACGCTACCGCCCACACCCTGCTGGTAGGTTATAAGGGTGCCGCGGTGCAGTGGGACAAGGGGTCAAGCAACCAGTGTGTCTTCTGTCACCAGATGCGGACAGTCTCTCCGGCACCTGTCGTTGATGGTCCTGACTTCGCCATCACCAACATACGTATGGGGCCACACCACGCTCCGCATGCGAATATGATACTGGGAACCAATCCGTTCGAGCTGCCCGGCAACGCCTACCCGGAGCGTAACCCTCACTCCACCGCCGATGGCTGTATCACCTGCCACATGGCAGCTCCCTATGGCTACCAGGCTGGGGGGCACAATATGGGTATCTGGTACAATGAGCATGGCCAGAACCTGATGCTGACCACCGGCTGTACCACCTGCCACCCTGACCCGGCGGTGCTTACCCCCAAGATCACCAACCTGAAGGCTGAGGTGGAGACAAAGCTGGAGAAGCTTGAGCAGCAGCTGATTGATGCCGGCATCTACAACCCGGCAACCGGACTGCCCAACCAGGGAACCTTCAAGGCCAATGCGGTACTGGCATTCCTGAACTACACCACTATCAAGGAGGATGGCAGCAACGGGTTCCACTTCCCGCGCTATACCAAGACCCTGCTTGATAACTCTATCTCAGTGATGGAGGGGCTGGGTTACTAGAACCAGCAGAGAAACTGTTTACCTAATCAATAGGGAGGGGCATCCTTTTCACAGGATGCCCCTCGCTTATCTGTATAGCCCTGACATGAGTGACGCTACACCCTGTTACGCTCCCGGCTATCAGCACGTCGCATGCAGCTCGCAGTAGGCAGCACGTCGCATGCAGCACGCAGTACGCAGCACTTCGCATTCAGCTCTCAGCTCTTCAGCTCTCAACATTTCGCATTCAGCTCTCACCTGTCAGTTCGCAGCACTTCGTATTCAGCAGCCATGCCGGGCACTCAAAGAGAGGCCGCCCCGGTTCATTCCCGAGACGGCCTCTCACTAATTATATCTGTTGAATTACTTCTTCAGGGTTTTCATGTAGTTGACAATATTCCATATATCCTTGTCAGGAATTTTCTTGTCATATGCAGGCATCTCGCCTCTTCCGAACTTGGTCTGGTAGAACATCTCTCCATCGGTAAATGCCTGAAACTCAGCGCCAGAGAAGTCACCCGGGAAGGTCTTGCTCATCCTGCCCTTCGGTCCGTCGCCCAGTCCGGTTTTACCGTGGCATGAAGCACAGTTTCTGGTATATAGAGCTTGTCCGGCCTTGACTGAGGCGTCATCTGCAGCTACCGGGTTAGCCATCTTCTTATACTCTGCCGGAATATTCCAGGGCTCGCCCTTCTTCTGCTGCTGACCGTTTACAGTAACAGAGAGGAGGGCAAACATGGTTGTTGCCAGCATCACAGCAATTACTTTAAATGATCTTTTCATAATCTTTTGTTTTTGTTTGAATTAATATTAATGACTCTCCTGCCAGCCAGACACCATGCTCTTGAAGTTGCTGAGGGGTGTCCGGCCCATTGTGCTTACGTAGATATGTATAAAGAGGAATATGACCACCAGGAAGCCCAGTATCACATGGAACTGATCAGTTAGAAAGACCCCGCTGAATCCGAGGAATCTTTTCAGGATAAATTCCGGGAACATGAGAGCCCAGCCAGTGATAAAGAGCATCGGCAAAACAAAATACATAACCCCCACATATGAGATCTGCTGCAGCGGGTTGAACTTACGGCTGCCGGTCACCGGGTAGGGTGACTCCTCTCCTTTGAAGTGGCCCCATGCATAGTAGTATGACTGTTTCCACACCCTTTTACCGAGCCCCTTCAGGCTGGTAAGGTAGTGACGGCCGTTTGGGGTGAAGATATTTCCCGCGAGGAACACCGTATAGCTTATGGTAAGCAGTATGCCACACACATTATGTATGGATACTGCACTCCGGAAGCCTACTATCAGTGCACTGTCAGGGTTTGAGTATAGCATGCTGAACCCTGTTACTATCAGCAGCAGGCAGAGAACGGCATTGAACAGATGCCACAGTCTGACCCAGACAGGATAGTGATAGAATTTTTTACTCATGAATCTTCTTCTTCTTCGGTTTTATGATTATCCTGAAAAAAGCATGCGTCAGGGCAGCAGCAATTGTCATGCCAATTGCCAGCAGGCCTGTGAATGAGATAAATTTGCTACGGTTAGCCCCGATGACATATGATTCATTACGGAGCATCACTCCGTTGATAAATCCCTTCTCGTCGCGGCTCTCCATAGCTGCATACCTGTATAGTGTACCCACCAGTATTGAGTTTTTGCTGTGGCATTCGGCGCACTCTCTTACTGCACTGTCAGCCGGCATCACCTCATGTGCCACAAAGAGGCTGTCAGTACCCCTGGTGTGGCAGTCGATACATCTTACTGCCTCCATGTGCCTGTCAACATCGGGGAGCCACTCATGCCTGGGCAACACAATACTGACATTCTCATCATTGATCAGTCCCATTACGGTGGAGTTTCCGTGGCACCTGAGGCACATCTCATTTGAGCGCAGGATATACTCTCTTCCGCCGGTGGTTTGTCTGGCCAGCGGATTGTAGTAGTGTGGGTTATGACACTTCCAGCAGCTTATCAGCCCCTCGGTTGCGGTGTAGTGAATACTCCGCTCATACTCCTCTTCAATCTCTTCAAACCGGTACTGCTCATAGTTGGGGTCATAGCCATGACAGTCGATACACCCCCAGGGCTCCTCAAAGCGGGTCTCCAGCGGATGGGGGAATGTTGTGAACCCCTCAGAGTGACAGTCGAGGCAGCTGAAGTTCCAGTGTACCGAGTTGTAAAACATGGCAGGAACCACCATGTGGTTCTCAGACATAAGCTGTTTTCTCACCTCACCGGTAATGGTGTCAGTGATGGAGTAGACAAATTTGCCGTGGCACACCAGGCAGTTGAGCTCATTCTCCCCGGCATACATACTGTTCTCCTCACCACGGGTTGCCACCGGCACATCGGTCTCCTGCGCCACAAGTGCAGGTGAGGCAATCAGTACAACGAGAGCGGCAAAAAGTATATGTTTTCTTATACTCATTCGCAAAGTGATTCTTTAAAACCGTACGGTAACATTAAGTCCTATCAGGAACCTGCCATCACCGATACCGTTCTGGTTGTATACAAAGTTATACTGTCCCAGAATATCCTTGTAATTTGCGAAAAATATCTGGAATGCGTGTGTCGGGGTGCCTATCTCCCAGCCGACAGCCAGCTGCGGTCTGGCATTCAGCTCCTCCTCCTTCTGGCTGTTGAAGAGCTGATCATACTCAACTATCAGGTTGTGTGACCCGGTAACGGTCAGCTTTGCCCCGGCAGAGATACCGTAGTGTGCATTCCGGTAGCCCATCTCCACGGCATTGAGCCAGATAAAGGTGGGTGCCAGCTGCAGCGTCAGCCTCTCACCAAACCTGCGTGCCACCAGCAGCTGATTGAAATAGGAGAGGCGATGTATCTCACGCCAGTCGTGTGCCGGCCCGAAGGTATTCTGATTGAGCAGGTTGATACCCAGGTTGCCATAGTAGCTCACTGATACCGGCACCCTGCCCGACTCAGTCTGCTGAAGAATGGCATACTTCACTGCCAGGTCCTGTGCCTTGTAATTCTTGGCAGTACCCACCGCTATCATCAGCCGGTCGGTCACCCCGTAGTTGAGGCCAAGCCTGATATTGGCCGGAGCCCAGAGGCCGAAGAGGTCATCAAGCACATTGTTGACAGTACCAAACCGGTGGTGTATCTCAAACTCAAGCATACCACGGTAGGGTGTGCCCACAGTCTGATTATCAACCAGTATACCAGTCTCAAACAGTCTGACCGGATAATCATCGTCATCCTGGCAGAAGGCATGAAATGATATCAAGACCAGAACAACCGATATCGCAACTTTTTTCATGGTGATCATTATTTAGGATTTCCTGAACATCAATTTTTCTCTCCCCCCTGCGATGCCCACAGAGTGACAACATCATTTGCAGGAAGCAGAAGAGTGTCAACCTTCAGCATCTGTGAACCGAATGCAGTGATAGAGGAGTGTATTGCCAGCACCCTGCTCGATTCAGGTGTTACGGTGTCAGTATTGGCAATAAGCTTATCATAAACCCTGTCGGTATTCCATGCCCCATGACAGGTCTGGCAGAAGGGCACTAGCGTTTCGGAAAAGCTGACAGTGATATCATCAGGCACCTCAGGCCTGGCCCAGCTGTACTTCTCACAGGAGGAGAGAGATAACCCTGACACAACAATGAGCAGAGTCATCACCACCCTTAAAACCGATGCTTTACGCTTCATCATTTTAGCTGTTATATGATTCACAAATATAGCCATTATGAATAACCGATTCCGCCGGACCACACTTTATTAGTACGGTTAGCGAAAGTTTCTTGTCAACCCCGATATTGACATTTGTCACCTGCGGGGATGTCAGAGAGCATATCTGTCAGTCAATCTTGAAATGACCCAGCTGTTTCTCTTCAAATGATCGGATATATTCTGACCTCATCCTGTTCTCAGGAATGATCTGTGAGATAAAGAGCTCTGCGGCAGAGGCATATTCATTATCACGCTGGGCATCAAGCAGCAGCAGGTGTCCCATAATAATGTTCGCAGAGACCTCCACCAGCCGTCGTGCATGAAAATCGGTCAGCTCACTGTTTCCCGCTTCCAGAACCTGTGCCACCCTCTTCTCAAGGTCATCAGCCATTACTGTCAGCTCTTTACGCAGGTGCTCCAGCTCAGGTCTCAGCTTATGCTCTTCATATTTGCGTATCTGTGCCAGGTAACCGCCGGTGGTCACTCCTCTTATGGCAGCCACCACCTGCAGCTGTGAGGTACCCTCATAGATAGAGGTGATACGTGCATCGCGGTAGAGCCTCTCTACCGGGAAGTCTTTGATAAAGCCGGCCCCGCCATGTATCTGTACCGCATCATAGGCTATTGAGTTGCACCACTCGCTGCTGATGAGCTTTATCATGGGGGTATAGATATCTGCCAGCCTGGTATAGCTCTTCAGCTCATCACGCTCCTCCCTGGTCAGTGTACGCTCAGCAGCTATCAGTGACCACGCCTTATAGATATCTACCAGCCGTGATGTCTCATAGAGCAGTGTCCTCATGGCCTGCAGCCTGACCCTCATCATGGTGAGCATCTCATATACTGCCGGGAACTGGTTTATGGTACGTCCGAACTGTTTCCTCTCCGAGGCGTACTTCCGTGCCTCTTCCCACGCTGCCTGTGCTATACCCACCGACTGTGCCGCCACGCCCAGGCGAGCACCATTCATCAGTGACATAACATATTTTATGAGTCCCATACGTCTCTCACCCACGAGCCGTGCCGGTGCATTATTGAAGACCAGCTCACATGTGGGTGACCCCTTTATTCCCATCTTGTTCTCTATCCGTCTGACTAACACCCCTCCGTCAGCCTTGTCATAAACGAATAGCGACAATCCTCTGCCGTCGCTGGTACCCTCTTCTGAGCGTGCCAGCACCAGTGATATCTCCGCATCACCGTTGGTGATAAACCGTTTCACGCCGTTGAGCAGCCATATACTCCTCTCCTCGTCCCACTGAGCCCTCAGCTGCACTGCCTGCAGGTCAGACCCTGCATCAGGCTCAGTGAGACCCATAGCTGCTGTGGCTCCCTTGTTGAACCGTGGCAGAAACTCTCTCCTGATCTCTTCGGAAGCGAACTCAAGGATAGTCTCCCCGCAGTCCTGCAGACCCCATATATTGGCAAACCCGGCATCAGCACGTGACACCAGCTCGGCAGCCATCACATAGGGCACCATGGGGAAGTTGAGCCCCTCATACCTGCGTGGGAAGTTCATACCTATCACACCTGCCCTGGTAAGCGCCTCATGGTTCTCCTGCGTACCCCTGGCATAGGTGACCCGGCCACCACTCACCACCGGACCCTCTTCATCAACAGTGGAAGCATTGGGGGCTATCACCCCGGCGCAGATGGCACCTACGATCTCCAGCACCCTGTCATAGTTGTCCATGGCATCCTCAAAGTCATGGGGAGCATAATCATACAGCTCCTTCTCGGAATAGTCCATCTCCTTCAGCCTGACGATCTTCTCCATCGCCGGGTGGTTAAGGTGGAACCTGAGATCCTTGTTATCAGAATAGAAGTTTGACATTGCTATTTATGTTCATTCAGCGTTATGATCAGTTATCTGGCGTTGGCCTTGTAGTGCTTGATAAACCTGGGGATCACCTCTGCCACATCACCGTTTATCACATAGTCGGCAATATTGTTTATCGGTGCAGCCGGATCATTGTTGATGGCAATGATGCGTCCGCTCTGGCTCATCCCTGCGGTATGCTGTATCTGTCCTGAGATACCACATGCGATGTAGAGCTTGGGCCTCACTGTCACCCCTGTCTGTCCCACCTGCCTCTCATGACCGGCATAACCGGCATCGACGGCAGCACGTGATGCGGCCACCTCACCGCCCAGCAGTGCGGCCAGCTCATAGAGCAGCCTGAAGTTCTCCTTTGAGCCCATGCCATAGCCTCCTGAGACAACTACCTGTGCCGACTTGATATCGACCTTTCTCGGTTCAATATGTCTCTCAAGAATCTCCACGGCAAGGTCTTCAGGCCTGATATGTTTTTTAACATCCACCCTCTTCACCTTACCACGGTACTCTTTATCAGCTATGGCACGCTTCATCACCCCCTCACGTACGGTTGCCATCTGTGGGCGGTGGTCAGGGTTGATGATGGTAGCAATGATGTTACCACCGAAGGCTGGTCTTATCTGGTAGAGGAGGTCACGGTAGGTGGTGTTGCTCTTCCTTTCGTGGTGCTCACCTATCTCGAGGCTGGTACAGTCAGCCGTCAGTCCGCTCGAGAGAGCTGAGGAGACCCTCGGCCCCAGGTCACGCCCGGTGGTGGTGGCACCCATCAGCGCTATCTGTGGCTTCTCACTCCTGAAGAGTGCAGTGATAACTGAGGCATAGGGGAGCGTACGGTAGTGTTCAAGAAGGGGGTCATCAGCCAGATGAACCACATCAACACCGTATGGGAAGAGCTCCATCTCGATGCCCTGCAGCCCGCTGCCGAGCACCACCGTCTCGAGGCTGCACCCCAGCGTGGTGGCCAGCGCCCTGCCCCGTGTGAGCAGCTCCAGGCTCACCTCAGCGGGCCGCCCCTCGTCGAGTTCACAAAAGACAAATAGATTGTTCACTGTTGTAAAATTTTACCTGTTATCAACCAAAGGTATGATTATCAAAAAGCTCTCTCACCAGCGCCTCAATGTCACCCTCTGACGAGGTGAGCCGCTTCGACTCCTTCGCCTGTATAATCACATTCTCAATCTTCTTAACCTTGGTAGGTGATCCGGAGAGACCCAGCTGTGCCGGGTCAGCATCGATGGCATCAACACCCCACTCGGTGATCTTCATGGTTGTTCTGCCTGACGCGATATAGTCAGAGCTCTCTGCCTGCAGCTCGGTATCGGTTCGGGCATACTTGTACTTCATCACCAGCCTGGCATTGCGGTAGCGGCATGCCGGAGCGGTACCATTGACGGTCACCACCAGCGGCAGCGGCGCAGACACCACCTCCACCCCACGCTCGAGCCTCCTCCTGATGATCAGCCGGCCATCAACGTAATCTATCTCTTCGGCATAGGTCACCTGTGGCCACCCAAGCTTCTCAGCCACCTGTGGCCCCACCTGTGCAGTGTCACCATCAATAGCCTGCCGGCCACCTATCACCAGCTGCGCCTGCAGCCTGCGGACGGCCAGCGAGAGGGCATATGAGGTGGCCAGCGTGTCTGACCCTGCAAAAGCCCTGTCAGTAAGCAGTATACCATCATCAGCGCCACGGTAGAGCCCTTCACGTATGATCTCTGCTGCACGAACCGGACCCATGGTGAGCAGTGTGACCGTCACATCCCTGTAGCGGTCTTTCAGACGGAGGGCCTGCTCAAGCGCATTCAGGTCCTCAGGATTGAATATTGCAGGCAGGACACCCCTGTTCACGGTACCATCTGCCTTCATGGCATCAGGGCCTACATTACGTGTGTCAGGAACCTGCTTTGCAAGTACAACGATCTTGATACCATCCATTTTATTCTCACTTTTGAATGGGCAAATATAACAATATTACAATAGGGCAAAAGGGTAAAATGTCAGGATTACAAGTTACGGTCGAAATACAATCAGATGTTATACTATTGTATTACAACATACTAATTTAGATTCACTGCCTGTCACTTTTCACCCGTTCGAAACCTCAGAAGTATATAATCTCAATCTTCCTGCGATATTGAAATAACCTGTAAATTCGCCTCCGGTAAAACCAACAGCTCCAGTCACCGTATGAAAGGCAGACCCTACCTTGCACTTATTCTCTCCATGATCTTCTGGGCCTTCTCTTTTGTGTGGTTCAAGATTGCCAATGTTCATTACGGTCCCATCACCATCATCTTTATCAGGCTTCTGCTGTCAGTCATTTTCCTCTCCTCCTTCCTGAGGCTTACCGGCCGCAGGATGGCGATCAAGAGGGGTGACCGCCGCTACTTCTTCCTGATGGCTCTCTTTGAGCCCTTCCTCTACTTCCTGGGTGAGAGCTTCGGCCTCACCTATGTCTCATCCACGGCCGGCTCAGTGATCATCTCCACCATACCGGTCTTTGCGGTACTCTCAGTATGGCTCTTCTATCGTGAGCGGCTGAAAACGATCAACTATGTGGGGGTTATCATCTCCTTTATCGGGGTGATAATCTTTATCACCAGCAGCTCAGGAGGTGTTACCGTCAACCCGAGAGGGCTGGCACTGATGCTTCTGGCGGTGGTGGCTGCTGTCGGATACAATACTGTGCTTCACCGTATAGCCAGTAACTATGATCCGGTCACCATCGTCAACGTGCAAAATATGATTGGCGGGCTGCTCTTCCTGCCGCTCTTCCTGATCTTCAGCCTCAATGACCTTCTCACCACCGGCATCGTCATGAAGAGTTTTGGTGCGGTCATCCTGCTCGCCATCTTCGCCTCCTCAGGCGCTTTTGTGCTGTTTGCCCATGCCGTCAGGATTGTGGGTGTAGCCCGCGCCAATGTGTTTACCAACCTCATCCCGCTCTTTACCGCCATCTTCGCCTTCCTGGTGATGGGTGACAGGCTGACAATACGTAACGGTGTCGGCATGGCGGTGGTGATAGCCGGACTCTTCCTCTCACAGGCAGGCAGCAGGGGCAGCAAGGGGAGAGAGGCCGGTCTGGCCGGACGAACGGCATGATTACTATCTTTGTCAAAACAGGTGTTACGATGAAGCAAACGGTTGATGACCGGTCACCCTCAACGGAGTGGCGGCATGCCTGCCACAGGGGCCTGCTGCTGCTCCTGGCCCTGATCATGTTTCAGCATGCCAGGGGTCAGTCAGCCGGCGACAACACCTACAGCTTCCTAAACATCAGCCACTCAGCCTTTGTCAACGCCACCGGAGGCTTCACAGCCACCGCCGGCTATGATGACCTGAGCCTCACCTACTACAACCCTGCACTGCTACGCAGCACCATGGACAGGGAGATCTCACTGAGCCTCTCCTCATGGGTGGCAGGCATAAAGTACGGCTACGCCTCGATGGCTCTCAACACTCCCACTGCCGGCACCTTCGCCGGCGGACTGAGCTTCATCACCTATGGCAGCTTTACCTCGGCAGACGAGGAGGGCACCATTACCGGCACCTTTTCTGCTGCTGAGTATGCCTTTCTCATCACCTGGTCATGGGAGATAGACTCATCATTCACCACAGCTGTCACCCTCAAGCCTGTCATCTCACACCTTGAGCGCTACTTCTCGGCAGGACTATGCTTTGATATCGGGGCTACCTACCGCAATGAGGAGTGGCTCTTCGATGCCGGGGTGGTGATACGCAATGCCGGGATGCAGCTTATCAGCCATACCGGTCAGGGGGGTGAGCCCCTCCCCTTTGAGATCATGGCGGGTGCCGGCAAGAGGCTGGCACATGCGCCGCTACGCTTCACCCTCACCCTGAGGCAGCTGGAGAGACCTGACCTGCTGGGCAGCAGCCGGGGCACCGCGACGGGTGACAGCAAGAGGGCCGGCACCATCTTCACGGGTGACAACATACTGAGACACATGATACTGGGGATGGAGGTGCTGCCTACGGAGACACTACGCCTCGGGGCAGGACTCAACTTCCGCAGGCGTGCCGAGATGCGGCTGGGTGAACGTGCCGGGATGACCGGCTTTACTGCCGGGTTCAGCATCAACACCAACATCCTGAGGCTCGCCTATGCACATGACACCTTCCACCAGGCGGGCGGAACAAACCATATCACCATCACCCTCAAGCCGGAGCTGTTCCTCAGGGGACGGCGCTCCGTGAACCATACTGATGACCATACGTTTTAATCATACCAGACCATGAGAAGAGGAGAAAAGAGAATGACCATCGCCGTTGACGGCTACTCATCATGCGGCAAGAGTACCTTCGCCAGGGCCATAGCGGCTGAGCTGGGCTATATCTATATCGACTCGGGAGCGATGTACCGCGCCGTAACCCTCTTCGCGCTGCGACATAACCTGGTATACCGGGGAGTGGCAGACGAGGAGGGTATCACCCTGGTGCTGCCGGAGATATGTATCTCCTTCAGGTATGACAGCGAGACGGGCCTGCCGGTGACCTACCTCAATGGGGAGGAGGTAGAGAGTGAGATACGTGACCGGGAGGTGTCAGACAACGTCAGTGCGGTAAGCACCATAGAGGCCGTACGCGCCAGGCTGGTGGAGCTGCAGCGTGAGATGGGGGCCAGTGGCGGGGTGGTGATGGACGGTCGTGACATAGGAACGGTGGTCTTTCCTGATGCCACACTGAAGATATTTATGACGGCACGACCCGGGGTGAGGGCCGAGAGACGCTACCTGGAGCTGGTGAGCAAAGGGCTGCCGGCAGACCTCAACAGTGTCATCAACAACATCAGTGAGCGTGACCGTATCGACTCCACACGCCGGGTGAGCCCCCTGCGGCAGGCTGACGATGCGGTGGTGCTCGACAATAGTGATATGACCCCTGATGAGCAGATGGTATGGTTCAGGGAGCTGATAGAGAGGATCAACGATGAGAGTAAGCATTGAGAAGGGATCGGGGTTCTGCTTCGGGGTGCAGAATGCGGTGATGATAGCCGAAAAGGCACTGCAGGATGGCGAGAAGGTGTACTGCCTGGGTGAGATAGTGCATAATGACCTGGAGGTGGCACGACTGACATCTCTCGGGCTGGAGACCATCACCCATGACCGGTTTGAGCAGCTGCATGATGCCAGGGTGCTGGTGAGGGCACACGGTGAGCCACCCTCAACATATGCCATGGCCAGTGAGAACAACATATCGATCATTGATGCCACCTGCCCCATTGTACGTGCCATGCAGGAAAAGATCAAGAAGGTCTCTGAGCTGGCAGGCGAGGGAAAAGGGCAGATAGTGATCTATGGCAAGAGAGGCCATGCCGAGGTGATCGGACTGATGGGTGCGGCAGGCAGTAACGGCATACTGGTCACCGGACCTGATGACCTGGACCAGATAGATTACCGTCAGCCACTATTCCTCTTTTCACAGACAACCATGAGCAGCACCGACTATGAGCAGCTGACAGAAAAGATAAGGGAGAGGCTGGAGAGAGAGTCACCCGCCGCCGGCAGCGAGGCGCTCAAGGTGCATAAGACAACCTGCCGGCAGGTGTCAGGACGCGAGCCACGACTGAGGGAGTTTGCACGTGAGCACGATGTGATCATCTTCGTCAGTGGCAGGAAAAGCTCTAACGGACGTATGCTCTATGAGGTGTGCCGTCGCGAGAACCCACGCTCATACTTTATCGCCTCACCGGCAGAGCTGGACAGCACATGGTTCACCGAAGCAGACAGTGCAGGCGTATGTGGTGCCACCTCAACGCCGGGATGGCTGATACGAAAAGTGGCCGAGATGATAGAATCAATCTGAAAGCCGAAAACCCCGTTACCTGAAGAAAAAGTATCTATATCACATAAATATGATACCTTTACTAGCTGAGAAAAGAATAAGCTGCTTTTATGTAAATGACCAGACCGTTCCAGGCCACAGAGCCATAAGAGGGTGCGGCATGGCTTTTGCAGGCCAGTGAGGGCGGCAAGGCAGAAACAGACCGGGTAATGAAAAACTCATCAAAAAGAAAACGTCTCAGAATCCTGATAGTGGAGGATGACAAGCATAGTCAGCTCTACTTCACCAAGCTGCTGTCAACCCTGTATGAGACAGACGTGGCTGAGTCGGCCGCTGAGGCATGGGACCTGCTCCACGATAACAGCTTTGACCTGGTGCTGATGGATATCTCACTCAAGGGTGATGAGGATGGCCTCTCACTAACCCACCGCCTGAGAGGCGAAGAGGGTTTTGAGAAGATACCCATAGTGGCTGTCACCGCCTATGCATTCCCTGATGACCGTAAGAGAGCACTGGAGGCAGGGTGTACCGACTACCTCTCCAAGCCGGTAAGCAGCAATGACCTGCACCGTAAGATAGCGGAACTGACCCGCACAATATAAAAGTTGCCACTCCATTGAAATATTTATTATTTTTGCACTCCCGGAGCATATCCGGCCAATCGGGGTGTGGCGCAGTTGGTAGCGTACTACGTTCGGGACGTAGGGGCCGGAAGTTCGAGTCTTCTCACCCCGACCGATGAAGAGATGATGCCGTTGTAATTGAAAAGGTTACAGCGGCATTTTTTCTTTTCTATTATCCCATTTTGTCCCTTGCCAGTGACTTATCATCCCTTCGTTTTCACATCTCGAACAGATCCAGTGAATCTTATTTGAGGGCAGTAATTCAACCCTTACCATTCCCTCACATCCTTTCTCAAAGCACCTGAGATCAATTGTTGTTAGTCGTGCAGGAAGCAATTTGGTCGTTTCATCAACCACCAGTGCATGAAAGCTTGCCAGCTGCGTGCCTTCATTTGGTATTAGTCTGGGTATGTTTCCTTGTGCATCAAGGAAGTGGGTCATGTTGGCGATGAACATTTTATATTACTACTTTTTGGTAAAAATACAATAAGAAAGTATACACAAGAACAAAATAAAAGCTATACCATTACACCGAGGGCCACAACCCTTATTTTAGCAGGGCATAGAGTCTGACATATATAAGATTCTTATTTTGAGATGATCAACGACAAATTTCAATATCACTTTGTCTTTTGATATGTAAATCCTATCCCGCTTCTTAAAGTGCAGCTGTAATGAATTTTGTGCAAATATTACGCTCAGGCAGTAATTTCTTCTCCCTTCTTGGCAATTTTAACAAAGACTCTTAAAGGTTAAGAAAATCCTTTTCTCTCCCAAAGACTGAAATCTGCCTAAACATCTCACCCAATTTAGTTTTCATAATCCGGAAGATTGAGTTGAAAAGAATAATCTTAAGATGTGAAATATCGTTGAAGGTCAGCTACCCCGGCACTGATTGGAACACTGCCAATTTTTCATAGGAGGTTTAATTCAGACTCGTATCAATTTACATTGAATTATCTTAAAACCTGTTTTATTGATAGATACAACATTTCTATAAGATACGAAAGAATAAGGGTTGACATTTAACATATTTATTGCATGTTTGTCAACAAACCGACAAAGCTATGGATAATATTTTTGCACACCGATTAGTTGCTGCCCGTAAAATGGCTGGATTGTCGCTGCAAAGTTTGGCTGACAAACTTGGAAACGTTGTTACCAAACAGGCACTTAACAAATATGAACAAGGTAAAATGAAACCTGATAGCAATCTGCTATTGGACCTTGCCAACATATTAAATATTTCGGTTGATTATTTCTTTGCCAGTCCGGAAGTCGAGATTCGTCTGGCAAACATAGATTTTCGTAAATATTCTTCAAAAATCAAAAAATCAGAAGAAGATGCCATAATTGAAAAAACCAAAGATATTCTTGAGAGATTCATTGGACTTGAAAAAGCAGTCAACCTTCCGGAGTCTTCAGAATATTTTGAATCCTCCAAAATTATTAGCAATGAAGATGATGCAGAGGATGCAGCAAAAGAACTTCGAAAATTGTGGAATCTCGGCTATGATCCAATCCCGGATGTGGTCAAAATGCTTGAAGATAAAGGCTATCTGGTCATTGAGGTAGAGGCGTCGAAAGATTTTGACGGCATGAAAGCTAATGTGGACGATAAGAAGGTTATTGTACTCCGGCAATATCACAATGGCGACGTTGTCCGTAAACGTTTTACTGCACTACATGAATTATCCCATCACTCTTTACTGTTTTCTGATAATCTTTCAGAGAGAGAAAAGGAAAAACTGTGTCATGTTTTTGCTTCTGCCGTACTATATCCGGAAGAAATGGCAAAAAAGGAACTACATCAGGACAGATTTCATTTTTTTCAAAAGGAACTGGAAATGGTAAAAGAACGTTGGGGTATCTCTTTCCCCGCCATTTTCAAAAGGGCATTACGCCTGGGAATTATAAACGATTACGTTTATCGGAATCTGAATATAGATTATAGAGCCTGCAGGTTGCATCTAAATGAACCCGGAAACTTTTTGAGTGAAGAGAAGCCAGTGAAATTTGAAAGGTTGATTTGGTTTGCACTGGGCAAAGAAATAATTTCTGTACATGAAGCCGCATTTTATGCTGGAAAAAGTGTCTGGGAGTTCAGGGAACAAATACACCAAATGGTATGAAACTGATTATCACTGACACCAATGTATTATTCGATGTTATCAAGATTGGTGCATTGCCTGATTATTTTAGTCTTGATTATGAGATATGTACAACTGTGTTTGTGATTAAAGAGATTTTACCTTACGGACAATCACAACCTGATTTCACCAAAAAAAGCTATCGAACTGTTTGAAAAATTGAAGGAGACCAACAAATGGCTGCCGAGAGACGAAATTGAAAAGAGGATTAACAACAGAATAAGATCCTCCGGCAATCGGGTCTTATAAATATGAATCAAATGCAAACATTATTTCCTAAATTTGACTTTTGAACGGTAATGGTCAGACACCATGTCGGCAGATGATGTTAAAGATACTATTGTGAGGTCAGCTACTATCCATTTCTCAAAATATGGATTTCGCAAGACCACCATGGATGAGATAGCAAGGCATATTCACAAGGCAAAGGGAGTTCTCTATTACTATTTTAAAAGCAAGGAGGAGCTGTTTAATGAAGTACTCCGGCAGGAACTTGATAAGGTGAAGGTTGAGCTGATGAAAATCAGTTCCGGAAATGAGGACTCGTTGACAATTCTGAAGAAATATATTCTTACCCGCCTGAAATTGTTGAGTACCGCCGTCAACTACCATGAAACGCTGAAAGCCGACTTTTTTGAGAAGTATGATTTCGTCAAGGATGTCAGAGATGATTTTGCACAGTTTGAAAAGGTGCAACTGACAGAGGTGATGGAAAAAGGGAAGAAAGAGGGATATCTTGAAATAAAAGATATCCAGACAAATGTCAATATCCTGCTGATGCTGCTTAACAGCATCGAACTACCACTGTTCCTGCAGAATAAGTTTACCGAATTTGAGCAGACTATCGATGAACTGGCAACAATGGTATTAAACAGCCTGAGAATCCAAAAATCAGAGTGAAGAATCTGTCAAATTAGAAATCCATGATGCAAGAAATTTGTGTTTTGACCATAAAACTTGTATAGTCAAATATTTTTATTTTCCTTTGTATTGACCATAAAACAATTTTGGTCAGTAATACACCTGCCTCATGGAGAAGCTTGCCCGTAAAATTGTAAATCTAAGGTGGTTAATTATCACACTTGTCATAGTATTAACTCTGTTTCTCGGTTTCCAGATACGGAATATATCAATCGACTCTGATGTTATCAATTCCTTAAATGACAGTGACCCTACCGCACAACTCTATAAAAATGTAGGTATCCGGTTTGGCGGGAACGAAATCGGGATGATCGTCCTGGAGAGTGATGATGTTTTCACGGCAGAGGTACTGCAGGATGTAAAGGCTTTAACTGACAGCCTGAGATTTACTGAAGGGGTATCAACAGTGACAAGCCTCACCAGTATACTGGATATCAGAAGTTCAGAATATGGTATTGAGATCGGGAATCTTGTTGACGAATACAATCTTCCTACTGAGCAGGCTGACCTTGACACACTTAGAAAGTACGTACTCTCCAGGGAGCTCTACAAAGGAGCTATCGTATCTGCTGACGGCTCTGCCACTGTCATTGCCTTCACTCTCTTTCATGATGCAGACAAGCAGGCTATAGCCAGGGGTATTAAGGGAATGGTTGAGGCGATGGAGTTGCCCGGGAAACTCTATTACGGTGGTTTACCTTTTCTGCTCAATGATGTTGCCGATCTCTTAATGACCGATATTGGCAGGCTCCTGCCGTTTGCCTTCCTTGCCATAGCCCTTCTGCTGTTTATCAGCTTCCGATCGCTGAGAGGTATTATCCTCCCTTTGCTCTCAGCGGGTATAAGCGTCATCTGGGCTATAGGATTAATGGCACTGCTGGGGTACAAGCTCACCCTGACCGCAAGCTATATTCCGGTTGTACTGCTGGCCGTGGGCACCGCCTACACAATCCATATTGTAAACGCCTATGAGGTTAACAGGCTGAATGACAGGAAGCGGGCAGTAATCAACGCCATGGGGTATACTTTTATCCCGGTTCTGCTTGCAGCCATAACCACCATCATCGGTTTTATCTCTTTCATCTTTGGGTCATACCTTGAGATGACCAAAGAATTTGGGATTTTTGCTGCTGCCGGCACCTCATTCGCCCTCATTCTATCAATATTCTTTATCCCTTCAATCCTTTCATTTCTCTCCGGAAAAGCCACTGTTGGGCAGGTGAAAAAGAGTGACAAAAAAGCTACTCTTGAAAAGCTGATTCTTGATCCGCTTAAATGGCTTATTATCAAACATCCCCGCATTACGGCTGCAGTATGGGTACTACTGCTTCTGATCTCTGTCAGAGGAATATTTTTGATTAAGACAAGCGTCAACATTACCTCTTACTTCAATGAAGACAATCCTACCCGGGTAACCGAGAACCTGATGCAGGAAAAATTCGGGGGCTCCCTGCCAGTCTATGTGGTCTTCAAAGGTGATATACAATCACCTGAAGTATTGAAACTTATAGCGCGCACGGAGCTCTTCATGAAGGAAGACCCCAATGTCTCCGTCACCCAATCTGTGGCTGCTCTTGTTGAGCAGATGAATGATGCCATGGGAGAAGGGAAAAGGATACCGGATGAGAAAGCCAAGATCGAACAGCTATGGTTCCTGCTTGACGGGCAGGAGATCATGTCACAGCTTGTGACTGATGACCTCGATATGGCCATCATACAATCGCAGTTTGCATCGATAGAAACCGAAGATATCAAATCCTTCACCCTGAAGATGGATCAGTACATCAGTGAAAATTCCACTGATAATATCACGGTTGAGTTTACCGGAATACCTCCTATATATGAAAAACTCAACATCAGTCTTATCAAGAGCCAGTATAGTAGCCTGTTACTTGCAATTGGCCTTGTACTGATCATCGTTGCAATGATTTTGAAGTCGTTCTCAAAGGGAGTGCTGGCAACTGTCCCGATAATTGTGACTATCGTCATGTCACTGGGATTCATGGGATTTACCGGTATCCCCCTCGACATAGCAACTGTACTGGTTGGAAGCATTGCCCTGGGAATCGGCATCGACTACTCTATACATGTGATCTCCGGCATAAACAAGCACCTGAGCCTGGGACAGCGCCAGGAGGAAGCCATTGAGAACACCATAAAGATCAGCGGGAAAGCGGTAATCACCAATGCATTATCTGTGGCGGCCGGATTTATCCTGCTCATTTTTTCACAGATGCAGCCATTCCGGAATTTCGGGATCCTGGTTGCGATCAACATGTTTGTCTCAAGTATCGGGGCACTGACCCTGTTGCCGGTGCTGCTAATGATGCTGGACAAAAAACTAAAGAAAAGATCGAAACAAATTCTATAAAACAAGAGTCATGAGAACAATTGTCAGAAGGGCAGCAGGCGCTGCAATTTTCAGAAAGACAGCAGGCGCTGTAATGATATTAATGATTTGCTCTCTCTCAGCCTATTCACAGGATGCAGCCACTATTCTCAGGAAGATGGATGATGTTATGTTCTCTCCCAAAGACATGACAGGTAAAATGAGAGTTGTAATGACTGATAAAAACGGGAAACAGGAGGTACGTGAAGCCACCATTCAACAGAAAGGGAGTGATCTGAGGCTTTTCAGGTTCACGTCACCCGCTTCACAGGCAGGAATAGCCGTTCTGTCGCTACCCGGTGATGTGATGTATCTCTATTTGCCTGCCTTTGCCAGGGAGAGGAGAATTGCCTCCAGTGCCAGAAACCAAAATTTTGCCGGAACCGATTTCTCCTATGACGATATGGAGTCAGTATCATATTCGGTGAAATATACCCCCAGGCTGTTAAACAGCGCGAACAATAATTTCGTGATCGAGCTGACACCCAAAGCTGAATCAGACTATTCCAAAATTGTCATAAATGTAAATGACAAGGAGTTTTTCCCGGAATCTATGGAGTTCTATGACAGGGGTAATAACAAAACCAAAACGGCCAGATATACATTTAAAAAAGTAGATAAATACTGGAATGCATCAGAGGTGGAGATGACAAATCTGAGGTCAGGTCGAATAACAAGTATGCAGATGTCAGATGTCCGTTATGATACTGGCCTGACGGATGACGATTTTACGATCAGGAAACTGAAACAGTAAAGAAGTAAGAGGCAGAGCCAGAGAGGTAACTGATACAATAAAGAAGAAAGACAAAGGAACAGAGAGGAAACTGAAACAGTAAAGAAGTAAGAGGCAGAGCCAGAGAGGTAACTGATACAATAAAGAAGAAAGACAAAGGAACAGAGAGGAAACTGATACAGTAAAAAAAAGAGGCAGAACCAGAGAGGTAACTGATACAATAAAGAAGAAAGACGATGAAACAGAGATATTTACTTGTCATTATACTACTTGTGATCTCAGGGATAGTAAGGGCACAGGATAGTGATGAAAACAGAGTGATGATCTCAGGTGAGCTGAGCACTGATGAGAGATTCCTCCTTGGCAATAATCACGACTGGGCCTGGAATGAGAACCGGCTGACAGTAAAACTGGATCGTAATATAGGTGGCAAGTCAAAGTTTCATAGCGAGGTATGGATCAGGAATATTGGTTTACCCGCTCCTGTGAGCTCATCGGACCTGTTCAACAAGGGGATTGTTGACCCATTGAATGGTGAGCTACGGGAGGCATACCTACAGGTGAACGGATTTCTGACAAAGAATCTCGATATAAAATTTGGACGACAACGTATAGCATGGGGTACGGCCGACAAGATAAACCCTACTGACAACCTCAATCCCTTTGACATGGAAGATATCCTCGACTTCGGCCGTCATCGGGGCTCTGATGCCATCACTGCTGTTTACTATTTCACCAATGACTTTATGATACAGGGAGCCTATATCCCCTTCTTTCAGCCGGCAAATATGCCGCTGGGAATGTTTGCCGGTGCCATGAGCCCTGACATGGGCCTGCCGGCAGGCATGACCCTGAAAAGCCTCTCTGACACACTGCTGATGCCCCGGTACAACCTGAAAGAGAGCTCCTCGGCAGGGGTAAAGCTACAGGGCTATACCGGAGGGATAGACCTGTCACTCAGCTATGTATGGGCTTATGACGGATTACCGGTTGCCACACTTAACACTCTCACTCCTGTGGATCCTATAGGAGGCATGGAGTTGGCATCACAGCTCTCCTTTGCCCGTGTTCATATAGTTGGCGGAGACTTTGCCACAAGTATTGCCGGTGCCGGCTTCTGGGGCGAGGCAGCCATGTTTGTGCCCGACAAAAAGATCATCATGACAACCGATCTGTCAGCCCTCTACCCCCTATCACCAGTTCCGGTGACTGTCGATTCGGTCATTATCGACAAGCCATATTTTAAGTTTATCGTGGGTGGTGACTACAACTTCCGTGACGGATCATATATCAATATTCAATATCTCCATGGTTTCTTTCATGAAAGGAGCAGTGGTGATCTGAATGACTACTTCTTTGTCAGATACGAAAAGAAGTTCTTCAGTGATAAGCTTACGGTAGCACCACTGGGAGGAGCCTTTATCATCAGCAACTGGAAAAAAGTTAAGGACAATTACACCATCGTCTATGTTCCTGAAGTCTCCTGGCAGGCCACTGATGATATGAAAATATCTCTCTCTCTGGCTCTCTTTGATGGCAAGGGAGATAACCTATTCTCAAAATTCAATGAGTATGACCTGTTTATGTTCGCAATGAAATACAACTTCTAGATCGGGCCGACTACAGAAAGCTGTTCCCATCTACTATCCACTGGGCCTTCTCTTTTGGCTTAACATTAGCTATTTGTAAGAGAAAACTAAATCACAAGAGTTTTTCTGAAAACTTCGCCAGGATGATCTCTCCGAAAGCAGACTTTCAACCATTTCGGGAGAAAAGAGATTACGAGGTGAATTTCATCTTCTTTATAAGTGCATTCACGTCTATGACGGCGATCCGCGAAGCTATATCTGACATGGCATAGGGCAGTATCAGTGTCTCATTGTATATCATACCCCCACATGAGTAGATGACGTTGGGAACATATCCCTCACGCTCCTCTTCGTTGGCTGACAGCAGGGGCTCATCGAGGCGGGCTATAATCCTGGCCGGATCATTCAGGTCGAGCAGTATGGCCCCGATAGAGTATTGACGCATGTTACCCACCCCGTGGGTCAGCACCAGCCATCCTTTGTCTGTCTCCATGGGTGAGCCGCAGTTACCTATCTGAACAAACTCCCAGGGCTGCTCAGGCTTTTGTATCAGCCTGGCATTAAACCAGAAGTGCAGGTTATCGGAGAACATGATATAGTTGTTTTCACCATCCTGGCGTGACAGCATGGCATACCTCCCCTTTATCTTCCGCGGGAAGAGTGCCATCCCTTTTCCCTTCACGCCGTCACCGTTCAGGGTAATAATATTAAAGGTCTGAAAATCTTTTGTCTCAATCAGCTGAGACAAAATACTGTGTCCATTAAATGCGGTGTAGGTAGCATAATAGGTCTCTTCACCGCTCTCATGGGTAAACTTAACGAAGCGGGCATCTTCGAGGCCCTTGCTTTCATTGGATGAAACAGGAAAAATCACCCGCTCACTCAGGGCTGTCTCATTGGCAAATTTTATCTTGTAATTTGAATCGGCCAGCCAGTTTACAACATTGATGGTCCAGTTGTCTGCCACAATCCCGGGCTTCATATAGACCTCCTGGATACTTAACTTCAACTCTTCATAGGTAAAAAAGCCGGGCAGCTTATTCAGGATGGTCAGGCTGGTCTCATTCCAGGCTTTCAGATCTTCCAGCTTCAGTCTGAACAGGTTATTGTCATAAAACGGGTCATGAACCAGGGCAGGGGTCTCCACATACTCAGAGACAGTATCCAGGTTGACCGAGAAATCCCTGTCGATCGTCCCGCTTCTGAAAACGATGGAGGAGATGTGACCTTCACCGGTTGCTCGAAGGCTCATTATAAACCTGATACTACCCTCCGGCAGCAGTGACTGATCGGGATGAGGGACGATAGATGGATTGAACAGTGCGGCTGACTCAATAGAATATTCCATGGTGAGGTAAGCGCCGATAAGCAGTTTCTGTGTTTTACTCAGGTTGGTACCCTTGGGAATATATTCAGATATCTTGTCATAGTGCCTCATCAGCTGTTGCCTGATATCTCTGTGACGGTCAGCAAAAGCCTCAAGCGTCTCTGTCAACACCCTCCTGGCCGCCTTTTCGTCAAGGTGCATGACCCGGAGTGTTATATTGCCTATCCGTCCCAGCTCCTGGGGAATATGTGGCAATGCTATCACCCGGGAGTTGTCACCTACTATCTTCAGTTTCTTTCGTTTTACAATCTGCTTACTTCCCATATGTCTGTTTATAATAGTTTTACCAATCCATTATAATTTCCCCCCCTCCTTGAATATTTCTATCCCTCCTGAGTATTTCTGTCACTTCTAAATATTTCTCTCACTCCAATATATTTCTATCTCCCTCTATATTTCTTTCACTTCTTTTTCATTTGATCACTCCCTCCTCAGCCTGAGAATCTGCTCATATACGTTGATATATCCATCGACCATCTTTCCCAGGCTGAACTTGTTCAATGCCCACTCATGGCAATTCCTTCGGCTGATATTGCCAATACTTTTCAGTGATGCTACCGCCTCATCAACACTATTTACAAGAAATCCGGTTTCAGCATGTTTGATGAGTTCAGGCATGGAGCCCCTGTCGAAAGCCACTACAGGTGTTCCGCACAACATCGCTTCGGCCACACTCAGTCCGAAAGGCTCATCAAAGCTGATGGGGTGCAGCAGTGCTGTGGCATTTCCCAACAGGTTGTCTCTCTCTTTCGGGCCTGAATTGCCAACATACACAATATCCCTGTTATCAATGAGGGGTTTGATCTTCTCGTCGAAATAGGCCTGATCCTGAATAAGACCTGAGATTATCAGTCTCTTCCCCGATCTCTTAGCTATCTGAACCGACTCCAGGGTCCCTTTCTCCGGGTGTATCCTTCCAAAGAAGAGCAGATAGTCATCAGGGGTGGGGTTAAAGGTAAAATCCCCGGTATTTATGCCGTTATATACTGTTGCGATATAGTCCAGCTCAGGAGAGCGGTCGGAATCACTGATTGAGACATAGAATGTGTTGCGGTTGTACCTCTTGTAGACGGGAATTATCTTTTCTGAGGAGAATCCGTGTATGGTGGTGACAACCGGTGTTTTTATCAGTCGTGAATAGGTAAGAGGAAGGAAATCATAGTTGTTGTGGATAATATCAAAATCGGAGGCCTGCTCCATTATATTACTGATATGCAGGCACTCCCACACCTTGGGGTCAAGTGACAGGTCTTCTGCATAGGCTCTCTCCGACACATATTGCAGTTTGGCGTTTGTAAGGGAATTGCCTGTAGCAAAGAGTGTGACATCAACTCCTCTCTCTGCCAGCCCCTCTGCAATATTTGATGTCACCTGTTCCCACGGCCCGTATTTCAGGGGTGGTGTTCGCCACGCTACAGGTGATAAAAGTCCGATTCTCATCTGATACTCTTCTGTGTTATTGTTCTACTGCCAGTTTGATCCTCATTCTATTCCGCCGGAAAGAGACGGAAAGAGACGGCTATCTTCATCCCAGCGCTTCAGTTACTTTACAATGCACTCCTGCTGTTTCTCAGGCAGTGATCTGCCAGTTCATCCTTGTCGGCTGTCCCCACACACATAACTGTGTCGGCTGCACCCCAGTAGATTTTTATGCTCCCATCCTGTTCCGCTATGGCGCCGCATGAGAAGACAACGTTTGGGACGTAGCCTGTGACCTCATAGCTCTCCTCAGGCTGCAGGATCCATTCATCGCCCACACCAATTATTCTGGCAGGATTCTCCAGGTCGTGCAGGGCCACCCCCAGCCTGTAAACGCTTCCCGCCATGGTCTGGAACACCCCGTGATATATGTTGAGCCATCCGCGCGATGTCTTTACAGGTGTTGCACCTGGGCCGATCTTCATCTCATCCCAATGGTATTGTGCAGGTCTCATTATCAGCTCAGAATCACCCCAGTGCCTCAGATCGGGTGAATAGGTGATCCAGATACTCCATGGTGAAATATCGGAATGGGGGCGATCAAGCCGTGCATATAACCCATTAAATTTTTCAGGGAAGAGCACCACATTTCTGTAGTCGGCCTGGGTGATCAGGGAGACTCGCTCTACCGAACGGAAGTCGCGGGTTTTGGCCAGCCCTATCCTCACACCATACTGTGAATAGGCACTGTAAGTGATGAGGTATTCACCATCTATAAATGCTATACGGGGGTCTTCAACACCCCAGGCCTCATATCTCTTAAAAACACCCTCTGAGGCAGGTGTCAGGAATGGCTCAGGCTCCACCTGAAAACTAAAGCCGTCGCTGCTCACCGCCTTGCCAATAATACTTCGTCCGTTCAGCCTGTGTGATCTGAAAAGCATCACATATTCATCGTGATGTTTTACCATACCCGCATTGTGTACCGTAGCCACGGGGTATGGCACATCCTCTTTGGTGAGGATCGGATTGCCCTGGTATCTTTTTATCAGCATCTTTTAGGTTTTCAGTTGTTACTACTCCTTACGGTAATAATCTTCGTGTGCCTTCAGCACGTTCAGATAGGAAATCAGGTAGGCCAAAACACTTTCAGCACCCTGGTTCTGGTTTACGCCATAGCTCTCGAGGCCATCAAAACAGCCCTGTGTCTCATGATTGAAGAGGCTCATCCTCAGATCATTCTCGCCAAGAAACCATTTGAATGATCTGAACATCTTACCCAGATACTCCCTGTTATTTGAAATATTATAAGCCTGCCTGAACATCAGAACCATTCCCATGGCATCTACCGGCTGCTGTGCAAACAGAGAGCGGTCGGCTCTCTTGTTGTACCATTTCTCATTACCTATGATAGATAAGTAGCCATTGCTCATGGTCAGCCCTGTCAGAAACTTCATAGACTCCATAGCAATATCCCTTACCCTCTTATCGGTAAGAATCTCAGCGGCATGGAGCATCGCCAGAGGAAGTATGGCGTTGTCATAAGCGAGCAGCTCTTCAAACCAGTTCCAGTTGTCATGCGAGTTTATCTCGTACTCCCTCATCAAAGTGCCGGTCAGGTTTCTCAGTCTTTCAATCATCATCTCATCTGACATATGATTACGTAGATAGTAGGAGATACCGATTATCGTGTTGGCAATGCTTCGTATCGATCTCAACTCCTCAAAATTTGGCATAGCCTTAAAAAAGATGTGACTGCTGCTCTGGTAGTAGGAGTCGTCAGGTGAGTTGCTCATTAGATATCCCAGGGCCCAAATGGTTCTTCCAAAGGAGTCTTCCGATCCTACCTCTTCAAGAAACTGCCTGTTGAAGCTCACCAGGTTCCTGAACCTGCCATCCTCATTCTGCATGTAATGGATAAAGCTCAGATAGGTTGAACAGAGCCTGAGTGCCGACCTGTCTTTTTTTACCTTGTACGCCATGAGTGCCATCAGCAGCGCCCTGGAGTTGTCATCCAGGCAATAGCCCTCCTTAAGGTTAGGTATTCCAAAATAGCCGTGCTGAATAATCCCAAAATCGTCAGTCAGCCGTATAGCGTGTTCAATGGAATAGGATGGCAGAAGAGAGATATCGAATGGGATCACCCCTTTTTTAACTATCTCGCTACCCTTTTCTATAACCTCCTCAACCACATCATTATATATAGAACCGATTTTTGGCCATGTGATCTTTTTACCATATTCAGATGCATTTTTTCGTATTTCCAGCCTCTTTTCCGGGTTGTCAAGCAGATCAATCACTATCTGTGACAGGGTGTTGGTATCTCCAAAATCAAAGAGAACACCTCTGCCATTGGCCAGCAGCTCAGCCGCATGCCAGTAGGGAGTGGAGACAACGGCTGATCCGGCTCCCACGGCGTAGGTAAGTGTTCCGCTGGTCACCTGCTGTTCATTCAGATATGGTGTAATGTAGATATCTGATGCATACAGATATTTAAAGAGCTCCTTTTGTGTGGTAAACTCATCGAGCAGAACCACATTCTCCTCAAGCTTCAGATCTTCAATAAGCTGAGTCAGATAGAGCCGATACTCCTCGCCCACATGGCGCAGTACGGCGGGGTGTGTCTTGCCAAGGACAATGTAGAGGGCTTTGGGATGCTTCTTCACCACCTCAGACATTGCCTTTATAGCGATCTCAATCCCTTTGTTGCGACCTACAAAGCCAAAGGTGAGCAGCACCTTTCTCTCTTCAAGCCTGAACTCCTTTTTAGCCTCTTCCTGAATAAACCTGTAGTTTGGCACGCCGTGCTCCACAAGGCTGATCCTGGTCTCCGGCACTTCATATATTCCGGTAAGCATCTCTATGGCCTTTCTGCTCATCACCACTACCCTGCTGGCCATCTTGCAGATACGTTGCAAGATCTCCTTCTGTGCATAGGAGGGTGTCTGCAAAACGGTATGCAGAGTAACGACCAGAGGCATCTTAAGCTGGTGAAGCAGAGGCAACACATAGACGCCATCCTTACCTCCGAAAATACCAAACTCATGCTGCAGTATACAACACTCGGCACCACTCATGTTTATATACTTCGCTGCAGCAAGATAATCTTCCTGAAACTCCTGCCGGATGGTAAACCTCACCTCTCTCGGATAAGTGAGTTGCTCATCACTGTCTTTCAAAGCCACAATGAAGCTTCTTTTGTGGTTCGGCTCCACCGGATCAGCGGCAGCCATGGATCTGTAGAGATTCTCTGTAAAAGTTCCTATCCCGCAACGTCGGGGCGGATATGTTGCTATGTACGCATTCTTCATGTGAAATTTATTTTATATAACTGATTAATACGAGGTTACCCCAGCCTTGCCAGGGTCTATACCACATATAAACATATTGGGTATATCTCATTCAGCCGGAGATCAGCTTCCGGCGGAGTGAAACTCATAATCCTGCCAGCCGATGACCTGAAACAGGTAACCAGGAAAAAAGGAGCAATCCTCTCCCTGATCATTGTTGCCGGGGCGAGGCAGGCTGCCTCAGCCATATTTACCTCCCCGGACAGAGGCTGTAGGTTGGATTATTTATTAAGGAGCATAAGATAACAATTTTTCCTAAATAGGAGAACAGGAGCTTTGCCGCACCCGGTTCAGGCGGCAGAAGATCAACCGGAAGCAGTGACTCCGGGATGGTTGAAATATCTCCTGCAGATCGCTAATTCTCCTCTTCTGCGAAGATCATAATGGTTCGCCACTGAGGGGTGAAAAATGACATGCGAGCCGTTAATTCTCCTCTCCGGTAAAGAGCATGATAGTCCGCCACTGGGGGTTGAGCCATGCAACCACCATCTCACTGAAGTGATGCATATTGGTGGCGTTGATCATGGTATGCTTCAGCTCCCAGGAGCGCTTTATGACCAGGTTATTTCCTCTCTGCATCAGAGATATCTCCAGGCTTCCCAGGTCATTATTGATCACAATATGGTTTTCGGGACCAACCATCCTCCACCCTTCAGGGAGCTCAATGTTGTAAGAGTAGTTTTCCCTGAGATTATGTTTCAGCTTAACTGTCAGCTCCTCAGCAAAAGGAAATTGCTTCAGGTTCCACCCTTCGAACCCGTTATGTAATCGTGGCAGGTCAAACAGCAGATAATCCTGGTAGCCATCTGACAGTCTGCCGGGCTTAAGGTTCAGGGTTGCTGTGGTCTGCTCTTCACTCAGCCTCTTTAAAGAAGTGTTTGCCTGGCTCCAGATTGGGCTGCTGCCGTCGAGCACCGTTTTCAGATGGAGTGGATCATTGTAGAGACGCCAATATGGGTTTACTGCTCCGCCGAGGCTGATCTCTGCCTGGCCCGACAGCTCCCTGCCGGCAGTTATCTTCAGCCCGGCATCCATCTCCAGCTCACCATGTATCACCCGATCACTATACATCTCGAGCTCACCATGTCTACCCCGCCCGCCGGGCATCTCCATCCGGCCGTGTGGCACCTCAACAGTAAAGCTCTCGATCCGCCGGTTTCCGGCCTGCAGGGGTATCATCACCTTATCGGTAAGGTCATAAACCAGGTTCTGTGACGCGGTGGTGGTCACCGGGAGGTAGATCCTGTCCATCCCCTTCGGGCTTACCTCAACACAATAATCGTCAAACTGTTCCAGCACACCCAGCTCACGGCTGAACCACCCTGCAGGGGTGACAGCCACCGGTCGTGCCTCTGTCCCGGCATAAGCCAGCATCTCTGAGAGCAGCAGAGCCTTCTCCAGTGATGATGCGTGGGCCGATTGCCATATCCGCTCTATGGTACGCACCCGGTACCCGGTATGGTGCAACGGCACCTCTGCCGTCCGCAGCTCGTCAGCCACAATCTTCTGCAGGGCAAGTATACGGGTCAGCTCATCCTCCTTGTTGTCCGGTAGTGCATCAACCCTTTGTCTGATACCGTGGCAGGTTGACTTTTTGAATGAGGGCTGACCCACAAACCCTGCCCACGCCTTATCAAGTCCTGCGGCGGTGCTGAAGAGTATATATGTGCGCTGTTCACGGTCGTGAAGCGGAGAGTGGGGCACCGCACCCAGATCGTTGTAATGCCACCGGTAGCTTTTATGGTCAGCATGGTTCACCACCTCAGGCTCAGATCCGGACCCGGACCAAGACACAGACCCGGACCCGGACCAAGACACAGACCCGGACACAGACCCGGACACAGACCCGGACACAGACCCGGACCCGGGCTCACTCAAACTCATTCCTACACCCTGACCGTTCAGCAACCGGTATCTCAGCGTCTCCCTGCGTGGGATACGTACTGTGAATGACATCTCCTTTACCGGCACCATCTCGCCTATCTCCTCCATGCCAGAGAGATAGGGTGTGAATCCTTTTTTTGTGGTGATGGTATAGTCAAGCACAATGAGAGCTCCCACCTCAGTAGCCGTATGGCTCACCACCATTTCGCGCAGATGGGTATAGCCGGGCGCATCGGCAGCGAAGGCGGGCAACACCTCATTATACGCATTATCAGGTACGGCTACTCTGCTTCCGTCAGCCATGACCGTATATGCCTCATTGATCGTCAGGGTCTGATATTCCGGATTATAGACAATAAACGACTCGCCAAATAGATTGTGAAAGGCATAATGTGTCAGGAGCCTTATCTCTTTGCGGTAATGGTACTCGGTGGTACCATCTCTGTTAAGACGATACTCCCTGGTCAGTTTCAGATATTCAGCATCATATTCCACTGGCCTGGCAAAAAGGGCACCGGAGCAAATCAGGAAGAGGCAGAAGAGGAGAGCACCTCTGTTTTTTATTTCAGTTGCCATAACTATTGGTTTGATTTTTTCATGATCACCGGCTCATTGATAAACCGTTTCTGGGCCAGTACGGCACTGCGGAAGGCAGGCCAATCTTCGGCATCATATATCCGTTTGTGGAAATTGGCCGTAAGCGACAAACGCAGCTGAGAGGTGCCGGCAACGAGGTCATAGCCCCCCCGGAAGGATACTGAAGGCTCATCAACCGGCTCCGCCTCCGGTCTGTAGACTATCTGATAGTTGTCAGGCAGGGTGATCTGATCAATGAGCTGCACCGCCCTTGAGCAGCGGTCGCGGAACGGGTACTGCCTCTCCTCTGCACGGGTGTTTATATTGAGATAGGTCATTACCCTTGCCATAAATCCTGAGGCAATAAAAGAGTTGAGCACCAGATGGTCACCATCTACTATGGCATAGCCGGGGATACGGTAGCTACAGCTGATATCTATCGGTCCGTCCTGATAGATGTATGGATTACCATAATCGACAGAGACCATCTCCGCCGCAGGGTGTACCCGTCTCAGCTCTGCCCTGATCCATTGGTCCCACTGATCTTTATGGTTGGAAGTGAACATCTTACGGATGACTCCATCCGACTGTCCCTCAGCCTGTATGGTCATCCTGCCACTAAAGGTGCCATCGGCAGACAGCTCCGAGTTGCTGACTATACGGAGGTAGTGATCTTCAGCCGGTGAGAGGGGAGTAACCATCAGGTCAGCCCCCTCCGGCAGGCCCAGCAGGTACTGCTGCTGCTGCTCAGCACTGGACCACAGCTCACGCAGGAAGGGTACCCAGGTGGGGTCAAGAAGGTGATACTTGCCGTCAGAGAGCCTGACAGCCGTAACGCTGTGATTAAACTGGTCTGCCGGGATATAGTCAATCCGTGAGCCGGCCATCGTCATGGCAGCATACGCCTCGAACCCTGCCGCCCTGAGCATGGTCACCAGCAGTCCGGCCTTATCCTTGCAGACACCGCTCCGGTCACTGTATGTCATCTCTCCGGTATGGAGGGTGTACCCCTCTCCTACTCCCATTGATATGCCCGAATAGCGGATCTCATCAGCCACCCAGTGTGTCAGCAGGGCTACTGAGTCAAGCTCACTCCGGGCGCCCCTCAGGATCTCATCTGTCTTCGCCTTTATCTCAGGGGTAGGCTCAAAGCTGCCATAATCCTCATTGACATTGTAGAACCATACCGACTTGGCAAACCAGTCAGGACTGGTAGATATTAGCAGTTTGGTGGCAACGTCGGAGGGGTCAACCATATTTGGTTCAGAGATGAATGGTTTGATATCCCTCCTGGTGAAGGTGTAGAGCATCTTGTCTCCCCTGGGGATCATTGACGATCTCACCTCACCATTATATATCTCATACTGCACCTGCTTCTCCTTCGGAACAGCCACCTGATAGACCTTCTCATTGATATAGTCATCATCATAGAAGGGTATAATATCGTAGTAATGGCCGCGCATGGGAGGGATATACCTGGAGTCATCATCCTGATTGTCAAGCAGAGCATAGGTGAACCCCTTACGGAAGAGCCACACCTCCACCTCATCTCCCGGCTCCAGCCTGCCCACCTCGATCATCTTCTCCCGTGCACCCCAGTAGATCTTTCGCGCCGGTGCCGGGTAATCAACCACCGGAGAGGTCACCTCATACGACCCGCCTCCGTCAGCAGCACTTCTACCGTCAGCAGCACTGCCCCTGTCAGCAGCACTACCACCCTCACCACTGTATCTGCCATTGGCAGCACTACCACCGTCACCACTGTATCTGCCGTTGTCTCCACCCCTATGTTTGCCACCGTCACATGCCTGATACCTGCTGTCACTCTTTCTCCCTCCTTTGTGGACCACCACTCTCCTGATCTCCACATGAGCCGAGAGCGGGTCATATCCGATCTTTACCACACTCATCCGCAGGGCTCCTGCCGGGGTCAGCACATGGTACAACCGGTGCATGTCAACATAGGTAAGGCCAGACTCCTGCACATCGGCAACAGTACTGTCATATACTACAACCAGGTCAGCACCGGGATAGTCGCCCGCCCTGACCGCAGGCTGCGGGCTATGGGCCTGCAGTGGGGTCACCGCCTGAATGCCTGCAGCAACAAGTAAGAGAAAAAATAGTTTCCGCATCATGATAGAGTTTGTATGAGAAAATTAATCAGGTGACAGTATGATGGTCCGGGAGTCTCACTGTGGCGGGTTCCGTCACAATTGGTGCCGCACTCAGGCAGGATTGGTTCCGAGTACCGTCAGAAGTGATTCCGGGTGCCGTCAGAATTGGTTCCGGGTACCGTCAGAAGTGATTCCGGGTGCCGTCAGAAGTGATTCCGGGTGCCGTCACTATTGGTGCCACGCTCAGTCAGCATTGGTTCCACGCTCAGTCAGAATTGGTTCCGGGCTGGTCTGGCCTCTTTCCATCCGGCGCTGAGCTGACGGCTCAGCCTGTTCACCAGATCACTATTCTCCTTTCGCAGTGAGATATTCTGATTCTCATCAGGATCATTATGGAGGTCATAGAGCTCAGATGTCACATAGTCAAGAGGTATATGCCGCTCATCATCCCAGTAGTACCACTCGATGTAATGATACCTGTCGGTAATCATGCTGTAACCCATATATCTGTTCCCATCGAGGGTATTTTGCGGTCTCCTGTGAAACTGGCTGAAGGCAGCTGTTTTCCACTCGGCATCCGGGTCGTTCAGCAGAGGCACAACGCTTGTTCCCTGAAAATAGCCGGGAACGTTTACCCCTGCAAGCTCACACAACGTAGGAAACAGGTCTACCAGTTCAGTCAGTCGCTCAGACTTCTTGCCGGCATTCTTCATTCCCGGGGCATAGACGATAAAGGGTACCCGCAGGTCAACCTCATAGTTTGTCTGTTTGCACCAGCTGTTGTGTTCACCCAGCTTCCACCCGTGGTCACCCACCAGTGCAATAACCGTATTGTCCATGAGGTCCATCTCATAGAGCGCATCGATCAGCCTGCCAAAACATGCATCAACATAGCTCACTGAGGCGTAGTAGCCATGCTTGAGGTATCTGCGTATAGAGTCAGGTAATGATCCGAGGGCCGGGTGTTTCTGGAACGGTGCCACATCATAGCATGCACCCAGCTCATAGGTTGAATTCATTGCAAAAACGGGTGCGTCAGCCGGCAGGTAGGGGTTTGGTGCCGGGGTGATCTTGTCAGCATCATAGAGCTCCCAATATTTTTGCGGAGAGACAAAAGGGAGGTGCGGCCTGTAGTAACCGAGGGAGAGGAAGAAGGGCTTATCCATCTCCTTCAGCCTCTTAATGGTCTCTATGGCCAGCTCGGTCTGTGCACCGTCATATAGCACCTCATCGGGCAGGTCAGGTGCCTCAATCGATTTACCATATCCCCAGCCGTCGGCATAGAGCGCTTTACCCGGATTATTGCGCTTACGGGTCTCCCTTATGGCAGCCTGTCGCTTAATAATCTCGGGGTCATAATGAAACGTCTCTGCATCGCGTCCGACAAATTCCGGTGTCTTGTAGGCTGCAGGCCTCAGATCGGGCTCATCCCATGCTATTGAGTCATGTACAGAGTTGTGGAGTGTCTTACCGATGCCTACCGTGTAGTAACCCTGGCTGTGAAAATATTGAGGCATGACCGTCACATCGGGGTGAAGCCCCCTGTGATGATCATTCAGGTGCCATGACCCCAGTGAGTCAGGCCTGATACCGGTAAAGAAGCTGGCCCTGGATGGCTGGCATACAGCTACCTGGCAGTAGGTTCTCATGAAAACCATACCTGACTCAGCGAACTTGTCAAGGCTGGGAGTAAAGATCTCATCATTGCCGTAGCAGCCAATATCAGGCCTGAGATCATCAAACGTAATGAAGATCACATTAGCCTTCTGCTGGCTGGTATTGCTGTCTTGGCATGACACACCAAAGATTGCGAGTATAATCAGAAACAGGTAGAAAAAGTTGGTTTTCATGGTTATCCTTCCGTTGGTTTGTTTAATTGAGTTGGTCATTTCCGCGTCGCAAGGAGGAGGTGGGAGATCTCTCTCCTCGCCACTCCTCTCCTCGCCACTTTCCTCTCTTCAAATGGTAATATCAAGAGTGAGGGGCAGCGCCCCTCACCCAAATCACTGTGGCCATTCGCCTGTCAGTTCATTCTGGTCATTTTCTGTTATCTCCGGATTGAGATCCATCTCCCGCTGTGGTATCTGAAAACGGAACAGGTTGGATTTTGCAGGAAGGGTATATTTGAACTGGTTTGCCGCTCCCCTGACGAGGGGCTCCCTGTAGCGGATTATATCGAACCAGCGGCGACCTTCGCCATAGAGCTCTTTGCGCCTCTCCAGCTTAATATTTTCCCAGGTTGCATCGGTGGGCGATGCATTTCTTGAGAGCTGCAGCTCATTCAGGAGGTTCCCGGCCTCCACAAGGTCAATATTACCACGCACCAGGGCCTCTGCCTCAATAAGGTAGAGCTCAGCTGCCCTCAGCATTATAATATCTGCATGGTTAGTGACAATATCAAAGAATTTGTCTGATCTCCAGTGTGGTGAGCGACTGTCTTTCCAAAACTGATAGCGCGCATCCTCCTCCTCAAAGAGGTCAACGAAAGCGGGTGTCACCCATAATGAGTTCCATGAGAAGGTCCAGTCTGCACCTATCCGTGACCTGTTGTCATTGGCCCACCAGTGATTGGGCATCTTGCTCCTCAATGACTGTTCCGGGTTATGCGAGAGTCCCCACATAACCTCACTCAGGCCTGCATTGTTAAACCCTGACTGATACTCCTCGCCGCTCATCAGCGAGTAGCCCTGCCGTGCGGCATGTGCCATGGTGGCTGCTCCCTGGAAATTTTCCATGGTAAGGTAGACATCAGCCAGGAAAGCCTGAGCTATCTGCCGGTCAAATATTCCTTTGTCTGAACCCCTGCTGAACCCATCCAGCAGCGTAATGGCATTGGTAAGGTCATCAACTATCCTTCCGTAAACATAGCTGACAGTGGCCCGTGGCTGATAGTTGATACCGGGGTCTTCAAGATAGGGTACTGACGGTGCATCAGCGGCTACCGTCACGGGGTGCTGGTAAAAGCGTACCAGGTAGTAATAGCAGAGAGCTCTCATGGTAAGGGCCTGACCAAGGATATGATTCTTCTTCACCTGGTCACCGGAAGCTTCAGGGGTATATTTTATTACCGAGTTGGCATTGTTGATAACGATATACCACATCTGAAACATATCACTGTTATCAGCATTCCCCTTGAGGGTCAGTGCGCCATCCTGATTTGACATCCAGTTTCTCATCTGTGCCTTGACAGTTGACATGACATCATCACAGGCAGCATCCATGCAGTTGTTTATACCGGCAATATGCCCTGCGGCAGCTGCATCAAGTGCGTTTGTCATCCTGAGACGGTTATAGACCCCGTCAAGGGCCACCTGCGCCCCTTTGGTGGTGGTGAAGACCGCTCCGTCATCGATCGACAGAGTGGGACCGGTCTCAAGAAAACCTTCACAACCAACAAATCCTGCAGCTAGTAATATTATAATGATCAAAACTCTATTTTTCATAGCTATATATTTGATAATTAATCGTTCCATGTGGCTAGTTAAAAGTAGTTTGCAGCCCGAAGGTGAAGAGCTTCAATGATGATGTGGGCGATGAGGTATCGTTCGGTCCATCATAAAAGCGGCCTGTATAACCTATTTCCGGATCGCGGTGTTTCTTCACTGCCGGACCAAAGGTAAGCAGGTTGGAGCCGTTGAAGTAGACTCTTATTTTTCTCATTCCCACGCTCTTGCTGAGATGCTGCGGCAATGTATAACCGACCACCAGGTTTCTCAGACGCAGATAGTCACCACTGATCAGCCACTGGGTACTGCTGGGCAGATACCTCTGCTGATAGTTATAATCAGAGAGCCGTGCGATATAGGTATTGGTATTTTCCGGGGACCATCTTTTCAGTGCCTCCTGGTAGAAGGCATAACCCTCAAAGCTGTACTTCGTCAGCTCTGACATTGATACGTCAACCATTTTACTTCCCAGGCTGTAGTATAACATCATTGAGAAGTCAAAGCCGTGAGATCTAATGCCGGTTGAGACGCTCCCAAAAAACCCGGGCATACCTTTCCCGAATATGGCCTTGTGGTCCTTGGTGTTGGCCTCGTTGGCCACCTCTGTCAGCTCCCTGCCGATAATTATCGGATTACCTCTCTCATCGAGAACCATCAATCCTTCATCATCCAGCTGGAAGACACTTTTGTACCACTGGTTATTTCCATTTTCAGGATTGACCCCTGCCCATTCTGTGAGGAAGAGTGAATACATTGATTCTCCTTCCCTGACAATATTTATTCCGGAGAGGATATCATCACCATCAGGTGTTTTTGTCACCCTGTTCTTCAGGAAGGTGCCGTTGACATCAAAATCCCATGAGAAATTCTTGTTAGAGATTATCGGCGCATTAAGGGTGAACTCCAGTCCGCGGTTCTCATTGTTACCGATATTGCGCAGCTCAGTGTCAATACCTACTGAGAAGGGCTGTCTCACATTAAAGAGCAGATTCCTGGCGTCATTGACAAAATATTCAACTGACCCTGTGAACCTGCGTAAAATTCCGAAATCGACACCTATATTTCTTTTCACAGCTGACTCCCACATAAGGTCAGTAGCCGGCGGCTTATTCAGGTAGGCAGCCGGCCTGGAGAGCTCATTGGTAAGGCTGTAGAGCCCCTGATAGGCGTAATATGTACCTACCAGGTCATTGCCGTTGGTGCCGTAGCTCGCTTTCAGCTTCAGGTCATCAAGCCATGAGAGAGCTGCCATAAAGGGCTCTTCACTGACCCTCCATCCTCCGCCTACCGACCAGAAGTTACCCCACCGGTTTTCAGGACTGAACCTGGAGCTTCCATCGGTCCTGAAGCTTCCTGTAATGTAATACCTATCCTTGAATCCATACTCAATACGTGATAGGTAGCTCAGCAGACGGTAGTTGTCTTCACCTGAGCTGGTGTTGACGACCTCGGCAGCAGCACCCAGCTCAAAGAAGCCTGGAAATGCGAAGTCACGCTTGTTGCCGGAGAGAGCATTGATTTTCAACTTATACATCTCCTGCCCGATAAGGAACCTGACGTTATGATCACCAAAGCTTTTGTTGATGTTCAGCAGGTTGTTAATCGTAAGGGCAACGTTCTTATTCATTGACCTTGAAGCACTTGAGATATTCTGTATCAGTCCCGCCCTGCCCGAGCCATAGCCATGGTTCTCAGCGAGCCTGAAATTGAGGCCGACATTGGAATTGATAGTCAGCCAGGGCAGAATCGTCAGGGTGACTGAATTGGTTGAGTTCAGGTTGTCAACAAAGGAGGAGGAGAACGATTTCCCCTCATCATTTCTGAAGGTACCCTGTACCAGCTGGCTACCATTCCAGCCATCGCGCCACTGATGTCCCTGCAGGTTTATTGTTCCGGTATCAGGGATCTTGTTGCCATACTCATCAATAAAGTACTCCCTGTTCTCAAAGTCATAGAGATAGAGCGGGTAAACCGATGCGATGGTGTTGTAGTAACGCATCGTCACCGACGAGAGGTCATTGAATATGTGTGAGAAGGAGTTGCGGGTACTGACCTTCAGCCACTTTGTGACCTGGGAGTTGAGGTTGACGCGTGCCCCCAGACGATCAAAATAGTCCTGATACATAATCCCCTTCTCCTTCATATAGGAACCTGAGACGAAGTAGTCAAGCTTTCCTTCATTGGCGGTACCGCTGAAGTCGAGCCCATACTCCTGTCGGAGGCCCTTCTTAAAGAGGGTCTCTTCCCAGTTATTGTCATAAATCAGTCTGGCACCGTCAAGCATCTTACCGTTGTCATCAAGCGGATTAAGCAGGTAGTTGCCGTCGCGGTCTATCCATGGGGTATAGTTTTCAAGGAAGAAGTAGCTTCTTGACCTCTCGGCAGCACGCAGGCGTGCATCAGCGTCGCTCATCCCCTCATCCAGTCCGCCGTTATAGAATATCTCCCAGGCCAGCTCCATCATATTGTACTCATCCATTTTGCTTTCCGGCCTTACAGCGAAATCTGAGATGCTGGTGCTGTGTCTGAAGTTAATGGTACCCTCTCTTCCTGCTCCCTTTTTGGTGGTGATCATCACCACCCCTGAGGAGGCCCTGGAGCCGTAGAGTGCCGTTGAGGTGGCATCTTTCAGTACAGACATTGACTCGATGTCACCCGGATCAATGGAGGTGATGTTTCCATTGAAGGGAACACCATCAAGCACCACCAGCGGTGATGATGAGAAGTTGACGGAAGAGATACCCCTGATCCTGATAATCGGCTCACTACCCGGGGCTGAGCTGTTGTGCAGTATCTGTACCCCGGTGGCAGTACCCTGAAGGGCCTCCCATGCGGCAGGTGATGAGCTGGATGCTATGGCATCTGACTTTACCGTAGCTACCGACCCGGTATAGGCTTTCTGTGAGCTCTCACCATAGGCAATCACCACAATCTCATCAATGGCAAGAAGATCCTCCTCGAGCCGTATCCTCATCACACCTTCACCTGCAGGCACCTCAACGGTTTTAAAACCTATATGTGAAAACTGTAGCACGGCACCCGGCGAGACAGAGAGCTCAAACCGGCCATTCATATCGGTCATGGTACCATTGGCGCTGTTTTTCTCGGCAACAGTCACCCCGGGCATATTGGTATCATCAGTAGAGGAGGAGACAACCCCCTGTACCCTCACTTTTTGCTGTGGCACATCAATCTCTGTCAGCTCCGTCACCGGTGAGAGTGGGGTTATCACTATCAGTTTGTCAATGATAGTAAAGTCAAGGTCAATATCACTCAACAGGTAAGAGAGTACCACGCCCAGCTCCTCCTGGACATAGTTGATATTGTATAGCCTGCTGTTGTCAACAAGGTCATTCTTAAAGAATAGCGAATAGTCAGCAGTCTCGGAGATCAACTCCAGAACCTCCTCAAGGGTCTTGTTCTCTGCTTTTATGTCTATCCGGGTTAACTGAGATGAGGCATCCAGAGCAAAGAGCTGCAATGCTCCCAGAAAATAGAAAAACAGTGTAAACCTCATTATCAGTAACGATTTGGTTAGTGTTCTTTTATTTCGCATTTTTGATTTGAAATTAAGGGTTAGAGCTAATTCTTATTTTCACATGTGATGAAGAGGTGGCAGCCTCTTCATCTTTTTTGATGAGTGTTATGAGTCATCCATATTTTTGGTATTATTAGATTGATCCGGTCTGGTTATGATAATGGTATTATCTATGCGGTGGTACGATATATCATCATACTTTCTTATTGCATCCAGGATCTGTTCAACACTCTCACGGTTCTTGAAAGAGCCTGAGTAGGAATAGTTGAAAGCCGTTTTATCATATTCAATATCAACATTAAACCAGTTCTCCAGCCTGAACATCAGCTCACTGAATGTAATCTGTGAGAAGAGGAACATATCATCTCTCCAGCCAAGGGTGGTACTCTGATTCACTATCCCCTTTTGAAGGTGTGAATTGATATAGACAGCCCTCTCTCCCTGGTTTAAGACGATCTCCTGATCGCGGCTTTCAACCGTCACAGAGCCCTCTACCAGGAGGACCTCTGATCGGGCAATCTGCTCATAGGCCATCACATTAAAGGCTGTTCCGGTGGCTACCACGTTAAAATCACTGGTGACCACAGTAAACGGATTGTGCGGATCACTCTTTACCACAAAGTATGCTTCACCCTCCAGCTCGACAACTCTGCCTCTCTTGTTGAATGATTGCGGATAAAACTTCAATACAGTACCTGAGTTGAGCCTCACAAGAGTGCTGTCAGGTAAGAGTACCTGGCATTTCTCTCCTTTTGCTGTTGTAAAAAGGCAGGCGTTGTCAGCGTACGACCCCTTATCTTCTACCTTTGTCACTATAAACCATGTGCTTATAACAAGCACGGCTACCATGGCCGCATAAGAGAGTGACTTTACAACTATCTGTCTGATACTCCTGTTCCGCTTATTACCCTCATCTCCCTGCAGAACCCTCTGTTCGGCACCTTTCCTCCTGGCAGCTGTCACCCTCTGCTCAGCGGTAATATTCGACTCTGCACCTATTCTCTCCTGGAGTTTTTGCCACGCCCTCGCGGTTTCCGGTTTAACATTATGATTCTTCAACCATTGCTCCTTGACCGCCTTGAACTCCTCAGGTGCGCCGGGCTGTGAGATGAGCCATGAAACCAACCTCTCTGCTTCCGAAGGATGCAATTCTCCTTCAAGGTAACTGACAATAATTTTTTGATCGATCATTTAAAACCTGCTTCATCATAAAAACAATCATTCACCTCCTCTACCCTACCTCCTGCGATTATTTTTTTTATAAGTCGAAAATCCCCATTTTGAATCACGCCTCTACTTCGGCGTGAGCTGTGTGCAATCACAGCCTATACTTCTGAGTGAGCTGTGCGCAATCAAAGCCTCTACTTCGGCGTGAGCTGTGTGCAATCACACCTATCCTCACAAGTCAACGGCATTCGATCCCGCCCTCACTTCGATTGGTTGGATTTGTCAATAATTGTTAATTTAGTGTCGCTAATCAGGGTGCATCAACGGAGAAGGGGTTTTGCCGGCAGTGAAGTAACCACATTATCCCGGTCAGCTGTTGTAACACCTTTTCACGGGGCAGGTGAGCATATAACCAGACAGGTGAGCATATAACCAGATTAACCAACAATAAACATCTTATTATGGAAAACAAGAAAGCGCCGAAAAAGATAACGCGGATTGAAGGTGACTCTACACCATCATCGCCGGCAAAACCCAGGACTACGCAATTTGTTGCTACCCCCGAGAGTAAGGCCAAAGCCCGTAATCTCCGGATAATTGCCATTCTCGCATGGCTTGTGGCTATCGGTTTTGAGATCTTTGCCATTATCAAGCTGCGGAGTGTCCCTGTAAACACCACACTCCTTATTATCCTGATAATCGCAGCCCTTATTTTTGCAGTCACAGGCTCCTTGCTCTGGAAGAAGGCCAACCGTTTTGACCCTGCCTCAGAGAAGGAGAAGGTGAGGTTCTTCATACAGAATCAGCTTGGGGTCATTATCAGTATCATCGCCTTCCTCCCCCTGGTGATCCTGATCTTCACCAACAAGGATCTGAGTGGCAAGGAGAAGGGTCTTGTCGGTACCATAGCCGTTATCGCTCTTCTGATAGCCGGGGTGGCCGGAGTAGATTTCAACCCTCCCTCACAGGAGCAGTACCTCGAGCAGACACAGCAGGTTGAAGATCTTATGGAGGGGGTTAACCATGTCTATTGGACCAAGGCGGGTACGGTCTTTCACCTCTTTCCTGACTGCTCATATATCAACACTGACAGGACTGATGAGATTTTTGAGGGTACCGTTGCCCAGGCCCGTGAGCTGAAGAATATTACCAACCTTTGCAGTCGTTGCGAGCAGAGGGCACAGAAGGCTATAGAGGCGCGGGAGCTGGTTACCGAAACTGAACCGGGACTGGTACCGGTGCAATAATCGCTCTCAGCGGAGGGTGACACTATAATGTGTCAGCTTACCCTCCTCAAGGCATAACATAAATGGAGAGGGTGCCGCAGCACCCTCTTCATTATTTTTTCATCATCTCCTCCCTCAGTGCCCTGAACGGCACCTCCGCGCTCCACTCCGGCAAGTGTGTGGTCATCGCCAGGTCATACCCTATCTCAAAATAGACCCTGGTATCCTGTATCATACCTTCGAAGTTCCACCTGTCAGGGTCATAATTGTCAGAGGGCTTGTGGTAGTTCTCCATGGTCCACCTGGAGCTCTGCTCTCTCCCCCACTCTTTTCCATGCTCAATATTGTCAATCCCTTTTGAGAGGCTGAGAGATGGTATCCCCACCTTTGCAAAGCTGAAGTGGTCAGAGCGGAAATAGCCTCCCCTCTCGGGCGCATCATCAGGAGAGGCATAGCGTCCATACTTATCCAGTACGGCAATGGCATACTCTTCAAGCTGATTGTACCCCCAACCGGTTATTGTCATGTCATGTGTAGGGCCGAAGATGTTGAGCACATCGAGGTTGATCACCCCTACGCTCTTCTCTGGCGGAAACAGCGGGTTTCTGGCATACCAGTCGCTTCCCAGCAGCCCCTGCTCCTCACATGTTACCGAAAGGAAGAGTACCGACCGTGCCTGTCTCTTCGGCAGGGTGGTGAATGCCCTGGCTATCTCCAGCAGTCCTGCCGTGCCGGTGGCATTGTCTACGGCACCATTAAGTATGGTGTCACCCTCAAAGGAGTTGTTCACCCCGAAATGGTCCCAGTGGGCACTGTATATTATCAGCTCATCAGTTCTCTCTTCTCCCGGCCACAGGGCAGCCACGTTATGTGAGATGGTGTACTCCACGCTGGTAGCAAAGCGGGCAGTAAACCGTAGTCCGGTAGCTGCAGGCCTGAACCCCCTGACGGCGGCTGACCGGGTCAGCTCCTCATAGTCAAGTCCGGCCGCCTCGAACAGCCTCCTGGCCGCCGCGGTGGTGACCCATCCTCTCACCTGCAGGGGTGAGGCAGCAGTCATATCATCCTCAAGGAAGAACTGTGGTCCGCTCCAGCTGTTCTGCACCACCTCCCACGGGTATGAGGCAGCGCCGGTCTCGTGTATTATTATTGCTGCGGCAGCCCCCTGTCGTGCCGCCTCCTCATACTTATAGGTCCACCGGCCATAATAGGTCATCGCCCTGCCGTCAAAGAGTGAGGTGTCAGAGGTGGCGTAGCCCGGGTCATTGACCATTATCAGCAGTGTCTTGCCGGTCACATCAAGCCCCTCATAGTCATTCCACCCTCTCTCGGGAGCATTTATACCATAACCCACAAAGAGCAGCTCCGAGTTGTCAACCCTGATAGTCTGCTCTCTCTGTGATGTGCCGCCAATAAAATCATCAGGCACACTCAGTGTCACCGGGCTCTTGCCGCCGGCAAACCGCAACACCATATTCTGGTCTGCCGTGATCTTCACCAGAGGCACCTTCTGAAAGAATGATCCGTCTGCTGCCGGGAGCAGTCCCAGCTTCTCATACTGATCGGCCAGGTAGTTGATGGTCTTCTCCTCCCCCGCCGTGGCTGGCGCTCTTCCCATGAACTCATCAGAAGCAAGGATGGCAATATGACCTTTTATACCCTCCTCGGTGATACTCTCAAGTGCCGGGATGACGTTACGGTCAGCAGCTCTGCAGGCTGTCAGGGCCAGCAGAATAAGAAAAACGAGATATCTGTTCATACCTATTGTGATTTTGATTTAAAGAGCTCATTGCGAGTTATTCCCATAGGAGCCTATCTTCAGCGGCAGTGCGGTAAAATGAGTCTGCCCTCCCGGGAGCGTCAGCCGGCCAGCCCGGGTCAGGCGGTGGATGGCTGTTGGTATCAGCTGCCGGTAGTTGGTTGATAGCTCCTCACTCCTGGTCTTCAGCATCACTGACCGGGATTACCAGCCGCATATCAGGCATGGCAAATATTACACCCCTGTTGGCTCTCTTCAGCTCCTGTACGGTGATACCATATTTTTTTGCGATTGAGCTCAGCGACTCACCCTTTTGCACCTTGTGTATCTTCTTCTTCTCCGGCTTTACTGCCTGACGTACGGTAGTCTCACTCTCATCTGTCACTCTCTGCTGGTCAGCCTCCTGTTCTCTCTTCTGAGTCTGCTCGCTGCCTCTCTCCTCCGCCACAGGCAGCTCCTTCACCGGTGGCTGCTCATGGGCTGTTGGCTGCTCCTGGCGCGGAAGCTGTGTCTCCTGACGCGGCAGCTGTGTCTCCTGGCGGCCGGCCAGCCTGCTGTCTGTCGTTTCTGCTGCCGTCTGCTCCCTCTCCCCGGTCACTGCGAGGGCTGTGGCTCCGGGTATCTTCAGTATCTGGCCAGCCTGTATCCCTCCCGGGGGAATGATATTCTCGCGGTCGATATCAAGAATGGTTACCCTGTATGCCCGTGCCAGTGAGTAGAGTGTCTCTCCTCTCTTTACCTCATGCATATAGTATGTTCGTCCGCCTGAGACGATCTTCTCGCCTGAGATGGTAATCCCGGAATGATCAGTGGCGGTAGCCGTTGTGGCAGGCCTGGCAGCCGTTGCCGGCGGTGGGGTCTGACGGGGCTGGACCTGCCTGGGCTGGGCCACCGGGGCAGCCTGATCCGGAACGGGAATCTTCAGCACCTGCCCGGTCTGTATACCGTTGGGGGGAATAATATTTTCGCCCTCTATAGATGCGATTGTTACCCTGTAAGCCCTGGAGATGGAATAGAGTGTCTGACTCTTCTGAACCTCATGCATGTAGTAAGCTTTACCACCAGTGACTACCTTCTCGGTTGAGACCTCCACAGGTACCTGGGCACTGACATTTATCGGACTAACAAATAGAATGGCGAAAGCAACTACCGGCAAAATGTACTTGACATACATGCTAATAAGATTTATTTGGCAAAGTTAATATATTCACTAAATCAGAATGCCAAGTGCAAAATAAACATAATCTTGAGACCGCTGTTATATTTTAGTAGAAAATTATCTCCATACGATGGATTCAACTAGAAGAATATCTACACTCCTGAGGAGTGAATATCATGGTGAGGCACTAAATCTTGCAGATTTTGCGCATGATCCCATAGTTCAGTTCGGCCGCTGGCTGGAGGATGCCATATCTCATAAGATAATGGATCCCAATGCGGTTCATCTGGCTACGGCAGACCTCACAGGGAGGCCCTCGGGAAGAATCGTTCTGCTCAGAGACTTCACCCAGAGGGGATTCACCTTTTTTACCAACTACGGCAGCCGTAAGGGCGAGGAGATAAGGGTCAACAGCTACGCCGCCATGACATTCTTCTGGAATCAGCTCTACCGCCAGGTGAGGCTGAGCGGCAAGGTGGCAGCCATACCGGCCGAAGAGTCAGATGCCTATTTCAGGAGCAGGCCGCGCGAGAGCCAGGTGAGTGCTGCAGCATCACACCAGAGCAGGGCGCTGGAGAGCAGAGAGCTGCTGGAGCGTACCGCCGCCGAGATTGACGAAAGGTACCGTGACAGGCCGATACCCAGACCGGCAGACTGGGGAGGGTTTATTCTTAAGCCTGACTACTTTGAGTTCTGGCAGGGAAGGGAACGACGCCTGCATGACAGAATAGTCTATGTAAAGAACAGTGATGACAATGGATGGAACTTCAGGCTGCTCTACCCGTGACTATCTGACAGCCTACCCCCTCGTGCCAGTAAAGTGGTGAACAGCCTGTTTATAAGTCTGATGGCGCAACAGCCATATTAATGAGGGTTAACCACTACCTTTACCCTCCGATAAATTCAGTGAGATGGCAGACCTGGATGCACTTAAGAATCTTGTACTGGCACCATACATACTACTGGCCACAGCCCTGATAGGTGTACAGCGACAGGTGGGCGGCAATCAGTTCAGGCACTGCTTCTTCACCCTGGGGATTCTTCTCGACTACAAGTTTTACGACAACAGCGTACTGCTCAAGGCGTCGGTGCTGCATGACCTTCTTGAAGACCTTCCTGACACGGAGATTGATAAGATACGGCAGATTGACAGCGACGGCCCGGCGGTGGTTGATCTGGTGCTACAGGTCACCAGGCGGCAGGGTGAGCCGAAGGAGGAGTATCTGAGACGGATATTGAGAGAGGGCTCTGACAATGCGCTGCTGCTCAAGTGTGCCGACAGGATAAGCAATATCACCGATCTGCATCGTGATATACAGTCAGACCAAAAGATAGCAGACTACCTTGACCAGACTGAGAAGTTTGTACTACCGATGGCCAGAAGGGTCAATGCTGACATGGTAATTGAGCTGACTGACCTGGTCGCCAAGCGAAGGAGCATTCTCAGGAAGGAGGACCAGGGTAGTAGTGAATAGCTTTCAGCGGGCAGCCGCCGCCGGGAGATATAGCCTCACTGCGGGTCAACATCAGCATGAATACGCAGTGCGCCACCCACACGTGCCAGTTCACTGCTGATAACCGTGTTGACCAGCTCCTTCACCTTTGATGGTGAGAGTGCACTCCCTATCTTGATGATGATATTCTTTATGTGCCACCTCTGTATCTGCCTCACCATCGGATAGTCAGGCCCCAGCAGATTGCCTCCTAGGTAGCGGCCAAGCTCACCGGCTATCCTGTCCGCAACAATATTGAGTACATCCGGGTCGCGGTGTCTGATCACTATCCTGATGATCCTGGCGAAGGGCGGGTAGCCAAAGAGCTCACGCTCTTCGAGCTGCTCCCTGCTCATAGTGTGGTAGTCATGTTTCAACACATGCCTCAAGATGCTGTTTGACGGATCAACGGTCTGTATTATCACTCTGCCCCTGCGGGTACGTCGCCCTGCCCTGCCGCTCACCTGTGCCATCAGCTGGAAGCTGCGCTCCCAGGCACGGAAGTCAGGGAAGTGCATCATATTGTCTGCATCGAGTATTCCCACCACCGTCAGGCGCTCAAAGTCAAGCCCCTTTGAGATCATCTGCGTGCCTATGAGTATGTCGGTATCGCCGGCAGCGAAGCTGCCCAGTATCACCGCTGCTGCCTGCCGGTTTCTGACAGCATCCTGATCTATCCTTGCCACCCTCGCATTGGGGAATATCAGCTTTATCTCCTCCTCCACCTTTTCTGTCCCCAGACCCCTGGTCATCAGTCCGGGCACACCACACTCAGGGCACCCGGCAGGCACCGGCACCCTTCTGCCACAGTAGTGACATACCAGTCTGCCGATGCCCTTATGATATGTCAGGCTTACCGAACAGCTTTTGCAGGTGGGTACATGTCCGCAGTTATTACATATAAGGAATGGTGCAAAGCCCCTTCTGTTCTGGAAGAGTATCACCTGCTCCTCCCTCCTGAGTGCCTCCTCCACCGCATCGAGCAGTGTAGCCGAGAAGTAGGTTCCCCGCCTCCTGCCCGGGGTACGTGTATCGGCTATCACCATCTCAGGCATCATCACCTCACCGTAGCGTCTGTTGAGCTCAGCCAGCCCGTACCTGCCGCTCCTGGCGTTGTGGTAGCTCTCAAGAGAGGGGGTAGCCGAGCCCAGTACTGTTTTGCCTCCATGTATATGTGCAAGCATTATTGCCGAGTCACGGGCATGGTATCTGGGTGCCGGCTCATGCTGCTTGTATGACGGGTCATGCTCCTCATCAACGATGATAAGGCCCAGGTCACTGAACGGCAGGAAGAGTGATGAGCGTACCCCCAGCACCGCCCTGAGGGTTCCGTCACTGACCCTCTGCCACACCTCACGCCGCACCGCCGGGGTGAGTCGTGAGTGGTAAACACCTATCTCACTGCCAAAGTGCCTGGTCAGCCTGCCAATTATCTGCGTTGTGAGGGCTATCTCAGGAAGCATATAGAGCACCTGCAGGCCCGCAGCAAGCTGTTCACTGATCAGATGAATATATATCTCCGTCTTACCACTGGAGGTGACCCCATGCAGCAGCACTGTATCATGAGCGGCAAAGGATTCCCTGATGGTCTTGAGGGCCTGCAGCTGTATTGTGGTCAGCTCAGCGGGACCGGCAGGCCTCTCTTCACCTGCAGGCTCCTTACCGCTGCCAGCCCTTCGGACAGGTTTAGTAACCATATATTTAGGTGATGGCAGCGCCGCCTTCAGCGCCTCACCGGGATAGGCCAGGTAGTAATCTGACACCCACATAAGAAAGCGTATGAGCGGCTCATTCATCAGGTAGTCATCAGTAAGCAGTCCGCTGACCGGCTTGAGCTCTATACCTTCAGGCTTTGTATCATGTACCTTTATAACCAGTCCGGTGGCACTGCTTTTCCCAAAAGGCACCGTGACCAGGCTGCCGCGCACTATGTCACCCCCTGCATCCCCGGGTATGAGGTAGGTATAGATGCCCCCCAGTGGGCGCGCAACAACGATATCAGCATACACTATGCTCATTTTAAGAGTATTGGATCAGACAGGAATAATGCCGGCCGATGGTAGCTCACCTGCTTGCAGCCGTGGTATTTCACCTGCTGACAGCAGATAGCATCTCACCCGTTGTCTGCCGGTGACTCTATGGCGGGGGTCAGCTCAGCGCCTCCTTCACCCTTATGGCTACGTCAGCGAAGGTAGAGGCGGTTATCACTTTAAGCCCTGAACCGTCGATCAGCGCTTTTCCCTCTTCGGCATTGGTACCCTCAAGCCTCACTATCACCGGCACCTTTATCTCACCTATTGAGCGGTATGCCTGAATGATTCCTTCAGCCACCCGCTCACCCCTGACTATACCGCCAAATATATTTACCAGTATGGCCTTTACGTTGGGGTCTTTCAGTATTATACGGAACCCTGCCTCCACCGTTTTGGCATTGGCCCCTCCTCCCACGTCAAGGAAGTTGGCAGGCCTGCCGCCTGAGAGCTGTATCAGGTCCATGGTAGCCATGGCCAGTCCTGCCCCATTGACCATACACCCCACATCACCATCAAGCTTAACATAGTTGAGGTTACTGGCACCCGCCTCCACCTCTATCGGGTCCTCCTCATAGAGGTCACGCATGGCTGCCAGCTCAGGGTGGCGGAAGAGGGCATTGTCATCGAGTGTCACCTTGCAGTCTACCGCCAGTATGCGGTCATCACTGGTCTTGAGCAGCGGGTTGATCTCTATCAGTGAGGCATCAGAGTTGATAAATGCCTCCCAGGTTCCCCTGAGGAATGTCACCATCTCACGGTAAGCCTTACCCTTCAGTCCCAGGTTGGAGGCTATCGTCCTCATCTGGAACTCATGCAGGCAGCAGGTATAGTCAACCACCTCGGTAAAGAGTGCCTCCGGCTTTTGTGCAGCCACCTCCTCAATATCCATTCCTCCCTCACGTGAGTATACCACCACAAATGTTGAGCGGGCACGGTCAAGCAGCATCGAGAGGTAGAACTCAGAGATATCAGAGTCACCCTTATAGTAGACATCACGTGCCACCAGCACCTTCCTCACCACCTTACCCGCCGGCCCGGTCTGTGGGGTGACCAGGGTCATACCCAGCATCTGAGATGCTATCGCCGCGGCCTCAGCGGGTGATTTTGCTATCTTGACACCCCCTCCCTTGCCGCGTCCGCCTGCATGTATCTGTGCCTTGATAACAAAAATTGAGGTATCAAATTTTTTCTGCAGCTCCTCAGCTGCCATGGCAGCCTGCTCGGCTGTCTCTGCTATGAAACCCTCCTGCACCGCTACACCGTGTGCCTGCAGTATCGATTTTCCCTGATATTCATGAATATTCATGACTGGCTTATAATTTGAATAAATAGGAGTTACACACCCACCAATAATCGGGTTGTAATTTACTCTTTTTTTTACACTATTTTTGGTGAAACGGGAAAGAATGAGGAAGCTGACAAATGATGAACTGGGGCGCAAGAGTATTGCTGAGTTCAGGGCGGCAGGCAAGTCGCCTTTTATCATCGTTCTGGACAACGTAAGAAGTCTCAACAATGTAGGGTCAGTCTTCCGTACGGCTGATGCCTTTCTTGCTGAGGCGGTATGGCTCTGCGGCATTACCGCCACCCCGCCGCACCGTGAGATACACAAGACGGCGCTGGGAGCAACCGAGTCAGTGGCATGGCGCTATTTTGATGACAGCCTCACGGCAGTAGGTGAGCTGAGAGAGAGGGGCTACACCATAGTGTCGGTGGAGCAGACAGAGGGTGCAGTGCCGCTCAACCATTTTAAAACTGAGCCGGGACAGCACTATGCTCTGATATTTGGGCATGAGGTACGGGGTGTGTCAGAGAAGGTGATTGAGCTGTCTGACCACTGTATTGAGATACCCCAATATGGTACCAAGCACTCATTCAATATAGCCGTCAGTGCCGGTATAGTGCTGTGGGAGCTCACCACAGGCCGCTGCTAAACCTTTAGAAGACCCCTGAACCCTCTGGCTGCATAAGGATATTTGCAATTTGAACCGGGGCCACCTTGAGGGAGCACTTTTTTGGGTCACCAGAGAGTCAGAGTTACCGACTGCAGCATATACCAAAAAATGACCCTGCAGCATATACCAAAAAAATGACCCTGCCGGACGCGGCAGGGTCATTCTATATCGCAATTACTCAACTACCTTGTTACTGACCTGAAGGTATCGTCAGTAAAGAATTTTGCAAACTCAAGGTCAGTCTGTGCATAATTCTTCCAGTCGCTGTTGTAGCCGATAGCTTCACGCAGTCCGCTGATCACACCATCCTTGTTATCACTGCGTGCTGCAATGACAGCCTTAAGGTATGATGGTGCACCGCACTTGCATGGCTCAACCGACTGTATGGTTGTCTGTGCCTTGCCCAGGTCACCCTTGAGCAGCTGTGCCAGCGCCAGGTTCATGGTTGGGGTATCACCCAGCAGGTTGACTGCCTGATCATACTTACCTTCATGTATTGCTATGGTTCCCAGTCCGAAACGCGATTCGGGGGTGGCAGCTGACATAGAGTTGAAATACTCTGCTGCAGCCTTAATATCACCCTTCATCAGGGCAGCATAGCCCATATTGTTTTTCACATTATCATCATTCTTGAGGGCCTGTGCCTTCTCAAGAGCATCAATCGCCTCATCAGGCTTATTGAGGTGGAGGTATGCCCATCCCATGTTGTTAAGTGCACGGTAGCACTTGGGTGCCTTCTCATGTGCCATCTTGTAATAGGTGAGCATCTCATTGGCATCATTTGTCAGTGTTGCTGCGTAGAGGATCTGCTCAAGGCTCAGGATTGAGGGGTCATTCTTAATAGCATCCATAATCTCCTCATCACTGAGGCCTATCAGGTTGACATCAACTATCAGCTTTGACCTTCTCAGCTGCGGCAGTATGTCTTTTGCGAGTGCCTCATAGGCTGTAGACATATTCTTGATCTCACGCTCACGTACAACCGGGTCCTGATACATTGAGAGAACCCTGAGGATAAGCTCCTTGTCAGCTATTGACGACTCCTGCACCAGGTTTTTGAACCCTTCCCAGTCTTCGGGAGTGGTGAGGCTCTCAAAGAGATTGTCGAGGTCAAGCATCTTGCCATACTCTCTCTTGATATATCTCTCGGCTGACTTACCTCTGTCGGCTGACAGCCTCTCATTGAGTGTGAGCGGACCGTCAGGTGAGGCATATGAGCTGGCGGTAAGGCCCTTCAGCTCAACCCTCTCATCATCAAGCACCAGACCGACATAGTCTTTCAGAGCCTGAACATCAGTTGATCTGAGTTCTGAGGTCCTGATATCAGACCTGTTGATGACATAGAGTATGTCAGCAATCTTCTGCTCAGGAACGATACGCTGGTATTGATCTTTGATAACAACAGGTACCGGATGGTCTTCTACCAGTGTTGAGGTTGCAATGACACCATCAGCAAGCTTGATGGGGTCAAACTCAAGAGTCCTTCCCTTTCTGGATGCCTCAATACGAAGCATGAACTCAGAGACCTTCATCTCAGGTATATAGTCCACATCACCTGACCAGTTGGCTGAGCCGCCAGTCCAGGCTACCTGCTTGTTGTTGGCCAGAACCTTCTCTCCCTGGGTGTAAAGCAGCACATCAAACGGTGTCTCACCTTCTTCATAGACCAGAACCGGAGTGATCTTCAAAGTGGTATTTTTGTCAAAGTACTTGTTCGGGTAGGTAGCCTTTAGCTGTGCAGCAACAATACCACCATGGGTTTCAAGCACCTTCGGCGTAATCTCATACCTGACAAGATTGTGATTCTTCTTCATCTTGTCAAGACTGCTGCAACCTGACATAAGCACAGCAGCGAGCAGAATGACAAAAAGTCTGGTGAAAGTTTTCATAATTAGTTTTTTTAGTTGCGATCAGTTTCTGTTAATAAGAGCAATTATACGATATTTCCAATTTGGTTGCAAATATAAGTTATTTTTCAGCAGATAACCTTACCGTTGTACTGAAAAAGTCAAAATTTGCGAAAATTAATACCCTCAGTAAGTTGCGTTGTAAAGATAGCCTCTTTTACCTTCTGGTAGTCGTTATGACTGGCAATAAAATCAATATTTTGCATATCGAGTACCAGGTAGCGGTTTCCCGGGTTCTGCCTGAAGAAACTGAAGTAGCTCTCTTCAATGCCTGCAAGGTATTCGGCTGTTATTAATTTCTCATACTCCCTGCCTCTGGCAGCAATATTTTTTAGTAGTCTCTCAGGCGTGACATGGAGGTAGACATAGAGGTCAGGTCTGGGCAGTGAGCTGTAGATGATATAGAATATCTGCCTGTAGAGCGCAAACTCATCATCATCAAGGGTTTTTGCCGAGAAGACCAGTGACTTCATGAAGTAGTAATCAGATAATGTAAGCGGTGAGAAGAGGTCGGGCCCGGGGGCCTCCTCTTTTAGCTGACTGTAGCGGTCAGCCATGAATGAGAGCTCCAGCGGGAAGGCATATCGTTTAGGGTCTCTGTAAAACTTAGGCAGGAACGGGTTGTCGGCAAACCGTTCAAGTATCAGCCGGGCATTGTACTCCTCAGCAATCATTGTGGCCAGTGAGCTCTTGCCAGCACCTATGTTACCTTCAATTACTATGTAACTGTAACGGTTCTCTCTCATCCGCAAAACAGTTTTATTTACTATAGTCACCGTGGCAGTCCGGCATCCTTCCCATCCCCCCGCAGGTAATCAGCACCCTAACCATGGCGGTCACCTCTCTCGCCGGCAATCAGCACCCTATCCATGGCGGTCACCTCTGCCTCTCTGCAGCGATCGGCACTCGATCCATGGTGATCAGCTCTCTCGCCGGCAATCAGCACCCTAACCACGGCGGTCACCTCCGTCTGCATGATCAAAAATAACACTTGCCTGCCACACTGCCAACAAAAATCAAAAGGCACGGACAATTGCCGTGCCTCAGATAAAAACGACTATGGATGATTTCCGCTACTCCTGTCAGCGGTTATAATCACGTCTCCGGTCATTGGATCGCGGGTTGCGCGGGTTACGGTTTTCGTTGCGTGGCCCCTGGTGCTCCCTTCTTCCCGAGTGCTCCCTTCTGGGGGGCTCTACATAGCCTTCCGGCTTGGGCAGGAGCGGCTTACGCGACAGTCGAAGCTTGCCGGTCTTCTGATCGATCTCGATCAGCTGTACCTCCACGATCTCGCCCTCCTTGAAGAGCTCCTCAACGGTGTCTACCTTACGCCACTCCATCTCAGAGATATGCAGCAGTCCATCCTTGTTGGGCAGTATCTCTACAAATGCACCAAACTGGGTTATTGTCTTTATCCTGCCGGTATACACTTTGCCCACTTCAGGTACTGCACAGATAGCGTTGATTTTGTCAAGTGCTGCCTTGATCACCTCATAGTTATCTCCGAAGACATCGACCACTCCCTGGCCATTGAGCTCTTCAATCACTATGGTTGCTCCGGTGGTTGCCTGTATATCCTGTATTATCTTTCCTCCCGGACCTATCACAGCACCGATCATCTCCTTCGGTATAAAGATCTTCTCTATCCTTGGGGCGTGCGGCTTGAGGTCGGGCCTCGGCTCAGAGATTGTCTGCTCCATAATGTCGAGTATATGCAATCTTCCGCGTCTGGCCTGATCGAGTGCCTGTCGCAGCACCTCCACCGGCAGTCCGTCAACCTTGATATCCATCTGTGTGGCGGTGATCCCGTCACGTGTGCCGGTAACCTTGAAGTCCATATCACCAAGGTGATCCTCATCACCAAGGATATCTGAGAGGATGGCATACTTACCACCATCTGTGTCAGAGATCATTCCCATGGCTATTCCGGAGACCGGTTTTGCCAGTCTGACCCCCGCATCCATCAGTGCCAGTGTGCCTGCACAGACGGTAGCCATTGATGATGATCCGTTTGACTCGAGAATGTCTGATACAATACGTATTGCATATGGATTGCTCTCTTCGGGAGGCATCATATTCTTGAGTGCTCTGTGTGCCAGATTGCCATGCCCTATCTCACGGCGGCTGGTTCCGCGTGCCGGCTTGGCCTCACCGGTGGCAAAGGGCGGGAAGTTATAGTGAAGGGTGAACTTCTCTGAGCCCTGCTTGAGTACCTCATCTATCATCTTCTCATCAAGCTTGGTACCGAGGGTCACGGTTGCCAGCGCCTGTGTCTCACCCCTGGTGAAGAGTGCTGACCCGTGTGCTGCCGGCAGCGGCTCTATCTCACAACGTATCTCCCTTATCTCATCTGTCTGCCGTCCGTCAAGGCGCTTCTGCTCATCGAGCACCAGCCGGCGTGCCGCCTCCTTCTCCACCGCATGGAAGTACCTGTTGACCAGCACCGCATCAGCCGGCTCATCCTCAGGATACTGAGCCATGAACTCAGCCTTTATGGCATCAAACCCGTCAGTGCGACTCTTCTTGTCAAGGGCTCTGCCAGCCAGTGCATAGCACTTGTCATAGGTCTCATCCCACACCTTCTTTCTCAGATCCTCATCATTGCTCTCATGGCTGTACTCTCTCTTCACGCTCTTGCCGGTCAGCTCAGCCAGCTCCTTCTGTACCAGGCACTGCGGCCTGATAGCGTCATGAGCCACACTCATAGCCTCCAGCAGCACCTCCTCAGAGACCTCTTTCATCTCACCCTCAACCATCATGATGTTCTCATATGTGGCCCCAACGATAATATCGAGGTCAGCCGACTCCACCTCATGGAAGGTGGGGTTAACGATAAACCTGCCATCGACCCGTGCCACCCTCACCTCTGAGATGGGGCCCAGGAATGGTATGTCAGAGACAGCCAGTGCTGCTGAAGCAGCCAGTCCGGCCAGCGAGTCAGGCATAATATCCTTGTCAGCCGAGATCAGGTTGATTGTCACAAACACCTCTGCATGATAGTCTTCAGGGAATAGGGGGCGCAGTGCCCTGTCAACCAGCCTGGAGACCAGTATCTCATTGTCTCCCGGCCTGGCCTCTCTCTTGAGGAAGCCACCGGGGAAGCGGCCTGATGCCGCATATTTCTCCTTATACTCAACGGAGAGGGGCATAAAATCAGCATCCTCCCTGGGTTCTTTGGCGGCCACCACTGTAGCCAGCAGCATGGTCTTCCCCATCCTTACCACTACAGCGCCGTCAGCCTGCCTGGCCAGCTTGCCGGTCTCAATGATGATTGACCGGCCATCACCCAGGTCAATACTCTTTTCAATTACTTTATACATCTGAACTACTTGTTGTTACAGGATAAATGATAAGTTAGGGGAGACTACTCACGGAATTAAAAAAGGCAATATGAAATTGCCTTTTTCCCTATTTGCGCAGGTTAAGAGCCTTAATGATCTCACGATACCTGCTGATATCCTTGACTTTAAGATAGTCCAGTAAGCGTCTTCTTTTTCCGACTAGTCTGATGAGCGCCCTTTGTGTACTAAAATCTTTTCTGTTCTTCTTAAGATGTTCAGTGAGGTGGGCGATCCTGTAGGAGAAAAGAGCAATCTGACCTTCAGCACTGCCAGTATCCATTTCTGATGATCCGAAAGTCTTGAAAAATTCCTGTTTCTTCTCCGTGGTCAAATACATATCCTTATCCAATAGATTATTTAAAAAACCTTCAATTTTGGTTCGCAAAGATACAACTCTATTTTGTAATAATTCAAACAATGCTGTTTATTTTTTTGTATTTGACCTTTTGCCTCCAATCTGCACTACAGTTATAACGAAGAGATGGAGGACTTTATTAATAAGACGCAATTTTAGTACCAAACGTTGCGCCTGGTGATAACTTTGATACCATACCACGACAGGCATCACCTCCTCAGCACTGCAGCAGCTTTTTCCGGGGGCAGGGGATGTGGCTCCGGCGCCGGGAAAACAGGTTATGGCTCCGGGAAAACAGGTAATCACCTCGGGAAGGCAGGCTCCGGCGCCGTAAAGATGAATTGTGGCAACAGTAAAACAGGTTATGGCTCCGGGAAAACAGGTTATGGCTCCAGAAAGAGTGAATCTGATCTGCCTATCGTTTTCTCTGATGCAATAATTGATGAGCCGATCGGGCAGTGCAGGCAGCGCTGTTTTCTGCACATCTGGTTACGCAGCTCCAACAGCGCCTGTGAGGCGAGTGCCGATCCGGGACGCAGTCCTGCCCTGACAAAGTCGTTCACCACTCCGTTCGTTTCCGGGGGTAGCGAGTCGAGCAGCGCCACTGCCCGGTCACACCACTCCTGCTGCTGCCTCACCCTGCCATAGGCGAAGAGCAGAGGCACTATAGCATTTATTATCAGCAGGTCAACCGCCTGTCTCCCGGCACGTCCTGTCACTGCCGGCACCACACGACCAAACTGGTAGTGGCTCCTCCAGTATGGTGAAGCCTCCGCACCCAGTATCACCCCCAGGGAGTGGCGGTCATAGCCCTCCAGCACCCTGGAGAAGAGCCCCTGGCTATGGCACAACAGTGCCGCCAGCTGTGCGATACGTACCGTAGGGAAGTTGGCTGGCCGCAGGCGGTGAAATTTCCAGAGCCAGCCTTCAACAGGCTGCAGTGAGTACTTCGACCGCAGCATACGGTACTCCCTGGCCAGGAGGTTAAAATAGTCATCAGCAGCCTCCCTGAAGAGTGTCTCCTCCAGCAGTCCGGCAGTACCGAAGAGGAGAGCCTCAACCTGCGTCAGCCGGTCAGCATGCTTTCTGATGATCTTCAGTGGGAGCCGTGTGGCCAGCAGCTCAAACGGACCGGTATTGACCCGGAAACCGAAGTAGCGTACCACCCTGCGGTATAGTGTCTCCTCCCAGTCGTTACGGGTCAGAGCCACTGTTCTCTCCACCTCATCACCCTTTCTTATGAGACGGTCAACGGCCAGCTTCCAGAGCCACTGCTTCACCTCCGGAATATCAACAGTGCCTATCATCCCGTGGCATGACAGCGGGGAGGGGTTGTTTATCAGTGAGACATAGTTATCCCACAGCCCCTGGTCAAACCTGATAGTCACGTTCAGCAGCCGCCTGCCGGAGAGGGTAAACGTGTCTGCATCATTATTGATTACCAGGTGCAGAATAACATTTTCATAGGCGTGGTCAGTATGGTGACCATGACGATACCAGTCAGAGGAATTGATATGTATCTCGGTATTGCCTGCCCATTCAGTACCGCCTATCCGCAGCCTGGTACTGAAAAAGTCAGGACCGGCATCACGATTGTACTCTCCCGGGGTTAACACCTCTATCGGTACGCCATCGGCATCACACAGCCCACCGGCATCATAATAGCCGTTCTTCCAGAGCCAGTGCAGAAACTCCTCTCTCATATGATAAACAGGTTAAAGAAATGCAGCTACCCAAATTTAGTAACAAAAGAGGAGAATAGTGCATTGAGCTCCATCTAATATCAATTTTCAGCATCCTGATACCGGGGAGGGACCGGGGAGGGGTCTGAAATATGCCCGGGGTTACCCTCTTCGATAAGGCTGCGGAGGGTAGCGGAAGGCGGTGGAAGGCTGCGGAAGGCTGCGGAGGACTACGGAAGATACCGGAAGGTAGCGGAAACCTGCGGAAGGCTACAGAGAGTAGCGGAGAACGCCGGAGGGTAGCGCAAAGCACCGGAGGGTAGCGGAAGGCAGTGGAAGATACCGGAGGGTAGCGAAGGAGGCCGGCGGGTAGCAGAAGGACGCCGGCGGGTAACAGAAGGAGGTGAATTGTGTCAAAGGAGAATAACAGCTCAGCTGCCGAATCTTTCGGTGAGGTATCCCGCCATCTCCTGCTGTATCTCGCGGGCTCTCTCAGCTGCCACCCCGGCAAAGCTGCCGGACGAGTCAGCATAGATAATGGCACGTGAGGAATTTACCAGCAGTCCGCACCGGCTGTTCATACCATGAGTGACCACCTCTTCAAGGCTGCCGCCCTGTGCACCTATGCCGGGCACCAGCAGGAAGTGGTCAGGCACGATCCGCCGTATATCGGCCAGCAGCACGGCCCGGGTGGCCCCGGTAACATACATTATGTTGTCTGTTGTTCCCCACCTCTGTGACAGTGTCAGCACCTTCTCATAGAGTGGCTGCCCGCTGCCGGGGTGGTACTGAAAGTCATCAGCCCCCTTGTTGGAGGTTAGAGCCAGTATCACTGCCCACCTGCCGGGGTATGAGAGGAACGGTGTCACGGAGTCTTCACCCATGTATGGTGCTACCGTCACAGCATCAAAGGGCATCTCACCAAAGACAGACCTGGCATACATCCTGGAGGTGTTGCCTATATCGCCCCGCTTGGCATCGGCAATAATAAAGATGGTTCTGTCAATCTTCCTGATGTAGTTCACCGTCTTCCTGAGAGCCTCCATCCCCTGCTGTCCGTATGACTCATAGAATGCAAAGTTGGGCTTATAGGCTACCGCATAGTGATGGGTGGCATCTATTATCCGTCTGTTGAACTCAAAGACCGGATCATCAGCTCCGGCAACGGCCTCCGGCAGGCGTGAATGTTCAGGGTCAAGACCGATACATAGAAATGATCTCTTTCGTAAAATATGGTGAAAAATCTCCTGTGCGGTCATGCTGCGATTCAGTTGATCTCACTCTCTCTGAGCCGTTCGGCATTCTCTGCCATCTGCAGCTTGTCTAGCAGCTCCTGTATATTGCCATCCAGCACTGAGGTGAGGTTATAGAGTGTCAGGTTGATACGATGGTCGGTTATCCGGCCCTGCGGGTAGTTGTAGGTGCGTATCTTTGCCGAGCGGTCACCTGTTGAGACCATGGTCTTACGCTTGCCGGAGATCTCATCCAGGTACTTCTGGTACTCCAGGTTATAGAGCCTTGTCCGCAGCTCTTTCATAGCCCTCTCAAGGTTCTTTATCTGTGACTTCTCATCCTGGCAGGTAACAACTATTCCGGTAGGTATATGGGTCAGCCTGATTGCTGAGTAGGTGGTATTTACGCTCTGTCCGCCGGGACCCGAAGAGCAGTAGGTATCTTTACGGATATCCTCACTTCGCAGCTCCACATCTACCTCATCAGCCTCCGGCAGTACAGCCACCGTTGCTGCCGAGGTATGTACACGCCCCTGTGTCTCTGTCTGTGGTACACGCTGTACCCGGTGCACTCCTGACTCATACTTGAGGATTCCGTACACCCCATCGCCACTGACGGTAAATATCACCTCTTTGAATCCACCGGCGGTCCCCTCAGTATAGTGGTTCATCTCACTCTTCCATCCCATTGACTCAATATACTTGGAATACATACGGTAGAGGTCACCTGCGAAGATGCTCGCCTCATCACCTCCTGTACCGGCTCTTATCTCGATGATGGCATTCTTCTCATCCTCGGGGTCTGCCGGCAGCAGCAGGTACCTTATCTCCTCCTCCATCTCAGGGATGGTCTCAAGGAGTGTATCTATCTCTGCCTTGGCCATCTCACGCATCTCATCATCCTTCTCAGCAGCAAGAAGCGTCCTGGCACTCTCGAGGTTGTCAGTGGCGCTCTTGTATTTCTCATACGCCTCCACCACCGGTCTGAGCTCCTTATATTCCTTGTTCAGCCTGATGTAGCGCTTCATGTCAGAGATCACGTCGGCAGAGGCCAGCAGCTCACCCACCTCAGTAAACCTTCTCTTTACGCCTGCAAGCTTTTCCAGTATGAGATTATTAGCCATCAGTTGTTAAATTTCAGGGTGCAAAGATAGTAATTGTCAGGCTCATGACAATGGAGTAGACTATTTTTGCCAACCTGCTGCCAGGCAGTTTGTTCTTCAGGCAGCTAGGGTAACCATACCCGCTTATACTACCGCTGCTACCTCTTTTTGGTTACCGTGACCAGTCCGAGCTCATTGAGCAGGCCGATATAGTTAACCACCTCCTGCAGATCAGTCTCACCCTCTTTCCGTTGTGTGTCGAGCAGCTTCTTGATATCCAGGGCTGAATGGCTGCCGGTACAGAGCCGGGCCAGCTCCTGTGTGTCTAGGTTCCTCATATTAAACGGATACTTCTCCATAACGCTCCTGTCAAGGTTGAAGAGCATCTGGCTGTGCCCCCTGTACCCTTTCTCCTTTACGGCAGGTGTCTCTTTCGGGTAGGTTGCTGCTGCCTGCGCCTCCAGGGCGGTAGGGCGTGACACCGCAGCCACAGGCCTGCCCAGGGCTGCCGCCTTCTGTCTCATGAAGCTCTCAAACGCATTGAGTGCTGCCCTGCCATTGGCCTCGATGGCTCCCTTCTGCTCATTGAGGAAGGCGGTAAATGATTTTTTCTCTTTTGCCAGCTCCAGGGTGGTAAATATGGTAGCCACCTCATTCATCACTGTCGCCTCAATATATGATCGTCCCAGCCGGTAGGCCGACACAAATGACTCACTGTCGCTCCTGTCAACCAGGTCAGTGGCTCTCTCTAACTGCTGCCCTATCCGTCCGGCAGCATTGGAGGTGATCTCCGAGGCTATCCGGGCAGCCATGGCATCATCAGCGCTGGCGATGGCATAGGCGGTGGCGGCACCAATAAAGCATACACGCTTAAGCTGGGTGGCATCACACTTGTCTGCCAGATCCTGTGAGGTGTGGTAATAGAGGTCGGGCCAGGTGATCATCATCACTCCCGGCACTCCGACACCCCAGTCATTGAACACCTCATGGTCAGATGAGCCGTAATGGTCATCTATACGGTAGTAGAAGGGGTCATCACTGCCGGTGGGGGCTACGATTCGTTTCATAAACCCTCCTCTGGCAGTGATGGCCAGTCCTGCCCGGTTGCCCAGTCCGACAAAATGGTAGAAATTTTCCATTACATCATTGATATAATGTCTGTTTCCGAAGGTGGTACGGTGGAGGCAGAGAAACGACTGGTTTGCGGCAAGGTTGATACCCACCATATCGAGGTTTATGTTACAGAGGGTTCTCTTCATCAGCTCACGGTTCTCAGTGACGAAGGGTCCCGTACCTGCAAACTCCGGTATCCACAGAAACCGGATTGTTCTTTTGGGTCTCTCAATGATACCGTTATCTATCATCACCTTGAGCATGCGCGCTATCTCAAGTATAGCTGCACTGCCTGAGATATTGTCATTGGCCCCCTGCTTCACCAGCCCCTCAAACAGGTGAGCTGAGAATATTATCTCATCAGCGTCGGGGTCACTGCCCGGTATGTAGCATGTAGGCACCTCGTGCTGATACTCAACCATCTGTGACTCCACCACTGCATGCACTATGATCTTCTCACCAGCCAGCAGCCTGTCACGCAACAGATGTCCCTCACGCGGCGGCAGGAAGAACCCGAACGTAGAGCTGCCGCTCACCTGCCTGCCCCATCCCGCCAGTCCGGTAATAGGTATTGCCAGGGGCACCTGCAGTGGTCTGGGTGAGTTGAATGAGATAATTCCGGCTGCTCCTCTCTGTGTGCCTATACTGTTTACCACAGAGATACTTCCCGAGGTGACAACGATCTTCCCCTCCACATCGCTCTTGTCGAAGTCAGCCTTTGTCCCTTCACCTACCCATACCAGCTCAGTGGTCACATCTGCCGGGAGGCTGCCTTCAGCCAGCATGGCATTCAGGTCAAAGAAATCTGCAATCTTTGTCCGTCCCGGACTGATCTCCCATACTGATCCGCTGACACCATCCCAGGTGGTACCTGCCGGGTACCTCTTCACTTCAGCCCCCTCAAGGCCATACTCCTTTATCCTGCCATAGACATAGGCTGACTCGAGGGTAATCTCTGTATACTCAGTGAGGGGTCTGTCATGTATATAGCCGCCCATCTCAATAATATGGTTCAGCGCCGTCTCGCCCGAGGCTCTCCCGATCATCTCATCAACCACCCTTTCCGGGAGCAGGTATCTGAGAGTGGAGTTCTGTGCCGTTGCAGTGGCTACGAGTGCCATCACGGCGAGTATCAGCGGAATAGATTTTCTTTTCATCCTTTAAAACTTATCAGATTAATTGAAATAGAGGTATTAAAGGTAAATCACAATAGTGTGAACAGCTATTCCGCCCTCCCCTTTTCACATTTTTTAACTCATAACAGCCGGTTTTTATTTACTCTCCCTTTCTTTACCTTTGCACCTTAGCCGTTACCTGATGAAAGAGCGATCAAGATATGCCGGGCGTGGTGTCTCAGCCTCCAAAGAGGATGTTCACCGTGCCATCTCCGGGGTTGACCGGGGCCTCTTCCCCGGAGCATTCTGCAAAATCATGCCTGACTATGCCTGCGGTGATGATGAGTGGTGCAGTGTTATGCATGCCGATGGTGCCGGCACCAAGGCATCACTCGCCTACCTCTACTGGCGTGAGACCGGCGACCTCTCAGTATGGAAGGGGATAGCCCAGGATGCCATTGTGATGAATACTGACGACCTGCTCTGTGTGGGTGCCTGTGATAATATCCTGCTCTCATCAACCATCGGACGCAACAAAAACCTAATCCCCGGAGAGGTTATCACCGCCATCATTGAGGGTACCGAAGAGGTGCTTGCCTGGCTGCGCAGCCTGGGGATGGGTATCTGGTCTGCCGGGGGTGAGACGGCTGATGTGGGTGACCTGGTACGCACCATCATAGTTGACTCAACCGTCTCCACCCGTATGCGACGCAGTGATGTCATCACCAGTGACAGGATAGCGCCGGGTGATCTTATTGTAGGACTGGCCTCATCAGGTCAGACATCATGGGAAGAGCATTACAACTCGGGGATGGGAAGCAACGGTCTCACCTCAGCCCGCCATGACCTGTTCAGCTCATACCTGGCAGAGCGCTACCCTGAGAGCTATGACCCCCTGATACCACCGGAGCTGGTCTATGGGGGCACCCTGCGACTCACTGATATGGTGGAGGATACCGGTCTTGATGCCGGCAGGCTGGTGCTCTCGCCTACACGTACCTATGCACCGGTAATAATTCCGGTGATCAGGGAGCTGAGGGATGAGATACATGCGATGATTCACTGCTCCGGCGGAGCACAGACCAAGGTACTCAACTTTGCCGGCGACGTGATGATAGTCAAGGATAACATGTTTCCTATACCTCCCCTCTTCAGAATGATACAGGAGCAGTCGGGTACCCCGTGGCAGGAGATGTACCAGGTATTCAACATGGGGCACCGGTTTGAGATCTATACCAGCGAAAAGGGCGCTGCCCGTATCATAGAGATAGCCTCCTCGATGAACCTCGATGCCAGGGTGGTGGGATATTGTACCGACGCACCGGAGCGTGGACTGGTGATCAGGAGTGAGCAGGGCACCTTCTCCTGGTGATCATCACCTGCGTACCATCACCTGGTGACCATCACCCTTACCGGTACAATGCTGCCGGGCAGCCAACGGTTGCCGGTGCTATTGATCCTTTACGGTAATAGGGCAGGCGGCTAACGACTGCCACTGTTCATTTTCCTTTCAGGATGCTGCCAGCTATTCACCCTTACCGGTATACTCGGTGCTGATGACCCTGAACTCGGTACGGCGGTTTATCTGATGAGCTATCTCACGCTGCTCATCATTGGCCAGTGAGTTAATATACTCCTCGGTGAGGGTGACTCCCATCCTCAGGAATGGTGAGTTTTTCGCTATCTCATCATCCACCTCCTTGGGGCTTCCCTCGCCATAGCCGCGCGCTGTCAGTCTCTCAGCCTCAATACCCCTCTCTATCAGGTAATCCACAACTGACTGTGCCCTCTTCTGTGAGAGGTCGAGGTTATACTCCTCAGTATCACGTGAGTCAGTATGCGACATAAGCTCAATGGTCACGTTGGGGTTATCATTGAGTGTCTCTATAAGCTTATCGAGTGACACCATTGATTCGGGCCTGAGGTCCCACTTCCCGAAGTCATAAAAAATATTGGGCAGCTCTATTGGTCTGTCAATAGGTGTCATCTGTATGGTAGCCATGAAGTCACGACTCTTATCCTGTCCGCGTGTTGTCTCCCTCTCTTTGCCGTTCAGATAGCCCTTCTTTGTTGCCAGGAAGATGTAGTCTACCTCGGGACGCAGGCTGAACCTGAAGTCACCGGCGCCGCCGGTCTCTGTCTGCATATTTGCTCCGTCGCTGGCGATAAGCTGTACTACGGCGCCCTCTACGGGCTGGCCACTCTTCTCATCACGTACCAGTCCGGTGACACTAAAGAGCAGTGGCGGCATCTCAAACGTATAGAGATCATCGGTACCTCTCCCCTTGCGTGATGAGCTGAAGAGCCCCTTCTCGGCATCGCTCTCGAAGGTGATGCCGAAGTCATCAGCCGGACTGTTAATTGGTGGCTTCATATTCTCTACCAGCCATCCGCCGTCAGAGAGCGGTGTAGCCTTGAAGATATCGAGTCCGCCCATGCCTATATGTCCGTCAGAAGCAAAATAGAGTGTACCGTCATCACGTACAAAGGGAAACAGCTCATCACCACGCGTATTGATGTCTCTGCCAAGGTTCTCGGGCCTAGACCACTCACTGCCGGCCGAGGTGCGTGTGGTGCGGTAAATATCTTTGCCACCCAAACCACCCGGTATGTCAGAGACAAAGTAGAGTGTCTGACCGTCGGGCGAGATAGCCGGATGGGCTGCCACCAGCGTATCAGCCAGCAGCTCAACCCTGACCGGGTCACTCCACCTGGTACCCTGCCGTGATGAGTACATTATTACACACCCCTTGTTCTGGCGCTTGCCCGCCTCGCAGCGGGTGAACCATACCTCACTATAGTCACTTGAGAATGATGGTGTGCCATCTTCAAACTCACTGTTAAGAAAATCTACCGGCACCGGTGTGCTCCACTTGCCCTTCTTGTCAAGCCTGGTCTCAAAAATATCGGTAAAGCTCTGGCCGGTGACGCCATGTACCTTGCTGCCCCTGGCATTGTCACGTGAGGTGGTGAACCATACCAGGCCATGGTCATCACGTGCATAGGCAGGACTAAAATCTGATCCGCGTGAGTTGGCCTCCTTCAGCTCCTCCACGTTGTACGATCCGGGTGATGATTCCCACTCGACAGCCAGCTCACAGGCACGTATCTGCTGCTCGGTGCGCGGGTCTCCCGGCACCAGCTGACGGTAGTTGCGAAACTCCTCTATGGCCTGCGGATAGTGACCCTGCTTCTTGATACTCTCAGCAAGCCAGTACTGTGCCTCCGGCCTGGCAAAAGGTGACCTGACAGCCCTTTTGTACCACTGCTCGGCACTCCTGGGCTCATTTATCTGGCGGTAGCACTCAGCCACCATAAAGACCATTTCAGCCTTTACCTCTCTGTCACGTACACGTGAGTAGGCATCCTTGAAAAAGTCAATGGCCTCATAGTAACTACCGGCTGAGTAGGCAGCCCATGCCCTCTCCATCTTTTGCTTCTGTGCCCCGGCAAAGGCCGGGAAGAGCATTGCAACAACTAGTGTGAGGATTACTGATCTCTTCATTCTGGCCATGATAGATTTTATACAAAAATAGTGATTGTTATTGATCTTAACGTTTCGGGCATCCTATTAAGTGCCTCTACAACATGGTACGGCAAAAAGGGTGCCCGACAGGTAGCGTAGCTGCTGCCGGGCTATAATCAGCCAAATGTACTGAAATGGCTAATACAACTCCTCTGTGGAAAACCCTCTCAAAAAGCTTCTCTAACGGAAATCCCCAGAAAAAATCCTCTGTGGTATCTCCTGCCTGTTACAGTATATCTGTACGGCACTCAGCCCTCCGGAAGATGCCATACTGTGACTTCTCAAAGTCAACAGCGGTCACCTTGTATTCAGGGGTGAGGGTATACTCATCTCCCATACCGCTGGTAAGGAAGTTTATACCTGCCTCAGGGAAATGAAATGTGGTATAGATCACCCCTGCTCTCACCACATCAGTCACCTCCACCTTCATGGTAGTTATGCCACGTGCCGAATAGATACGCGCATAGTCACCGCTGATCAACCCCTTGGCCCGTGCATCAACCGGATTGATAAAGAGCAGGTCTTCGGTGACAAGCTCACTATTGGGTGTACGCCGGGTCATGGTACCACTATTATAATGCTCAAGTATTCTGCCTGTAGTGAGTATATAGGGATATTTCTCTCCATGCTCTTTCAGCTCGGGTGAGTCATCATAATCCCATGAATGAAATTTACCCTTACCGCGCTTGAAGGCATCTACATGCATTATTTTTGTGTCAGTGCCATCTTCAAGTACCGGCCATTGCTTGCCATTGGTGCCCAGCTCATCCCACTTAACCCCTTTAAAGAAGGGTACTATACCGGCTATCTCCTTCAGAATGATGTCAGCCGAGTATCCCTCCTGGTGGTATCCCATACGGTTCATCATATCAACCACTATCTGTCCGTCAGGCTTTGTCCCCGGTAGTGGATCCACCACCCTCTGCACCTTCTGTATACGGCGTTCACCATTGGTGAAGGTTCCCTCTTTCTCCAGGAATGATGATGCGGGAAAAATGACATCAGCTATCCGTGCTGTCTCAGACATGAATATCTCCTGCACCACCAGGAACTCAAGCCCTCCCAGTGCACTTCTCACATGGCATGTGTTGGGGTCAGTCTGCAACACATCCTCGCCCATGATCCACAGTGCCTTCAGCTCACCGCTGTGTGCAGCAGCAAACATCTCAGGTATCCTTTTACCCGGTACTGAGGGGTGCTCAACACCGTAGTATGCGGTGTAGAGTGCTATATTCTCAGGATTGGTGACATCGAGGTAGCCCGCCCCCTGGTGTGGCTGTATACCCATGTCAGCGGCACCCTGCACGTTGTTCTGTCCGCGCAGCGGGTTGATGCCTGTTCCCAGTCTGCCAATATTGCCTGTCATCATGGCAATGTTGGATATCAGTGTTATAGCCTTGGTGGCCTGCCAGTGTTCAGTCATCCCCAGTCCGTGAAACTCCATTGCTGCCGGTGCTGAGCCATACTCAATGGCAGCTTCTCTCACCTGCCAGCGGTCTACTCCGCATATACGCTCCTGTTCACCCACATCAAGGTTCTCGAGGTAGCTCCTGAACTCCTCCCACCCTTCGGTGCGCGAGCTGATGAACTGATCATCAATGTAGCCCTCCTTGAGCAGGTAGTAGGCAAAGAGGTTAAGCACTGCCACATTTGTTCCGGGTATAATCTGCAGGTGATGTTTTGCCACTGTTGCCAGCTCTATCTTCAGCGGGTCAATCACTATCAGTGGTGTGCCTGACTCGACCACCGCCTTTATCCGTGCTCCGGTCACCGGATGTGCCGCTGACGGGTTGGCTCCTACCAGCAGTATGCAGCTGGTGTGGTACATATCATTGACCGAGTTGGTTGCCGCCCCGGTACCATATGCCCACTGCATTCCCATAGCTGTGGGTGCATGACACACCCTGGCACATCCGTCAATATTGTTGGTGCCGATCACCATCCTGAAGAATTTCTGCATCAGATAGTTCTCCTCATTGGTACACCTTGCCGATGAGATCCCTGCCAGTGCATCCGCTCCATGCTGCTCCTTTATCTCCTTGAACCGTTTTACGGTATAGTCATACGCCTCATCCCATGACACCTCTGTCAGCACTCCATTCTTTTTTACCATCGGTGAGCGCAGCCTGTCAGGGTGGTTATAGAACTCAAATGCATACCTTCCCTTGACGCAGGTATGGCCCCTGTTGGTTACCGCATCCAGGGGAGCCTCAATACCTCTTACCACCTCATCTATCACCTTCACATCGAGGTTACACCCCACGCCACAATAGGTACATGTTGTACGTACTATCCTGTCGGCCTTGAGGGTCTTGGCCGAATAGCGGTCTGTGAGGGCGTTGGTGGGGCATGTCTGTACGCATGCGCCGCATGAGACACATGTCGACTCAATGAATGAGCGGTCAAAATCCTTTATTATACGGCTCTTGTCAGCCCTCCCGTGTATCCACAGCACCCTCTCTGTCTGCAGCTCATCACAGGCTCTCACACAGCGGTAGCACTTGATACACTCGGTAAAGTCAGACCAGACGTATGGCCTTGTCCTGTCCTGTTCATATCCGGTAACCGTTCTCTTATAGCGCACCTCTTCCGGCCCTGCCTTGGCTATCACAGACTGAAACTCGGTAGGCAGCATCCCCTCCTCAGGTCTCATCCTCCCCTCCGGGTATTCAGACAACACCATCTCGAGGATACTTCTCCTCAGCCTCTTTATCTTGTCTGAGGATGGATAGACGTAGTATCCCGGTGCTACGGGTGTATGGCATGATGCCATCACCCTGGCGGGCCCCTCCTCCTTGAGGGCCACCTCTACCGAGCAGATGCGGCATGAGCCGTAATTTTCAAGGTTATCTGACTGGCAGAGGGTGGGTATCACCTCCCGGCCGTGGTGCCTCCGTACAAACTCGAGGATGGTCTCTCCCTCCCTGACGGGGAATGGCTTGTTGTCTATGTATGCTATCTTTTCCATCGCTATGCCTTCTTTGAAATGAAATATCCGTTCAGCTCATCACTGAAATATTGCATTGCGTTCCTGACCGGCAGCGGTAGTCCGCTACCCAGCGCACATAGTGACCCCAGGTGCATCGCCTCCAGCAGGTCATCGAAGAGCTGCCGGTCTATCTTCTCACCATTTGCGGTGGCGCCACTGACCAGGTCATGGCCTCTGGCTGAGCCTAGCCTGCAGGGGAAGCATTTGCCGCACGACTCTTTCCTGGTGAACTCAAAGAGGTGCTCTATCAGCTTTATCACCGGGAAGGATTCAGGGATGGATACTATGCCTGCATGGCCCAGCAGGAACCCCTCTGCTGCGAACGACTCAAAGTCAAGTGTCAGGTCATCAACACGTGATGCCGGCACCAGTCCGCCCAGTGGCCCTCCTATCTGGAATGCCTTAACCGGGTAGCGTGTTCCGCCTCCCAGATCATCAATCACTGTTCGGAGGGGTGTTCCCATCATCACCTCTGCCAGTCCGGGTTTATTAAAAGCACCATCCAGTGATACCAGCTTCGTTCCCGGCGACTTTTCCGTTCCCATGGCTGCCCATGCCGCTCCTCCCTCTTCTAATATATAGTGTATGTTGGCAAAGGTCTCCACGTTGCTCAGTACCGTTGGCTTACCGAACAGTCCGTACTGGGCGGGGAATGGCGGGCGCGTCCGCACCTCAGCACGCAGTCCCTCGATTGAGTTGAGCAGTGAGGTCTCCTCACCACATATATATGCACCTGAGCCCTCCACCACATAGAAGCGGAACCGTGTCAGAGGGCTGATATTCTGTCCGGTGGCTATACCTGCTTCAGCAAGTATTCTCACCGCCTCCTCAACCCTTTCTACTGCCAGCGGGTACTCACCCCTGACATAAACCACCCCTGTGTCGGCACCGGTAATAATGCCGGTCATCAGCATCCCGAAGAGCACCGCATGAGGCCTCTCTTCGAGCAGCCACTTGTCAGAGAAGGCACCGGGGTCACCCTCATCACCATTACATACCACATATTTGCGGTCTGCCACTGCCTCACGTGCCGCTTTCACCTTTATATGAAACGGGAAGCCTGCCCCTCCGCGGCCCCGCAGTCCCGAGAGCCCCAGCTCTTTCAGGGCACCGTCAGGGTTATCATGCCACCTCTCAGCAAGTGAATAGTAACCGGTGATATCACCTGTGGGGGTGAGCAGTGCTGGCATCTCAGCATTGGAGCTGACCCTCATCACACCAGCAGGAGCCACACTCTCACACAGCTGTATGGTACCGTCAGCCATGAAGGCGTTGTTTGAGTGGCAGTGCCCCAGGCAGGTCATACTGCCTATCTCATCTTCCCGGTACCTCTCCAGAAGGGTACGTCGCACCTCATCACTCCTGCCGGAGGCGAGGCATGCGGTGCCATCACATACAAACACCTTTTTACTGTCATGTGATGGCTGCAGGAAGTCATAGAACGAGCTGGCGCTCAGTACCGCAGCACGTCCGGTCATAAACTCGTCAGAGATCGCCATTAATTTTTCTTCACGCGACAGCCTGTCGTCGGCAGCGGCCCCCGATATGTTGTCGTAGAGACTATCGGCCAGGCCTCTCCTTGAAGAGAGTCCTCTCAGGTTCCTTGACATATCTATTCAGTTTTTGATTTTCCTAATATAGTAACCTGTACCCTGACCAAACGGTTAAGGTGAGAATTATCATATTGACCGGTAAGATATGGAAAATGGTAGAACAGCTCATCAATTTCTTTAACTGTTTTTTGTTATATTTGTCGCCTGTATTTTTCAAGAGCAAACTTCATTGTATAATCACTAAATCAGATGGCAGTACTTCAGAACCTGAGGGAAAAGGCGGGCCCGTTGGTGGCAATCGTCATTGGGGTTTCCCTCCTTCTCTTTGTTGTGAGTGATTTTTTTGGCAGTAATGCGGGCCAGCGGCGCAAGGCAGACAAATTTTACCAGCTAGCGCTGATAGATGGCGAGAATGTATCATATCAGGAATTTGAGGGCAAGGTGCAGGACCTTGTAGATATCTATAAGATGTCTGGCAGCACTGACATGAATGAAGATATGATGCAGAGTCTCAGGGAGCAGGTATGGCAGCAGCTGGTCTCCGAGAGGCTGATGGGTCAGACCTACAAGAGGGCCGGGCTCGGGGTGAGCGCTGACGAGGTGGAGATGCTTGTCTTTGGCGAAAATCCACATCCCATCGTGCAGCAGCTCTTTGCTGACCCTGCCACAGGGATACTCAATGAGTCACTTCTGGTCAATTTCCTGAAGGCTACTGAGGCTGACCCTGCCACCAAAAAATACTGGCTCTTCTTTGAAGACCAGATAATCAATGACCGGCTCAACACCAAGCTGGTAAACCTTCTGTCAAAAGGGCTCTACGTCACCGGCAGCCAGACAGCATTTGAGAACAGTCTGACAACCAACAGTGTCGACTTCAGTTATCTGGTGCGCAACTACGCTTCGGTACCTGACAGCCTGGTAAAAGTCTCATCGGGTGAGATCAAAAGCTACTACGACAGGCATAAGGAGAGTTACAAGCGTACTGCCTCGCGTGACATGGAGTATGTTGTGTTTGAGATAACCCCTTCCGAAGCTGATATTGGTGAGGCAGAAGAGTGGATCACCCGTGAGAAGGAGAGCATGGCTGAAGCTGCCGACCTGGTCAACTATATCAACCTGACAGCTGACACCCGCCATACCGGCTACTATCTCACAGCCAGCGATCTCTCGCCCGAGCTGCGCCCTCTGGCCGAGTCGGGTGACAGGTCAGCGATAGCAGGCCCCTTCCTTGAAGATGGCGCATACAAGATAGCACGAATAGTAGATATTGCCGACCGTCCTGACTCCGTCAGGGCAGCACACATCCTTCTCTCACCCGGTGGTGAGAGAAGCCTGACACATGCCAGGGAGGAGGCTGACAGTCTGATAGCGCTGGTAAAGGCAGGAATCAGTTTTGATATCCTGGCGATGGCCAACTCAGATGATCAGGGGTCAGCACAGGTGGGAGGTGACCTGGGATGGTTCAGTGAAGGGATGATGATAAAGCCTTTCAATGATGCCTGCTTCAGCAACAGCAAGGGTGACATAGTTACGGCAGAGACAGACTACGGTGTACATATCATCCGGATCATCGACCAGAGCCGCAAGGTACGTAAATATGATATTGGGGTGGTAGACCGTCGACTGACAGCCAGCCATCAGACCATACAGCAGGCCTATGCAGAGGCATCACAGTTTGCAGGTACCAACAACACCTATGAGAAGTTCAACCAGGCTATTGCTACGGAGAGCCTCAACAAGAGGCTGGCTGTCAATGTTATGCCTGAACAGCAGGAGCTGCCGGGTCTTAACAGGCCCAGAAGCCTGGTGATGGCCCTGTTCCAAACTGCCAGGGCAGAGAATATCATCCTTGACAACAACAGTCAGGCCGTGTTTGAGTTACCTGACATGTATGTGGTAGCCTACTGTACCAGGATACAGAAAGAGGGTGTTGCCCCTGTTGAAGATATTGCAACAGATATCTCTGTTATCCTTGCCAGAAAGAAGAAGGCTGAAATGATCAGTGCCGAGATGAAGAAGCTGGAGGCTGAAGGCAAGACACTCAGTGATATAGCAAGCCACTACAATACCACCGTTCAGGATGCGGGTGGAATAAATTTCAGGTCATACTCGATCCCCGGTGCAGGTATTGAGCCGGCCCTCATAGCGGCTGCCTCAGCCTCTGAGCCGGGAAGGCTCTCAAAACCGGTTGAGGGGAACAGCGGGGTCTACCTGTTTATGGTCAGTGAGGTGACACCTGCCCCCGCCGAGGATCTTCTTATGGTAAAGGAGAGGATGAACTCAGGCTACCAGATACGTGCCTCCTATGAAGCCTACCAGGCGCTGCGTGACAAGAAGGAGGTAAAGGATATGCGATACAAGTTCTATTAGCTGCCTGTTTTCCTGACAGTTACTTTGTCCCTGGTGCCCGCTCTTCAGATTTCCTATCTGGCAGGTTCTCCTGTCGCATTGGTCAGAGATTCTCTGTCTGCTGGTGCAACAGGTCGAGCCACTCCATATACCTCACATCATATATTCTTGAGAGGGCAGCATCAGGCTCGGTTGTTCCTGCAGGCTTAATAGTATCAAACACCTCTTCAGCCGATTTATAAAAGTTGACACCCAGGCCTGCACCGATAGCAGCCCCCACGGCACCATCACTATCATACAGGATCAGTGGTGTTGAGGTGAGGCTGGTTAAAATCTCGCTAAAGAGGGTACTTTGAAACATATCTGATGTTGCAGCATGTATCCTGACCGGATTGATACCCATCTCCTTCAGTATCTCCATTCCGAACCGGAAGCTGTAGGCGATCGCCTCCAGTGCTCCGCGGTAGAGATGCTCCTGCCTGTGATTATTGAAGTTGAGACCATATAGTGAGGCTCCCGGACGGTTGTTGCGGATCATACGCTCGGCACCATTCCCGAACGGCAGCATCACCAGCCCGTCACTGCCGGGCTCCACCCCTGCAGCCATAGTATTCATTTTCGAGTAGGATACTCCCTGACCGGTATTGTTGTAGAGCCATGCATTGAGACTGCCTGCGCCATTAATTCCCAACAGTACCCCCAGCCGGCTCAGCCGTTCGGTGTGGCTGGTATGCATAAAGGTGTTGACACGTTGCAGCGGGTCATACTGCAGCCGGTCGGTAACACCATAGATAGTCCCTGACATTCCGGCGGTAAGAGCCACCCTGCCCGGTCGCATAACATTGAGAGAGAGCGCAATGTTTGACTGGCTGCCGGCGCGGTAGGTTACCGGTATACCCTGCGTGAGTCCCATCCCGGTGGCGGCAGCAGCGGTAAGTGTCCCCTGTCGGCCAAAGGGTGGCACCAGGCTGGGCAGCATATCATGAGGTATCTGGTAATAGCTGAGCAGCTCATCCGAGACACTATCCCTGATATAATCCCAGAAGATACCCTCTGAGAGTCCGGCAGCCGTAGTTGCTATCTCACCTGTCATACGCATAGCCAGGTAGTCACCCGGCAGCATCACCTTATCTGTCCTGCTGAACAGCTCAGGCTCATTTTCTCTGACCCACCCCAGCATTGAGGCAGTGAAGCTGCCGGGTGAGTTGAGCAGGTGATGGAGGCAGAAATCTTTGCCAATCCTCTCAAAAGCCTTGTCACCCAGTTCAGTAGCCCTCTTATCAGGTGAGACGATAGCTCGCCTGATCACCTTGTGACCGGAGTCTGCAATAACCAGTCCGTGCATCTGGTATGAGATGCCTATGGCACCAATATCGTTTCGCTGGCTGCCGAGTGGTGTGAGAGCCCCCCTCACCGCCATGGTAACGCTTTCCCACCACTCATCAGGGTTCTGCTCAGCGAGGCCGGGGCCTGGTGAGTATGTACTGAAGCCTGACGGGGGATGAATAGCCGAGGAGAGTACTTTTGCTGATACACCGTCAATTACTGACGCTTTTACTGATGAGCTGCCGAGGTCGATACCCAGTAGTAGCATACATCTCTTTATTTGTGTCTGAATGATTATATAGTGGTAAATGTAGGGAAATTTTTCTTGAGGCGAGCGGTTACCTCTTTATTGTTGCCACGGCACAGCTATTATATAATAAGGTGTATGTGGAGGATTGGCGGCGGCTGGCGGCAACATGCGGTGATTGGCGGTGACTTGCGGCGATTGTCGGTGGCTGGCGGCGACTTGTGGCGATTGGCGGCGGCTGGCGTCGACTTACGACTATCGGCGGCGATTGGTGGTAGCCGGCGTAGTGCCTCCGCTGTTACCAGGCTGCGCCGTCACCTCCTGCCATGAGTGCTTCGGCTGCCCTGACCACTCCTCCTGCCTTCATCGGGTTGATGATAGGGCATGTCACCCCACTGAGCAGAGCCATGGTCAGGTAGACCCTGTTTATCTCATCCCTCTCCTCCATGCCGTGTGAGACATCACTTATCCCCAGAGTGATATTTACGCCGAGGTGCTCACGTATCATCGTGACCGCCTTCAGGGTTTTCAGCACCCCCTCCGGGTCTCTTCTAAGAGGTACCGTCAGCGGATCGATAATCACATCCTCCTCCCTCATGCCGGCACTCAGGGCCCTAGCCAAAATTTTTTCAGCTATCCTTAGCCGCTGCTCAGGCTCATCCACCCTGCCACTATCGTCGGTCGTCACACCTATCACCACAGCACCATGGTCACGTGCTGCCGGCAGGAGCCTGCTGAGTGAGCTCTCACTGCCGGTCACTGCATTGATGATACACCTTCCCCTGACCACCTTCAGGGCAGCCTCCATCGCCTCAGCGCTGGCAGTATCAAGGCAGAGGGGCACGCCGTGGCTCTCCTGCAGCACCTCAACCGCTTTGGGCAGCAGCGACACCTCATCTGCTCCCCTGAACACCACATTGAGATCAAGGATATGGGCGCCGGCCCGCACCTGCTCATCGGCCAGGGCGGTCAGATGGCTGAAGCGGCCCTCACTGAGGGTGGAGACAAGCTTCTTACGTCCTGACGGGTTGATACATTCGCCGATAACTGTAATGGAGCCATGACTCTCAATCACCACCTCTTTCGTTTTGCCGGAGACAACTGTTTTCACTCTTCGCTGATTTATGGCGGAGGAGAGCAGCAACCAATCGGGATTACCGCTCTCTTCTGCGGTTTACGGAAGAGAACGGCAGCCAGTCGGAAATATCGCTCTCTTCTGCGGTTTTATATATAGAGTAACCAGGAGCTAACCCCGAAACTCAGGAGTGCCGGAGTAGCAGTGCAGGCCTACAGGGCTGATCTGGCTGACCGGACTGGCTGGGCTGACCGGTCAGCAGGCCCTCTACCGGTCAGACAATATACATATTTATCAGCTGTTCATAGAGCTCCTGCTTCCCGCTGATCTTTTTCGGCTCACCCTGCTTCACAGCCAGCTGACGCAGCTCTTCAAGAGTCATTTCTCCCTTCTCAAAGCGTGCTCCATCACCATGATCAAACGATGCATACCGCTCTTTTCGCAGCTTGAGGTAATCAGACTCTCTGATGATACGGTCAGCGATTATCAGGCCCCTGGCGAAGGTATCTATACCATTGATATGTGCTATGAACAGATCTTCAGGGTCAGTGGAGTTGCGTCTCACATGAGCATCAAAGTTGATCCCGCCGGTGGTGAAGCCCCCGGCCATCCGTATTATCAGCATCGCTTCGGTCACCTCATTGATATTGACCGGGAACTCATCTGTATCCCACCCGTTCTGATAATCACCTCTGTTGGCATCAATACTTCCCAGTAGTCCGGCATCAGCAGCCACCTGCAGCTCATGAGCAAAAGAGTGTCCTGCCAGGGTGGCATGGTTAACCTCAACGTTAAGGCTGAAGTCATTGTCAAGCCCATAGTGGCGCAGGAAACCGATTACTGTTGCAGCATCAAAATCATACTGGTGCTTGGTAGGCTCCATCGGTTTGGGCTCTATATAGAACCTTCCTTTGAACCCCTGTTTACGACCATAGTCACGGGCCAGGGAGAGCATCATGGCCAGATGGTCGAGCTCACGCTTCATATCGGTGTTATGCAGTGAGAGGTACCCCTCTCGTCCTCCCCAGAATACATAACCCTCACCACCCAGCTCAATGGTGGCATCGATGGCATTTTTAAGCTGTACCGCCGCATTGGTGACCACATTGAAGTCGGGATTGGTGGCTGCACCATTCATATAACGCGGATTACCAAACAGGTTGGCGGTTCCCCAGAGAAGCCTGACACCGGTCTCCTGCTGTCTTTTCTTTATCTCAGGCACCCATTTTTCAAGCCGTTTCTCAATTTCAAAAACAGTACCGTCACCTACCAGATCAGTGTCATGAAAGCAGTAGTATGGTGTTCCCAGCTTCCCGAAAAACTCAAAGGCCATATCAAGCTTCACCTTAATAAGGTCATCACCCTTCATACCATCATAGGGGAAATCTCTTGTTCTGCTGCCGAATGTATCTGTGCCGTCACCACAGAAGGAGTGCCAGTAGGCGATAGCAAAGCGCAGGATATCCTTCATTTTTTTACCGCCGATCTCTGCATCGGGGTTGTACCACCTGAAAGCGAAGGGGTTCTTCGACTCCCTGCCTTCATACTTGATCTTCTCCACTCCGGCGAAGATTTCACTACTCATTTTTGACATATCTAACTCTATTATTGTGATAGTTTATTCTTAACGACTTCCTTCCACCTTAAATATTGAGCCTGATAGAGGGTGTAAAGCTTCTCATCCGGCTCACTGGCGCCGGTAACCTTCAGGTCACCAAAAGCCTCCTCCTCAGAGGCGTAATACCCACACCCGATACCTGCTCCGCGGGCAGCCCCGGTAGCTCCGTCAGTATTGTAAAGCCTGATCTCGGTAGAGGTGAGGGTGGCCAGTATATCTCTGAAGAGGCTGCTGAGGAACATGTTTGACTCACCGGCACGTATCACCACCGGGTTAACGCCTGTCTCCTTCATGATCTCCAGTCCAAACAGGAACGAATAGGCAATACCCTCCTGGGCAGCCCTGTAGAGGTGAGCAGGACGGTGTATATTGAAGTTCACCCCATGGAGGGAAGCACCTATATCCCTGTTTTGCAGAACCCTCTCCGCGCCATTGCCGAAAGGCAGCACCAGGAGGCCGTCACTGCCCGGGGCAACAGCTGCCGCCGCCTCATTCATCTCCTCATATGTCAGCCCGGAGCCGGTACTCTTTCTGAGCCATGAGTTCAGGATACCGGTACCATTGATGCAGAGGAGGATACCCAGCCTGGGCTGCTGCCGGGTATGGTTGACATGTAAAAAGGTGTTGATACGTGACAACGGATCATACTGTTTTTTATCGGTCACACCATAGATCACACCCGAAGTACCAGCTGTGGCAGCCACCTCGCCGGGCTTCAGCACATTGAGTGACAAGGCATTGTTAGGCTGGTCACCCGCCCTGTAGGAGACAGGTATGCCGGCTGTCAGACCGAGTGAGTCAGCCACCTCCCGTGTGAGGCTGCCCTGTATTGAGAATGACTCAAGCGGGTCAGCCAGCAGCTCCGGTGAGATACCCAAATAATCGAGCAGCTCCGTCGACAGGTCACCCCTCACAAAATCCCAGAATATACCCTCAGACAGTCCGGTATAGGTGGTCTTTACCTCACCGGTAAGCCTCATTGCCAGGTAGTCACCGGGAAGCATGATTTTATCAATCCTGCTGTAGAGCTGCGGCTCATTCTCCCTGACCCATGCCAGCTTTGAGGCGGTGAAGTTGGCTGGTGAGTTGAGCAGGTGATGCAGGCTAAACTCTCTGCCAAGCTTCTCAAAGGCTCTCTCTCCTGTCTCAACAGCCCTGCTGTCACACCATATAATAGATTGTCGCAGCACCCTCCTCTCCTTATCTACCACCACCAGGCCATGCATCTGGTATGAGATACCTATTGCACCAATCGCCTTACGTTTCGTTCCCAGCGGCTTCAGGCACGCCTCCAGTGCCAGCGTGAAGTTTTCCCACCAGTTTTGGGGGTCTTGTTCAGCCCATCCCGGCCTGGGTGCCATGATCTCCATCTCAGTAGCAGGCCGTGAGGCCGAAGAGAGGTTTTTACCTGTAGCGCCGTCAATGACAGACACCTTAACCGATGAGCTGCCAAGATCAATACCCAGTAACAGCATACGACTCTTTGGTTTTACGAATAGTTTCTTACTGTAGAGAAAAATATCTCAATATTTTCCGTCGGGGCATCCGGTGGCATCCCTCCTCCGCATGACCATACCACACGACGGGTATCACCCGCCTCCTTCAGCATCTCTATCACCGCTCTCTCCACCTCCTCAGGGGTACCTGATGCGAGCACATCACGGGGTGGCAGGTTACCCAGCAGTGTCACCTCCCCGCCGGCGAGCCTCCTCATCTCTGTTATTGAGTGATTATAGCTGAAATTAAAGAGGTTAATCCCTATCTCCTGAAGGAATGGTGCTGTTATCAGTCCTGCTGCATCATTGTGAAAGAAGCCCACCTGCGGATTGAAGGTGCCATAGATACGCTTCAGGTGAGGCAACACGAAGGTCTCAAAGTCAGGCCTGCCAAGAAACCCTACAATATCATCAAGCAGCAGTAGCCCTTTTATGGTGGGGAACTTCTCTATCTGCAGCTCCAGCCAGTCTATAATGAAATCGGTAATAACCGTCAAAGCCTTCTGTGCCTCGTCAGGTGTCTCTACCAACGCCATCATGAAGTCGGTCGCTCCGAAGAGGAATGAGGCTATGTTGAGAGGGCCACGGCTGGTGGCAAAGCGGTAGTTACAGCCGGCAGCCTTCACCTTGTCATGATACCTTGTCATCTGGCTGATGACGAACGGAAGAAGCCCGTCACTCTTAACTGAGGGTTTCTGAAGAGAGGTGATCATCTCTTCTGCACAGTTCATCGTTGCCGGATGCGGGAAGTTGTTCTCTGACCATACCAGTTTGGTACCAAAAGCTGATGGTTCGGTACACATACCATATTCAGACCAGAACCCCGGCAGGAACATTATCTCCGGAAAGGTTTTCATGGCATGCAGGTTAGCCTCAAACCAGGTTACCGGGTCTGTGATATATTGCATTATCGTTGTACCGTACCAGCCTGGCAGCCAGGGGCTGTCTATTATGAAGCCTACCGGCCTTTCCGGTCTCTCCTCACCTTTCACTGTCTTCAGCAGCTCTTCCCAGTGTTTGTCATTCATATGGCGTGTAAATTTTTGTTAAACAATAGTCAGATACCCGGCACAAAATAAAACTTAAGCTCCCGGTAATATTCGAGGTTATGTTTCGGAGGCTCTACACCCTCAGGCAGCGGCATTCCCGAAAATGACTGAAAATAGAGGAGGCAGGCGTCTCTCCACCATCGTGCCTCTTCGGCCTGTATATCGAGCATCTGTCTGACATGATCATACTGCTCCTCCTCAATTCTGCCTTTCAGGCTCTCCCAGTATATCCTGTACTCATCCACACTGTTTACTCCATCCTGATATTTAAGGCACAGCTCATCCCAGAGTGATCTGCCTGACTTCATGGTATAGTCCCATGGCAGGTGGTGGAACCATAGCAGCAGGTTCTCAGGACATCTCTCAGGGTCATTGAACAGCTCCTTCACCGGCTCAAAGTACTGGCTCACAGCGTCGCTGCCTCCCGTGGTACGATCAAAGCCTATCCCCTGCCGGTCAGCCCTGTGGTAATAGACCGAGGTCCAGTCAGGACGCCCTCCGTCGACCCACGGCCCCGGCCCCCAGTGATGGCTTTCTGCCATGATATGGTGTAGCCCCAGCGGTGTCATATAGTTTACGGCTGTCTCTCGTGAGGTGAGCATCATACCGGCTATTCCCTTTACCAGGTCATCATCACGTGTGATCGTCCTCCTGATCCATTCTGTTGCCACCTCACCGGGTGTTATTACAGGTTCCCATGCCATACGTCCAAACGCATACCAGTTTGCCTGCGCAAAAAGGTGGCCTGTCCAGTTGATCTCCGACCCGGTATTGGCCACCCCTGCCATGCCTGTCAGCCCATAGCCGTGCAGTGTACCGTCAACCACACCTGCCACCTTAGACCCAGTCCCCCCGGCATGGGTATCACTGTCAAGCACCTCACTGAAGAGAGGAGCCAGATAGACCAGGTGGGTGGCACAGCCGAGATACTCCTGGGTGATTTGAAACTCCATCATCAGTGGTGTGGATGGCATAGCCCCAAACAGTGGGTGGAAGGGCTCCCTGGGCTGAAAATCTATCGGTCCGTTCTTGACCTGTACCAGTACATTGCTTCTGAAGCTGCCGTCGAGAGGAACAAATTCGTTATAGGCCTGCCTGGCCCTGTCATCAGGCACCTTATCATCATAGACAAATGCCCGCCACATCACCACCCCGCCATAGGGAGCCACAGCATCAGCCAGCATGTTGGCCCCGTCAGCATGAGAGCGGCCCCAGTTCTGGGGTCCGGGCTGCCCCTCTGAGTTGGCCTTAACCAGGAAGCCCCCAAAGTCTGGTATGAGTGAATATATCTCTGCCACTTTGCTGTTCCACCAGCTGATCACGTCAGGGTCAAGCGGATCGGAGGTGGACAGCCCGCCACCCTCCTGTGGGGCACTGAAGCGTGCCGTGAGATAGACCTTTATTCCCCAGGGTCTCATGACATCAGCGATTGCTGCCACCTTGACCAGATAGTGTGGTGTAAGTACCAGGGCACTGGCATTTACATTGGTGATCACGGCACCGTTAATGCCTACCGATGCATTGGCCCTGGCATAGTCACGGTAACGGGGTGAGATATATCCCGGCAGCAGATGCCAGTTCCATATTGATGATCCTGCATAGCCCCTCTCAACAGTGCCATCAAGGTTATCCCAATGGTTGAGCAGCCTCAGCATGGCAGCCGGCTGCTCAGATATGTCAAGGCTGCCGGGCGGCTCTCCGGTATCAATTATACGTAACAGGTGAAAAAGGCCATACATCACCCCTCGTTCACCGTCAGAGGTGATCACAGTAATAGTTCTCCGTCCCTGCCTGACACTTCTGATGTGATACCCCTCCTCACCTGTCATGCCGGGCTGCAGGTCAGGCACCAGGGAGGCGATGAGTGATGAGCGGCTGAGGATGCCGGCAACGACCACCCCACGGCCGGTCACCACAGATGCCTCATTAACCTTCAGTCCGGTCAGCGAAGCCATGGCGGCGGTGAACTCACTGGCAGCGGTACGTACAACCGGTGAGTCATCAGTGACCATAATAGTTTCAAAGAGTCTGCCACACTCCTTCAGGTATGCCCTGTCAGTGACCGGACTGTACCCCAGCCAGAGCCTGTACCCGCTATCAGGGCGGGCGGAGGCGCCCCAGACAACAAGAAGGGAAACCAACAGAAATGATATTGCTCTTTTATCGGGCATCAGCTCTTATTGTTCCTCAGAGATGACTCTCTCACAATCAGCTCATGGCTAAGGATAATTGAGTGTATCGACTGATACTGGGTACCCTCAAGTATCCTTATCATGGTTGATGCTGCCACCTCGCCAATAGCTCTGCCAGGGTAGCGTACCGTGGTCAGGTTGGGCTCAATGATACGTGAAACGGGATCATCATTAAACCCTGCAACCGCTATATCATCAGGTACACGAATACCTCTGCGCTTCAGTTCACATATCAGTGAGACGGCAGACTTGTCATTGGCAGTGAAAATGGCATCAGGCATGGTGGCACCCTTCTCAAGATGCTCCATAATGGTTAAGCCCACACTATCACTCAGATCAGTAACAATCAACATACTCTCATCAAAGGGAAGGGAGTTCTCTTCAAGGGCTTTACGGTATCCCAGGTACCTGTCATTGTAAACATTCCGGTTTAGCATACCGGCAACATGTACTATCCGTTTGCACCCCTGGTCAATAAGGTGCTGTGTGGCCTCATAGCCGGCCCTATGGTTGTCAATAACCACACTTACACAATTTCCGCATTCAAATACCCGGTCAAAAAAGACAAAAGGAAACTCTTTGCTCAGAATATTTTTGAACGCCTCTTCTGACTTTGTCTCATGTGAGAGTGAGATCAGAACACCATCAACGCGACTGTTGAAGAGAGCCTGAATATTTGCCTTCTCAAGCTTGGCCGACTCTTCACTCTGGCTTATAAAGAGCTGATACCCTGCGCCATTGGCAACCTTCTCCATCCCGGAGATTACCGATGACATAAAGTGGCTGTCGATCCTGGGTATAACCACCCCAAGGGTCTTGGTCCGCTTCTGCCTCAGGTTGGCAGCAAACTTATTGTGCTGATAGCCCATCTTCTGGGCTGTGGTCATAATCTTCCGTCGCAACTCCTTTCTGACCTGCGGACTGTTGTTGAGGCCTCTCGATACGGTTGAAGCGGAAATGTTCAGTGCCTTGGAAATGTCATAGATAGTGACCTCTTCCTTTTTCTTGAATCCTGTCATAATACCCCAAATTAAGTAAGAAAACCATTATAATTAAAATTTTTTGAATTATATTTTGCAATCGGTTGCAAAATTAAATCATGTTGTCTACTTTTAGTTACGTTTAAGGCTGTACCCGCTATTGGTGCACTGTTGTGCAAGTGCATACAGCCTTCTGTAATGTGTAACCATAACAGTAAAATTACAATGCAGTCAGCAACAGGCAAGCTCTCTTTCAGGGAGAAGGCAGGATACAGTCTGGGAGACGGTGCTGCCAACTTTATCTTTCAGACAATGATGCTGCTTCAGCTCAGCTTTTATACTGACACCTTCGGGCTCTCAGCGGGTGCAGCAGCAACCCTTTTTCTGGTAGCCCGTCTCTGGGGGGCGGTCTGTGACCCCATCTTCGGGGCGCTGGCTGACCGTACCAACACACGCTGGGGCAAATTCAGGCCATGGATCTTATGGACAGCCATACCGTTTGGTGTATTGGGTTATCTTGCTTTCCGTACTCCTGATCTGGGCCATGCGGGCAAGCTGATTTACGCCTATGTCACATACCTCCTCCTTCTGACAGTCTACTCTGCCAACAACAACCCCTACTCTGCCCTCAGCGGGGTGATCACCGGCAACATGAAAGAGCGTACCAGCCTCTCCTCATTCAGGTTTGTTGTGGTGACACTGGCCACCATAGCAATTATGGGCTTTGCACTGCCCATGGTGAACCATTTCGGCAAGGGCGACAGTGCCAGGGGCTACCAGATAACCATGGGCATCTTTTCTGCACTGGCGATCATCTTCTTCCTGATCACCTTTTTTACCACCAGGGAGCGTATTGTGCCTCCGCCACAGCAGAAGTCATCACTGAAGCAGGATCTGACTGACCTCATTAACAACAAGCAGTGGGTAATGATGTTTCTGGTATTTCTGTTTATGTTCATTTTCCTTGCCATGCGCAACAGCATACTCCTCTACTATTTCAAATATTACCTCAACCCTGACAGTATGAGGGCTTTCCTGATAGATATTGACAAGGGGTTCTTCGGGCTGCTGAGCCATCTCAGCCTGACAGCCCAGGGTGCCAACTACGCTGATAACAGCTTCAGTGTTATCAATATAATTGGTCAGCTTGCTGCTCTGCCCGGCATCGCTGCCGGCAACGCTATGGCGAAGCGGTTTGGCAAGCGTGATGTATTCAGGAGCTGGCTCATTGTGGCGGGTGTGATGGCAGCCCTCTTCTTTGTTGTTCCTCCAACAGCTATATGGAGCATCCTCATCCTGTCGGTACTCTTTAACTTCTCCTGGGGAGTGACCATGCCGCTGCCCTGGGCAATGATGGCTGACGTGGCTGACTACTCCGAATGGAAATTTAACCGCCGGGCTACCGGAATAGTCTTTGCCGCCATAGTGGTAGGTCTGAAGGTAGGACTGGCCATTGGCGGTGCAGTTGCCGGATGGCTGCTCAATGCCTACGGTTATGTAGCAAACGTTGAACAGAGCTACAGGGCGGTGCAGGGCATCAGGCTCTCGGTGAGCATCTTCCCGGCCATCGCATTAATATTTTGTGTGACAGCACTCTTTATCTACTCAATAGGCAAAAAGAGTGAATACCAGATGCAGGATGAGCTGGCTGAGAGACGCAGAAGCTATAACGAACAAAACCAATAAGAGATAAGAATGAAAAAGAGAGTTATGCCATTACTGGCTGCCGTAACGATAGTGCTTACATCATGCGGCAGTGACACTGCAAGTATCAGTAAGGCGTGGGAAGAGTATTTCCTGATTGGCACAGCAATGAACAGAGAACAGGTTTCGGGCAGAGACCCGCTGGCTATGCCTTTTATTGCACAGCAGTTCAACTCGGTGACCCCTGAGAATGCCATGAAGTGGGAGAGGATTCATCCTCTGCCGGGGGTATATAACTTCGGCCTGGCCGACAGTATTGTTGACTTTGCCCTGTCACATGATATGACGGTTATCGGTCATACCCTCGTCTGGCACTCACAGGTACCTGACTGGGTCTTCCATGACTCAGCCGGCATGGTGCTGACACGCGAACCTCTCCTTGAGAGGATGAGAGACCATATTTTTACTGTCATGGAGCATTACAGAGGACGTGTCTCAGGGTGGGATGTGGTCAATGAGGCGATCGATGAAGATGGCAGCCTGAGAGAAACCAGATGGCTGGAAATCATTGGGAGTGACTACATTGAGAAGGCTTTCCTGTTTGCCGGAGAGGCTGACCCTGAGGCAGAGCTCTATTACAACGATTACAACATTGAAGAGCCTGCCAAGCGGGCAGGGGTGATAAGGCTGATAAGAGAGCTGCAGGAGAAGGGGATTGGTGTAGACGGTGTGGGGATACAGGGTCACTGGCACCTTGAGTCACCAGATATGGCACTTGTGGATGAGAGTATCAGTGAGTATGCTGCACTGGGTGTAAAAGTTATGATCACCGAACTGGATATTAACGTACTTCCAACCCCGTCATGGCTCTACGGTGCCGAGATCTCAAAGAGCGCCGACTACCTCGACTCACTCAACCCATACACTGCTGGGCTGCCACACTCAGTTGAGAAGGAGCTTGCCGACCGTTATGGTGAGCTGTTCAGGGTGCTGGCCAGGCACCCCAATGATATTGGCAGGGTCACCTTCTGGGGTCTCCATGACGGCTATTCATGGAAAAATGACTGGCCCATCCCCGGCCGTACCAACTATCCCCTCCTTTTTGACCGGCACTACAGGCCAAAGCCTGCCTTTGATGCCGTGATCAGAGAGGTTAACAAGTAAAACCATTAAATAACCAGATATGAGTTTAGAGAGAAATGTCCCTTACCGTGATGCTACACTGACCGTAAAGGAGAGAGTGGAAGATCTGATGAAGAGAATGACCCTGGAGGAGAAATGTGCCCAGCTGATGGGTCTCTGGAATGGCGGAGTGGAGGACTTCAGGCCTGAGATCTTCGATGACCCGGCAAAGATGAAGGAGATCTTTGGAAATGGCTGCCACTCCATCCACCCCGCCCCGTTTGGTATCAGCGAGACCGTCAGTATGCGCAACAGGATACAGAAATACCTTGTAGAGGAGACCAGACTCGGTATTCCTACCCTCTTCGTTGATGAGGGTCAACATGGTATGATGAGGCCCGAGGCGACAGTTTTTCCTCAGGCTATCGGGCTGGCCTGCTCATGGAACAGTGACCTCTTTGAGAAGGTGTACGGCATTGTGGCTCATGAGATGCGCTCACGGGGCACACACCTGGCCCTCACACCAGTAATAGATATATGCCGTGACCCTCGCTGGGGACGAACAGAAGAGACCTATGGTGAAGACCCCTACCTCAATGGCACACTCTCAGTGGCAGCCGTAAAGGGCCTTCAGGGTGGTGATACCGGAGTAGTCGGTGAGAAGAGCGTCGCAGCAACACTGAAGCACCTGATAGGCCATGGTGAGCCTGAGGGTGGACTGAACCAGGCGCCTGCCAACTACTCGCTGCGGGTACTTCGTGACTACCATATGCCTCCTTTTCATATGTGTATCAAACAGGCAAGGCCGGTAGCCGTCATGCCCTCATACAATGAGGTTGATGGTGTCCCCTCACATGCCAACAGATGGCTCCTGAAAGAGCTGCTGCGTGATGAGTGGGGGTTTAGCGGAATGGTCGTCTCTGACTACTCAGGCATAGACCAGCTTTACAACAAGCACCTGGTCTGCCATGATGGGCCTGAGGCAGCCATGACAGCCTTTAATGCCGGGGTGCAGTATGAGCTTCCCCAGGCAAACCTCTACCGCCTGCTCCCGGGCATGGTAAAGGATAAGAGAGTTAAAGAGGAAGATATTGATCATGCCGTTGAGCAGGTACTGATATACAAGTTCACCCTTGGGCTCTTTGAGAATCCTTATGTTGATGAAAAGGTGGCTGTTGAGGTCAGCAGGTCACCCCTGCACCGTGAGACCGCCCTCAGGGCTGCCCATGAGTCGGTGGTACTGTTGAAGAACGATGGAATACTTCCACTGGAGCGAGGTAAGCATAAAACGATAGCAGTTATCGGACCATGTGCTGCCGACCTGTGGTTTGGCGGCTATTCGGGTGAGCCTTATGAGAAGGTGAGCCTGCTGGATGGTATAAGGGCCGGTGCAGGTGACCATACCGAGGTACTCTTTGCACAGGGGTGCAGACTGACCACCAACATCACTACCAGCTACTTCAACTGGAAACTTGATGAGATCAGTTTTGCTCCGCGTGACGAGAACCTTAAGCTCATAGAGGAGGCGGTCAGCACTGCTGCCACCGCTGACATAATAATTCTTGCCCTGGGAGAGAATGAACATCTCTGCCGTGAGGCGTGGGCCAAAAACCATATAGGAGACAACATAACCCTTGACCTGTTTGGTGAGCAGAATGAGCTGGCTGACGCCATTATCGCACTGGGCAAACCGGTAATACTATACCTGATGAATGGCAGGCCCCTCTCCATCACCAGCCTGGTGAACAGGGTGCCGGCAATCATTGAAGGATGGTATATGGGTCAGGAGACCGGCACTGCCGCTGCTGATATCATATTCGGCGACATCAATCCGTCAGGGAAGCTGACCATCACTTTCCCCAAATCAGCCGGTCAGCTGCCACTCTTCTATAACCATAAACCCTCAGCACAGTATATGGACTACCTCTCACAGGATGTGTTGCCACTCTTCCACTTTGGCTATGGGCTGAGCTATACAACCTTTAGTTATGGCAAGCCGGTACTGCAGAAGAGCACCATCAGAAATGGTGAGACGGCAACGGTACAGGTTGAGGTGACCAACACCGGCAAGATGGCAGGAGACGAGATAGTACAGCTCTATATACGTGATATGGTGAGCAGTGTTACGAGGCCGGTAAAAGAGCTAAAGGGGTTTGAACGAGTAAGCCTGCAACCCGGTGAAAGAAAGGTGATCACCTTTGAGATCACCCCTGACAGGCTCGCCTTCCACAATATTGACCTCCAACATGTGGTGGAGCCGGGTGATTTTGTGATTATGACCGGCTCATCATCAAGGGATGAGGATCTGCAAAAGGTGGTGCTCACCGTTGAATAGTGAGGCCATGAGCAAGAGATTTATCCTATTGTTTCTGACCCTCAGCCTGGCCTGGCTGACAGCCGGCGGTGAGCGCGGTGGTGACCGGAGAATCGTCACCGGCATACCCTCAGAGGGCTCCCTGGTGCTGGCCTCTGCCGGCCGGTGTGCACCGATGTATATCAGTCATGATGAGTGGCCCGGTGTCATACGTGCCTTCCGTGACCTTCAAAATGACCTTGGCAGTGTCACCGGAACAGTGCCCGGGCTGAGTATATCTGCAAAGGTGGCCCGCTCTGACCTGGTCATCATTGCCGGCACCATAGGCCGGAGCTCCCTTATCACTCAGCTTGCCACAAAGGGAAAGATTGATACCGTGGGTATCAAAGACAAATGGGAGTCATTTATTATCCAGACCGTTGAGAGGCCCTTTCCCGGGGTGAGACAGGCAGTGGTCATTGCCGGCAGTGACAGGAGGGGCACTATCTACGGTATCTATGAGATCTCAAGGCAGGCGGGTGTATCACCCTGGTATTGGTGGGCCGATATCCCGGCCCGCAGGAGCAGTGAGCTCTATGTCACCCCGGGACGATATCAGTGGGGTGAGCCCTCAGTAAGATACAGGGGAATCTTTCTCAATGATGAGTACCCGGCACTGACAAGATGGGTAGCCCACCGATATGGTGAGGTCATCCCATCGGTCACTCCACCCGTCCCGCCCGGTGTAGCCAACTACGGAAGCAGCTTCTATACAAGGATCTTTGAGCTGCTGCTGCGACTGAAGGCCAACTATCTCTGGCCTGCCATGTGGAACAACGCCTTCAATGAGGATGACCCTGCGAATGCTTTCCTGGCTGATGAGTACGGTATTGTTATGGGTACCACCCACCAGGAACCGATGCTCAGGGCACAGAAAGAGTGGGACCGTCGTTACCGGGAGACCCTCGGGTACTGGAGCTGGAGCCACCATGCTGACACCCTGATGAAGTTCTGGCGTGACGGTATCCGTCGTAACAAAAACTATGAGAGCATTATTACCATTGGCCTGCGTGGCGCTGACGATACCGAGATGGAGCCGGGAGGTGCAGAGGCGAATATTGTCAGGCTGGAAGAGATAGTGAGGCTGCAGCGTGAGATGATTGCAGAAGAGGTGAGCGCTGACCTTACCCGGGTACCACAGCTATGGTGCCTCTACAAGGAGGTGCAGGACTACTACCATACAGGGATGAGGGTCCCTGAGGATGTTACCCTGCTGTGGGCAGAAGACAACTGGGGCAATGTGAGGCGCCTGCCTACAGCTGATGAGCGTGGCCGTAGAGGCGGAGCGGGAATATACTACCACTTCGATTATCACGGTGGACCACGCAGCTACCAGTGGATAAATACCAGTCCCGTTCCAAAGATATGGGACCAGATGACGCTTGCCAGACAGTACGGCGCTGACCGTATATGGATAGTCAATGCAGGGCATTTCAGGGGCTATGAGATACCTGTGGAATATTTCCTGACACTGGCATGGGACACAGATGCGCTGGCAGGTGATGCCACCTTTGACTGGACAAAAAGGTGGGCAGCAGAGATCTTTGGGCAATCACATGCTGCCGGCATAGCTGAGATCATCAGGGATTATACCCGCTATAACGGTCGTCGCAAGCCTGAGCTGCTCACCCCGTTCACCTACAGCCTCATCAACTATAACGAGGCGGAGAGCGTTGTTGGTGAGTACAATGCTCTGGCCCACCGTGCAGAAGCCATTGCAGCAGAGCTGCCGCCTGATCTGTCTGATGCCTACTTCCACCTGGTGCTCTTCCCTGTAAAGGCATGTGCCACCGTCAATGAGCTCTACCTGGCTGCCGGAAAGAATGCACTCTATGCCTCACAGGGCAGGGCTGCCACCGCTGAGATGGCCGAACGTACCCGCCGGCTCTTCACCGCCGACACCACACTGATGGGCTACTATAACCGCATCTATGCCGACGGCAGGTGGAAGCACTTTATGGATCAGGCACACCTGGGCTATATAGCGTGGGATGACCCGCCGGTGAACTCTCTCCGCCACCTGACGCTGGAGAGCCCGCCCCTGCCCCACGGCGCACTGCCTGCCCTGGCGGTGGAGGGCTCAGCAGAGGCATGGCCACTGACAACAGATGATCAGGAGAGCACACCAACCCTTCCCATGTTTGATATCTTCAACCGGCAGAGACGATATTTTGAGATCTTCAATCGCGGTGATGAGCCATTCAGATACAGGGTAATGACCGATGCCCCATGGATAGCGGTAAGTGAACCTGCAGGTACCATCACCACCGGCAAACGTATTGAGGTGAGTATTGACTGGCCGTCACTGCCTCATGGTGAGCACCACGGTTCACTCACCCTCATGGCTGACGACAGGCAGATCACCCTCGGAGTGACAGCCTTCTCGCCAGCCACACCTGATACCGCCACCCTGAAGGGCTTCGTCGAGTCAGACGGATACATCTCCATGGAAGCCGGCAGCTATACCTCAATGCACAATACCGGAAAACGGGCATGGGAATGGATCGAAGATTATGGCAGGACCCGCTCAGGCCTTCGGACCAGGGCCGAAACAGATGCGCCGGCAGCAGTGCCGGGAAAAGATGCCCCATGGCTTGAATACAACCTATACCTCTTCTCTGCCGGGGAATTTGAAACGGTATTGTATATGGCACCCTCACTCAACTTCCTGCCTGACAGGGACTTTAAAATAGGAGTGTCAATTGATGACAATCCGCCGGAACTGATAACAGTGGTACCTGCAGGCTTTAATGCCGAGAACGGAAACAGGGAGTGGGAAGAGACAGTGATGAACAGCATCCGCTACGTCAGTGGAAAGATAACAGTCAGCGAGCCGGGATACCATACCCTTAAGATCTGGATGATCGACCCGGGAATGGTGCTGGAAAAGATAGTGATAGATACGGGCGGAGTGAGACCCTCCTACCTCGGTCCGCCGGAGAGCTATAACAGGTTTCGCGAATGAACTTACTGTTTTGGGAATGAACTTACCGTTTCGGGAATAAACTTACCGTTTTGTGAATAAACTTACTGTTTCGGTAATGAACTTACCGTTTTGTGAATAAACTTATCGCTTCGCGAATGAACGCACCGTTTAGAGAACAAACTTACCGGAGATGAGAAGAGATTTTATAAGGTTGATCGCACTGTTTGTCACACTGACCCTGGCTCTTCCCACAGAGGGAGAGGTGAGGCTGCCGGCCCTCATCAGTGATGGCATGGTTTTACAGCGCGACAGTGAGCTCAATATATGGGGATGGGCCTCACCTGATGAGGAGATTGCCATTGAGTTTGCCGGAGCAGAATATTTTGCAAAGACAGGCTCCTCAGGCCGGTGGGAGGTCACACTGCCGCCGATGGCAGCGGGTGGCCCCTACACAATGATCATCAGAGCAACAAACAGGCTGACCATCAATGATATTCTCATTGGCGACGTATGGCTCTGCTCAGGGCAGTCCAACATGGAGCTGCCTGTCAGCCGCGTCAGACCACTCTACGAGGAGGAGATAGCTGCAGCAGAAAACAGCTCCGTCAGATCATTTGTTATACCAAAGGAGTACAACTTCAGTGGCCCACAGTCCGATTTGCCGGGTGGCAGATGGGTTGCTGCAACCCCGGAAACGGTAGCTGACTTCTCTGCTGTAGCCTGGTTCTTTGCCAGGGAGATAAACCGTGTTATGAGTGTGCCGGTGGGGGTGATCATCTCAGCCTACGGGGGGTCGCCGGCAGAGGCATGGATAAGTGCGGAGGGGCTGAAAGAGTTTCCGGCACATACCGGTCAGCTGTCACAGCTCAGGAAAGAGGGGTACATCAGTGAGCTGGAGACTGAAGAGGGGCAGCGCAGCAGTGAGTGGTACCGGCATCTCAATGAGAGTGATTCCGGCTGCCATGGGGAGGGGCAGGGATGGTATGGTGTGAGCCCCGACAGTGAAGAGTGGGGCACCATACAGGTGCCGGAACACTGGTCAGCCACCCCCCTCAAGGGTATAAACGGCTCTGTATGGTACAAGAAAGAGTTTGACCTGCCCCGTCAGGCAGCAGGCCGTGCGGGAACACTCAACCTGGGTAGGATAGTTGATGCCGACTCTACCTTCATAAACGGCATATTTATCGGATCGGTCTCATACCAGTACCCTCCACGATGGTATACCATTCCGGAAGGTGTACTAAAGGAGGGGAGAAACCTGGTGACGGTGCGTGTTATCAGTAACCGGGGTGATGGCGGATTTGTTGCCGACAAGCAGTATGAGCTCACGGCAGGCGACTTAAAGGTTAACCTGGAAGGGGAGTGGAGATACCGGATAGGGGCTGTCATGCCTCCCCTGCCGGAGCAGACCTTCTTTGGATATATGCCCACAGGACTTTACAATGCGATGCTGGCACCCCTGTCAGGCTACCGTATGAAGGGGGTACTGTGGTATCAGGGTGAATCGAATATCTCCAGGCCTGATGAGTACAGACAACTCCTGCCGCTGCTGATAAACGTATGGCGTGAGAGGCTGGGCGATGATAAGCTCCCCTTCCTGATCGTTCAGCTGCCCAACTATCTGGAGGCTGACCTGCTGCCGTCTGAGAGCGGCTGGGCCCTCCTGAGAGAGGCACAGGCAGAGGCGTTGCGGCTGCCGGCAACCGGTATGGCGGTCACCTATGACCTGGGCGAATGGAACGATATCCATCCGCTGAACAAGAAGGATGTCGGGGAGAGACTCGCCCTGGCAGCCAGGAGGGTAGCCTACCATGACAGTGTGCTGGTCTCCTCAGGCCCCACCCTCAGATCGATGGTGACCAGAGGACACACCATCACAATCACCTTTGACAATACCGGATCAGGACTGACAACCAGTGATGCTAAACGGCCCGGTCACTTTGCCGTGGCGGGTGACGACAGGCTGTTCACCTGGGCAAGAGCCAAAATAAGAGGTGAGAGTGTGATCATAAGGAGCAGGAAGGTGAAAGAGGGAGTAGCGGTCAGGTATGCATGGGCTGACAACCCCGAAGGGGCTAACCTCATCAACAGGGAGGGTCTTCCTGCAGCACCGTTCCGCACCGACAGGTAACCGGAGCAGAAGCTGCTTCTCTGAGCCACACCATTACCGTTCCGTACCGTCAGGTGACCAAATAGTGACAGGTGACCGTAACAGAAACCGGTTAGCAGAGATTCACCATTACCATTTTGTTTCGACAGGTGACCAGGTAGCGACAGATAACCGCACCAGGAACTGCTTCTCAGAGCCACACCCCTACCGTTCCGCGGCGGTGATTACGATGGGCTGATATCTGGGAACCAGCATCTTCATCACCACCCATCCTATCAGGTAGGCTACCGCACATATGGTAAATACTATAAAATAGCCTGCTTCCAGTCCGCTATAACCAAAATATTTCAGGCCAGCCCTCTCAGCAAAATCAAAGAGCTTACCCGACCCTGTATTGATAATGAATGCCCCTATCCCTCCTGCCATACCTCCTATCCCGGTGATGGTTGCGATGGCTGATCCGGGAAACATATCGCCAATGGTTGAAAATATGTTGGCTGACCAGGCCTGATGCGCTGCACAGGCGATCCCTATTATTATTACCGGTAACCAGTAGGAGTAGTGGCCAAGGGGTTGTGCCAGCAGCGCCAGGAGAGGGAAGAATGCAAAGATCAGCATGGCACGCATACGGCCTGCATAAGGATTCATACCATGCCTCTCAACAAAATATTTGGGCAGCCATCCACCTACTATTGACAGCATCACAATGGCATAGAGCACAAATATCAGCAGTCTGGCGGTGGTGGTGTCAGAGGTAAGGCCGTAAACATCACTCAGGTATGCGGGTGTCCAGAAAAGGTAGAACCACCATACGCCGTCAGTCATAAACTTACCGAAGGCAAATGCCCATGTCTGCCTGTATCTGAATGACCTGAGAAACGGTATTTTCATCTCCGGCTGCCCCGCCCTCTCCTCCGGCTTATCCTCGCCAACAGAATCCTGATTAATATAGTCAAGCTCTGCCTTGTTAACCCTCGGGTGGAGGTGTGGCTTCCTGTAGATAAATACCCAGAATCCCATCCAGATAAAACCGGTAGCACCTATTGCTATAAATGCCATCTCCCATCCGAACTTCAATGCCAGGGCAGGGATTATCAGGGGTGCTATCAGGGCGCCCACCTGTGCTCCGGAGTTGAAGATGCTGGTTGAGAATGCGCGGTCTTTTTTGGGAAAGAACTCTGCAGTGGTCTTTATTGCAGCCGGGAAATTGCCTGCCTCACCCACTGCCAGCACCAGGCGTGCAAAGATAAAGAGTGTAACACTCACTGAGGCAACCAGCCCGGCCTGATCAACAGTAGACAAGACCCGACGTGCCTCCTCAAACCCGACAAACCACCTTCCGGCGATGATACCTGCTGTGGCTGTTCCACAAAAAGCGTGCATGACGGCGCCGGCTGACCAGACCCCTATGGCCCACAGAAATCCCTTTTTAGTGTCTATCCAGTCAACAAAGCGACCGGCAAAAAGAAGGCTTACGGCATAGAATATTGAGAATAGTCCTGTTATGGTACCATAGTCACTGTTTGTCCAGTGAAACTCAGGAGCTATGAAATCTTTCCACGTAAGAGAGAGTACCTGCCGGTCAAGGTAGTTGATGGTGACGGAGAAAAAGAGCATCGTACAGATAACCCATCTGTAGCTGGTCATTTTCACCTCGCTGGCTTCTCTGCTCATATTAATGGTTCAGGGCACCAATACCCAAAAATATAAATCTTAACCCGGGTTAGCACCACGCTGCATCCTAAGAATCCTGTAAGTGGTGTCAACCGTTCAAAATTCAAAATAGTCTCTGGCATTGTGATATGATATCATCTCCACCATTTTGCCGATATGGTCAATCTCCGAACCGGGCAGCCTGCCACTCTCAATATCATTTCCCAGCATGTTACACAATATTCTGCGGAAATACTCATGCCTGACAAATGAGAGGAAGCTTCTCGAATCGGTAAGCATACCGACGAACCTGCTGAGGAGCCCTGTCACTGAGAGAGTATTGAGGTGACTGATTATCCCGCTCTCCTGATCGAGGAACCACCACGCTGCACCATACTGTATCTTACCCGGTACCGACCCATCCTGAAAGTTGCCGGCCATAGTGGCTATCATCTCATTATCACCCGGATTAAGGTTGTATATGATCGTTTTGGCCAGCTTCCCCTCTCTCTCCAGCCTGTCAAGAAACTTTGAAAGCTTCCTGGCCACAGCAAGGTCATCAATAGAGTCATATCCGCTGTCAGGGCCAAGCATGGCGAACATACGGCTATTGTTGTTACGGAGTGCGCCATAGTGAAACTGCTGCACCCACCCCTTTTCACTGTTCATCACTGCCAGCTCATAGAGCATGGCTGACCTGTACTTTGACATCTCATGGCTGCTCAGGTGGCTGCCTGTCAGCAGTCTTCTGATGAGGGAATCAATTTCGCCTTCAGTGTACTCATCAGCGCTGAACTGTTCAATACCATGATCACTGAGCACACATCCGGCATCAGCAAAGTACTGCTGTCTAATCCGCAGAGCCTCTATCAGTGATCTGAATCCGGTTATCTCAACGGCGGCGGCCTCTCCCAGCATGGCTATATAGTGACCAAATCTTGCCGGGTCTTCAGCGGAGAGCACCATATCAGGCCTCCATGTGGGTAATACTCGTACTTCATACCCTTCACTTCTCAGTGCATTGTGAAACCGGAGGCTGTCAACCGGGTCATCGGTGGTACAAACCACCTCTACATTGAATTTTCTGATCAGCCCCCGTGCAGAATAGTCAGGCTCTCTCAGCAGTGCACTGCACTCATCCCATATCTCATCTGCCGTGGCGGGGCTCAGCATCTTATCTATGCCAAACACTCTCTTAAGCTCAAGGTGTGTCCATACATACAACGGGTTACGCATGGCCATCGGTACTGTCTCCGCCCACCGGTCATACTTCTCCCTGAAGGTTGTGCTCTTTCCGGTGATATACTCCTCACTGATACCATTTGCCCGCATCGCCCTCCACTTGTAGTGGTCATCCTCAAGCCACAACTGCCCCAGGTTGTCAAAACGCCTGTCAGTGGCTATCGCTTCAGGGCTGAGGTGGCAGTGATAATCAATTACCGGTAGTTTTTCACTGTGGTCATGGTAGAGCCGGCGGGCCAGCTTTCCCTGAAGAAGAAAATCCTGATTGATATACTCGTTCATAGAGCTGTGATTAATCTGTTCTGATGAGTTACACCGCCAAACGGGCACCATCCCGCTGCGGCTAGTATACCGCAACATATAAATGGCATGCCGTAACGGATAAGAGGATACCCTCTGTCAGTCAAATCATTTGAAAAGCAGGTAGTAACTGCTGCAGCCGGATCACTCATTCTAAAAATTGATAACCGTAAAGTATGCCTGTTTTGGTACCAGGTGTGTATCAAAGAGCAGCGGATAGTTTTTTCTTCCTGGCACCGGGAAGTTATCAAGCCAGGTATGATTGTCAGCCATACCCCATGTGGTCACTCCCGTGATGTCAGCCCGGTACTCTCTGAAGAGACGAAAAAATCTTCCATAGGCGACTGCCTGACTGAGCGAGATCTCAGGGGTATAATTGCTCTCCGGATCACTGCTCTGTGGGTATATGGAGACATCGAGCTCACTGATCCTCAGCTCTACCCCTGCTGAGCTGTACCTTTTGAACGCTTCAGAGATCAGTTCATCAGAGGGTGCTTCAAGATTCCAGTGGCCCTGCATGCCCATACCGTCTACCAGGTTACGTCTTCTCAGCTCAGTAAGCAGCTCAAATATCTTCTCTCTTTTGGCCGGACTGGTGGCATTGTAGTCATTGTAAAAGAGCCTGGCGCCGGGGTCGGCACTCCTGGCAGCCTCAAACGCCTCAAATATATAGTCTGAGCCACATATCTCCAGCCAGCGTGTATTCTTGTATGTTGCGCTGCCATCATCGATCGCCTCATTGACCACATCCCATCCATACACCTTACCCTTAAAGTGTGTAACAACAGTTGTTATGTGATCCCACAGCCTCTGTAGCACCAGCTCTTTTGATGCCACACCACCGCCATCCCTGAAGACCCAGTCAGGCACCTGGTTGTGCCAGCATAGGGTATGGCCAAAGAGATCCATACCATTGGCCTCTGCAAAAGCAACGATCCTGTCGGCCGGTCCGAAGTTAAAGACCCCCTCCTGGGGCTGCAGTACTGACCATTTCATCACATTCTCAGCGGTAAGGCCTGAGAAGTGGCGTTTCAGCAGCGCCACCTCAGCCGGATTATCGAGAGATGCCGGTTCAATCGCGGCCCCGATTGTAAAATACTTCTCCCTGTTGTAGTAATCTCTAAGTCCCTCGGAAACACTATTATACTCCTCAACAGTGGTAGGGCGCTCATCTTTTTTTACCGGCTCGGTTACCGGGTCGCTGCATGAAGCCACTATAGATGTCAGTATGATAACCGCGGAGATTTTGATTATGAGTCTCAAGTGCGCAGGGTTTACGTTCAACAATATGACAATAGAGGAACCAGTGTCCGTGGAATAATCCACGGACACTAATTTACCTCAATTACCCCTAATTGATTACAAATTTGACATTATCCAGTCCCACTACAATATTGCCCCTTCCCGACTCATTTGGAGTACCAAATATAAATGTCAGTATGCGCAGGCTGTTGGGATGCAGAAATGCCCCGGCAATGCCCGATACCTGGTCAACAGTATAGAGGCCGCTGTTATCTGATGATCTGAAATCTTTCAGGTGCATGCTGAAGTGGTGCCACTCGCCATCAGCAGGCAGGTATGATGTCGGGCCGTTGGCGCCGTATGAATATTCACCTGAAGCACCCCACCCTTTGGAGTCCATCGTATAGATCTTGAATTTCAGAGTATTGTCATCCTGTTTCAGGCTGTCTGCCATCTCTATGACACGCATATCAAACTCAAGGTATACCCCATCAGGGTCAGGAGTAAAGAGTGAGAACTTGTCATCTGATGCATCGGGTCCCCACAGGTAGAAGCTGCTATTGTTCAGGTTACCGTTTCCGCCCAGGGTGAGACGTGCAAATGGACCAGATTCATCAGCAGCAAAGGAGCCCAGGTTATTGTTTGCAAAATGGCTGAAGCGGTTTACAGGAAAAACTGTCTCCCAGTCATTCACCCAGAACTCACCTGTAAAGATAAATGGGACAGGGCTGGATACCAGACCATTGTCAGTATCGAGGGTAATAAAGCCTGCACTGTTTGCCGGCACCGTAAACAGTATTTTTGTCTCTGTCCGGCTCAGTATGGTGGCTGTGGCCGATCCCACATGTACCTCATTTACCAGCCCCAGGTTGGTGCCATCAATCATAAATGAGCGTTGAGCTGAGGCTGCTCCCTCCTCTCCCTTCTGTGGCAGGAAGAGCTCGATTGCCGGCAGGTTGACAATGAACCTTGAGGTTTCCACCACCCCGTCAGCAGTGGTAAGCCTGATTGTACCACTGGTTGCTCCTGCCGGTACGGTACAGGTAATGGTACCATCAGCATAGTGGAACGGGTCAGCCTCAGTATTACCAAACTCCACCTTTGTCACATTCTCCAGTAATGAGCCTGTTATTACCACCTCATCACCTATATCCAGTGAGGTAATATCGGGTTCAACAGAGGCGACTACCGGCAGTGCCAGGGAGAGTGATGCCTCACTCACTGACTCAGCAGGTTTTAGCATGTTGTAGCTGGTCAGGTAGGTATAGAATAGTCTTATCCTTCCTGCCTGGAGCCCATCCGGTGCAGTCACCTGCAGCTCATTTGCTGTGGGTGTACCCTCTATCTCAGCCTTGAGGTCACCAATAAAGACAGAGTCAACCTCATTCAACAATAGCCCGGTAATGGTTATCAGCTCACCACTGCCGGCTATGGCAGGGGTGAAGCCTGTTACCAGGGGTACTGTGGCCGGCTCGACAACAAACTCTGTTCTTGAAGTAAGTACCATGCCACTCTTTACCAGTTTGATCTTAGAGGTTAGTGCCCCGACAGGTACAATGGCACTGATTGATGTGCCCGACTGTGCTGTTATCTCGGCCGCGACGCTTCCGAATGCCGCCTGTGTCACCCCGGTAAAGTCTGACCCCTGTATGTTGACAACCGTTCCGGGCGCACCTTGTGGTGGTGTAAACGTAAAGGGAATCTCATATTCAACCGGCTCAATAAAGAGATCTGCAGTATCCTTGCAACCTGTCGCCGCGAAAACCAGCAGCAGTATCGCAAATGAGAGCTTTATTAAAGTATCTGGTTTTTTCATTTTCGTTCTGTTCTAGTCAACTATAATAAACTTGATATTGTCAACAGAGATCTTCTCTCCGAAGTTACCGTTAGCTGCCTGTGCAGGTGGCTGAATCTTTACTCCTGAGATCTCTTCAAACAGTGGCAATGGCATCTCCAGAGGTATAGTCCCTCCATAACCGGAGCCCATCTCAGTAAAGGGCAGTATAACACTGTTCCATCCCTGTGAGAGGGACAATGTTTTTCCCCAAACGTCAGACCCCCTGGCAATCATAACATTGACTCCCATAGCCTTTGTCAGTTGAATATCAACACAGAGTCTCACCTTTGTAAGGTCAGTATAGCTATCCGGCATCCCGGTGGTATAGAAGTCAATGTTTCCTCCCCAGCCGGTATTGTTATCCTTGAAGGTGAAGGTCCAGTATTTGTTTCTAGGAAATGCTCCTGTCTCCTCAACATCATCGTCAAGATTACCGTTACTGCTGATAAAGCTGGCTGCAGCATAGTTTGAGATACCATCAAAGTTGTTGATCATAATCTCTGTTCCCAGTATCATGGGATATGGTCCGCTGCTCACCCCTCCACTCTCGGTGGTGATGGTTACGTCACCGCCTGAGAATGAGGCTGGTGCCTCCAGCATAACAATCCTGTCAGACTCAATAACCATTGAGGGTGTCACATCAGCACCCTCTATACTGATCATCTTGGAGAGGTGTAGCTCCTGGCCGTAGAGGGTGATATTGTCACCCGGACGTGCAGCCTCCGGAACAATTGCAAATATGACAGGTGGCGAAATCACTTTCAGCGGTATCTGAGCAAGTCCCTTACCTGAAAAGAGCAGACTTACGGTGATCACGTCACCGAGGGGTGATGTCTGTGGTATGGTCATCTTCAGCTCTGAAGGTGTGGCAGTGTACTGAACCGGCACATTATCGGTGTTGAGCATTATCTTATAAACCTTGTCAAGATCGGTTCCCGTAATTGTAACCACATCTCCGGGCTGTGTGACCTGCTTGTCGACAGAGGCTATTTTGTCATTCATGTCAATGGCACCAGCATCCATATAGGTCTCTTTCTCTGTGCACCCTGCCACCAGCATGAGTGCAAGGATTGAGACCGCTATTAATCCGATTCTAATCTTTATATGTTTCATCGTCTCTCTCATTTTATTATGTGTTCAATCGGCTCTCTTTTTAATAACCGGGGTTCTGGGGGAAGAGATTTGATGTAAGGTCGATCTGCCCCTGTGGTATCGGTCGCAACACATGAAAATCCTTAATATTCTCATGTGCCGGTATGTGTCCGTCGTCGGAATATGCAACGGGGGAGACCAGGTTACGAACCCTGTAGAGCAGTTGTATCTCACCTGAGCCGGTACGTGTTCTGACAAGGTCCCACCAGCGCATATATTCACCACACAGCTCACGTGACCTCTCTTCAAGTATAAAGTCAATAGCTGCCGCCTTATCTGACATGTCAGGCAACTTGTTACGCATTCTCTGTGCTGCCAGCACATTCTCTGCCGACGAGCGGCTGGCATCAAATGATGCCCTGTCACGTATCACATTGAGCATCTCTGCTGCCTCAACCGGCTTATCGAGATAGATGGCTGCTTCAGCTGCAATGAGGTATGTTTCCGCAAAGCGGTGTACGATAAACGGACGTACTGATGATTCTGCCACGCTTGGCCTGTCAATATCATTATACTTACTCAACGCCGGGTATACAGACATTGTCTGTCCGTTATTGTTGTAGTACTGTGCCGGCGGAAAGACCTTCACTGCCCTGGCAGCCCTGGGGCTGGCTACGCCCGGCAGCCATGCCGCGGTATCACCTACCGTGAATCCGGGTGTATTGATTCCCCCGGCATCATTGAGCAGCCATACTGTCTGGAAGGTTTTGTTATAGCGTGTATCATCGCTTCTCTCGGCGAAGGTCACATCGAGAAGGTAGTTGGTTGGCCTGATACGGTGCCATGGTCTGCCATAAGGAATATCACGTACCAGTCCGCCAATACCCCATGCTGAATAGTTGGGTCTGAAAAACATGGATGCGATATTGTTTTTTGAGCTCGATCCGGCACCTGACGGGTCACCAGCATCATTATATAGTATGTCAGTGTTCCTCTCTACGGTGAAGATCACCTCGGGCCCATGCTCATTTCTCGGTTCAAATACCCTGGCAAAGTCCTGCTCCAGGTCAAGCCCATAGAGAGCCTTATTGTTGATCAGCTCCATGGCATTATTGTATGCCTGCTGGTAGTCAGCCGCAGGATTGCCACCCTCACTGGTAGCCCTTGTCAGGTACACCTTTGCCAGCAGGTGTATGGCTGCGGCAGCATCAACACGTCCCGGTTCGGCAGCCCGTGCCGGTAACACAACCTTTGCCTCCTCCAGGTCAGCCACTATAGAGTTATAAACCTCATTCACCGGTGTTCTGTATGCCTCGGTTGAGGGCTCCTCTATAAAGTCGAGGTTGAGGGGGCATGCGCCGAACGTCTGCACAATAAGGAAGTACCAGGTGGCTCTGAGATATTTAGCCTCGGCAGTCACCTCTCTGGCTCTCGCATCACTCATTCCGCTCAGTGGTGCATATTTGATCACCGCATTGGAGGTGTTAATAGCAGTAAACCCCCAGTTCCAGAGTCCTGATATTGAGCCATCAGCTGCCATCCCCGACTCGTACAGGTTGAAGTTGGCATTCCCGTCAGGCCCTTTCTGCCACTCATCGGTACCTGAGCATGTGGCATTCATCGCACTCTCACCCCCATATATGTATCTTAGGTCTGAGTATGCTGAATGGAGGGCTGAATTGACACCTGCCTCCGTTTCAAGATATTGGGCAGTAAGTAATGATTTTGGATCTTCCTTCAGGAAATCCTCACAGGATACCATGAAGGCAAGAAGGCCAATCACTGCTAAGTATTTTATTTTGTGAATCATATCGGGAGCTATTTAGAATCTGACATTAATACCAAAGATAAATTTGCGGACCGGTGGGATACCGGTACCTACAACCAGTGTCCTTCCGGGCATTGCAAGTGCATCTATATCTGAAGAGGCCATATTGGTTGGTTCGGGGTCAAGGCCTCCCGCCTTCAGGTACTCTGAGAAGAATATGAAGGGGTCAGTAACTGATGCATAGACCCTTATTCCTGAGCTGGCCCCCAGCCATCTTGTCAGCTGCGGATCAAAGTTATAACCCACATTTATGCTTCGTATCTTCAGGAAAGAGCCGTCAAAGTATCCCAGGACATTGGTTCTGGCTGCATTTATTGACATGTCAGGCTTGGGCATATCATTGGTGGGATTGACCGGAGTCCAGTAATCGACCTTGATCTGTCCGCGCCTGCCATCGAGGCGGTTCCAGTAGTTATTAGGCATATGGAGTGTGCTTGCTATCGTTCCTCCTACACGGTAATAGCCGACAATCGAGAGGTCAAAGCCCTTCCATTCCCATGTGGAGGTGAAGCCTCCCATAAAATGTGGCTGTGATGACCCGAGCACCTTGCGGTCTTTGTCATCTATCTTGCCATCGGGCTCCAGCGGCCCGTCGCCGTCCGGATCGAGGTCTTCAAACCTGATATCTCCCGGTTTGGCTCCATAGGTTGCCGCCTGCACCTCCTCTCCCAGTTGCCATATACCTATCTTGACATAGTCATAGATAGCACTTGAGGGGTAGCCCACAAACCATCCGTTCCCAATATCCTGCTTGATGCTGGTATCCTGTAATGCCGTGATCTTCTCTCTGTTAAGGAACAGGTTGGTATTTACGTCCCATGAGAAGCCCTTCTCTCTCTTTGAAGAGATTATAACACCATTCAGTACCAGCTCAAGCCCTTTGTTCTCGGTTGCTCCGATATTTTTCATAAATGAGCCGGGAACGCCCTGTGAGGGTGGTAATGAGACACCCAGCAGCACTCCGTCGGTCTTCTGCATATAGAGGTCAACAGAGCCATTGATACGGTCATTGAGGAACCCGAAATCGATACCCAGGTTGGTCTGTTTGGTAAACTCCCACGAGAGATCAGTATTTGGAAGGGTGGAGACATAATAGCCATAGACGCCCTTGTCACCATAACTGTACCTGGTCTTGGAGAGGCCTCCCAGTGTTGAGTAGGGGTCAATGGAGGTGTTGGATGTCTGTCCATATCCCAACCTGAGCTTAAGGGTTGAGATAACATCACTATCCTTCAGGAAAGACTCCTCCTTAAGTTTCCAGGCCAGCGCAAAGGCAGGGTATGAGTGCCACTTTTTACCGTCAGCCAGCCTTGAAGAGCCGTCACTCCTGCCGGTAATGGTAAGGAGGTACCTCTCTTTAAATGAGTAATTGATACGCCCCATGAATGATACCAGGCTCCAGCTTGAGAAGTAGTTGCCTGTGCTGCTGGCATCTTTGGTTTCAAAGAGCCCGAAATTGTTCCACTGTACATAGTCAGCAGCCAGGGTTGTACCTGTAAAGCTTGAACCGGTTGAGGCAGACTCCTGCACGCTCTGCATGGCGGTGACACCCAGGCGGTGGTCACCGGCACTGAGGTCATAGATAAGCAGGTTCTCAATGGTATAGGCGGTATTGTCATTGTTAGAGACCGTACCGGTACTCTCACTGCCCTGCCTCATATGTGTATCTTTCCCCTGATAGCTGGTATACTTTGTAGTGTTGAAGTCAAACCCCAGGTTAGCTCTGTACTTAAGTCCTTTAAGCAGGTCAACCTCCAGATAGAGGGTATTGAATGATGAGCTTCTCCTGTTGCGGTCACCCCAGTTTGTCTTATCGAGGAAGGTGAGCGGATTGTAGGTGTTGTCAGTATCAAATGCAGGCTGCCTGTTTGCTGTACCATCTTCATTATATGGGACCATAAGCGGTGTCAAGGAGTAGATCGGCCACATCATCTGTGTTGCCTGTGCATCCTTTGTGTTTGCAATGGAGTGCATTGAGGTGACACCCAGTCTGAGTATTTTTCCTATCTGCTGGTCAATAGCCATTCTCAGGTTGTACCTGCCATATTCAATTATGGGAATGATACCGGTTTCATTGTAGAAGCCGCCTGAAAGCGAATACTGGAACTTGTCAGTACCACCCGAGAAGCTGAGCTCATGGTTGTGTGTCTCGCCGGTCTGGTAGATAAGGTCCTGCCAGTCAACATCACGTCCGAGCAGCATCGACTCAATCTCATCAGGCATATAGTTAGTATAGTTTGCTGCTGTCCTGAACTTTATGAACTCCTCGGCATTGAACAGGTCATATTTCCTGGCAACGGTATTTAGTCCGTAATACCCGTTATAGTTGACCTTTATATCACCTGCCTCACCTTTTCTGGTGGTGATAATGATCACCCCGTTAGAGCCGCGTGAGCCGTATATCACTGTTGCCGAGGCATCCTTAAGAACCTCAATTGAGGCAATATCATCGGAGGCGATATCATTTATACTGCCTCCGTAAGGTATTCCGTCAACAATGACTAGCGGATCATTGGATGCCGAGAGTGACCGGTTGCCCCTGATACGGATCTGTGAGCCGGCACCGGGCTGCCTGCCAATATTTTGTATCTCCACTCCGGCAGTCTTTCCCTGCAACGCCTTGACAACGGTTGCAGCAGGTACATCACGTATCTTAGCCACATCGACAGATGTGATGGAGCCGGTAATGTCACTCTTTCTGACAGTACCATATCCTACCACCACAATCTCCTCCAGGCCAATGGTGCTGGTTATCATGGTAACGTTCAGCACATCTCTCTCTCCAACCACAATCTCCTGTGTATCAAATCCCACAAAGGAGAAGACCAGGACAGGATCATCACTGCTGACAGTGATCCTGAATTGCCCGTTCAGGTCGGATAGAACACCGTTGACAGTCCCTTTCTCAACTATACTGACTGAGGAGATCGGGGTACCATCTCTCTCCATTACAGTGCCGGTAATAACCCTCTGCTGTAGGTTTATGGTACCGTCAGTAAGTGGGTTATTGGCAAAGATTGTTGCGGCCGGGGCAGATAAGAGCACTGCTATTAGTGCAATGCCCGGCAGCAATTTTCCACAGTATTTCTTTATCAGAATACCTGGGGTTAGGGGTTTTTCGATCATAAGAATTTGATTTTAAGGTTAATTAACTGATAACCTGACCTGTAGTTTACCAGGTATGGTATCACTGTTCTTAAAGACAGAGGCAGCGTACTGCCTGCTTCCGGGTCTCTTCTTGTTGATTTGCATAAACAAAATAGGTCTGAACTATATATTTTGGTTAACTGTTATCAAACAACCATCAATACTCTACCGGCCAAGCGCCGTTATACTTATCAGCCTGTTTCCGTGGCCTTTATCTATTCAAACCCCGCGAGCGAGCTTTAAAAAAAGCTTCCAACACTGTAAATATAGAATATTTTTTAAAAATGCAACCGATTGCAACTAATTATTTCAACTATTTTTTTCCTCTATAATTGCCACACCCTGCTGTCACAAGTGAATATATTGGGCTTATGGCACCAGATAAGGAGGTAATCCCTGGTATAGAAGTTTTTTCACCTTGCTGAAGAGTCGGTCCGGCAGCTTAGTGACACAAATAACTGAAAATTGATGCCGGGAGGTGTAGAGATAACGCAAAATTGAAGCCGGAGTGACAACAGAGGTAATTTGAGATCGAAGCCAGAGGGGTGGTACAGGTAATTCCTGATAGAAGGCAGGTCACGTCTAACAGACCGGCCAGGGGGGTACAAACAAAAAACGGGTCTCGCTTTTATGCGAAACCCGTTATTGTAAAGTCGGCAGCGACCTACTCTCCCACATTTTGCTCTGCAGTACCATCGGCGCAGGAGGGCTTAACTTCTCTGTTCGGGATGGGAAGAGGTGGGACCCCTCCGCTATAGCCACCTTAAGACTTTAAATATCGTGACATGCTGGTCAGGCAAGATTAATAAGAAATTCCTCAGAAAGCTCACGGGTAATTAGTACTGCTCGGCTTTGATGTTACCACCTTTACACCTGCAGCCTATCAACGTCGTAGTCTTCAACGACCCTTAAGGGAGATCTCATCTTGAGACGAGCTTCGCACTTAGATGCTTTCAGTGCTTATCTCTTCCAAACATAGCTACCCTGCGATGCAGCTGGCGCCACAACAGGTACACTAGAGGTTTGTCCAACACGGTCCTCTCGTACTAGTGTCAGGGTCTCTCAAATCTCCTGCGCCCACAACAGATAGGGACCGAACTGTCTCACG
>CAZHZC010000009.1:0-138995 GCA_964537135.1 uncultured Rikenella sp.
CAGGTCGGGGGTTCGAATCCCTTCATCGGCTCCTGAAAGAGTTGAAAGTGTATGTCTCAAAAGTTTAATTCTGTTTTTAAGGGGAGATACCAAAGTGGCCAACTGGGGCAGACTGTAAATCTGCTGACGAATGTCTTCGTAGGTTCGAATCCTGCTCTCCCCACTTTAACAGAAATAATGTTGTTAAATCTTCAAATCCGGATTTAAGCATTCGTAAAACTTTATGCGAGGATATTAAGCGGGAGTAGCTCAGTTGGTAGAGCATTAGCCTTCCAAGCTAAGGGTCGCGGATTCGAACTCCGTCTCCCGCTCAGCATGCCGATGTAGCTCAGGGGCAGAGCACTTCCTTGGTAAGGAAGGGGTCATGAGTTCAATTCTCATCATCGGCTCAAACGATTTTGGATGTAAATTAATTTAATAAGCTTTTAATCATGGCAAAAGAAAAATTCGACAGGTCGAAGCCGCACGTCAATATCGGAACCATTGGTCACGTTGACCACGGCAAGACCACTCTGACTGCTGCAATCACGATGGTTCTCGCCAAGAGGGGCCTCTCTGAGGTCAGAGACTTTGACTCAATCGACAATGCTCCTGAGGAGAAGGAGAGAGGTGTTACCATCAATACCTCCCATGTTGAGTACTCAACCGAAAACCGTCACTACGCACACGTTGACTGTCCGGGTCACGCCGACTATGTGAAGAATATGGTTACCGGTGCTGCACAGATGGATGGCGCAATCATCGTTGTGGCCGCCACTGACGGGCCGATGCCACAGACACGTGAACATATCCTGCTTGCACGCCAGGTAAACGTCCCGAGAATCGTTGCCTTCCTTAACAAGGTTGACCTTGTTGATGATGAGGAGCTGATTGACCTGGTTGAGATGGAGGTGCGCGAACTGCTCAGCTTCTACCAGTTTGACGGTGACAATGCACCGGTGATCCGCGGCTCAGCCCTCGGTGCCATGAACCATGAGCCCAAGTGGGAAGAGAAGATAATGGAGCTGATGGCTGCCGTTGACGAATATATACCTATACCGCCGCGTGAGAATGAGAAACCGTTCCTGATGCCGGTGGAAGACGTATTCTCCATCACCGGAAGGGGTACCGTGGCTACCGGACGTATCGAGACCGGTATGGTACACACAGGTGATGAGCTGGAGATAGTAGGCCTTGGAACAACAAAACGCAAGACCGTATGTACCGGGGTGGAGATGTTCCGTAAGATACTTGACCAGGGTGAGGCAGGCGATAACGTAGGGCTGCTCCTCAGAGGCGTTGACAAGAAAGAGATCAGAAGAGGTCATGTGCTTGCAAAACCGGGGTCAATTACTCCCCACACCAAGTTCAAGGCTGAGGTCTATGTGCTGAAGAAGGAGGAGGGCGGACGTCATACACCGTTCCACAACAACTACCGTCCGCAGTTCTATCTGCGTACCCTTGATATTACCGGTGAGATACAGCTCCCACAGGGAACTGAGATGGTGATGCCTGGTGATAATGTGACTATCACGGTTGAACTGATCTACCCGGTAGCTATCAACAGGGGTCTCAGGTTCGCTATTCGCGAAGGAGGACGTACCGTTGGTGCAGGACAGGTGATCGATATAATCGAATAAGGCCTTATTATAATTAATATATACATGCCTCCGGCAGGCAGCCGGAATGATGGTGAAGGCTGCCAGAAGGAAGCACACGGGTGTAGCTCAGTTGGTAGAGCACTGGTCTCCAAAACCAGGTGTCGGGAGTTCGAGTCTCTCCTCCCGTGCAAAAAATGAAGCCTTCCGATGAAAATAGGATCATACTTTAAGGAATCATACAATGAACTGGTACACAAGGTGACCTGGCCTACATGGAATGAACTGCAGGCCAGCTCAACACTGGTGCTGATCACCTCGGTGATCCTCGCCCTGGTAATATGGGCTATGGATTTTCTTTTTGAAAAGGTGATGGCATTTGTGTACAGTCTGTTGTATTAATGAGAGAGCGGCACAGATGAGTGAGAACGTTAAGAAGTGGTATGTGCTCAGAGCTATAGGCGGCAAGGAGAAAAAGGTTAAGGAGTATCTCGAGAATGAGATAGCACGTCGTAACCTGCAGGACTTTGTCAGCCAGGTACTCATACCAACCGAGAAGGTTTACCAGATCAGGGCAGGAAAAAAGGTGAGCAAAGAGCGGGTCTACCTGCCCGGCTATGTGATCGTGGAGGCTGCTCTCGTTGGTGAGGTGCCGCATGTGCTGCGCAATGTGCCCAACGTACTCGGATTTCTTGGCTCACAGTCAGGCGAACCGATACCGGTACGCAAGTCAGAGATGAACCGCATTCTCGGAAAAGTTGATGAGCTGGCAGCCGGCGATGAGGAGCTGACCGTTCCGTTCGTGGTCGGTGAAACGGTTAAAGTGATTGACGGACCATTCAACAGCTTCACAGGAGTGATTGAAGAGGTCAATGATGAGAAGCGAAAGCTCAAGGTGATGGTCAGAATATTCGGACGACGGACACCGCTGGAGCTGGGCTTCATGCAGGTAGAGAAAGATAGTTAGGTAATCAGGAAATTGACAGCCGTGAATTATAATGCTTCCTTAAGCGGCAGTCATGCTCTCGCTATAAACATGCAAATTTTTAATTATGGCAAAAGAAGTTGCTGGATTAATCAAATTACAGATTAAAGGCGGAGCAGCCAATCCATCTCCACCGGTTGGACCCGCACTGGGCTCACGCGGTGTGAATATCATGGAGTTTTGCAAACAGTTCAATGCACGTACACAGGATAAGGCAGGTAAGGTGATTCCGGTCATCATTACCGTTTACAGTGACAAGTCATTTGACTTTGTCACAAAAACCCCTCCCGTGGCTGTGCAGCTGATCGAAGCCACCAAGGCCAAGAAGGGCTCGGCTGAGCCCAACAGAAGCAGGGTAGCATCGGTCTCCTGGAACCAGGTAAAGAGTATTGCAGAGGATAAGATGCAGGACCTTAACTGCTTTACCCTCGACTCAGCGATGAAGATGGTGGCTGGTACTGCCAGAAGCATGGGTATCACCGTAACAGGTGCATTCCCCGGTAACAAATAAATTAAGTGAATTAAAATGGCTAAGCTTACCAAAAATCAGAAGTCTGTCGCCGAGAAGATCGAGCATGGCAGACTCTATACTTTGTCAGAAGCGGCAGCATTGGTAAAAGATATCACTACCACAAAATTTGATGCATCAGTCGATATTGATGTCAGACTGGGTATTGACCCGCGCAAGTCGAACCAGATGGTACGCGGCGTGGTATCACTCCCACACGGTACCGGAAAGGCGGTCAGGGTACTGGCCCTGGTGACGCCCGACAAGGAGGCCGAGGCAACAGAGGCAGGTGCTGACCATGTGGGCCTTGATGAGTGGATAGAAAAGATCAGGGCCGGATGGACCGATGTGGATGTTATCATTACCATGCCATCAGTGATGGGTAAGATAGGTCAGCTGGGACGGATACTTGGACCCCGTGGACTGATGCCGAACCCCAAGAGCGGTACGGTAACCATGGAGGTGGGAAAGGCCGTCAAAGAGGTCAAACAGGGCAAGATCGACTTTAAAGTAGATAAAGCAGGTATTGTCCATGCCTCTATCGGAAAGGTCTCTTTTGAGCCTCATAAGATCATTGATAATGCAAAGGAGTTTCTCTCTACGATCAACAAACTGAAACCGGCAGCTGCCAAGGGAACATATGTCAGAAGTATATTCCTCTCAAGCACCATGAGCCCGGGACTGAAGGTTGACCCAAAGAGTATAGACCTTTAACTGAATGCCTTAAGCAAAGAGATTATGAGAAGAGAAGAGAAGTCCGAGATAATAAACAGCCTGGCTGAAAACCTCAAGGAGTACAGCCACTTCTACCTGACAGATACGGCAGAGCTTGATGCCGCCGAAACAAGTGACCTCAGAAGAAAGTGTTACGAAAACGAGATCAAACTGGTGGTCGTAAAAAATACCCTCTTCAAGAGAGCACTTGAACAGACCGGCAATGAGTATGAGGAGCTGTTCCCCGTACTCAAGGGCTCAACCGCAATCATGTTCTCGAATAACGGAAACACTCCCGCAAAGATGATCAGGGAGTTCCGTAAATCGCATACCAAGCCCCTGATAAAAGGAGCATTCGTTGAATCATCAATCTATGTGGGTGAGAATCTGCTGGAGACACTCGCAGCACTCAAGTCAAAAGAGGAGCTGATAGCAGATATCATCATGTTGCTGCAGTCGCCGGCAAAGAATGTCATATCAGCGCTGCAGTCTGGTGGTTCAACTATTCACGGTGTACTGGAGACACTGTCAAAAAAAGAGTAATCAATCACATTATCACATTAAAAAAATTCCATAAAAATGGCAGATCTTAAGAAATTTGCAGAAGAGTTGGTCAACCTGACTGTAAAGGAGGTTAATGAGCTTGCACAGATACTGAAAGATGAGTACGGCATTGAGCCGGCTGCAGCAGCTGTGGCTGTAGCAGCACCGGCAGGAGCTGACGCTCCGGCAGCAGCCGAGCAGACATCATTTGATGTTATACTGAAGAGTGCAGGTGGCCAGAAGCTTCAGATTGTCAAGCTGGTGAAAGAGATAACCGGCCTTGGACTGAAAGAGGCGAAGGCAGTTGTTGATGCCGCTCCGGGCCCCGTAAAAGAGGGTGTTAATAAGGATGAGGCAGAGAATATTAAGAAAACATTGGAAGATTCAGGAGCTGAAGTTGAACTTAAATAGGTTATACCTGATCACCGGGTTTACAGGTTTAGTTCCGCCGTCAGGCGGAGCTAAGCCTTTTTGTCATTTTTCTTAAGTTCACTAAATCCTATCACAATGCCCCTTAAAAATATAGAACGAGTAAGTTTCTCATCCAAGAAAGATCATCTTGATTATCCTGACTTTCTTGAGATACAGCTGAAGTCTTTCTCCGAGTTTTTCCAGCTTGGTACCACCCCGGAAAACAGGAGGAGAGAGGGCCTCTATCAGGTCTTCATGAACAACTTCCCCATTACGGATACCAGGAATAACTTCGTGCTCGAATTCCTTGACTACTCCATTGACCCTCCCCGTTACACCATTGATGAGTGTATCGAGCGGGGGCTCACCTTCAGCGTTCCCCTCAAGGCGAAACTGAAACTTTACTGTACTGACCCTGAGCATGAAGATTTTGATACGGTTATACAGGATGTCTATCTGGGTACCATACCCTATATGACTGAGCGGGGTACTTTTGTTATCAATGGTGCCGAACGTGTGGTGGTGTCACAGCTGCACAGATCACCTGGCGTATTCTTCGGGCAGAGCATACACGCCAACGGTACAAAGCTCTATTCAGCAAGGATAATCCCCTTCAAGGGATCATGGATAGAGTTTGCTACCGACATCAATAATGTGATGTATGCATATATTGACCGCAAGAAGAAGTTGCCGGTAACAACACTGCTCAGGGCTATAGGCTTTGAGAGTGACAAGGAGATACTGGAGATCTTCAACCTGGCAGAAGAGCACAAGGTCTCAAAGGCCAGCATCAGGAAACTGGTAGGACGTAAGCTGGCTGCAAGGGTGCTGAGGTCATGGGTAGAGGATTTTGTTGATGAAGATACCGGCGAGGTGGTCTCCATTGAACGTAATGAGGTGGTGCTCGACAGGGAGACGGTGATTGAGAATGATCACGTTGACCTGATCGTTGACTCAGGAACAAAGTCTATACTGCTGCATCGTGATGATGTCAGCCTCTCAGACTTCGCAATCATATACAATACGTTGCAGAAAGACCCCTGCAACTCAGAGAAGGAGGCGGTACTATATATCTACAGGCAGCTGCGTAATGCCGAGCCGCCTGATGAGGCTACCGCACGTGACATAATAGAGAAGCTGTTTTTCTCAGACAAGAGGTATGACCTGGGTGATGTGGGGCGGTTCCGTATCAACCGCAAGCTCAACCTCGAGATAGATATGGAGACCCGGATACTCACCAGGGAGGATATCATTGCCATCATAGCCTACCTGATTGAGCTGATAAACTCCAAAACCGATGTGGATGATATTGACCACCTGAGCAACCGACGGGTACGTACCGTGGGTGAGCAGCTCTCAGCACAGTTCACCGTGGGGCTGGCACGTATGGCACGTACCATACGTGAGCGTATGAATGTGAGAGACAATGAGGTCTTCACCCCGGTAGACCTTATCAATGCCAAGACACTCTCATCGGTCATCAACTCATTCTTTGGCACCAACCAGCTGTCACAGTTTATGGACCAGACCAACCCTCTGGCTGAGATAACACACAAGAGACGTCTCTCAGCCCTCGGACCCGGGGGCCTCTCACGTGAGAGGGCAGGCTTTGAGGTGCGTGACGTACACTATACACACTACGGGCGCCTCTGCCCCATAGAGACACCCGAAGGGCCAAACATAGGACTGATTTCATCACTATGTGTCTATGCACGTATCAATGAGCTGGGGTTCATAGAGACACCCTACCGTGATGTGAGTGAAGGAAAGGTCAACCTCGACAATGATGCGGTGAGATGGCTCACTGCCGAAGATGAGGAGCACCTGACAGTGGCACAGGCCAATGCGCCCCTGAATGATGACGGCACCTTCACAAACCCCAGGGCCAAGTCGAGGGTGGGGGCTGACTACCCGTTCGAGGAGGTTACAAAGGTGCAGATGATGGACGTGGCACCCAACCAGATAGCCTCAATAGCTGCATCACTGATACCGTTCCTTGAGCATGATGATGCCAACCGCGCACTGATGGGATCAAACATGATGCGCCAGGCAGTGCCGCTCATCAGGCCCGAAGCACCAATAGTGGGTACCGGGCTGGAGGCACAGGTGATAAAAGACTCACGGATACTGATAGTGGCTGAAGGTGACGGTGTGGTGGAATATGTTGATGCCAACGAGATAGTGATAAGATATAACCGCACTGATGAGGAGAAGTTTGTCAGCTTCGATGAGGATGTGAAGCGGTACAAGCTGCCCAAGTATCACAAGACCAACCAGAATACCACTATCAACCTTATACCTATAGTGAGGAAAGGTGAGAAGGTGGTCAAGGGTGAGGTGCTGACCGAAGGGTATGGCACCAAGAATGGTGAGCTGGCACTGGGACGTAACCTCAAGGTGGCATTCATGCCGTGGAAAGGGCACAACTTTGAAGATGCCATTGTGATAAGCGAGAAGGTGGTACAGGAAGATATATTCACCTCAGTACATATAGATGAGTATATCCTTGAGGTACGTGACACCAAGCGCGGGATGGAGGAGCTCACCTCTGACATACCTAATGTCAGTGAGGAGGCTACCAGGAACCTTGATGAGAACGGACTGATACGCATTGGGGCACAGATAGAGCCCGGTGATATACTGATAGGAAAGATTACCCCGAAGGGAGAGTCAGACCCCTCACCGGAAGAGAAGCTGCTGAGAGCAATATTTGGTGACAAGGCGGGTGACGTGAAGGATGCCTCACTCAAGGCAGGCCCCTCACTCGACGGGGTGGTGATAGATAAGAAGCTCTTTACCAGGGCTGTTAAAGACAGAAAGTCGAAGAGCGCAGAGAAGCCGCTGATAGACAAGATAGATGCTGACTTCAACAGAGAGAGTGATGATCTTAAGGCAAGGCTGGTAGACAAACTCTTCATGCTGGTCAACGGAAAGACATCACAGGGTGTGAAGGATTATCTCAATGTGGATATCATCCCAAAGGGCTCTAAGTTCACTCTCAAGCAGCTGCAGGAGATAGACTTCCTTAATGTCAATCCAAACAAATGGACCACTGACAAAAAGAAGAATGAGAGTATCAAGCAGCTGCTGCACAACTATATCATCAAGTACAAGGAGATTGACGGTATCTACAAGCGCAAGAGGTACACCATAACCATAGGTGACGAGCTGCCGGCAGGTATTGTCAGGCTGGCAAAGGTCTATATAGCCAAGAAACGCAAGATAAGGGTAGGTGACAAGATGGCGGGCCGCCACGGTAACAAGGGTATTGTGGCGAAGATAGTCCGCCAGGAGGATATGCCCTTCCTGGCTGATGGTACCGCAGTTGATATAGTGCTCAATCCGCTCGGGGTACCCTCAAGGATGAACCTTGGGCAGATCTATGAGACAGTACTTGCATGGGCCGGCAATGAGCTGGGAATGAGCTTCTCAACACCTATCTTTGACGGTGCTGAGCAGGAGCAGATAAATGAGCTGACAGCAAAGGCCGGGCTGCCGAGAAACGGTACCACATATCTTTATGACGGCGGGACCGGTGAACGGTTTGACCAGCCGGCTACCGTGGGCATGATCTACATGCTCAAGCTGGGGCATATGGTTGATGATAAGATGCATGCCCGCTCAATAGGGCCATACTCGCTCATCACTCAGCAGCCGCTGGGAGGAAAGGCGCAGTTTGGTGGCCAGCGCTTCGGTGAGATGGAGGTGTGGGCACTCGAGGCATTCGGTGCAGCACATATACTGCAGGAGATACTTACTATCAAGTCTGATGATGTCATCGGAAGGGCTAAAGCGTATGAGGCGATAGTGAAGGGAGAGCCGATGCCACAGTCAGGTATTCCGGAGTCGCTCAATGTGCTGCTGCATGAGCTGCGCGGACTGGGACTGAGTATCAACCTTGAATAGGGGAGCAGCATAATTATTGAAAGAAAGGGAAACAGAATATGTCATTCAGAAGGGATAACAAACAGAAGACCAGTTATACGAAGATATCGCTCGGACTGGCATCACCGGAGGAGATACTTGACAAGTCAAGCGGTGAGGTCCTTAAGCCTGAGACAATAAACTACCGCACATACAAGCCGGAACGTGACGGACTGTTCTGCGAAAGAATCTTCGGCCCGGTAAAGGATTATGAGTGCCACTGCGGCAAGTACAAGAGAATACGCTATAAGGGTATTGTCTGTGACCGCTGCGGGGTAGAGGTGACAGAGAAGAAGGTGAGACGTGAGCGTATGGGACATATCTCGCTGGTGGTACCTGTAGCACACATATGGTACTTCCGGTCTCTGCCAAACAAGATCGGATACCTGCTGGGGCTGCCTACCAAGAGGCTTGACAGCATCATCTACTATGAGAGGTATGTGGTGATAAACCCCGGTCTGAAGGCTGCTGACGGTATCAAGTATCTCGACTTCCTCTCCGAAGAGGAGTATATGGAGATCTATGACTCACTGCCTAAAGATAACCAGTACCTTGATGATGACCACCCTGATAAGTTCGTGGCTGAGATGGGTGCTGAGGCACTCTATAAGCTGCTGAGCAGGCTTGACCTTGATGAGCTCTCATACTCACTGCGCCATCGTGCCAATACGGAGACGTCGCAGCAGCGTAAGAGTGAGGCACTCAAGCGCCTGCAGGTGGTGGAGGCGTTCCGTGAGTCACGTAACGTGAACCGCCCCGAATGGATGATCGTCAAGACCGTACCGGTGATACCGCCAGAGCTGAGACCGCTGGTACCCCTCGATGGGGGGCGCTTCGCCACCAGTGACCTCAATGACCTCTACCGGAGGGTGATAATAAGAAATAACCGCCTCAAGAGACTGATTGAGATAAAGGCGCCGGAGGTGATCCTGCGTAATGAGAAGAGGATGCTGCAGGAGGCGGTTGACTCACTCTTTGACAACTCACGCAAGGCCAACGCAGTAAAGACAGATGCCAACAGACCACTCAAGTCGCTCTCAGACAGCCTCAAAGGAAAGCAGGGACGCTTCCGCCAGAACCTGCTGGGAAAGAGGGTAGACTACTCGGCACGATCAGTGATAGTGGTAGGACCCGAGCTGAAGCTGCATGAGACAGGCATACCCAAGGATATGGCGGCAGAGCTCTACAAGCCGTTTGTGATACGTAAGCTAATAGAGCGCGGTATAGTGAAGACCGTCAAGAGCGCTAAAAAGATCGTTGACAGGAAAGATCCGGTGGTGTGGGATATACTTGAGAATGTGCTCAAGGGGCACCCCGTGCTGCTCAACAGGGCACCTACACTGCACCGCCTGGGCATACAGGCCTTCCAGCCCAAGCTGATAGAGGGGAAGGCGATACAGCTGCACCCGCTGGTGTGTACAGCATTCAATGCTGACTTTGACGGTGACCAGATGGCTGTACACCTGCCACTGGGCAATGCGGCCATACTGGAGGCACAGATGCTTATGCTGGCATCACACAACATACTGAACCCCGCAAACGGGGCACCGATAACCGTCCCGTCACAGGATATGGTGCTCGGACTGTACTACATCACCAAGGCACGCAAAAGCACCGAAGATATTAAGGTGAAGGGTGAAGGGTCACTCTTCTACTCACCCGAAGAGGTCAATATTGCCTACAATGAGGGGAGGGTTGACCTGCATGCAGTAATCAAGGTGAAGGTAGATGATGTTGTGGATGGCCGTAAGGTGAACCACCTGATAGAGACCACCGTCGGACGGGTAATCTTCAATGAGTATGTTCCTGAAGAGGTGGGATTCATCAACGAGGCACTGACAAAGAAGTCGCTGCGTGATATCATCGGAGTGGTGCTCAAGAGGGCAGGGACAGCAAAAACAGCCAATTTCCTTGATGACATCAAGGATCTTGGGTTCCAGATGGCTTTCAAGGGCGGACTCTCATTCAACCTTGATGATGTCATAATACCTACTGAGAAGGAGGATTTTGTGAAAGAGGGCTATGAGCAGGTAGATGAGGTGCTGGCCAACTATAGCATGGGGTTCATAACCAATAATGAGCGCTACAACCAGATAATAGATATCTGGACCCATGTCAATGCACGCCTCACCCAGAGCCTGATGAAGCAGCTCTCAGCTGACAAGCAGGGCTTTAACTCTGTATATATGATGCTTGACTCAGGTGCCAGGGGCTCCAAGGAGCAGATACGGCAGCTCTCAGGTATGAGGGGGCTGATGGCCAAGCCGCAGAAGTCAAGCACCAGCGGCTCTGAGATTATCGAGAACCCGATTCTCTCGAACTTCAAAGAGGGACTCTCGGTACTTGAATACTTTATCTCAACACACGGTGCGCGTAAAGGTCTGGCAGATACCGCCCTTAAGACAGCTGATGCTGGTTACCTGACACGGCGCCTGGTTGATGTGTCACAAGATGTGATCATCACTGAGGTTGACTGTGGTACTCTACGCGGACTGGCAGCCACCGCTATCAAGAAGAATGAAGAGGTGGTTGAGTCATTGAATGAACGGATACTGGGACGCACCACGGTGCATGACATATTCAACCCGCTCACAGGTGACCTTATCATCGCTGCCGGTGAAGAGATAACCGAAGAGGTGGCTGATATTATTGACCAGTCACCTATTGAACAGGTAGAGATACGTTCGGTACTCACATGTGAATCGAAGAAGGGTGTATGTGCCAAGTGCTATGGCAGAAACCTGGCAACGGGACGTATGGTACAGAAGGGAGAGGCCGTGGGTGTCATCGCAGCACAGAGCATCGGTGAACCTGGAACACAGCTCACACTGCGTACCTTCCACGTGGGTGGTACAGCATCAAATATCACCAGTGAGTCTAGCCTGGTAGCCAAGTATGCTGGAATAGCGGTGCTGGAAGAGGTGAGAACAGTACCTAAGAAAGATGCCGACAAGGGTATGATAGATATAGTGATAGGGCGCCTGGGTGAACTGCGTATTGTAGATAAGACCACAGGTATAGCACTCACAACACATACCGTGCCCTATGGCAGTAAGCTATATATCAAGCCCAACCAGGAGGTTGAAAAGGGTGAGCTGATATGTGAGTGGGACCCGTTCAATGCGGTGATTATCTCAGAGGTGAAGGGTAAGGTGGCATTTGATCACCTGATAGAGGGGGTGACCTACCGTGAAGAGTCAGATGAGCAGACAGGATTCCGGGAGAAGGTGATCATTGAGAGCCGTGACAAGACCAAGAACCCAACCATAAAGATCATGTCACCTGACGGGGTGGAGATCAAGTCATACAACCTGCCGGTAGGAGCACACCTGGTGACCGATATCAATAAAGAGGTGGAGGCGGGTGACATAACAGTCAAGATACCACGCGCCGTGGGCAAGTCAGGTGACATAACCGGCGGACTGCCGCGTGTGACTGAACTGTTTGAGGCACGTAACCCCTCCAACCCGGCCGTTGTGACAGAGATAGATGGTGAGGTGAACTTTGGAAAGATCAAGAGAGGAAACAGGGAGATAAGCATCACCTCAAAGAGTGGTGAGATGAAGAAGTACCTGGTACCACTCTCAAAACAGATACTGGTACAGGAGAATGACTATGTCAGGGCAGGGATACCCCTCTCCGACGGAGCCATCACCCCGGCAGACATACTGGCCATCAAGGGTCCGACAAAGGTGCAGGAGTATATTGTCAATGAGATACAGGAGGTCTATCGCCTGCAGGGGGTGAAGATCAATGACAAGCACTTTGAGACCATCGTCAGGCAGATGATGCGCAAGGTGGAGATAATAGATCCGGGTGATACCAAATTCCTTGAAAGACAGGTGGTTGATAAGATTGAGTTTATGGATGAGAACGACTGGGTATACGGTAAGAAGGTGATACTCGAGCCGGGTGACAGCCAGACACTCAAACCCGGAATGGTGATAACGGCACGTAAGCTGAGAGATGAGAACTCACTGCTCAGAAGACGTGATATGAAGCTGATAGAGGCGAGAGATGCCGTGCCGGCAACATCACAACAGGTGCTGCAGGGTATAACCCGTGCCGCACTGCAGACAAACAGCTTCTTCTCGGCTGCATCATTCCAGGAGACGACAAAGGTGCTCAATGAGGCTGCCATTCTCGGGAAGATAGACTTCCTGGAAGGACTGAAGGAGAACGTGATCGTAGGTCACCTGATACCTGCAGGAACAGGCCTGAGAGAGTACAACAACATGATAGTCGGATCACTGGATGATTATGAGGCCCTGGTACATGCCGGGCAGAGCACCAGTGAAGTTGAACAGGATTAAAGGAGGGTTGACATGTCAGAGACCAGAAACCAGGGACAGTTTAATATCGAGCTCAGTGAAGAGGTTGCCGAGGGTGTCTATTCAAACCTGGCAGTGATAACCCACTCACCGGCTGAGTTTGTTATTGACTTTATCAGGATAATGCCCGGAGTCCCCAAGTCAAAGGTGAAGTCCCGAATCATTCTGACCCCCGAGCATGCCAAGCGGTTCGTTGCTGCCCTGAATGACAACATTGCCAAGTATGAGGCGGTCAATGGCCCGATACGTGAGGTGCCGGGATCAGGACCGGTGATGCCTCCGGTCACCTTTGGCGGACCAACGGCACAGGCATGAGAAAAGAACCATATTTTATGAGAGCCGGATCAACCTGTTCCGGCTCTCTTTATGCTGTTTACCCGCTGCCGGCAGTAACTATTTCCCCATGCCCGGTTGGTGAGAGTAAAAATAAATTGTAATTTGCACTACCATTAAAGGCTTCTTATTATGAAAAAATACAGACTAGCAGCCACAATGATACTTGGTGTGATGGTTGTTGCACTGCTACTGATGGCGACCGGCTGCAAGAAGCAACCCAAGTGCGGGTGCAACGGCGATGCCCTTGGTACCCTGAGCAAGATGCCTGTCTCAATTGTCTATGATGCCATAAATAAAACAGCACGATTCAGTCCGGCCAATAACCCATATGAGATCTATCACTTCTGCAACCCCTCTGAGTGGATCGGTGAGCTGTCAAAGTTTCAGCAGGGTGATGAGGTAGAGGTTTCAGGCCCCTTCTTTTATGAGTGTAACTATCTGATACAGAATAGTAATTCACCTTATGGCAGCTACTGGCGTATTTACCAGATACAGGTGACTGAGCTGGCGGTCAACCCTTACGGCAAGTAGTGACTCTCACTCTCAATCAGGCCCGTCAGCGACGATGGCAACCTATAACATATCAATTATCGGCGCCGGTAATGTGGCTGCTTCCCTTGTGGCCGGGCTGCAGGCCGCCGGACACAACATACTCTCGGTAGCATCAAAGAGCGGCGTCACGGCGCGTGCACTGGCTGAACAGGCAGGCGTCCCTTTCCGTAATGACCTGCTAGTGCCTGAGAGCTGTGACCTGCTGCTTATCTGTGTCTCTGACAACGCTGTTCAACAGGTGGCAGCCGCCGTATCCGTTCCGCCCCATACGGTGGTGGCACATACTGCCGGCAGCGTACCTATGGAGGCGCTTGGCCGCCACTCGCGGACAGGTGTACTCTACCCGCTACAGACCTTTACCAGGGAGTACCCGCCTGACCTCTCGGCAGTACCCTTCTTTATTGAGGCCACCGATGAGGCTTCATTGACAATATTGAGAGAGACAGGCAGAGCTATTGGTGCCGGCACCTGGGAGTGTAACTCACAACAGCGTATGAAGCTGCACGTGGCTGCCGTCTTCACCAACAATTTCTCAAACTTCATGATGACCCTGGGTGAGAGGCTGGCAGAAGATGCCGGGTTTGACCCGCAGCTGATGCAGCCGCTGATGGAGGAGACCATGCGAAAGGTGCTACGAACAGGACCGGGGGCAGCCCAGACAGGCCCGGCAAGAAGAGATGACACAGGTACAATAGAAAGTCATCTTGAATTACTATCTTTCTCACCTCAATATCAGGAACTGTACCGGATCATCTCGGCAATGATCACCGGCTACTACAAGAGAAAGTAAGATGAGCAATTTTAAGGAAAAGCTGAGAGGTGTCAGAGCATTCGTATTTGATATAGACGGTGTGTTGTCATGCCAGACAATCGCACTCTCCTATGGAGGGGCAGCCATGCGTACCGTCAATCTGAGGGATGGCTATGCCCTGCAGCTGGCAGTGAAGAAAGGCTACCGGGTGGCTGTCATATCAGGCTCAGACTCAAAAGAGTATATAAAACGGCTGAACGGCCTCGGCATTGATGATATCTACCTTAACTCACGCACCAAGATTGTGAGCATGAGAGAGCTGATTGAGAAGTGGCAGGTGGATCCGGTAAACATACTCTATATGGGTGATGACATACCTGACTATGAGGTGATGAAGATGTCAGGGGTGGCCGCCTGCCCGGCTGATGCTGACAGTGAGATCAAGCAGATCTCAGAATATATCTCTGACAAGAGGGGTGGTGAGGGGTGTGTACGTGATGTGATTGAGCAGACCCTGCGCCTGCATAAAAACTGGATGGATCATGAAGCGTACACCTGGTGAGAGGCTGAAGCACCTGCTTAACCTGATCAGGCTTCCCAACCTGCTGATCGTTGCCCTGACAATGATACTGATACGGTATGCAATTATCGGGCCGCTCCTGGGGTCAATAACTGTCTCAATGACCGGTGAGCCCGATATCACCACACCTATGAGGCTGCAGCTGCCATGGACAGACTTTGTTATACTGGTGCTGTCGGTCTGCCTGATCACGGCAGCCGGCTATGTGATAAACGATTACTTTGACATACGTGCCGACCTGATCAACAAGGGCAGAATCATTGTAGGTGACACTATCAACAGGCGTACGGCAATGATGTACCACAATATACTCAACCTGCTGGGGGTGGCAGGTGGTGTATGGGTCTCAGCACGAATAGGGTTTATATGGCTGGGGGTGATCTTCCTGCTCACATCCGGACTGCTGTGGTTCTATTCGGCGGTATACAAGCGGCAGCTGCTGATAGGCAATATAATTGTGGCACTGCTGGTGGCCATGGTACCACTGATGGTGGTAATATATGATGCCGCACCGGTACACAACTATTATTCAGCCAGTGCAGCAGGCTACCCCGGAGTGGGTATACTCTTCTGGTGGGTAGGCGGTTTTGCCCTCTTCGCATTTATGACCACCCTTATACGTGAGATTATCAAGGATATGGAGGATTGTGAGGGTGACCGCGAGACGGGAAGAAAGACACTGCCTGTCATCTCCGGACTGCTTATGTGCAGGGTGGTAGTCTCACTGCTGACAGCAGTCACCATAGGGTTACTCTATTATGTGTGGTACAACTACCTGAGTGACCTGATAACATTGCTCTATATAACGCTGCTGCTGGCCCTCCCGATGGTGTTTGTCACTGTCAGGGCCTTCACCGCCAGCGAGAGGAGAGGTCTCCATCTTGCCAGCAGCCTCATGAAGCTGGTGATGCTGGCCGGAATTCTCTACACCCTTGTTGCCGGTGCAATAATCTCATCAGGAAAAATCGGATGGCATGTTTTCTGACCGCCTGAACGGCTATGAGCTTGTCCTGGCGTCAGGGTCACTCAGGCGTCATCAGCTGATGAGGGAGGCTGGCTTCCGCTTCACGACAGCCACCTGCGGGTCTGCCGAGAGCTACCCGCCACACCTGAGAGGCAGTGAGATAGCGATGCATGTGGCTGCCGGCAAGTCTGATGCCTGTCATGAGCCACTCACCCCGCAACAGATACTGATCACTGCAGATACCATTGTGCTGTGCGACGGTGAGCTGCTGGGCAAGCCGGGCGACTACGATGAGGCGGTACGGTTCCTCAGGAGGCTGTCAGGCCGGGAGCATGAGGTGGTGACAGCCATATGCCTCAGGAACGATACCCGGAGGGTGCTCTTCCCGGTATCCACAACCGTAACCTTCAGGCAACTCACTGAGGATGAGATAGGATATTATGTCACCAACTACCTTCCCTATGACAAGGCAGGTGCCTACGGCATACAGGAGTGGATAGGGATGCGGGGTATAACCTCTGTCAGAGGGTCATACTATAATGTGATGGGGCTGCCGGTCAGTGAGCTCTACCTTGCCCTGCTTCAGTTTACAGAGAATCAAAACAATACGATATGAGAAAAGAGATAATCATTACACTGCTCGTGCTCGCTTTGGCTGCACCACGGGCGCTGGCAGATGAGGGTATGTGGATCCCTCTTCTTATTGAGAAGTACAATATCAGCCTGATGCAGGAGAACGGTTTCCGCCTTACTGCTGAAGATATCTACAGTATAAACAGGGCCTCTATGAAGGATGCTGTGGTACTGTTTGGCGGCGGCTGCACCGGTGAGTTTATCTCCGACAAGGGGTTGCTCATCACCAACCACCATTGTGGTTATGGCTACATACAGAGCCACTCAACCCTTGAGCATGACTACCTTACCCATGGCTTCTGGGCACGGTCAGCCGGTGAGGAGCTCTCCAACCCGGGCCTCTCGGTCACCATACTCAAATATATGGAGGATGTTACTGACCGCGTGCTGGAGGGGGTGAGTGACGCGATGGACAACACCAGGCGTGATGCAATTATCAATGCAAATATCACCGCCATCAATAGTGAGGCGGTGAAGGGAACCCACTACCAGGCCTCGGTAAGACCCTTCTTCCTGGGTAACCAGTACTTCCTGATAGTCAATGAGTCATTCCGTGATGTGAGACTGGTGGGCGCTCCGCCGCAGTCAATAGGCAAGTTTGGTGGTGACACTGATAACTGGGTATGGCCCAGGCATACAGGAGACTTCTCACTCTTCAGGGTCTATGCCGACAAGGATAATAACCCGGCATCATGGTCAGAAGACAATGTGCCCTACCGGCCGGCATACCACTTCCCCATATCTCTCAAGGGGATAGAGGAGGGTGATTTTACAATGATATTCGGATACCCGGGAAGGACACAGCAGTACGCCCCCTCATACCATATACGTATGTTGAAAGAGGTGATATACCCGAAGCAGGTTGAGCTGAGAGGCAGGAAGATAGGTATCATGGAGAGGGAGATGGCCAGTGATCAGCTTATCAGACTCAAGTATACCGGTAAGTCATTCGGACTGGCAAACGGGTGGAAGAAGTCGATAGGAGAGATACAGAGCCTCGACAAGAGTGATGGCGTGGGGCGCAAGGAGGCGTTCGAGAAGGAGTTCACTGCATGGGTCAACGCAGATAACAGCCGTAGGGAGAAGTATGGTAAGATACTTGATGAGTACCGTGAAATATACTCTTCATATACCCATAACACACTCATAAATACCTATACCAGTGAGGTGTTCGGCACAGCAGGCGTTGAGCCTGCCACCCTAGCCGGCTCATTCAGCAGGGCAGTGGAGATGGCAGAGAAGAGAGATGCCGGACTGGCGAAGGAGCTGGAGCGGCTCGCCGGCCTGGCTGACAACTTCTTTAAAAATTATGACCGCAACGTCTCTGAGCAGCTCTTCGTGGCGGTGATGGAGCTCTATGGAGAGAATATTGAGCCGGCATGGCAGACACCAGCCTACCGTGAGCTCTATGCCTCATGCCGCGGTGACTTTGCCCAGGTGTCAGGAAAGCTCTTTGACAAGTCACTGTTCACTGACCAGGGCAGGGTGAAGGAGCTGATAGCAAGGTTTGACCACAAGAAGGTGCAGAAAGATATATTCTACCAGCTGGCACAGTCAGCCTCAGAGCTGCTGGCCACGAGAGTGAGGGGCGAGCTGATGTCGGCAGGCAGCAGGCTCAATGAGCTGAACCGTATATATATGGCAGCACAGATGGAGCAGGGTGGTGACCGAATCTTCTACCCCGATGCAAACTCTACACTGAGGCTCGCCTACGGAAAGGTGATGGGGTATGAGTCGCGTGATGCGGTGTATCACAGGCACCAGACAACCCTCACCGGTGTGATGGAGAAAGATAATCCTGAAATATATGACTATGACGTGCCGGAGAGACTGAGAGAGCTCTATGTGAAAAAGGATTTTGGCCGGTATGCCGTCAATGGTGATATACCGGTATGCTTCATAGCCAACAACCATACTACGGGAGGCAACTCAGGCAGCCCGGTGCTCAATGCTGACGGACACCTCATAGGGATTAACTTTGACCGTGCATGGGAGGGGGTGGCATCCGATATTGTCTTTAACCAGAAGCAGAGCCGGAATATAAGCATTGATATCAGGTATGCACTCTTCCTGATAGACAAGTTTGCAGGAGCAGGCTACCTGCTCGACGAGATGACCATAGTGGAGTAGCCCGGTGATAAGACCCTCTGACAGAGGAAAGAGAATAATCTGCTGCTATAAAAAAAACTGCTACTATTAAAAAAAAAGTTGCTGCTATGAAAAAAAGATTGCCCTCCACTGAAGGGCAATCTTTTTTATGATAGTACCGTACCGGCCAGGTGACCGGACTACAGGTGTAGTACAACGGTTAGTTGAGCATCATCTTCATATCCTCATCAACGGTGCTGATACCACCTATACCGAACTTCTCTACAAGTACATTCACCACGTTGGGCGAGAGGAATGCCGGGAGTGTCGGTCCGAGGTGTATATTCTTCACACCCAGGTAGAGGAGTGCCAGCAGAACGATGACTGCCTTCTGCTCATACCATGCAATGTTGTATGCTATTGGCAGCTCATTGATATCCTCCTTGCCAAAGATCTCCTTCAGCTTCAGTGCTATGACTGCCAGTGAGTAGGAGTCGTTGCACTGCCCGGCATCAAGCACCCGTGGTATACCGTTGATATCACCCAGCTTGAGCTTGTTGTAGCGGTACTTGGCACATCCGGCGGTCAGTATTACTGTGTCGCCCGGCAGCTTCTCCGCAAAGTCGGTGTAGTAGTCACGGCTCTTCATCCGTCCGTCACACCCTCCCATGACAAAGAACTTGCGTATGGCTCCGCTCTTGACAGCATCAACCACCTTGTCAGCCAGCTGAACAACCTGGTTGTGTGCAAACCCGCCTACGATTGTTCCCTCTTCAATAGCTTCCGGCGCAGCGCACCTCCTGGCATGCTCTATGATGGCTGAGAAATCCTTCTCCTTGCCAGGCTCCCTGTCGGGAATATGTGGGCAGCCGGGGTAGCCTGATGAGCCGGTGGTGTATACACGGTCGCGGTAGCTGTCACGCAGCGGCACGATACAGTTGGTGGTGAAGAGGATCGGTCCGTTGAAGGGTACAAACTCGGTGGTCTGCTTCCACCATGAGTTGCCATAGTTACCGACAAAGTGTGAGTACTTCTTGAATGCAGGGTAGTAGTTGGCAGGTAGCATCTCACCATGGGTATAGACATCAACACCGGTACCCTCAGTCTGACGAAGCAGCTCCTCCATGTCACGCAGGTCATGGCCACTGATAAGGATAGCGGGATTATTGCGTACACCAATGTTTACCTCGGTGATCTCAGGGTTACCATAGGTGGTGGTGTTGGCCTTGTCAAGCAGTGCCATCACCTCCACACCGTGCTTGCCGGTCTCAAGTACCAGTGCTACAAGCTCATCAGCGGTGAGTGAGTCATCGGTGGTAGCAGCCAGTGCCCTCTGAATGAATCCGTCAACACTGTCGCTGTTAAAGCCCAGGTTACCGGCATGCTCAGCATAGGCAGCCATACCTTTCAGTCCATAGATGGTCAGCTCACGCAGTGACCTGATATCAGTATCTTCAGTGGCAAGAACACCTATCGTCTCAGCCTTGCCATCAAGCTCAGCATCGTCTGACGGCTTCCATGAGGTGCTCTCATGCAGGTTGTCAGGTATGGTGATACCATGTGCCTTCATCTCTTCGGCCAGCTTCTCCCTGAGAGCTATACCCTCATGGATACGTGCAATGATCTTATCATTGTCGAAGTTGGCATTGGTGATGGTGGTGAAAAGGGCCTCCTGAACAAACCGGTCTACCTTTGTATTGGAGTAATGGTTCTCACGTGCAATGGTGCCAAGAATAGCGATACCCTTGGTCACCCATATCAGTAGGTCCTGCATACGTGCAACGGTATCATCCTTGCCGCATACACCCTTGATAGTACAACCTGTTCCTTTTGCCGTCTCTTGGCACTGGTAACAAAACATGCTCATTTCAATTTGTTTTTTAAGATTAATATTACGGATTTGTCGATTCTGTTATAACCACTCTTCGCTCAGCACCTCACCACCAATACCCACTACGATACCCTTTACCGGCACCTTCCGCGACGCTTTGGCCTGTGCTGCACGTACAATCTGTATCAGTCCGCCACAACAGGGCACCTCCATCATCATTACGGTGATGGTGTTGACTTTGGCACTCTCAATCATTATTGTCAGCTTCTCAATGTAGCTCTCTAACCCGTGGTCAAGCTTGGGACAGGCTATGGCCAGCGCCTTACCCCTGAGATGATGACTGTGGAAGGAGCCCATGGAGAAGGCAACACAATCGGCTGCCAGCAGCAGGTCAGCACCGCGGTAGACCGGTGCATTGGGATTGACAAGGTGTAGCTGTACCGGCCAGTGGGTCAGCTGTGACGGTGCCGTGTCAGCCGTAGAGGCCACAACCGGCGCAGGTGAGATCATACGCTCGGCACTGCCCGGACAGCTGCCCACCTGAGGGTGCACTGATGCTGCAGGCTGAAAGAGGCTGCCGGCTGCCGCGTGCCGCTGCCCGTTGCCGTGTACTGGCTGCTGCCCGTTGCCGTGTGCTGGCTGCTGCCCGTTGCCGTTTGCTGGCTGCTGCCCCGCCGGCCGGGCTGCTCCCTGCCTCCCGTTGCCATTGACAGCATCAACCACCTCACTGAGCGCGAAGGGCAGCTCATCGGCATGCACCTCAAGCCATGTGACAGCCTCCTCAAGGTAGCCGTACTCATGGTGATCTTTCAGATGCTTCAGATGGGCTATAACCGTATTGACACCTTTCTCTGCCATACCGCTGATCACTGCTATCTCATCATAGGGCTCGGCCTCACGCTGCTCAATGGTGATGGCTCCCTCGGGGCAGTAGCCTATACATGCCCCCAGACCGTCACACATCAGCTCTGAGATAAGTCTCGCCTTGCCGTCAATAATCTGCAGTGCTCCCTCATGACAGTTGGGAATACATATTCCGCAACCGTTGCACTTCTCCTCATCTATCTTTATAATGTCTCTGACCATTCTCGTCTCTATGATTTGAGGGCGAAAATAGAGCCATTTTTTATTAGAAAGTGTAACATATGTTACAAAGATTCTATTTTTGTTATCTTTGATAAAAAAAGATGCGTTTCCCGGTATTAAGAGGGTCAGGCCTTTTCCGCAGCCTCAGTGATGATGAGATTGGAGAGCTATTTGACCGTGTCAATTATCGTATAAGGTTTTACCATGCCGGCTCGGTCATTGCGCTGGCCGGTGAGGAGATCATGTCGCTGATCATAGTGATCTCAGGCAGCCTCAGGGGTGAGATGTCAGACCTCTCAGGCCGCACCATCAAGATTGAGGATATTGAACCGCCCAATGCACTGGCTGCCGCACTCCTGTATGGGCGCGGGGCACGGTACCCTGTAAATGTGATTGCCAATGCAGACTCGGAAGTGCTGATCATTAACAAAGAGGACTATTTCAATATGATGATGTCTGACCGACGTATTTTGTCAGGTTACCTCTCACTGATCTGTAACAAGGCACAGTTTCTTACTGCCAGGCTGCGGTTTCACTCATTTCATACTATCAAGGAGAAGCTGACCTACTATCTCCTCTCACTGCCCGGCGCCTCGTCAGGGCGGGTGGTGCTTGACCGCACCCATGAAGAGCTGTCGGGCCTCTTTGGGGTCACACGTCCCTCGCTCACACGCGCCATGGGTGAGATGGTGCAGGAGGGTGCCATAGCTGTTGACAGGAGGGAGATTACCCTGATAAACCTGCGGCGGTTTACAGGGTTTGCAGGCCGGTTTGCAGGATGACGTACCGACTTCGCCTCACCACAATCTTTGCCTCACCACAATCCCCGCGTCGTCTCATCTCATCATCATCATATCCCCACTCTCCTCTCTCTCCTCTCCCTTCCCCCGGCTGTTTCGCTGCCTGCTCTTATTTCCCCGGGCTGATATTCTGCTGTCGCATGCCTCTCTCCATTGTATGGTCAAAGCGTGGCAGTGTCACTGTAAAGCAGCTGCCGACACCCTCGCTGCTCTCTACGCTGATAGTGCCTCTGCTGAGTGTCACCAGCTCATGTACCAGCCTCAGGCCTATGCCGGTGCCTTTCTCTGAGGCGGTGCCCGGTGTTGTCTCTATCTCATCACCTGTAAAGAGTCGTCTCTGTCTCTCAGGTGATATACCGACACCATCGTCACACACCCTGATCGTTATCCACTCATCTGAATCCTCCCTGCCTCGCAGATGGACAGTCACTGTACCGCCCGGATTGGTATATTTGATGGCATTGCTGATCAGGTTGCGTACCACAATATCTATCAGGTCCTTGTCAAACCACCCCTGAGTCTGCCCCACCTGTGTGAGGTTGAGCTTCACATCCTTTCGGTCAGCCCCCTCCTTCAGTATATTGATGTTCAAAAGGATTATCTCGGCCAGATCATTCTCAGAGGGTGAATATCTGATCATATCCTCCTGTTCCCTGCCCCATACAAGCATATTTTCTATCAGGCTGATAAGCTGTTGTGCATACTGTATGCCCGAGTCTGCCAGTGACTCGGTCTGGTCACGGAACTCCTCCTCCTTCAGCAGGTGAAGGGTGTACAGAATGTTTACCACCGGGCTGCGCAGGTCGTGTGAGATAACTGAAAAGATCTTGTTCTTGAGGCTGATATTGTTTGATAGCTTCTTGTTCTGGCGCGCAATCTGCCTGTTGCGTGTATTGATCTCATCGGTACGCTCCTTCAGCTCTCGGGTACGCTCTTCAACCCTCACCTCCAGGTTGCGGTTCAGCTCCTCCAGCTGCACTGCCAGACGCTCACCTTCCAGACCACGTTTTACCCACTCACGTATTAGCAGTGTGGCCTGTATGAGCACAAATATCAACATCAGAAATGAGAGTATATACTGATGCTGACTCTCTTCCATAGCATTGGAGAGGAGTATGTCAAATAGCAGCCCGGCACCTATGGCCAGGAATGCAGCGAGGTACAATATGTCTGTCAGCCTGCCCCTGAGGCTCCCCTTCAGGCTCATGGTGAAGGCGTAGAGCAGCGCGGTGATAGCTACGGCCTGGATGGGCAATACAGACCATGCAAAGATGTGTACCGGTAGCGTGATCACAACTACCGCACCTGTTATAAAGGCTATATCAGTACAGAGTGCAAAGCGTCTGAACCATCTGGTAGGATAGATCAGGTAGGCCAGCCGCACTCCCGAGATGACCATAAAGAATAGAATCAGGTATTCACCCCTGATGATCCAGTGCCAGTTACGCACGTTAAACATTGTTATCAGGTAGGGTGCCGAGAGAAATGGCCGCAGTGCCAGGGTGAGTGCCAGTATGGCAAACATCAGCAGCTTCAGGTCACGCCTGTCAAACAGGAAGACGATAAGGAAGAACAGAAAGGAGGCGAAGAGTGCGCCTGAGACAGCTATCGCCAGAAACCACTGGTTGGTGAAGCTGGTCTGTACGGTGAAGAAGGTGCCGGTGAGCATCGGCATCCAGAAGCCGCCACGGCGGTGCTCCCAGTTGGAGACCCTGATAAGCAGCTCCAGGGTATCACACTGTGGCAGGTAGCTGAAGAAGAGGGGCTGGTAGGAGGGGACCGACTCAGCCCTGCTCCTGGCAGGTGTGCCGTTCCTGGCCATAGTCACCCCATTGATGCTTATCTCATAGGAGGTGTCAAAGACAGGCATGGCAAAACCCATCCGGTCGCGGTAGCCGCTGGGAAGCAGTATCAGAGCCCTGTAGGTGCCATACCCGAAGCGGGGGAGCCGCTCACCGGCAACGGTATAGTTACGCCAGAAGCCGGGCACCCGGGCCCAGCAGTCAGGGGTGAGCGTGTCAGAAAGGGTCTCACGGCTGCCATGGATGAATGTGCCAAAATAGAACTCCCACTCGCCGTTCATACGTACGGAGAAGGCATCGCCCTGCTCCAGTACCCGCAGGTCAAGCACCCCTCTCTCTACCCGTGCAGTGATGCTGTAGCCCTCTGCACTGAGTATAAGGGAGACCAGCAGGGAGAGGAGGAGGCTCTTTCCCGGCACACCCATCCTGTTACACATCAGCTACTTTTTCAGCAGGCCGCGGTTCTCCAGCAGCGCCTCAACGCCCGGCTCACGGCCGCGGAAGGCTATCCACATCTCCAGCTCATCACGTGAACCTTTTCTGGCGAGGATCTCCTTCTCGAACCTTGCGGCCACCTCCCTGTTGAAGATGTCGCCGGTCTCCTTGAAGGCCTTGAAGGCGTCTGAGTCAAGCACCTCACACCAGAGGTAGCTGTAGTAGCCGGCTGAGTAGCCGCCAATAATATGGTTGAAATAGGTTGACCTGTAGCGAGGTATGATCTCACTGATCAGTCCGTACTTATCCATGGCCTTCTTCTCAAACTCCTCAATATTGAGGCTTACCGGTTCGGTAAGTGAATGGTATTCCATGTCAAGCAGTGCGGCTGCCAGGAACTCAACGGTGATAAAGCCGGTATTGAATGAACCTGCTTTCTCAATCTTCTCAATCAGCTCCTCAGGAATCACCTCACCGGTCTGGTAATGCTTTGCATAGACCTTCAGCACGTCAGGCTCAAGCACCCAGTGCTCCATAATTTGTGAGGGCAGCTCAACAAAGTCGCGTGAGACACCGCTGCTATAGACAGTGTTTGAGAGCAGGCTGTGGAGTGCATGACCAAACTCATGGAAGAGGGTGTTGGCCTCATCAGGGGTGATCAGTGCCGGGCCATCACCTGATGGCGGTGTGAAGTTACACACCATGCTCACCAGCGGGGTAACGAAATTACCATCCTTGTCAATACGCTGACCTCTCAGGGCACTGCACCATGCACCACCGCGCTTGGAGGCCCTGGGATGGTAGTCTATCATCAGAATACCTACATGGTTGTTGTCTCTCTTTACCTCAAATGTTTTTACGTCGGGGTGGTAAAGAGGTATGTCATTACGCTCACTGAACTCAAGACCATACAGCCTGTTGGCTACATAGAACATACCGTCGGTCACCTTGTCAACGGCGAAGTAGGGTCTGGTCTCCTCATCGCTCAGGTCATACTTCTCCTTGCGTATCTTCTCAGTGTAGTAGAACCAGTCCCACGGCTCAAGCCTGAACCGCTCACCACCCCTGTTGATCAGAGCCTGCTGGGCGGCAGCCTCAGCCTTGGCAACGGGAAGGGCTGCTGCCCACACCTCATTGAGGAAGTTGAAGACCCTCTCAGGGCTCTTGGCCATATTACGCTCAAGCACATACTCGGCATGGCTGTCATAGCCAAGCAGCTGTGCCTTCTCTACCCGCAGCCTGATGATATCTGCCAGCACCTGATTGTTATCATGCTCATTGCCATTATTGCCACGCAGCATATAACCCCTGAACATCTTCTCCCGCAGCCCCCTGTCATCAGCATAGGTGAGGAACGGGAAGTAGCTGGGTGCCTGTAGGGTGAAGAGCCATTTACCCTCCATCCCGCGGGCAGCGGCAGCAGCAGCAGCCTGGGCCCTCAGTCCGTCAGGCAGACCAGAGAGATCCTCTTCATTCTCTATCACCAGGGTGAAGTTATTTGTCTCGGCAAGCAGATTCTCGCCAAACTTATTACCCAGCAGTGAGAGCTCACTGTTGATGGCACGCAGCTTCTCCTTATCGTCAGGTGAAAGACCTATCCCGCTACGAATAAAACCGAGGTAGCGATCTTCAAGAAGCTTGCTCTCCTCAGGGGTGAGATCATAGATATCACGGTTCTCATAAACCGTCTTTACCCTCTCAAAAAGCTTATCATTGAGAGAGATATCATCTCTGTGCTTTGAGAAGAGAGGGGTCATCTCTCTCTGCAGGGCCTGTATCTCATCATTGGTATTGGCTGAGCTGAGCGGACCCATGGCACGTTGTACCTTTGAGAGCAGCTCACCGGTAAACTGAAGTGCCTTGATGGTATTGTCAAAGTTGGGCTCCTCAGGGTTGTTGATAATGGCATTGACCTCTGCCACCTCCTCCTCCATACCTTTGAGGTAGGCCGGCTTGAAGTGCTCAAGTTTTATCTTGTCAAAAGGAGGTACCTCAAAGGGTGTATCCCATTCGCAGAAGAACGGGTTCTCGCAGCTCTCCCTCTTACATGAAAAGGCTCCGAGAGATACAAGTAGGATCATAATGATTGTTTTTCTCATATCGGTTGGTATTTGGATTTTAAAAAGCTAAAATATGCATAATAGGTTAAATTGCAAAGGGGAAGCAGACAATTTGAACAGCTCTGCAACACTTATATGCCCTTTAGTGAGTGACTGCCTTCGCTTGTAAATTCAGATTCATTGGTTACCTTTGTGTCACACAAACCAAGAACATGAATAATCTGAGACATAGGTTTATGATGAACCGCCTTGGCAGGAGGCTCTATCAGTGTCTCATGTTCTATGACAGTTAGCCTTTCACCGGGGGTCTCTCTCCCGGCCACAATCAACGGCCCCTGCGGTGGACCGTGACAAACAGGGCCCGGCAGCAGAGAGCAGAAACAAGCACACCCCGGCCCCCGCTGCACCAATTCAGTAAATGGTAAATGTCAAATTATGAAAGACTTAGTATTCAGTATAAAAAAATATGCGATCCATGACGGTCCGGGTATCAGAGTGACAATCTTCATGAAAGGGTGCCCACTCGACTGCTGGTGGTGCCATAACCCTGAAGGTAAGGAGCAGGGTATACGTATGGTGGAGAGGGTTGACCGCATAGGTGAAAAGGAGTTCAGGAGAGTAGAGCAGGTAGGCCATGAATATACCCCTGAAGAGATTCTTGAGAAGGTGAAGCGTGACCGTCTATTCATGGATCACTCCGGTGGCGGGGTGACATTCTCCGGCGGTGAGCCCTTGATGCAGCCCCGATTCGTTCTCCAGACCCTCACACTGCTCAAGAGAGAGGGGTTTCATACAGCGGTTGACACGTCAGGATATGTGAGCCGTGAGACACTGCAGTCGGTCATGCCGGTCACAGATCTCTTCCTTTATGATATCAAACAGCTTCACCCTGAGCTGCATCGTAAGTTTGTAGGGGCAGAGAATGAGCTGATCATCTCAAACCTCGATATGCTTCTTGAGGCGGGCAAGGAGGTAATGCTGCGCATACCGGTGATACCAGGCGTTTCAGACAGTACCGCCTATATGAGAGAGCTGCGTGATTTTATTGCCGTACGCAACAACGGTAATATAAGAGAGATAAACTTGCTGCCATATCACAAGACCGGTAGCTCCAAATATCGTCGTTTTGATATTGAAGACCGTATGCAGGGGGTTGACCAGCTCACAAACAAGCACCTTGATGAGTATATTGAGATCCTGAGACCGCTCGGTATTAACCTGAAGAGGGGAGGATAATTGAACAACAATTTGTAAAAGAGATTTGATAATGAAAATGACAGAGAGAGTAATGAGGCTGAGGGAGCAGAGCCTGAATGCCACTGAGACCATCACCGCCGAGAGGGCACAGCTGATAACACAGTTCTACTCAAGCCACGAAGCACAGGGTCTCTCAGCTCCCGTGCTACGTGCACGCGCCTTTGAGTACCTGCTGAAAAACAAAGCTGTATGTATCAATGAGGGTGAGCTGATAGTGGGTGAGAGAGGCCCGGCACCCAAGGCGACACCCACCTACCCGGAGATAAGCCTCCACACACTGCAGGACCTCGATGTGCTTGACAGCCGCGAGAAGGTCTTCTTCAGGGTGAGTGATGAGGTGAAGCGTATCTATCGTGATGAGATAATACCCTACTGGAAAGGACGCAGCAACCGTGACCGTATCATGGAGCGTATGACTCCTGAGTGGCTTAACGCATACAATGCAGGTATTTTTACTGAGTTTCAGGAGCAGCGGGCCCCGGGACATACAGTGTTGGGATACAAAATGTTTCATACAGGCTTCCTCGACCTTAAGAGAGAGATAGCTGATGCTGTTGCTGCACTCGACTACAACAATGACCCGGAGGCGTATGAACGTGCTGAGGAGCTGACAGCAATGGATATTGCCTGTGACGCAATAATCAGCTATGCCACCAGGCATGCTGACGAGCTGGAACGGCTCGCTCTCGCTGAGGCTGACCCGGTGAGGAGGGATGAGCTGGGAAGGATGGCGGCGGTATGCCGCAGGGTGCCGGCACATGCCCCTGAGACACTGCATGAGATGCTGCAGCACTACTGGTTTATACACCTGGGGGTGGTGACCGAGCTCAACCCGTGGGACTCATTCAACCCGGGCCGCCTCGACCAGCACCTGTGGCCCCTCTATGAGAAGGAGGTGAAGAGGGGAAGCCTGACACCCGAAGAGGCGTATGAGCTGCTGGGGTGCTTCTGGGTGAAGTTCAACAACCACCCGTCACCACCAAAGATGGGGGTGACAGCACAGGAGAGCAGCACCTATACTGACTTCTGCCTGATAAACCTGGGAGGGGTGAAGCCTGACGGTACCGATGCTGTCAACCCAATGAGCTACATACTGCTCGATGTGATAAACGAGATGCATATACTGCAGCCAAGCTCAATGATACAGGTGAGCAGGAAAAATCCTGACTCATTCATACACAAGGCGCTGGATGTGATAAAGACCGGTTTCGGACAACCTTCGGTATTCAATACAGAGGCAATCATACAGGAGCTGCTCAGACAGGGTAAGAACATAACAGATGCACGCAACGGAGGAGCATCAGGGTGCGTGGAGACCGGCGCCTTCGGAACAGAGTGTTACTGGCTGACAGGGTACTTCAACCTGGTGAAGATACTGGAGGTGACCCTTAACAACGGCTTTGATCACCGGACAGGAGTGCAGGTGGGTCCAGAGACAGGTGAGCCGGAATCATTCGAGACATTTGAGAGCCTGATGGAGGCATACCGTGTACAGATCAAACACTTTGCAGATATAAAAGTAAGAGGCAACAACGTGATAGAGAAGACATTCGCTCTTCATCTGCCGGTGCCGTTCCTCTCACTGCTGCTCGATGACTGTATCGCACGGGGAAAAGATTACAATGCCGGGGGGGCAAGATACAACACCACCTATATACAGGGTGTCGGACTGGGTAGTATCACTGACATACTCACTTCAATAAAGTACAATATCTATGACAAGAGAAAATTCTCGTGGGTCAGTATGTTGAAAGCACTCAGGGATGACTTCCAGGGACATGAAGAGATACAGTATGAGTTGATATACAACACACCCAAGTATGGCAATGATGATGACTATGCCGATGCACAGGCGGTAGCTGTGTTTGAGTTCTTTTATGATGCGGTGAACGGACGACCCACACCACGCGGCGGAACACACCGTATCAATATGCTGCCCACAACATCACATGTCTACTTCGGTAATGTGACAGGGGCTACACCTGACGGACGACGTGCATGGATGCCGCTCTCAGAAGGTATATCTCCTTTCCAGGGCGTTGACAGACAGGGCCCCACAGCAGTGATAAAGTCAGCATCGAAGATCGATCACCTCAAGACAGGAGGTACACTGCTAAACCAGAAATTCTCACCTGAATTCTTTGAAGATGAGGGAAGCTACCAGCAGCTGACAGCACTGATAAGAAGCTATTTCAGCCTCGACGGGCACCATATTCAGTTCAATGTGGTCAATGCCGAGACACTGCGTGATGCACAGAAGAACCCTGAGCTGTACCGTGACCTTATTGTGAGAGTGGCAGGTTATAGCGACTACTTCAATGACCTGGGAGACGACCTGCAGAATGAGATAATAAGACGTACAGCACATGGCAGTTTCTGACTGCTGAGAGTGTAGCGGGCAGAGAGAAGGAGGAGGGTAGGAGAAAAAGAGGTGCAGGAAAAATCAGCCTGGTATCCATAATTCTTGTAACAGGGTTGTTTTTCCGGTAAATCATTGCTATATTTTGTAAAGTTTTATCGGCGTGGGCAGGTTGTGCCCATAATAGAATAAGTTAGAACATAAGTCATTGACCATGAGTAACTTATTTGATTACTTCGACACTCGCTACAGGAGCGAGAGACTCAGCCGGCCGGCTCATCTGGCCGGACCAGTTATTACCATATCACGATTAACGGGATGTGATGGCCGTGAGGCGGCAGCTGAACTGGTGGCACAGCTCAATATGAGATATCAAACCAGACGGTGGAGGTGGATTGACAAGGATATTATTTATCACACTGCTCATGAGCTGCGAACCGATACCCACCGGGTAGAGACATACTATCAGGGGCTGGGTATGACCGAAATCTCGCAGATGCTGCTCGCATTTTCAGGCTCTTTTGTGACCGATATGTCGGTAAAAAAGGCAATACGGGAGGTGATACTCTCCATAGCACGTGATGGCTATGCCGTAATAATAGGAAGAGGAGGGGTATCTATTACACAAGATATGGTTAATACTTTCCATGCCAGGCTGGTGGGGCCTGTAGGATGGAGGGTTGACAATGTGATGAGAAAGAAGCAGATGACAAAGGCTAAGGCTGAGGAGTATGTTATCCAGACAGATGAGAACAGGGAGAGACTGATTGTAGACTTCCTTGACAGCAAGCCTCAGTGCATCGATCACCTGTTCGATGTGACCCTAAACAGAAGCAGGTACACAATTGAACAGATCTCAACACTCATAACAACCATGTATGAGATGAAGCTGGGCATAAAGCCATAATGATAATGCTGTGTGTTTTTAGAGTTTGGCACAGCTGACTGGTTGTTAACAGGAGGGTAGGAGAAGGGGCTGGCAACATGGGTTGCCGGCCCCTTCGAGCTTAACGCTGCAGGTGAGGGGCTGCCTCCTCCTTCCGTATAGCCGCCAGCTGTTATGCTGTCAGTAGATACAGATCCCTGCAATTTTTGAGATATGCTCGCGTGTCCGCTTATCGAGTGCAGCACCATAGGCATCCCAGTCCTCTATCACCCTGCGTGCCACTCCCGACTCGATGGCTGCCCGTGCCACGGTGGGGGCTATCTTTGATATCAGCCTGGGGTCAAGTGGCTTAGGGATGAGGTAGTCTTTGCCAAACTGAAGGCTCTCCAGTCCGTATGACTGCAGCACCTCCTCACACACCTCCTCCTTGGCCAGCTCAGCCAGGGCACGGGTAGCTGCAAGCTTCATCTCCTCATTGATAGACCTTGCCCTTACATCGAGGGCTCCCCTGAAGATAAACGGAAATCCCAGAACGTTGTTTACCTGGTTCGGATAGTCACACCGTCCGGTAGCAAATATCAGGTCATCACGTGTTGACATGGCATCTTCATAGCTTATCTCCGGGTCAGGGTTGGCCATGGCAAAGACAATGGGGTCAGATGCCATGGTGCGTAGCATCTCTTTGGTGAGCATGTTGGCTACTGAGAGCCCTATAAAGAGATCAGCCCCTTCAACCGCCTCGGCAAGAGTATCTATGTTGCGGGTGGTGATCCACTCCTTCTTGTACCTGTTGAGGTCGGTACGTCTGCTGTTGATAACCCCTTTGCTGTCAACCATGACAATGTTCTCCTTCCTCACCCCAAGGGCTATATAGAGTTTCATGCATGAGTTGGCTGCAGCACCTGCGCCACAGGTGACAACCTTAAGATCTCCGAGACTCTTGCCGTTAATCTCGACAGCATTGAGCAGTGCTGCGCCCGAGATGATTGCTGTTCCATGCTGATCATCATGAAAGACCGGTATGTCAACCCTTGCCTTGAGCTTCTCCTCTATCTCAAAACATTCAGGCGCCTTGATATCCTCCAGGTTGATACCGCCAAAGGTGGGTGCCAGCTTGGCACATATCTCCACCAGCTTGTCAGGGTCTTTCTCATCTATCTCAATATCAAATACATCAATATCAGCGAACACCTTGAACAGAAGTCCTTTACCCTCCATCACCGGCTTACCCGCCATAGCACCTATATCACCCAGCCCCAGCACCGCGGTACCGTTGGTGATGACAGCCACAAGGTTGCCCTTGGCAGTGTATCGGTAGGCATCATCAGGGTTCTTTTCTATCTCCAGGCAGGGGTACGCCACCCCGGGAGTGTAGGCCAGGCTTAGATCATGCTGTGTATTATAGGGTTTGGTAGGTATTACCTCCAGCTTGCCCGTTCGTTCGCGACTGTGATACAGAAGCGCATCTTCCTTGGTTATTTTTGACATTACAGATTGTGGTTTGATGGTGATTGCAATTGTAAATAAGAATAAAGCACCAATTTACTACTTTTCTACAATTACTTTGACTATCATGAGATATTAAAAGAGCGCCATTTACACTATATTTGAAAAATTGGGTACTTTCATTTCCCGGTCTCGTCATTGAATGTTGACTGATGAATTACGAACTACAGAATATTGCAATAGGGGTCGATATTGGCGGAAGCCATATCACCTCGGTGGCAGTAGAGCTGGCCGGTCATCGTATCATTGAAGGTACGCGTGCTGCGAGCCCCGTAAATAACCAGGCTGAGGCAGATGAGATACTCACTGTATGGAGTGAGACGCTGAAAAAAACAGCCAGCCGGATTATGCCATTCAACCTGCGGGGTATAGGTTTTGCCATGCCTGGCCCGTTTGACTATGTTAAAGGTATCAGCCTCATACGTGGTGTGACCAAGTATGAGCAGCTCTATGGGGTAAATGTGGGAAGGGCTGTCAGCTCACGTCTGGGGCTGCCGTGCGACTGCCGGGTACGGTTTATGAATGATGCTTCCGCATTTGCTGTGGGTGAGGCGTGGGCAGGTAAAGCTGCCGGCGTGGAGAGAGTGATGGCTCTCACCCTTGGTACAGGACTGGGGTCAGCATTCATCATCGGACGCATACCGGTGGTACAGGGTGAGGAGGTGCCGGCGATGGGATGCCTCTACCATCTGCCCTATCATGACGGTATAGCGGATGAATATTTCTCAACACGTTGGTTCACCCGACGATATAAGGAGGTGACCGGCAGTAGTGCCCCTGGTGTGAGAGAGGTGGCTGCAGCAGCTGCCACCGACCCGGCCGTCAGGGAGATATTCAATGAGTTTGGTACAAGCCTGGCAAGGTTTATTGCACCATGGCTGAAACGGTTCGGGGCTGAGATGCTGGTTGCCGGAGGGAATATCTCCAACGCCTGGCACCTGTTCGGACCGGCACTTACGGATGAGCTGGCGGGAGAGGGGTGTCATGTGCAGACAGCTCTCTCTGAACTGAAAGAGGATGCTGCACTGCTGGGAAGCGCATACCTTTTGGATGAACATTTCTGGAGGGCGATACAGCCGGTACTCCCACTGATGTAAAAGTGCACAAAACGACCTGACCATGAGAGAGAAAAAAACAGAGATGAGACTGGTGATGCCGGTACTCCTCTCTTTCTTTGTGATGAGCTTTGTTGACCTGGTAGGGATAGGTAAAGATATGGTGGCGGGCGATCTGGTGCTGGGAGACTTTGTGCTTGGACTGATACCTTTTGCCACATTCATCTGGTTCTTTATCCTCTCGGTGCCGGTGGGAATTCTACAGGCGCGAACAGGCAAGAGGGTGATGCTCAACATTGGGATGGCGGTCACTGCCGCCGGCCTCTTCCTACCATTCTTCTACTATAACTTCGTCACCGTAATCACCGGCTTTGCACTGCTGGGAATAGGCAATACAATTGTGCAGGTCTCCGCAAACCCGCTGCTGGTTGATGTGGTACCCGGCTCAAGAGCCTCCAGCTTCCTCAGCTTCTCACAGTTTGTAAAGGCGATCGGGTCGATGGTGGCTGCCCCGCTGGCAGTGATCTTTGCCTCACGCCTCGGTGACTGGAAACTGATATTCCTGGTATATGGTATCGTCTCACTCCTGGCGGTCATATGGCTCTCAACGGTTAAGATAGAAGAGACGTTGGCCTCAGGTAGCCGGCCCTCAATGAGATCAGCCATACGCCTGCTGGGCAGACCGTATATACTGGTGATGGTGATCTCAATATTCCTGGTGGTGGGTATTGACGTAGGCTTCAACTACTTCTCAGGTAAATATCTGATGATGAGATTCGGCTTTGAGGAGATGAGTGCCCAGTCGGGTAGAAGTGTCTATTTCTTCGGACGGATGGCGGGCACCTTTGCCGGCGCCATCATACTGACCAGGCTGGCCTCAACCAAAGGACTCTTCTACAGTGCACTGCTCTCACTGGCCACTATCCTGCTGATAATGGTCATCCCGGCACATACAGGCGTCGCCTGGCTGCTGCTCTTCCTCATAGGGCTCTCCGTCGCCAACATCTTTCCGCTGGTATTCTCACTCACGGTGCAGCGCTATCCGGAGGAGAGCAACGAGATCTCAGGACTGATGATGATGGCTATCTCCGGCGGGGCACTGATACCTCCGCTGATGGGGCTGGTCAGTGATGCCGCAGGGGTGGTGGCAGGAATGGGTGTGCTGCTGCTCTGTACCCTCTATCTGCTGGTGGTCTCAGGTATCATCATCAGGAAAAGAGTGATAGATTTATGACCATCAGGCGGGTGAGTCAGGTGACATGACTCAGCTGCCGGCAAAACAAAACTGATATGAAAATAGTAAATGCCATTCTCACCTTCTCACTCCTCACCCTGCTGCTGCTCGCATGCAAGAGGGAGGAGCTGCCGCCTCCCAATATTGTATTTATCATGACTGATGACCATGGCTACCAGGCAATAGGAGCCTATGGCAGTACTATCAACCAGACGCCCAACCTTGACCGTATAGCTGATAAGGGGGTGATCTTCCGCAACAGCTTTGTGGCCAACTCAGTCTGTGCACCCAGCAGGGCGACCCTGCTCACCGGCAAACACAGCCATGCCAATGGGCTTACAGACAACCGTATAAGGTTTGACAGCACACAGGTCACCTTCCCGCAGCTGCTGCAGGATGCCGGCTACCAGACAGCCCTGGTGGGCAAGTGGCACCTGAAGAGTGAGCCACAGGGGTTTGACTACTGGTCGGTGCTGCCCGGTCAGGGACAGTACTATAATCCTGACTTCATAGAGAAAGAGCGTACCTACCGTCAGGCCGGCTATGCCACAACCATCATCACTGACAAGGCTATCAGCTGGCTCAGGCAGCGTGACAGTGACACCCCTTTCTGCCTCATGGTGCACCACAAGGCACCCCACCGCAACTGGATGCCTGACACCTCTGACCTGCGCCTTTTTGCCGGTGCCTCCTTTCCGGTGCCTGAGACCTATTTTGATGACTACCGTGGCAGAGAGGCTGCCGCACAGCAGGAGATGAGTATCAGCCGTGACATGCATATGGCCTATGATCTTAAGATCACCGGGGTTGAGGGGTATCTGATGTCACCACATGACACCGGCTATCTATGGTACCTTGAGAGGCGTATGAACAGCGCCCAGCGGGAGGCGTGGCTTGCCATCTATGACAGCCTCAGTAACGCCTTCAATGCACGGCCGCCACAGGGCGACTCCCTCGCTCTCTACAAGCTCAACAGGTACCTGGCTGACTACCTCGCTACAATAAATTCGGTTGACACCAATACCGGCAGGCTGCTTGACTACCTCGAGGAGGCGGGACTGCTTGACAATACTGTGGTGATCTACACCTCAGACCAGGGGTTCTACCTGGGTGAGCATGGGTGGTTTGATAAACGGTTCATGTACGAAGAGTCGTTCCGTACACCCCTGATGATGCAGCTGCCACCCTCACTCAGGGCTGCAGGTGATATCATACAAATGGTACAGAATATTGACCTGGCACCCACATTCCTCGACCTGGCGGGCGTAACGCCGCCGGAAGATATGCACGGGGTATCACTGGTGCCGCTGCTGAAGGGCGAAAAGCCCCGCCGGTGGCGCGATGCACTCTACTACCACTACTATGAATACCCGGCCGAACATTCGGTGAGAAGACACTATGGGGTGCGCACGGAGAGGTATAAGCTGATACATTTCTATGATGAGCCCGACAGCTGGGAGCTCTTTGACCTGCTGAATGACCCGCATGAGATGAATAACCTGGCGGGTGACCACACCTACGCCCTGGTGGAGAAAAAGATGAGAAAACGGCTGGCGCAGCTCAGAAAAGAGTATGGTGTACCGGAAGAGTAACTAAAAACAGAATATCATGTCACGAGAATCATTGAAGCGAAGAGAATTTATCAGGAAGGGCGCCATAGCCGGCGCCGCCATCACCATAGTGCCGAGACATGTTCTCGGCGGTACCGGGTACCAGGCCCCAAGTGACCAGCTGACAAAAGGGATCATAGGGGTCGGGGGAATGGGGCTGGGCCATTTTAACTATGAGAATACCAGGCTGCTGGCGGTGTGCGACGTAGACAGTGCACGCCTCCGGAGGGCAGTGGAGATGGGAGGTGGCGGGGTGACAGGCTACCACGACTTCCGTGAGCTGATAGAGAGACCTGATATCGATATCGTACATATAGCCACCCCGCCACACTGGCACGGCGTGATGGCCAGAATGGCTGCCGAAGCGGGAAAGGATATCTGGTGTGAGAAGCCCATGACACGAACAATAGGTGAAGGTAAGAGGCTGGTGGAGACAGTAAAGGCTAACGGACGGATGTTCAGACTCAATACCTGGTTCAGGTTTAAAGATCAGTTTTACGGACTGGGAACGACGGTGAGACCACTGAAGAAGGTGGTGATGAGCGGTATACTGGGCTGGCCACTCAAGGTGACCATCAGCGGGGTGACCGGATATGACTGGAAGTTCTACTGGAGCGGACGTACCGACCTGGTGCCGGAGCCGGTACCTGAAGAGCTTGACTATGACATGTGGCTCGGACCGGCACCATGGAAACCCTATAACCACCTGAGAGTACATGATAACTTCCGGGGGTACTGGGATTATGACGGGGGCGGACTGGGTGACATGGGGCAGCACTATATTGACCCGGTGCAGTACCTGCTTGACAAGGATCATACCAGTCCGGTATCGGTAGAGGTTGATGCACCGCAGCAACACTATGATGCTGCAGGCTCATGGCGCAGAATCACCTATACCTATGATGATGGCTGTCAGATAATACTTGACGGCGAGAACCGCGATACCGGGGCTGCATATATTGAGGGTCCCGAAGGAAAGATCTATAAAGGGTTCAAATCTGATATACCCAACCTTGAGAGGCTGATGGCAGGGATGCCCGACCCTGAGCCCCAGGTAACACGCTTTACCGACTCGGTAAGAAGCAGACAGCCCTTTGCACTGAATGAGACCAACGGACACCGCTCATGTACCATCGTCAATATGGGTGTGGTAGCCCTCAGGCTGGGACGCAGCCTGAGGTTTGACCCGGTGAACCAGCTCTTTATTGATGATGAGGCGGCTAACGCACTGCTGAACCAGCCGATGCGCGGACCATGGCATATGTGATACATCTGAACAACAGGATATAAATGCACAATACCTTGATTATGACAATAGGCTATAAATGCACAATGCCTTGTATATGAACAACAGGGTATAAATGTACAATGCCCTGTAGATACACAATAGAGTCTAAATGCACAATAAATTATAATTGAACAATACAGTGATGAACAGAAGAGGAATTCTATTGGTTGCGGCAGCCCTGCTGCTGCTCTTGCCTGGTGTCGGTGCACAGGATATGAGGAGCAGTGCCACCAGGGTGGCTGACCTGCTGGCCCGGATGCCGGCAGAGGATTATGAGCTCATCTCCAGGCTGATGGAGGAGATGTACAGCCTGGGAGAGGAGGGGTGGACCCTCATCTGTGACCAGGTGCTCCCCGCCGGTGAGGATGATGACAGCCGGGCACGATATGCCATAACCTCACTCACCATACACCTCACCACCGACAGTGACAACCGGCGGAGAGAGGCGTGGGAGAGACAATGTATCAGCTATATGCAGCGGGCTGCTGCCAGGGAGGTGAAGGCCTACTTCATGCATCAGCTCAGCCTGACAGGGTCAGACCGTACCGTAGCCGCCCTGGCTGACTACCTCCGGAGTGAGCCGCTCTGCAGTGATGCGGTGATGACACTGCAGACACTGGGTACCGCCACCGCCGCCGCGCAGCTCTGGTCAGCACTGGGTAATCAGGAGTGCCCATGCGCGGCACAGGTGATGGTGGCACTGGCAGAGACACACCCGGGCAATGAGACAGAGCTCTACCGGCAGTGGTACAGCAGGGGAGGCGTGGAGGAGAAGGGGGCAGCACTCTATGCCATGGCAGCTACCGGTGCTCCCGGGGCAATGGGCTTTCTTACCGGCGCAGCAGCAGAAGCCTCATACCGCAATGAGCCGACAGGCGCCGTACGGTCACTGCTCATCTATGCACGTAAGAGAGGTGAGACAGGTGATATGAAGAGTATGGAGCGTATCACCTCAGCGGTGATAGCGGCCAGCCAGACACCTGAGAGTGCCGCACAGAGACTGGCGGCAATGAGCATTGTTACGGAGATGAAGGGCAGCGGAGCAATGCCCATGCTGCTTAAGGCAGCCAATGACCCTGACATAGCCATCAGGGGTGGGACGCTGCAGCTGGCAGCAGCCATACCTGGGAGCGACGTGACAAAAAAATGGGTGAAACAATACCCCCGTATCTCGGCTGAAGCAAAGCCGGGACTACTGCTTATGCTGGGCAAGAGAGGTGATATGTTGGCAGAGCCGCTGATAGTGAAAGCGATGGATGACCCCTCCTATGAGGTGGCGACGGCAGCGGTGACAGCACTGGCACACCTCAGGGGGGGCGACGCCACACCGGCGATAACAGAGTGGATGGTACACAATGATGACCATGAGAGACAGCTGGCAGCGGCAGGCGTACTGACAACCATTATTGACAGTGAGGGGGTGAGCCGGCTGGTTGAGCTGCTGCCAGATACACAGGGTGAAGCCACCATAACAGTGCTGAGGCTGCTGGCATGGAGAGGTGACAGTGACCTCTTCAGTGTGATATACCCATACACCGCATCTGATGATGAGTCGGTACGTATGACAGCAATCTACTCACTGCAGCCGGTAGCCTCCTATGATGATCAGCAACAGATCATTACCCTTCTCGGGAGGGTGAGTGAGAAACCTCTCGTGGCTGAGCTGCAGCGTACACTGCTGGCAGCAGCCGCCAGGCATGATGACCCTGAGCAGAGAGCAGCAGTCATACTCACTGCACTTGATGGCAGCAGCATAAAGGAGCAGCTGATACCGCTGCTCGGTCCACTGGGAGGGAAGGGGGCACTCAAGAGGGTGAAGCATGAGTTTGATGAGGGTGACGCAGTGATACGTGATGCAGCCTTCGATGCACTGGCACACTGGAGAGACCACTCAGCCACAAAGGCGCTGCTCGAAATAACCGCATCAGGAAACAAGACATTCGGCAGGCCGGCCTTTGAGGCCTATATGCGGATGGTGGCAGCAGCAGCGATCACCTCCGAACGGAAGCTGCTGATGGTAAAGGATATTGCCCCTTATGCTGCTGACCCGTCCGACAGGGCCGGTATGGTGGCTTTTGCTGCATCACTCGGACTGCAGCAGTCCCGGTTCTTTGCAGCACACTACCTTGATGACGTGTCTGACAGGGTGAGGGAGACAGCTGCCGAGGCGGTGGCCTCACTGGCCATTCCCGGTGAAGAGTTCGAGTCGATGTTCAATGGCAGGGACCTTACCGGATGGCAGGGCCTGGTGGGCAACCCCGTCACCAGGGCAGCCATGACACCGCGCCAGCTGGCAGCCAGACAGAAGGAGGCTGACGCCAGGGTGCCCGGCAACTGGACCGTCAGGGATGGGATGATATGGTTCAGCGGTACGGGTGACAATCTCTGCAGCGTGAAGGAGTATGGCGACTTTGAGATGTATGTTGACTGGCGTATAACAAAAGCCGGTGACAGCGGTATCTACCTGCGCGGGTCACCACAGGTACAGATATGGGATACCTCACGCGTGGAGGTGGGCGCCCGGGTGGGGTCAGGAGGCCTCTACAACAACCAGAAGCATCAGGCTGACCCGCTCACTGTGGCTGATAACCCGGTGGGTGAGTGGAACACCTTCCGCATCATGATGAGAGGTGAGGTGGTGTCTGTATGGCTTAATGGTGAGCTGGTGGTAGACAACGTCATAATGGAAAACTACTGGGACAGGTCAATACCCATCTTTGAGCGAGGGGCGGTGGAGCTGCAGGCCCATGGCACTGACCTGGCCTTCAGAGATATCTATATCAGGGAGATAGAGGCCGACGATCACCTCCTCACCGACAGGGAGAGGGAGGAGGGCTTTGTGACACTCTTCAATGGCAGGAACCTCGACGGATGGATGGGTGATACCCTCTCCTATGTGGCAGAAGAGGGGATGATAGTTATCAGGCCCGGCAGCGGCAGTGGCGGAAACCTCTACACCAGGAAGGAGTACTCTGACTTTGTCTTCCGCTTTGAGTTTATGCTCACCCCGGGAGCCAACAACGGACTGGGAGTGCGTACCCCGCCTGAGGGTGATGCAGCCTACGCAGGTATGGAGATACAGATACTTGACAATACAGCCTCCATTTATGCTGAGCTGGAGCCGTGGCAGTACCACGGGTCGGTATACGGGGTGATAGCAGCACGGAGAGGCTTCCTCAGACCGCTGGGTGAATGGAACTATGAAGAGGTGACACTGCAGGGAACCAGGGTGAAGGTGGTGCTCAACGGTACAGTGATAGTTGATGGTGATATTGGTGAGGCATCGAGGGAGGGGACCATTGATGGCAAGGAGCACCCGGGACTGATGAACAGGAGCGGACATATCGCATTCCTTGGACACGGTTCACTGGTAAAATTCAAAAATATCAGGATAAAGGAGCTGTAATCACCGTTGATCACCACCTGCAGAACATCTTATCAACAAATAGGCATTAGATATCAAATAGCGGCTCCTCTCATTTTGATGGAACCGTAAAAAGACTCATTTTTGTCCGCCTGATACAAGTCGGAACAAGAATTTACGTTATATATGGTGTAGCAGGAGTAAAAAGGACTATCAATGAAGATCTTAATTTGCGAAGATAATCAGCTCGCCCTGAAAGCTATTACCGTAGTGCTGCAGCGTGAAGGGTATGAGACCATGGCTGCCAGTGATGGTAATCAGGCTATCGAAGCACTCAGGAAGTCAGAATTCGCACTTGTGATCGTCGATATTCACCTCCCCTACCATAGCGGACTGGAGGTGATACGTTACCTGCGGACCGAGCTCCGCCGTGAGACACCCGTACTGATTGTCTCAGCCTTCAGTGACCCGCAGATGCAGCGGCAGGCCGGGGAGATGAAGGTGAGCGGATATATCACCAAACCGTTTGATCCTGATGACCTGCTGAGAAAGATCAGGGCTGCCACAGCTGTTGTTTAGACAATGAGACTATTGAGTACAATAAGGTTATCACTTTTAGCAGCCCTACTGATGGTGGCTGCCCCACAGCTCTGGTGCCAGACCATCACCAATCCTGAAGAGGAGTATGAGAAGATACGGCTTACTGCCTTTGATGGCCGCTACCATGAGGCTGAAGAGGCAGCCCGTCAGCTGGTGAGCGAGTACCCTGACTATGGTGATGCCCGGGTGCTCCTGGGAAGGATAATAGCCTGGCAGGGGAGATATGATGAGGCGGCAGCAGTGATTGACACGCTGCTGATGTCAGACCCTGCCAACAGTGATGCCCGTGAGGCCCTGACAGATATCAGGAGGTGGTCACGTGACCGCTCACAGCAGATGACCCCCGCCACAGATATCAGGGCAGGATATCTTGTCGATACCTACCGTGAGCCAGGAGAGAGGGTGTGGCAGGTCTTTACCGTGGGCGCCGGACACCGGTTCAGCTGGGGCACCGCAGTAGCATCAGTCAATATGGGGCATGTCAGCCTCGGACCGCCGGCAGAGGTGCGTGGTAATGACCTGCAGCTCTCCCTGGAGGCGTGGCCCGAGCTGACAGACAAAAATTATGGTTACATAGCATACGCCTACAGCAACGGACCCTGGTTCCCGCAACACAGGGCAGCACTGGAGCTGTGGCAGTCACTGCCGGCACGATGGGAGATCTCTGCAGGCATAAACTATTACTACTTTGACCGTAACATATTCCTTGCAACAGCATCAGTGGAAAAGTATATCGGCAACTGGTGGCTCGCGGGAAGAGGCTACTTCTACTTTAAGGATATAGGTGTTACAACCTCACTCTATCTTACGGCCAGACGATACTTCAGGAGTGTCGATTATCTGCAGCTGACCGTCGGCACAGGAACAGCACCCGATGAACCATGGGATGTGCTGACAGATATCGAGCGGCAGAAAGCCACTTCAGCCAGGGTGACATGGTTCAGCCGTATCAGCCCCTACTGGGCATACCGTATCGGGGCGGGCTATTCATATGAGAACTACATGTATGACTCCTACCGCAGCAGGTTTGAAGCCTCAGCAGGACTCATAAGAGGGATCGGACGAGTAAGATGAGAAGGGCAGCATCCATACTACTGACAGCTCTCCTCGCAGCCACCACAGCCTGGGGATCACCTCATGATGAGGGCAAGAGCACTCCTGCCTGGGGATCACCTCATGATGAGGGTAAGAGTATGCCTGCAGGGGGTGAACCAGTAACCACCACTGAGACGGAGAGTGCGGTACCGGTGATGTCATCCTTCCCTACTGAGCTGACCGTCAATGGGCTGGTCTCACTTGCCAGTGGTAACTTTGTACTGCAGATGGGCGCCTACAGCCGTAGGGCCAACGCCGGGATGCTGCGTGACAGGATAGCCGCCATGACAGGCCTTGAGGCTGATATTATTGAAGAGGAGAACCTTTTTAAGGTCATTATAAACAGCTCACTGAGAGGCGCAGCAACATTTCTGTACATACCGGTATCCTTTCCCGGAGAGGCGAGAGCTGCGGCAGCGAGACAGCATGCCGGAGATAACCGAGGCGCTATGGCTGCCGCCAATCCGGCAGGTAACGCCCTGCATGAGCCGGGCTACGCCACCCGGCAGGCGGGTGACACAACCTCCGGGTCAGCCGACACCCTGACGGCAGCAACGATCACACCTGCCGGGGAGCCGGCTGTGGCCCCCACACCGGTATCAGACACCACCGTGGCAGGAGAGGGTCGTCAGGAAGCATCAGGAGGGAGGTTGGCACGGCTCTTTACCCTGCAGGGTGATAACCTGTGGCTTTCACGCCACAACTACTTCGGCAAGTCGGTGGCACTGGTAAATGCACTGATAATTGCCATAATAATCTCATTTGCCACAATGTTCATCCTGCTGCTTGTCATCCTTTTCAACAGGAGAAGGATGGAGCGTGAGGCGATGCTGAGGCAGTACCTCCTCGAGCAGTACCAGGCACTGATTATTGACTACCTGTTTGGCAGTGCCGGCGCTGAACAGTTCCGTAAGATAGCATCTGATGAGTACCGCCGGCAGGTGCTGATAGATCAGATGATCGACGTGAGCGTCAACCTCAAGGGTGAGTCGCGCGAGAAGCTGACACAGCTCTATACCGAGCTTGAGCTGGACCACGACTCACTGGCCAGGGCACGCAGCCGGCGCTGGCACAAGAAGGTGAAGGGATTCCGTGAGCTGGCATTCATGGGTATCACTGACGGCAATGAGAAGATGTACAAGGCGCTCAACTCCAAAAATGAGATACTGAGGATGGAGGCGCAGATAGCCCTGGTGCGCCTGAGTGATAAGGATCACTTTGAATTCCTCTCACAGCTGAAGAGACCATTCTCTCTCTGGGAGCAGATCACACTGCATGACCTGATCATACAGCATGAGCTGCCGGTTCCTGACTTCAGGCGGTGGCTCACCTCAGAGAACCCGACCGTGGTGCTCTTTGCTCTCAGGATGATCAGGGAGTTCAGGCAGACAGAGGCAGAGGCTGACCTGCACAAGACACTGCTGCACCGTGACCAGCGTGTCAGCCGTATGGCCCTTGAGGTGGCGGGTGACCTCGATATGAGGAGCACCCTCGACACCATGAAACGTATGTACAAATACCAGGAGTACAACAACTGCCTTGAGATAGTGCGGTCAATGGGCAAGATGCCTGACCTCTCAATGCTGGGCTTCCTGAAGCTGGTGCTTGACAAGGAGGATGACGTTCAGCTGCAGATAGAGGCGGTAAAGGCTATGGAGAACATGGGTGAGACCGGGGTACAGGCCCTCGTCAAGATCATGAAGTCTGAGTATAAGAATTATAACATTATTGTCAGGCACGTGCTTGACCGCAGGATATACTGATATACCATGGGATTTATCTTTGCACATCTGATATTTTACCTTACCCTCGTACTCTTTACGACCTACCTGCTGCTTGGCATACACTCAGCCCTGGCCCTCAGGAAGTATCTGCGCAAGAACAGCTATGTCAACTACAACACACTGGTGCTGTCACCTCTCTCTCCGCGTATTACAATAATAGCCCCGGCCTTCAATGAGGGAAAAACCATTATTGACAATGTGCGTACCCTCCTCTCTCTCTATTACAACAACTTTGATGTGGTGATAGTCAATGACGGCTCAACCGATGATACCTTCGAGAAGGTGAGAGAGGCCTATGACCTTGTCAGGGTGAACTACTATTTTGACTACCGCATACCGTGTGAAAAGATCAGGGGCGTTTACCGCTCCAAAGACCCTGCCTACAACCGGCTGACGGTTATTGACAAGAACAACGGAGGCAAGGCCGACTCACTCAATGCCGGCATAAATATCACACGCAGTGACCTGATCGTTACCATTGATGCCGACTCAATAATTGAACCTGACTCCATTCTCAAGCTGGTCAAGCCCTTCCTTGAGGAGAAGGAGAAGAAGGTGATCGGCACCGGAGGGGTGATACGTATCGTCAACTCATGTGATATTGAGCGTGGCCACATACGGCAGATCAACCTCCCGAAAAAGTTTCTGCCCAGGCTGCAGGTGCTCGACTATACCCGCGCCTTCCTGCTGGGACGTATGGCGTGGAGCAACCTCGACGGACTGATGCTTATCTCAGGGGCCATGGGTATCTTTGACCGTGAGACGGTGATCAGTGCCGGAGGGTACAGCATCAAGACGGTGGGTGAGGATATGGAGCTGGTACTGCGGATGAGACGTTACATGGCAGAGCAGAAGCAGAAGTATGAGGTGACATACATACCTGACCCGCTCTGCTGGACCGAGGTGCCCTCTGACCTGCGGTCGATGCGCCGGCAGCGTACCCGCTGGACACGCGGACTGATAGAGTCATTGTGGGCTCACCGGAAAATGTTGTTCAATGCGCGCTACGGCAAGCTGGGGCTGCTGGGCTACCCCTACTGGCTGCTCTTTGAGTGGGCTGCCCCGCTGATTGCCTTTATGGGTATAGTCTATTCAATCTACCTGGCAATAAGGGGGATTCTCTTCTGGCCCTTCTTCCTGCTGCTCTTTCTCTTTGTCTACAGCTTTGCGGTGAGCCTCACCACCTGGGCGGTACTCTTCGAAGAGATAACCTTCCACAAGTACCGCCGGAAGCGTGATGTGTTGAGGCTGATAGGTACTGCCATGCTGGAGCCCTTCTTCTATCCGGTACATACCTACTTCGCAGTGAGGGGTAACCTGGAGTCACTACGGGGAAAGAAGGGGTGGGGCAAGGCTGAGAGAAGCGGCTTCCAGAACAAGAAAGAGGCAAAAGCCTAATTGGCATAACCGGGCAGTGACCGCAGCCCCTGCTCAATGATGCCGAGCGAACCCTTCTCCCTCTCAACGGTACGTGGAACGATAAGCCAGGTGGGCCAGCTGTACCGGCTGGCCGAATTGAATACCGCCCCGTTGTATGATACTGAGACCGCTATACCGTCAGACCTGGCAGTGATCATCTCAAAGTTATAACCACCATCATACGATATGGCACCGTCAATGACAGTCATCTGTGTCGGGTCATGGAAGTGCAGCATGGTCCATGGCAGCCTGATCTGCACCTTCCTGCCGCTCCAGGCCACCGCCGTCCGCTCACCTGCTGTGAAGCCGTCAGCATGCTCCATTGGTACCCTCCCTATATCATGGTAATCAAGCTCAAAGCCGTCATTGGTCCACCTCATGGGCTTCCATGGCGCCCCGTCGGTGACGGTGCTGCTGAAGTGCTGCACCAGCGGGTCGGTCAGGTTGAAACGGACAGTGAGACCATTCATGTCATAGGCCTCTGTCACATGATGCACTGCGGTATCACTCCCCAGGGTGAAAGAGAGAAGGAATTCAGCCCTGTTGGTGATGGTGGTGCCGTCAGGCAGCACTGACTCACCGCGGTTGCTGCGGTAGGTGTCAAGAGCTACCATGAACTGATCACCGGCGGCCAGGTCAGCGACGGTGGTGAGCTCGAGGTAAAAGAAACTCTCGTCATGGGTGGCCCTGACGGCTGACACTGTTATTGGCGGGTGGGCCGAATGGATGTAGGTCTCATAGGTGGGTCTCTCCTCCTGGTCAAAGGCTATCAGGCCGAAGCACTGCTCAGGTGAGGTCTCGTTGTGCCATAGCTGACGTGTAGGTACCACCTCACCACCGCCATAGATACCGTACGCCTCCTGGTAGAGCACTATCCAGGTAGGCTTGAACCACTCATCCATCCATGCAAACATAAACCCGCCGGCGCAGCCCGCATCGAGCATGTTATGCATCAGACGCATGTTCATCTCACCCTGCTGCCGCTCGGAGTTGCCGCCATGGGGCATGCCACTGTATGACTCATGGGCGCTGCCCCAGCTGGAGGGCACCCCAAACTCGGCTATCACCAGGGGCATGTCACTGTAGTGACTCTTCATGGCATGGAGGTAGCCGAGGTAACTGTTAGGGCCCTGGCTGTCACTCCAGCTGCGGTATGATGGCTCCTGGCTGATGAAGTTTGGGTAGTAGGGATAGGCGTGATAGCTGGCAAAGAGGCCCGGACCCCCACTGCGTATAATTTTTGTTATGTCGAAGGAGGCGGCATCCTCATCAGTATGTATCTCTGTGGGGTGCTCCAGCGGGTCGAGGGTGGGCCAGCTGGAGAAGCTCACCGGCCGTGATGATGAGTAGTTCTCCTCCTCATAGGTGACCACCCGGTCAAGCATACGGGTGACAAACACCTCTGAGGCGGTGGCGCCGCTGATGCTGAACCGGCTGCCACTGTACGACACATCGCCGGGATGAAACTTGTTGGTGGTGTCGATCTCCTGTGGTGCTACCTCACGGCCTATGATATAACCTGCCGTCCATTGTGAGATATCTGTTTTGTAGACACCATACGCCTTGCCATACCTGAAGGCGATATCTGCCTTGCCATGGATACAGTCTATCACTTCGGCTATCTCCGAGCTGAATGAGTGGCGGCGCAGGGTGAGGTCATAGTGATAAGGATCCCACGGGTCGTCAATCTCCTCAAGCCATATACCCTGAAAGAGGAGCAGCGGGTTCTCAGGGTGACGCTGGTTGTATTCTGCCAGCTTCTCATAGAAGGCCGGAGGATGGAGGGTGTAAACCCTCAGCGTGTTGAAGCCCGCTTCAGCTATGCGGCTGATCCACCTCTCATAGGTGTCAGGGGTGATGGCATAGGCTATCTCACCCGGGAAGTAGCCGGGAGGTGATGAGCCCAGGTTGACACCCTTGAGTATCAGTGGCCTGTAATCGTTCTCAATAAAGCGTGCAATGTAGTTGCCGGCAGTGGTGTAGGGCATAGTGTGTCGCAGCGTAAGGGAAAAGTCGATCACCGTATCGTTTGCCAGCGTGATATCGGTAAGCCTGACAGGGTAGTAGCTCTCAGCTGTCACCTCGGCTACCACCGGGAAACGGAGTGACCTGCCGGGTGTGCCGGTGCCATCGGGCAGCATGACCGGCTCAAGGGTGCTGCCGGGTAACAGTCCGCCACTGCCCGATCCTCCGTAGAAACGTCCTGACACCTTGACAAGACGTCCACTGAGGGTCTTGCTGCCGAAGGTGAGGGCATAGATATAGATACCACCACTGACAGGTGACCCGCCACTGTTGAGCCCATCCCACTCTATCTCCCAGCTCCCCTCGGTGACCGCAGGGAAGAGCATCTCCCTCACCTTCTGTCCGGCAAGGTTGTAGATACTGAGCCTCACGTCACCACTGCTGTTAATGATAAAGGGTATTCTTACGCTGCCGGTGAACGGACTGGGATAGGGCAGGCCGGTGCGGAAACCGCCGGTGACATCATCGTATGAACCGGTGATGGTGAGACGATAACGGCCGTCAGTGCCGGTAAGGGCACGGTACTCCCTGGTGTTGAGGAAGAAAGAGACACGGGCATTGAGCAGCGGAGTGCCATGGCTGTCTGAGACGGTGCCGGTGACAGTAACATCAGCAGTGACCATGGAGAGCGGAAAAAGAAAGAGTGCCAGGGAGATGGCAAGAAGTGGCATATGGCGTGGAAGAGTGAGGTTCATTGAGAAGAGTAGTTGACGGGTGAATCACATTTAAGCCAAATGTAGCACAATACAATGTTAATTAGTATGGTATTTTTCAACATCAACGTAATATCTGCCTTTATTTTTGAAGAATTACATACATTTATGCTCTGCTGCTATTTCATGCAAATGGAAAAGATAGTGATTCAAAAAACATCCAAGACCCCTTCTGTGGCGTTTGATCCTGAGCAGGGAGTGTTCGAGATGCGTGGCAAATCGATACCTGAGAACTCACACAACTTCTACGGCCCCCTGCTCGACTATGTTGAGCGGTATGGCAAACGGCCCGCCGAGAGAACCATCTTCAGTGTCAGGTTTGAGTTTTTCAATACCAGCTCCACCAATCGCATCCATGCGCTCTTTAAGCGCTTTGAGAAAATATTCCTTGATGATCGCGATGTGCTTATTCGATGGTACTGCGAAACTGGTGATGAGAGTATGCGTGATGCGGGAAGAGATTTCAGGACCATCCTTCAGGTACCATTTGAAATAGTAGAGGTGGATGAGCTCTGACCCTCATGACCAAATTCTACATGTCGGTGAGGCTAAGGCGGCCATACCGGTGACAGGCTCAGGATGGCTCTGAACTATATCTGGATAGCATTCTTTCTGCTGGGCTTTCTCTTTGCCCTGGCACAGCTGCTCTTTAATGGTGATACCGAGATATTCAACCGGATGGTTGACTCAACATTCTCCAGTGCGCGTACCGGCTTTGAGATCTCTCTGGGACTGACTGGTGTACTGACTCTATGGATGGGGCTGATGCGTGTGGGCGAAAAGGGAGGAGCGGTGAGATACCTCTCCAGGGCTATCGGACCCTTCTTTAGAAAACTGTTCCCCAAACTGCCGGCCGACAGTCCTGCCAATGGCTCAATAATGCTCAATGTGGCAGCCAATATGCTGGGGCTTGATAATGCAGCCACACCGATGGGCCTGAAGGCCATGAAGGAGCTGCAAGAGCATAACGAGGAGAAGGAGGTGGCCTCTGACCCGATGATCATGTTTCTGGTGCTCAATGCATCTGGACTATGCATCATCCCGGTGACCATTATGGTATACCGGGCGCAGCTCGGGGCAGCCAATCCGGCCGATGTATTTATACCCATACTCATAGCTACCTATTTCTCTACCCTGGCAGGCCTCATCAGTGTGGCGATAGCCCAGAAGATTAACCTCTTCAACAGGGTGGTACTGGCCTACCTGGGCGGATTAACAGCTATCATTGCCGGTATCGTATGGTATTTCAGTACACTGCCGCAGGATACCATCAGTACAATATCGACGCTGGCAGCCAACCTGATCCTCTTTGGAGTTATCATCACATTCATTGTGATGGCGATGATCAAGAAGGTCAATGTGTATGAGACCTTTATTGAGGGTGCAAAGGATGGTTTCAAGACAGCTGTGACCATTATTCCCTACCTGGTGGCCATACTGGTGGCTATAGGTCTCTTCCGTACCTCCGGAGCGATGGATATGCTGGTTGACGGTATCACTGCAGCGGTGGCCTGGATGGGGCTCGACACCTCCTTTACCGAGGCGCTGCCTACAGCACTGATGAAGCCGCTCAGCGGCAGTGGCTCACGTGGCATGATGATCGATGCCATGAAGATCCACGGTGCCGACTCATTCGTCGGCCGGCTGGCATGCTGCCTGCAGGGCTCAACCGATACTGTCTTCTATGTACTGGCAGTCTACTTCGGTTCGGTAGGAGTGAAAAATTCAAGGTATGCGGTGGTGTGTGGATTGATAGCAGATATTACCGGAACCATAGCTGCTATCTTTGTGGCATATCTCTTTTTTGCCTGAGAAGGTTAGCTGCCTTATAGACTATCTGCCGGAAAGCCGGAATCTAATCCCGGGCACTGCCCCCTTGACTTTACCTTTGATTCCCCTCTCTTCGGCAGTGGTTCCCGCCGCTTCCCTCAGCCGCTGCAGCGTTCGCTCAGTAGCCCGGTGGCTGCTCCCTCAGCTTCCGGCGGTTGTTCCTTCGCTTCCTCAACCTTCGGCAGTGGCCCCTTAGTAGCCCGGTGGCTGCTCCCTCAGTTTCCGGCGCAGCTCGCGGTATTGAGGTACCACTCTCTCCAGCAGCGCATAGAAGTTTGCACCGTGATTATGGTGTACCAGGTGGCACAGCTCGTGATAGATGACATAATCAATCAGCTCAGTGTGACGCTTCATCAGCTCACTGTTAAGCGATATGTTCCCGTTACGACTACACGATCCCCAGCGGCTTTTCATCCTGCGTACCCTCACCTCATGCGGTGCCGGCAGGAGGCCGGGGTGTTGGGCAGCCAGTCTGTGTGTACGTGTTGGCAGCCAGGCCTTAGCCTCTCTAAGGTACCATGCGTCAGCCATCATGGCAGTTATCTCACCTGCCGGGTCGCCGGTGATCAGCTCCGGCAGGGTGAATATCAGCTCTTCACCGTTACGGGTCACTCGTCGTGGAAATCCCTGTATCATCTTTACGGTCAGGAGGCTACCCATGAAGGGCAGCCTGGTGCCGTCACTGACAGATGGTGGTATGCTATCAGACGCCTGACTCTGCATACGCACTAAGTGCTTCTCTATCCAGCCACTCTTCTCTCCGGCAAATTCCCTGAGTGCTCTTCCGGACACATGCCAGGGCGCCCTGATGAGCACCCTGCCGCCCGGTTTAATGTGGAGGGCTATGGTGCGGCGTGCTGATCTCACTATTTCAATCTCTGTCTCGCGGCCGCCGATTGTCACTACCATCTTTTCTGCCATGGGGCTCACGGTTGTCTCCTCTTTTTTGGGTCAGGCAGTGAAGCAATCCTGTAGCCTGTAAGGAACCCTGCCTTTGAGACCTTGACAAGCTTCTCAAAATCTATCAGATCATACCGGTCTGTTGGCCGGTGGTAGTCAGAGTGAAGGCCGGTGAAAAAGAGTAGTACCGGCACATTCTTACGGAAGAAGGGGTAGTGGTCTGACCCGGAGAAGTTTGTGCCCTTGCCCTCTTCAACAGGATGAATACCTGTTTCATAACACGCCCCGGCAGCCAGTGAGAGAAGCCACGGGGAGCCCTTGTCATGGACCACCCTGATGGTGTCATGACCGGTAATATCAGGTTTACCGCTGATTGAAATGGTAGTGTCACTCTCAAGACGTGACCGTCCGATCATATCAAAGTTGAGCACTGCCACGGTTTTCTTCAGCGGGAAGAGCGGATTGGCGGTATAGTGTGATGAGCCGTGAAGACCCTCCTCCTCACCGGTGGACCAGAAAAAGATGGCACTGCGGGCAGGCTTCACCCCGAGGGCAGCAAAGGCAGATGCTATGTTGAGCAGCCCCACACTGCCCGAGGCGTTGTCATTGGCACCGTTGTAGATGTTACCTGACACGTCGGTACCCAGATGGTCATAGTGTGCAATAAACATCACCGCCTCATCTTTCAGCGCCGGATCAGATCCCTCTATATACCCTATAATATTATTGCTGGTGACGGTATCTTTCTCCACCCCGGCAGTGATCAGCAGGTTCACGCTGGGTACGGTGAATGAGACAGGCCTGCCAAGAGAGGCAATGCTGTCCTGCAACTGACTGAGGGTCACTCCCGAACAGCTGAGCATACGGTTGGCTGTCTCCGTGGTGACAGCATAGATATTGGGAGAGAAGGTGTATAGCTGTTTACGGAAGAGCGGGATCAGCGAGTATGCTGACCCCATAGCCAGCAGGTCAGCTGAAATATCGTGTCCCAGGTCAGGGTCAGCAACATAGAGAATCGCCTTTGCCTGCTGCAGCAAGATCATCGGCACCTTACGCACCTCTGTCACAGGGTCGATGGCTGAGCCGGGTGCCGGACGCCGGGTGCCCTCCGGCGCTGGTGTACGCGTCATGATCATGACAATCTTCTCCCTGGCGCTCACACCGGCAAAATCATTGTACTGCTCCCCGCTGTTCACATAACCGTAACCGGCAAAGAGCAGCTCGCCGTCAACCCTGACAGAGTCAGCCGGAGGGAGGAGTGGAGTGAGAGCAGCACTACCCGCTATGTTGTTCATGGTATCCCTCAGGGTGACAGAGCTCTTTTCCGGAACGGTGGTCACCCTGATGTATTGAAGGGGGTGAAACAGCTCCTCTTCACCCGGCAGAGGAGTGAGACCCAGCCTCAGGGCCTCATCACGTATGTATCGTGCAGCGGCATGGTTACCCTCACTGCCTGTCCGCCGGCCCTCCAGCTCATCAGAGGAGAGGTATCTCATGTGAGCCATCGAACGTTCCGGCGTAATAGCCTCCAGGCCCGGCTGTTGCGCGAAGGCAGGCACCGCCGCCACCATACCGGCAGCCAACGTCAGGTAGAGAAGTTTGATAATTTGCATGTTCACTGGTCCGGGCTTATGGCGATTGTCAAGAGGTGACAAACTTAACTAAAAAGATCTTCTCTCCGGCCAACGCTTTTATCCGGCCCGTATGGTAAGTATCACTATCTCCGGTGGCATAAAGACCCGTAATGCCATACCCATGCACCCTAACCCTGTGGTGACGAAGAGCTGTCTGCCCTCATCCTCATAGAGACCTCTCCACCGTTTGTGTATCAGCGCTGACGGCGACCATACCGCACCCGGGATCCCTGCCTGAAATCCGTGTGTATGCCCTGAGAGCGTCAGGTGTGGCGAGGGGTGAGCGCCGGCGGGTGGGGGCCAGCCGTCAGGGTCATGCAGCAACAGAATGGTAAAGAGGGTGTCAGGCACCGGACTGAGGGCACGGCTGAAGTCACCATAGCTCATCATGAGCCGGTGGCCGTGGGTGGTGACACCCGCTACGGCCACCGCACTGCTGCCGTATGGGATGATGACAGCACTGTCTCTCAGTAGTGTATAGCCTGAGGCAGCTATTGCGGCACCCATCTCTTCACGGCAACGAACACCATACTCATGGTCATAGTGCGGGTTGTAGGTGCCATCATCATGGTTGCCCTCAACGGCAAAGGCACCCAGTGAGGCGTCTGCCTTGCCGAGCAGGGTGTCACACCTGCCAAACTCCTGCCACCCATAGGAGATGAAGTCACCGGTGTTGAGCAGCAGGTCAGGCTTCTCGTCACTGATAGCTGCCATGGCCCTCTCAAGCCGCTCATAGCTGCCGTACCATGATGAGAGGTGCAGGTCGGAGAGGAGGGCGAGCTTCAGGCCGTCAAGAGAGGGGTCAAGGCCTGCGATGGTAACCTCTCTGCGTACCGTGACAATGTTAAGGCGCTGACGGAGATAGCCGTCAGCAACCAGCAGGCTGATAAGCAGAAAGAGGCTGAGGATGAGTGGAGCACCCCATACCGGCCGGCGGCCTGTGAAGAGAGCAGCCACCTTACCGGCAAGGGCCACAGCGATGAGGGTGAAGAGAAGCAGCAGCTGCAGAAAGATAATGGTACCAAACTGTGTCTGCCTGAAGGCGCCGGCCTGCTCAGTGAGATCGGCACGACGCAGCACGACAGCAAAGAAGAGGAGAGCCATAAGGATGGTGATGAGTGCCTTAACGGTTATTATCACCGTCCTGACCACCCTGCTGCGCCCCCGCAGGCTACGCACAACAATATACCAGATAAGCAGGTCTGCAGGCCAGAGTGTCAGGTAGAGGAGCATAGATCTGTTTTAGGCAAAATTAATATTTCAATCGTCATCAACTGCATGTATCGCCTTTTGCTCTATTTTTGCCTCTATGGTCAGGGTTGAGCTGATAAGAGACGGGAGTGTGCCGCCCCACCTCTCGTATGTGGTGATTGCTACACGTCACAAGGGTGAGTGGCTTTTTGTCAGGCACCGTATAAGAGGCGGCTGGGAGATGCCGGCAGGCCACCCGGAGGAGGGTGAAGAGAGTATTGTGGCTGCTGCCCGTGAGCTGACAGAGGAGACCGGCGCTGCTGAGTTCACCCTGATACCGGTGTCATACTATTTTGTGGAGAGCGGTAACGAACGGTTCTATGGCCGCCTCTTCCTGGCTGAGGTGGAGTCACTGGGACGGCTGACCGACAGTGATGAGATTGTACGTACCGGGCTCTTTGGTGACCTGCCGGAGCAGCTTTCGCTACCCGAGGTGATGTCATTTCTCTTTGGTGTGGCACGTGACTTTCTGCAGGGGAGAGAGTGACAGCCACCGTTGGTCACAGTACGCCCTGTCCGGGCAGAGATACCGGCTGATTGTCAGATATAGTTGATTGTGACCTGCTTGAGCCACTTGTCTTCCAGCAGCCTTGCGATACGTCTCACTACGGTACGACGAATCTCCAGGTCAACCGGCAGGGTGGGATCCTGGTGAGCCACATTGATACGGGTACCCACAACAAAGTTGATCTCATCACTCTCCATAATCATCTTTACAATCTTGTCTGCCGGACCGCGGCCCAGCCTGACACTGTTCTTGTACCCCTTTAGCAGCTCATTAACCTTCTGCAGTGTGAGGATTCCCTCTGTGACCAGGTCAATGCCCTCTATGAAGCTTTCGGGTGGCAGGTCGGGGTCTTCAAATACCAGCTCATCAACTATCTTGCGGTTGAGCTCTCTGCCCACTATATCGGCTGTGGTACCACCCGCAAGTATCACCTTTCCCTTGTATGAGCCAATCATTGCTGCCAGTTGGCCATCTTTCTCCTCCTCATAGGGCGGTCCACTGCATATCAGCAGCTTGCGTGGTTCCCTGAAGTAGATCACAGCACATGAGATATCATCCTTGGCTTCATAGTTGTCATGCTTGTAGGCCATGTTGACGATCTTGGCTGCCAGTGATGATGCTGATATTGAAGGCTCATTGCCCACCAGTGAGATGGCATATCTCTGAACATTGTCGCGTTCCCACCCCAGTGGCCATTCTGCTGATCCCATACCGCTCTGTGTCACCCCGTCAGACATAAGTATGATCCTGTCTTCACGGGTGGGGTAAATGGTACATTTGTACAGCCGCTTGCCGGCATTCCTCCCCTTCTCCAGTACCACCTCCTTCCAGTCGGGCTCAAAAGGGCGGCCTCCCCGCAGGACGATGCATCGCGGATTGTCATACTCCAGAATGTTTGTCCGGCCGTCACTCTCAATATCCACAATAGAGAAGGTGGCATAGCTGATCTTACGCTCTGAGCATACAGGGAGCGTGTTCATTATGATCTCTGCAATACGGTCGGGCTCCTTGTGCTCACGGGTAAAGTTGAGAGCCATGGTGGAGGTGAGGGTGGCCAGTATGTTGGCCTTGACACCGTGACCCATACCGTCAGAGAGGACGGTAATGATACGGTTCTCCTCACGTACGTTCTCCGAGAGGAAGACATCACCGCAGATACGTTCGCCATGGTGGTTGCGCTGCTGGCTGTTAACCTCAATGAACGACTGCCTCTCTGTAACGGTGATGGTACTATTCCCTCGCTTCATTCTTCTTCTGGCGGAATGATTCAACAATGGAGTTGAGCATCTTTTCTGTGTCAGAAGCTCCCTCACCCAGCAGGAAACCGATCTTCTGAACCATCTCAAGGTTTTTGTCAATAACGTCGGTTACCCGGGTGATCACCTCCTCACGCTGCACCTCAGGTGAGTAGAGGTCACGTATCACCGCTCCGGCAATACGGTTCTGCCTGATAGGGAAGATGGAGACATTGAACATGCGATCTTCGAGCAGCACATCACGACTCACCACCGACTCGTTCTCACGCAGCACAAACGAGAATATGTTGTAAACATTGAATGGTATCAGTGTCTTGAGGTCAGCACCCTTAAGGCCGGGAATGATCTCAGCTATCGCCCTGGCATCTTCGCCCAGTATCTCCAGAAAACGCTCATTTGACTGAAGTATCTTAAGCTCATTATCAACTATCACCACACCGTTGGGCAGCTTGTTGAGCATGCTGTTCATGGTGTCGGAGGCATCCTGGGCAACATCCTTCTCCCTCATAGCCTGCTCCTCCGACTCTTTGAGTGCCTTCTTGGTCTCGTTGAGCTTACGGTTGGTCTGCCGCAACGTCTCAATATACTCCTGCTTGTTACGCAGGTTGTAGGTGTGGCACATCTCAGGCACTGCCAGCCCCTTGGCCACCGTAGCAGCAAACTCACGACAGGTGCCGTAGCCGCAGGCATTGCAGTTGAGCTCCACAGCATGAGGGTCTCTTGCAATGATCTTCATCACCTCGCTGACAGCCTCCGGTGAAGGGTCAGGGATACGCTGGTCATTGGAGCTGAAGCTGGTGGTGAGGTCAAGCGTTGCCCAGCGGTCCATATCCTTCTGCCACTGCTCCTTGTCAAGCGCCTCAACCCGCTTCTCGGCATACTGACGCACCAGTGAGCGCCGCAGAAAACGCTCATCGTGCCTGATCATCCCGGGACCAAGCATACAGCCGGGGCAGAAGAAGAGGTTGAAATGGTGCTTTATGGTGTCGATATGATGGTCAAAATCGCTGATCGCCTCCTTGATATCTTCTGACCCTGAGGCGGTAATCACCTGACTCGATACCAGGTCACGCTTAATGCCTGCCGCCTGAAGAATACCGGCAGGGTAGGGGTAGAGGGCACCCCAGTTGCCATAGGGAGGATCAAATTCTGCCATGCTCACATTCTTCTCCTGAATGTCATTCTCATCAAACATCTGCCTGATCTCAATAAAGGTGAGGGCGGCATCGATAAGCCTGCCACCATCATAGAGGCCTATCTCCTCCTTGGTATCAATACATGGACCGATAAAAACGTTGATAACCTCAGTGCCATAGAGATCACGGGTCACCATGGCGGTGGCTGCCATAGGTGAAACCAGAGGAGCCAGGTTGGGCACCAGATGGGGATGATACTTCTCTATCAGCTCTACAATAGAGGGGCAGTTGGCAGTGATATAGTACTTGCCGTGTGACTGTTCAAACAGCTTGCGGTAGGCATAGGCTACCAGATCAACACCAAATGAGACCTCATGGACATAGGTGAAGCCCAGCATACGTATCATACCCACAAACTTGCGGTAGTCAGTGATATCATCAAACTCTGAGGCTATACTGGGTGCCAGAAGGGCGGCGGTGGGGCGACCCGACTGCAGGATAGCCTTTACCTGGCTGCGCGAGTCCCTGAACTCAATAGCTCCTGGTGAGCAGGCCAGATAACAGAGACCGCAGCCAATACAGCGGTCAGCAATGATAACCGGATGGGCCCGCTCAGGCCTCACCTCAATGGCATTGACAGGGCAGGCCCTGACGCATGAGTAGGAGTTGCGGCACTTATCTTCATTAATGTATATTACCTGATCTGGTATCTTCATCACTAAAATATAGGTAAATAACCAACAGACTAAACCAGCTCACTCTCCAGTATCTTCTCAATCTCCCCAACCCCCGTACTGACAAAGGTCTTGCCGTTGATGATAATAAAGGGACCCTCACTGCAGCGGTTCATGCAACGGGCTCCCCTCAGGATAACCTTGTCATTAAGGTGATTCTTCCTGAGAAAATCACGAATAACCTGTACAACCTCCCTGTTTCCCCTTGAAAAACAGGAGCTGCCAAGGCAGATCTCTATGTTGTATGACTGTCTCAGAAACCTGGTATTAAGTCATTTTCAGTTCAAAAGTACAATATTTTTTATCGTATAACCCAATAAAAGGGCAAATATGATATTTATTTGTTAATTAATTAACATTGTTTTTGAAATAACGATAAATATAAGTAGTTTTGTCATTGTCGTACAAGTCAGACCATTTTAATAATGAGTAAGATAGATGATATTCTGGGCAATTACCGGGAGGGAAGTCATGAGAGTCTCATCCCCATTTTGCAGGATGTACAGCAGGCTGAAGGGTATCTCTCTGAGAGCGCTATTGTAAGGATCGGGGGTTTCCTCCATTTGTCTACCACCAAGATCTACGGTCTTGCAACCTTTTATGACCAGTTCCGCTTTATCCCTGCCGGAAAGGTTCATCTGAAGATATGTAATGGTACCAGCTGCTTTATCAACGGCTCCTCAGCCATTATAAATGCTGTACGTGAGGCACTGGGTATTGAGCCGGGGCAGACAACCCGTGACGGCCGCTTCAGCTATGAGCTGACCACCTGTCAGGGGGGATGCAATGAGGGTCCGGTAGTGTGTGAAGGAGGCAACTGGCACACCCATCTGCGTGCTGAAGATATACCTGAGCTTATTGGTAAACTAAAAGCGCTGGCTGAGCTGATATGAATAGTAGTGCTGACCATACCCGGAAAGAGTTTCTTATCAGTGAGGTGCTGTTGCACACCTCTGATACCCTGAGCGCTGAGACAGAGCGCAGGCTGGCTGATATAAGACGTGACAAGCCCTCCCTGCCGGTGATCTATATTGCTTCGGGCTCAGCATCACTCATAGCAGGCGGTGATGCCACGGCCGCTGCCGTAGTGCAGTATCTCACCGAGATGGGTATCAATGGTGAGGTGATCAGAACCGGCTGCCATGGGCCTGCCTCATATGAGCCGCTGATATGTGTTCATCTGCCTGGTAAAAACAGGCTGATATTCAGAAATATAACAGAAGAGAAGGTGGAGCCCCTGCTCAATGGCGTATTTCACAATGATATGCCTGAGGAGGATCTGGTGGCACAGTCAGGAAACCGGGGCTTTGAGGCGTGGCATGATATTCCATTCCTGGAGGAGGTAACCTATTTCAGGTTGCAGAAGAGGGTGGTGCTCGCCAACTGCGGCTGCTATGATCCTGAGAGTATTGAGCAGTATGTGGCACGGGGTGGCTACCGGGCCTTCCTGAAGACAATACGTAACTACACCCATGAGGAGGTGTGTGACATTGTTGAGCGGAGCGGATTACGCGGACGCAGCGGTGGCGGGTTCAATACCGGCCGGAAGTGGAAGTTTGCCCTCAACTCAGCGTCTGATAACCGGTACATAATATGTAATGCCAAGGAGAGTGACCCCGGATCATATGCTGACAGGTCAGTGATGGAGGGTGACCCGCACCGCCTTATTGAGGGGCTATGTATCGCTGCATATGCCATAGGGGCCTCCAACGCCGTGATCTACCTCAAGGCAGGTTCACCGCTGCCACTGGCACGGCTGGCAAAGGCACTGGATGACGCTGCTGCATGGGGTATCACCGGACATAACATATTCTCCAGCGGCTTTAACCTTGACATAGTGATCAGAGAAGAGGCAGGAGCATTTGTCTGTGGTGAGGAGACAGCCCTGATAGCTTCACTGGAGGGGAAGCGTGGCATGCCGGAGCTAAAACCGCCATACCCCACCTCAAGCGGCCTATATGGTAAGCCTACAGTGATAAACAATGTTGAGACCCTGATGAATATATCAATCATAATGACCAACGGACCGGAGTGGTTCAGGGGGATGGGAACAGCGGGGAGCAAAGGGACAAAGCTCTTCTCACTGGGAGGGAGAGGGCGGCGTACCGGACTGATAGAGGTGGAGATGGGGACAACCTTCCGCACAATAACAGAGGGGATAGCGGACGGGATCAGAGAGGGGAAAGAGTTCAGAACATTGCAGGTGGGCGGACCATCAGGTGTCTTTATCACCGAAGAGCAGCTTGACCTGCCGATAGACTTTGATATCCTCTGGGAGAACGGTATAGGGATGGGCTCGGGCGGACTGATAATGATTGATGAGACAACATGCCTGGTAGACTTCGTACGATACTATATGGAGTTTATACATAAAGAGAGCTGCGGGAAATGTATACCGTGCCGTGAGGGAACCGGACGAATGCTGGAGATACTGGAAAATGTGGTGAGAAAACCACATAGTGATGACTCAAACGCTACCCTCGAACGGTTCAAAGGGGTGATGCAGCTGGAGACAATAGCTGCAGTGATGAAAGATACATCACTCTGCGGACTGGGGCAGACAGCACCAAACCCCTTTATGAGCGCACTGGCCAGCTACCGCGAAGAGTTTGAAGAGCATATTTTTGACAGGAGGTGCAGGGCAAACGTCTGTCGCGGACTGAGAATATTCAGTATTGATGTGGATAAGTGTACCGGATGTACCGTCTGCGCGGTAAAGTGCCCGGTAAACGCTATCTACGGTACCAGGCTGCAGCCCTACTTTATCGTTGAAGAGAAGTGTATAGGGTGTGGCATATGCTATGATGTCTGTAAGTTCAGCGCCGTAACAGTAAAGTAAGTTATGCAGTTCACTATAGAAGTAAACAACAAAAGTATCAGGGCAGAGAAGGGTGAAACCATTCTGTCAGCCCTTAACCGCAATGGTATTATCATTCCCACCCTGTGCCGTATGGCTGAGTTTACCCCCACCGGTGCATGCCGTATGTGTGTGGTAGAGGTTGAAGGGCATGAGAGGCTGGTAACCGCCTGCTCAGCACCCGTAGAGGAGTGGATGAAGATAAAGACCCACTCACCCAGGGTGATACGTGCACGTAAGACCATTGTGGAGCTGCTGCTCTCTAACCATCCTGATGACTGCCTCTACTGTGAGCGTAACCTCGACTGTGAGCTGCAGAGCCTCTCCGATGAGATGCAGGTGCGTGAGAGACGTATACGGGGAAGCAAGATCAAGCCACGGCGTGACCAGTCAAGCCCGGCTATAGTACGTGAACTGTCAAAATGCATACTGTGCGGCAGATGCCTCAGGGTGTGCGAAGAGGTGGTGACGGCAACCTCAATAGACTTTATAGGGCGCGGACGATATACACATGTCGGTCCGGCCATGGACCGCGACTTTAACTTCTCAAGCTGTATACACTGCGGCCAGTGTGTGCTGGTATGCCCCACAGGTGCACTACATGAGAAGCATTACCTCTCTGAGGTGCAGGAGCAGCTCAGCAGCAGCGAGGTGATGAGGGTGATACAGTATGCACCCATAGTGCCGTGGGCACTGGCTGAAGAGCTAAAGGTGAAATATACGCGCGACTTTGACCGGATGCTCAACGCAGCACTCCGTAAGATAGGGTTTGACCGTATATTTCTATCAGGTACCGGAACCGATATACTGATCACTGAGCTGACCGACACACTGCTGGAGGCAAAAAAGGAGAAAGAGAGAAAACCGGTGATCATATCAGCATGCCCGGCATGGGTCAAGTATTGTGAACAGTTCACACCTGAACTGCTGCCACTGCTATCACGGCTGAAGACACCACAGCAGATATCAGGAGCCATAATAAGGTCAGTGGTGCCGCTGGATGATGAAAAAACCAGAGTATATACCGTCTCGGTAACCTCATGTACCGCCATGAAGTTTGAGGCAAGACGTGACAGCATGACACGCAAAGGTATCAGTGATATTGATACCGTATTGACGGTGAGGGAGCTGGCCAGACTGATAGTGCTCTATGGCATAGATATATCAAATATAGACCCGGAGCCTGCCGATGAGCCGATGGAGCTGCGTAGCTCAGCTGCACTGCTGGGTGAATATGCCGGAGGGATCACCGAGGCGGTGATACGGTCACTGAGAGAGAGGGAGGGAGAGAAGGAGAGCGAGAGGTCACTGTTGAAAAAGTTGAGAAATAGCGGTAACTTCAGAGAGACAACCTTTACAGCCGGAGGAGGTAACTGGTCAGTGGCGGTGGTAGACGGACTGACCGGGCTGGAGAAGCTGAAGAGGAGAGTAGATGAGGGGGCACACTATGACATGGCAGAGGTGATGGTATGCCCCGGAGGATGTATCAACGGAGGAGGAATGATACCCGCCGGATCAAGAGAGGCAGTGAGACAGAGAGCCAGGTTTATATGGCAGACAGATGACCAGGAGGCGGTGAAATGTCCGCAGCAGTCGGCATCGGTGGCCGAGCTATACGGCAAAGTGTTCGGACAGTGCCCTGACCTGGCTGATAAGAAACTCTTTTATACCCAGTTTGCCAAAAGAGAGGTACTGCTTTAACTTTAACAGGGAGGAGAAGAGATGCTGGTATATACCATAAAAGAGCTGTGCCGTACATGCTATACCTGTGTCAGGGAGTGCCCGGCCAGAGCCATACGTATAGTGGGCGGACAGGCTGAGGTGATAACCGAGAGGTGTATAGTATGCGGTAACTGTACCAAGGTGTGCAGCCAGGGAGCAAAGGTGTTTGTCAATACCGCCGACCTCTTCAAAAAGATATTGGCACGTCCCGGTAAAAAGGCAGCTATAGTGGCGCCAAGCTTCCCGGCTGAGTTTCATGATGTGCCCGACTATAAAAGGGTGGTGGGAATGATCAGGGAGCTCGGGTTTGACTACGTCTCTGAGGTCTCCTTCGGGGCAGACCTGGTGGCACACCGCTACCGTACCCTGATTGATGAGGCAGGGGCAGAGAACTATATCTCATCCGACTGCCCGGCAATAGTATCCTTTATAAGATTCTATCACCCTGACCTGACACCCTCACTGGTACCGGTGGTATCACCCATGGTGGCCATGACCAGGGTGATGCGCAAAAAGTATGGCGAGGAGCTCTCAGTGGTCTTTATAGGACCGTGCGTGGCAAAAAAGGCTGAGAATGCTGAGGTGGATGTGGCAATAACATTTATTGAGCTGCGCGAGATACTGCAGGAGGCAGGAGTGACCCCCGGCACTGTCACCCCCTCAGAGTTCGACCCGCCGCTGGGTGGCCGTGGGGCAATATTTCCGGTGACAAGAGGATTGCTGCAGGCGGCAGGGGCAAATGATGATGCCATAACAGGAAATATTATCGCTGCCGAAGGACGAATCGACTTTCAGGAGGCGATCAAGGAGTATGAAGAGGGTATGATAGGAAGCCAGCACCTTGAGCTGCTCTGCTGTGAGGGTTGTATCATGGGACCGGGAATGAGCAGGGGAGGCAAACAGTACAACAGGAGAGCACAGGTGAGCTCATACGCACAGCACAAGATGGCTCAACTGGATATGGAGGAGTGGAGAAGAGAGCTGGAGGTATATAACAGGCTCGACCTGTCAGTGAGATTCAAGGCAGACGACAAGAGACAGCTGATGGCTGATGACCAGGAGGTGCGTGAGGTGCTGGTCTCAATGGGAAAGAAGAGCGACAAGGATCACCTTAACTGCGGAGCATGCGGGTATGAGACATGTTATGACCATGCGATAGCTATCATCAAGGGGCTGGCAGAGGAGGAGATGTGCCTGCCATATACGATAGAGAAGCTGCACAGGTCAGTACAGGAGCTGGCACTCTCCAATGCCAAGCTGACAACAATCCAGAATGCACTGAAGCAGTCTGAGAAGCTGGCTCACATGGGGCAGCTCTCGGCAGGGATAGCGCATGAGATTAATAATCCGCTGGGGGTGGTGATAATGTATAGCAATATATTGCTTGAGGAGTGCCAGCCTGAAGACCCGGTGCGTGAAGACCTGAAACTGATTGTTGAACAGGCGGCACGATGTAAGAAGATAGTGGGCGGACTGCTCAACTTTGCACGTAAGAACCAGGTGAACCACCAGCCGGTAAACGTCAGAAAACTGACCGAGAACAGTATGGCAGGGGTGCTCTTCCCTGAAAATATTGAGAGGGTGCTCAATGACCATACAACCCACCCCGAGGCATCACTTGATACCGAACAGATGACCCAGGTGCTCACAAACCTGATAAGAAACGGCGTAGAGGCAATGCCCGACGGAGGGAGACTCACAGTGACACTGGAAGATACCCCTGGCGACGTGATATTCATTATCTCAGATACCGGATGCGGAATAAGCGAAGAGGACAGACCAAAAATATTTGAACCGTTCTATACCAGTAAGGAGATAGGAAAGGGAACCGGACTGGGACTGGCTACCACCTACGGAATTGTAAAGATGCATAAGGGGCAGATAACAGTGGAGACAAACAATAACAAGGCGAAGGGGGTCACCGGAACAACCTTCCGGATAACACTGCCAAGAAGGCCCGAATAGCTGAATGACAGGATGAATCATAAGGTGAATGAAGTGGTGAATATCAGGATGATTGATAGGGTGAATATCGGAGAGAATGACAGGGTAAATCATAAGGTGATTGAAGCGGTGAATGTCAGGATGATTGATAGGGTGAATATTGGGGTGAATGACAGGGTAAATGAAGCGGTGATTGAGAAAGTGATAGAGAGTAATGGTAGGGAGTAATGGTAGGGAGGTGGTTAATGAGTCGGTTAACGAGGCGGCAGGAGAGTAGGTGACAGATAAATAAAAAACTAAATAACAATGAATAAGGTATATACAGTTCTGCTGGTTGATGATGATCCTGATTACATCTTTCAGGTCGCATTCTACCTGCGTAAGGCCGGGTTTGAGGTGATGACTGTTGAGAGCCAGGCAGAGGCAGAACAGGTGATAACCAAGGTGAAACCTGATATTGCCGTCTTCGACCTGATGATGGAGAATGATGACAGCGGATTCATACTCTGCTACAAGCTTAAGCGACTTTACCCTGATGTGCCGGTGATACTTGCCACAGCCGTCTCCAGGGCAACAGGCATAACCTTCGGGCTGAGTGGAGGGCAGGACCGCGAATGGATCAGGGCTGACCTCTTCCTGGAGAAGGGTGTGAGACCCGAACAGCTTGAACAGGAGATAAGAAAATTACTAAAGATCTGACAATGGCACAACTGAAGATACTCGTCGTTGATGATGAGCCGGGAATAAGATCCGGTGTCTCCAGAATACTTGGTAACTTCCATGTGACATACCCGTTTATGGATGAAGACTATACATTCAATGTGCTGGAGGCAGCCACCGGAGAGGAGGGGATAGAGATTATTGACCGCGAGATGCCCGATATACTGCTGCTCGACAATAAGCTGCCGGGCATACAGGGTGTTGAGGTGCTGGAGTATGTGAGAAGAAAGAACTATGATATCGGGGTGGCAATGATAACCTCATATGCCTCAATTGATGTGGCGGTAAAGGCACACTCTGACGGGGCAGTAGACTTCATACCCAAGCCTTTCACACCACAGGAGCTGAAGGCATCGATAGAGCAGATCACCAAACAGCAGTACCTCAAAAGAATAACACACAAGCTCAAGGTAGAAGGCCGAAAGGTGAGATTCCAGTTCCTCTCAGTACTGTCACATGAGCTGAAGGCACCACTCAACGCCATTGAGGGGTACCTGCGTATGATGCAGGGGAGAGAGCAGGGAAACTCACTTGATGAGTATGACCTGGCAATAACCAGATCACTGCAACGGATAGAAGGTATGCGTAACCTGATAATGGACCTGCTCGACTTTACAAAGGTGAGCTTCGAGAAGCAGATGGAGAAGATGCAGGAGATAGACCTGGAAGAGCTCGCATCAATGGCTATCGTAACCGTAAGTCCATACGCGATACATAAGGATATAACCTTTGAGACGGAGGTGAGCGGCTGCCAGAAAATATGGGCTGATCCTAATGATTTTGAGATAATTATGAACAACCTGGTCTCAAATGCCGTTAAGTATAACAAGCCGGGCGGAAAGGTGACAGTCACGCTTGACTGCGATGAGAATATGTTTTATATCACAGTGGCAGATACTGGAATAGGCATGAACAGTGACGAGGTTGAGATGCTCTTTGAAGAGTTCACACGTATACGCAATGACAAAACCCGCAATATCAGCGGCAGCGGACTGGGACTCTCTATAGTGAAAAAGGTGGTAGACCTCTATAACGGTGATATAAACGTTGAGAGCGCACCCGACAGAGGCTCTGCATTTACAGTGATAATTCCCAGATCACAGGTTTCTAAAATAAATACAGATATATGAAGATACTACCGGGAAAGACAGTCGAACGTCTTAGTCAATACAGGCGGGCACTTATCTCTACCCTCTCTTCAAACCGTAACTATATCTTCTCACATGAGCTGGCTGCCATGCTGCATATCACGGCAGTGCAGGTGAGACGTGACCTGATGCTGATAGGCTACAGTAGCGTAATGAGGAAGGGGTATGACGTGAGGGAACTGATAAAGACCATCGGATCAATAATAGATGCCCCCAGCGGACTCAATGTGGCCATAATAGGGATGGGTAACCTGGGAAGGGCAATAACAGGCTACTTTATGGGTAAGCGAACCAATATGAGGGTGGTGGCTGCCTTTGATGTTGACAGCCAGAAGGTGGGAAAGGTGGTGGCAGGGGTGAGGTGCTACGATATCAGCCAGCTGCAGCAGCTGAGAGATGAGCTGGATATTATGGTTGCGGTATTGACCGTACCCACAGACCAGGCCATACCCATGGCTGCCGGACTGGTAGGAGCCGGTATACGCGGTATCATGAATTTCACCACCGTGCCGCTTAATGTGCCTGACACAGTGCACCTTGAAGAGTTTGACATGATAACCTCAATAGAGAAGGTGGCCTATTTTGTCAAAGAGAATCAGCAACCGGCATAACCATGAGAATATTCAGGAGCTTCAGTGAGGCGGCAGTGATCAGGTCGCCGGTGGTCACCACCGGTACCTTTGATGGTGTCCATATAGGTCACCGTACAATAATCAGGAGGCTGAAGAACCTGGCAGAACAGTATGGGGGTGAGAGCACACTCATCACCTTTCATCCTCACCCGAGGGTGGTACTCTACCCGGAGACAGCTGGTAAGGGACTGAAGCTTATCTGCTCACAGGAGGAGAAGACAGAGCTGTTGAGAAAGGCGGGGCTTGACAATATTATTATCATTGAGTTTACCCGTGACTTCTCGCATATCACCAGTGAGCAGTTTGTGAGGGATATACTCGTCGGGGTGCTGGGAGCCAGAGTGATAGTGGTAGGCCATAATCACCACTTCGGATTTAACCAGCAGGGTGACTACCGTACCCTGTGGGAGTGGCGTGGCAAGTATGGCTTTGAGGCTGAAGAGATACCGATGCAGGAGGTGCAGAATGAGACGGTAAGCTCAACACGTATCAGGCAGGCACTGACAGAGGGGTACATACAGCGTGCCAACGCCTACCTTGATCACTTCTACCTGGTAATAGGAGCTGCAGAGAAGGATGACCCCCGCTTCAACCCCTCGGTACCCATGATACGTATCCCCATAACTGACACTGCCAAGCTGCTTCCTGCACCGGGGCTCTATGCTGTCTCATGCGCTGCTGAGACCTACTACTCAAGGGGAATGGTCTATATCCCCGGTACCGGCGCACCGCTGCCTGACCTGTTCCTTCACCTTGAAAACTACGAGAGTGATATTCCCGGCAAGCGGCTGACACTCTTCTTTCATAAGAGGCTGGAGGCCTCACGTTATGGCATGGATGCAGACAGGGCCCTCGCCTATGGCCTCACAGAGATAAGTGAACTTATCTTCTGATACCTCACGGTAGAAAAGACAACCTGAGCCCGAAATTTTGTAACTTTGTGCTGCCTTTCAATATTTGGGGGAGGGAACATAAAAACAGATTAATCATGAAATTTTATCCGGAAAAATGCAACATACCAGACCGCCGGATGGAACCGTTTATCGATCCGGACGAGCTGTGGTCACATATTAATAATAACAGGGCTGACAAGGTACGGGTGAGGGAGGTGATTGCAAAGTCACTCTCAAAAGAGCGGCTCTCCCTGGCTGAGACTGCCGTGCTGATCAATGCTGAGGGTGATCTGGTTGAAGAGATCAAGGCTGGCGCACGTGAGCTGAAGAAGAATGTTTACGGAAACCGTATAGTGCTCTTCGCACCACTCTATATCGGCAACAGGTGTACAAACAACTGCCAGTACTGCGGCTTCAGGGTCACCAACAAGGAGGCACGGCGCAAGACACTCACTGATGCTGAGATAACCACCGAGGTGGAGGCCCTTGAAGATAACGGACAGAAGAGGCTTATTCTCGTCTATGGCGAACATCCCGAATATAGTCCTGAATACATAGCACATACGGTTAACCTTGTCTACGGTATCAGAAAGGGGCAGGGGGAGATACGAAGGGTGAATATCAATGCGGCACCGCTTGACATAGACGGATTCCGTACGGTAGGCCGCTCAGGGATAGGCACCTACCAGATCTTCCAGGAGACCTACCACCCTGAGGCCTACAGCTGGTATCACCTGGGAGGTAAGAAGAAGGACTATAACTGGCGTCTCACCGCTCTTGACAGGGCACAGGAGGCAGGCATTGATGATGTGGGTATCGGAGCGCTCTTCGGACTCTATGACTGGCGGTTTGAGGTGCTGGGGCTGGTAAGGCATACCAACCATCTGGAGGCGTGCTACAATGTGGGGCCACACACCATCTCATTCCCACGTATCAAAGATGCTGCAGCACTCAATATCAATGAAAAATACTATGTCAATGATGACAACTTCAAGAAGCTGATAGCGATACTTCGTCTGGCTGTACCCTATACAGGACTGATACTCACTGCCCGTGAGTCACCCGAGGTGAGGCATGAGGCCATGGCCTTTGGCGTGTCACAGATAGACGGAGGCACCCGGCTGGAGCTGGGGAGCTACTCAGCCACACTGAATGAAGAGCAGAACCTCAACCGTGAACAGTTCAAGATCAATGATGAGCGGTCACTGGCTGATGTCATTGATGAGCTGCTCGACAATGACTACCTCCCCTCGTTCTGTACAGCCTGCTACCGGCTGGGACGTACCGGTGAGCACTTCATGGAGTTCTCGGTACCCGGGTTTATCAAGCGCTACTGTACGCCCAATGCCATACTAACCCTCTCAGAATATATTGTTGACTACGCCTCACCTGAACTGGCTGAGAAGGGGTGGAGAGCCATCGAGAAGAATATGGTTGACCTGGATGAGGGTATGAAGCAGAGCATCAGGAAGAGGATAGAGAGAATCAGGAACGGGGAGAGAGACCTTTACTATTAAACCGGAAACATTATGGGCAGACTATTTGGAATAAAGATCACTGACAGGATCAAGGAGGCCGGGCTGGTTCAGAAAAAGCTTTCTGACTATGGTTCGGTCATCACCACACGGCTCGGCTTTCATGAGCTGAATGATGACCTCTGCAGCCGTGAGGGGTTCATGCTGCTACATCTCACAGGTGATAATGATGAGTGTGAGGAGCTGATCGCAGCACTCAATGCCATTGAAGGGCTCTTCGTCAGTGAGATGCACTTCTCACAGGGCCCGGCCGACACACCAGCCGGGTGTGAGGTTACCACAGTGATCGGAATAGTGGTACCGAGGCGTAATAACCCGGGTCCTGCGGTGCAGGAGCTGCTGACCACCTACGGATGTGTCATACGTACCAGGCTGGGTGTCAATGATACCTGGTCGGGTGAGCCGGCAGGGCTTATCCTCCTTGAGCTGGCAGGCGACACCAGCCAGTTCGCCTCGCTGGAGAGGTCACTGAGGGAGCTCGATGAGCTCTCTATAGGCCGAATCTGCTTCCCTGCCTGAGGGTCTGCCCCAGAAAGAGAGCATTGACAAACAGCTTTGAGGTGCCGTACCAGTTGGCCCTGAAGTTGGTCTCTGCATAGATAGAGATCACCCTGCCCGGCCCCTGGTGAACCGTCACCACCGCACTGCCGGCAATCCTTTGGACATTACCTTTTGAGCAGTAGCCGCTCAGCAACGGGTCAGGTGAATACTTCACCGGCGTGTTGTAGCCGGCACCTGTCACCATCACCGCCGTGGCATCTCTCTTGAATACCGGCAGGGTGGGTCGTGTATAGCCATAGCAGAGAGGGTGTGTCACATCAAGCGAGGCGCTGAAGATGGTTCCCGGTACCGACTGCCCCGCTCTCTCGCCCGCACGACCGGCATAGGTGACCTCAACCCCACCAGGGGCTGCCAGCGCCTCTATATAGCTTATCTCTGCAAACCCGTTGGCGGCCAGCCACCGGTTACCGCCGCGGTACCCTATCAGCGTGCCGCCGGCACGGTTCCAGTTGCGCAGCTGCTCAGTAGCTGCCTGCGTGAGTGGCGGGGTGCCGGCAATAACTATCACGTTGTACCTGCCAAGGCTGGCCATCCCCATACGTGACGGGGTGACCATTGTCACCGGCATGCCGTAGCGCACGTCGAGCAGGTGCCATATCTCGCCGGCATCGGCAGCAGGGGTGCCCTCCTCTATCACCATCAGTACCGACGGCCTGGTCAGCATCACGAAGCTGTCACTGCCCAGGTCGATACCCGAAGGGGTCAGGCTGGTTGAGGCGCCATAGATATCTATGCCGCACTCCTCCGCCACCCGCTTAAGCAGTGTGGTCAGCTGCCTGGCCGGTCGCCTGTTCTCACCACGGTGTATCATGATGGTGCCCTGGCTGAATGACCTCTCTGTGCCATCACCCATCACCGCGGTGAAGGGTGATGTGGCTACACGTGTGGTGAGCCCGGCATCCTGAAGCATGTATAGTGCCCGTGGGGCATAGGTGTCACCCCACCCGAAGAGCCATGCCAGGTCACCCTCACTACCACTGAAGGAGCCCTTCGGGAAGGGAGGCTCCGTGACCCGCTCACCCGCCATGCCGGTGGTCTCGGCCTGGGTGAGGGGCGTATAGCTGAGGTTGAACGCCATAGGCATCACCCAGGTGGAGATATCATAGAAGACCGAGTCGGTGAAGCTGGTGGCTGCCTCAAAAAGGCTCTTGACAAAACGGTACTCCTTCTGCCGTGTGGGAACGAAGTAGCTGTCGCCGGTGCCATAGGTGATGCCTCCCTTTGTGAGGCTGCGGCTGCCCTGGTACACCTCTATCTTATGTCTGAGCAGTATCTCAATAAAGCGTGCACCGCCACCCCGGTCATCAGCCGTACTGAAGAGATAGCCCTTTACCGGTGCCCTGTCAGCCTCCTTCAGTGCCGAGAGGAAGAACTCACGCTGCATATCCAGCAGCTTAACCCTCATGTTGAGGCCGGCCCGCAGGGTAGAGAGTGAGGTGACAAACTGGTTGCGTATGGCAAAGGGGAAGGTGAGCACCCCGCCCGGCACCTCACGCAGGTGACCCTTGGTGCCCCCCTGCTCATAGAGTATACCTATCGAGCCATGGGCATCAGGGTATGACGATCCCTTGCCGAGGTAGTAATCGTCAAAGCTCTCTTCGGTATAGTAGAGGCTGCCGATCGAGTCGAGGGCAGCAGCATGGTAGTTGCCTATCTCGGCTGTGAGGGTCTGTATAAAACCGGGTACCACCGGGTTGTTGCGGCTGGCTACACCCGGCTGAAAGAAGAAGCTTGACGCGGCACCCATCTCATGATGATCATTGTTGATGTTGGGCATCCAGTGGTGAAACGCCTCCACACGCCCTACGCTCTCAGGGTGCTGAAGCATGAGGTAGTCACGGTTAAGGTCAAACCAGTAGTGGTTGGTACGGCCTCCGGGCCACGCCTCGTTGAACTCACGCCCGGCAGGGTCACCGTTCAGCGTCATGCTACGATGCATGTTGACCCATGCCGAGTGACGCTGCATGCCATCCGGATTGAGTGACGGGTCAATCAGTATGATGGTGTTGTCAAGTATGGCATCCAGCTCGGCACCACTACCTGCCACAAGGTGGTAGGCGGTGAGCAGTGAGGCATTCTGTGCGCTGGACTCATTGCCGTGAACGCCGTAGCCCAGCTTGACCACCAGCGGCATGCCTGAGGTGTTGATGCCTGGTGACTGTGAAGGGTCAGATAGCCTGAGGTGCTCAAGACGCAGCTCCTCGAGCCGGGTCATGTTCTTCTCTGACGAGACGATAAGGTGACCCAGCGGACGACTCTCCCAGCTCCTGCCATACTCCTCCCACAGGGCACGGTCAGAGAGCGAGGCGAGGAGCTGCATATACCCTGTCAGCTGATCATGAGAGACATGCCACTCACCCACCTCAAAACCGAGGTAGGAGGAGGGGAGAGGGATGGAGGGGTTATAAGCCACACCTGACGGCAGGTAGTAGTCGGGGCCGGATTGTGTGCCGCCCGTGCCGGCGAGGGCAGCGGTATGCCGATGCTGGCCGCTGCTCATTAACGGAAGAAGGAGTAGCAGAAGAGGGATAGCGATTCTTTTCATTGTGTCAGCTCTTATTAATAAAGGCAATTTCGTAAAATATGCTTCTGATAGCAACTATCTGCTGTTGTTGTGCAGCATGGTCACCTGCCTGAGCGACGCCTGGCATAGTGGGGCGTGTCACCCCACTCGCCCAGACCGATGGTTATTCCCGGCATCAGGTCACGCCTGAGGCCACTCACATCAGACTCGTCCACCTCACGGTAGCCCGGCTTGCCGGCATAGATGGTGTACCCTTCACGGTACTGCGCCGGGGTAAGGTTGGGCATCACCACGTTGGCACCACACATAACCGCCTTCTCTCGTCCGGCCGGGTCAATGGTCTGCATGGCGGTGGAGGCAACGATATTGATATCTTTCATCACCAGACGCAGCACGGCAATCATCCTGAGGGAGAGGTTGAACCTCTTACGAAGCAGATCGTCGGCCCCGCCGCCCTGTGCCCCGCCGCCCTGTGCCCCGCCGCCCCGATCCGCTTCGTCGCCCTGCTCCCGGCCGCCACCCGGCCTCTCCCTGCCGGCCAGCCCGGCCAGCGGAGTGTCGGCATGCTCTATATAGGGTCCCATGCCGCACATATCGATGTCGAAGTCGCGCATGAAGATGATATCATCAGCCAGGTTCTCCACACTCTGGTAGGGCAGACCGATCATCACGCCGGTGCCTGTCTGGTATCCGGTATCCTGTATCGCCTTGAGGCTGTTGAGCCTGCGCTGGTAGCTGTGCCTCTCATCATCAGGGTGTATCCTGCGGTAGAGCTCTCTGGATGAGGCCTCGATGCGTAGCAGGTAACGGTGTGCACCGGCATCGAACCACCGCCGGTAGGTCTCACGGCTCTGCTCACCCAGTGAGAGGGTAATACCCAGTCGTCCGTCGGTCATCATACGTATAGCTGTCACCAGCTCCTCTATGGTATCCACAAAGGTGGCTGATGAGTTTTCGCCCGACTGTATCGCTATTGACCCGAGGTTGAGACTGTAGGCTGTCATGGCAGCCTCAAGCACCTCATCGCGGGTCATGGTATATCTCTCAACCAGGGTATTGGCACACCTGACGCCGCAGTAGAGACAGTTCTTGCTGCAGATGTTTGAATATTCGATCAGGCCACGCAGGTAGACACGGCTGCCAAGCTGATGATCTCTTACTGAGGCTGCCTTATGGAAAAGAAGGGGAGCCTCATCATCACTGCACTGAAGCAGCGTGATAATGTCTGATCTCTCCAGATCGCTCTTTCCCAGTAAGCTGGCTATGCCTGAACCCATATTGTCTGGCTGTTAAAGATCAACAAGCCGGTTCATGATAAGTTCAGATCATGAACCGGTCATCTCAGAAGCTGGTGCTGAACATCTGCCATAGTTCCCGCCTGATCTCCTGCCAGCGGCTCATGGTAGCATGTGCAAATGATGCTGTATAGTCTGTCAGCAGCTTTTTCGCCTCGCTGTTTTTTCCTTCAGCAATCAGCTTTACTGCTCTCTCCTCCAGGGCAGGCACCTCAAGCAGCGCTTTCTGTTCAAAATCGGCCACGGCAGGCTCTATCAGCCCGCGGCCGCGTGACCAGTTCACTGTGGAGAGCCTGTTGGCCTCGCGGTATGCCCATATGGCTGCATCATCGCGGTAGCGGTGCTGTCCGCAGATAGTGAAGCTCCGGGGTAGCGACATCGTTCCTGAGTAGATGGGTATTCGCGGGCTCTGTCCGGGGTTGTCAAATGAGAACCAGGCCACGGCACCCACCTCCTCGGGCAGCCATGAGCGGCACTGTATGACATGTGAGTATGAGCACCCGGCAATGGCTATGGTACGTTGCCTCTCAATGGTTCCCGGCCTGAGCTCATTGATGAGGGTGCGCAGGTCATTGTTCATCCAGTTGCTCACCACGGGCGACTTTATTGTCTCGGTGATCTCATTACCCTCCCTGTCACGCCTGGTAACCGTAACCATCAGGTTCCTGGTCATATCATAGGGGGTGCCCTCATAGGTCTCACGGAAGAGCGCCATAACATCATTGGCAGAGAGCTTCTTCTCAGGCTTGACACTGAAGGGGAGCTCATCCATCTCCATGGTCAGGCCAAGGCCCGGAGCAAGGGTGCTGAGCACAAAGAAGTCGCGTATGGCATAGGGCTTGCCCGTACCTATCACCTTGTAGAACTTGAACGGCTCACGACCATCCCAGTATCCCAGTTCCCTGGCCTTCTCACGCAGATCCTTGGAGGTCATGAAGTTATTGGGATCCTTGAAGTTGACGTCTGATATCCTCGGGATATTGGCTGCCACACCCACATGATCATCAGGGATGCGCTGTGCCACCCAGAGGGCTGACGGCTTGCCCGGGCCTGAGCCGGCAATCTCAAACTGCCACACCTCCTTCGGGTCGGCAATGGTGAGGCACTCAGCCATGTCACCATACCCGTACTCCTCGGCCAGAGCCCCGATAAGGGCGATAGCCTGGCGTGCAGTGGTGCAACGCTGAAGGGCAATCCGCTCCAGCTCCTCAATAACAAAGAGTCCGTCAGGATTGATCAGCTCCCTCTTGCCGTAGATGGTGGTCTCACCCATGGCCAGCTGCTTCTCATTCATGCAGGGGTAGGCAGTATTGAGGTAGGCATAGGTTGACCTCACCTCAGGGATGACACCCTTGAGCTTCAGGTTGGTGATGTCCCATGCCTCTTCGGTATGCATGCTGCCCCAGTAGACATTGTGGGTGGTGTCACGGTCAAATATCCTGGCAGGAACCATCTCGAGCCAGGTGCGGTAACGACCGTCACAGCTGTGAGAGGTGATGACCGAGCCGTCAGTGGTGGCAAGACGCCCCACCATGATACAGGTACAGTTCTCGGCATAGCCGGGACCGTCAGGGTCGATCTCCTTCTCCCACTGGGAAAAGGCGGTAAGAGACACAGAAAGGAAAAGTACCGCAACTGCGACGCTCAAAAATCGGGAGTATAGTTTCATATTGGTTAAGTATTTCGGTTAAGCAACAAAAATAGTCTGATAAGTGAATAAGCAGACCTTAAATGTAATATTCTGCAACATATCATGGCCCTGGTCAGGGCTGGTTAAAAAACGATGCTGGTCGGCAGCAGTTGAGTAAAACTAATATTAGCCAGTGCATAATAGAAGAGTAAAACTGACAGAAGATGGCACACGGTAAATTAAAGTTACTGTCAACAATTAGTTGATACAATTAATTCTTATTTCATTGTAAAAAAATGTCATTCGTTAAAAAATAATGCTGTTTACATTTTATCACTTGAATGGCTCCATATCTTTTACGATCTTAAAGAAAATTTAAACAATTTGGGATATAAAAAAAGTAAAGTTAGTTTTGGCAATTGCAGGAGTTACTGTTTTACTCGTGCTTAACTTTAGCTTCAAAAGTACCGCTGTCAAGGTTGAAGAGATGTATACACCTGAACATGTTGAGGCTACTGAAGGAATGTCAGAGTGTAGATTATTCAATTTGTTTGGTTTGTGCCTCTGTGATCTTGGAGAAATTAATTGTTTGCTGGCCAGATGTGGCAGTGGAATAATATGTGATGATTTAATTGAGGTTACCAATTAGGAATCAATCAAAATATAAAGAATCATTGATATCGTTTATGCCCTCCCTGAGATGGATCTCTATGAGTAATTCTATTTTTATTTTCACAGTTTTGCTCACGGCTTTAACAGCCTGTAATAGCGATCAACAGTATAAAGATGTCTATACTCTTATACCTGCAGAGGATCCATTGGTGGTTCCCATAGGAAGTCAGACAACAAATTTCGTTGTCTATTCCCAATATTTTAGACAAGATAATATTGACTATCTGGCTATTCTGAATTATGAACAAAACAGAGTTGAGATATACAATCTTGATACGAAATTGTTATTCAGAGAGATAGTATTTTATAGAGAAGGCCCTCAGGCGCTTGGCGGCGTGACTAATTTCTATGTTGAGTCCCTTGATTCACTGCTTGTTGACTGTGCCTGGGAACGGGTAGTTGGCATATCAGACGGAGAGGGGAATATTCTGAAAAGAATGTCGTATGCTGAAGATGTTTGCGGAAGAAAATTTATTCTTACCGTCCCGTGGCTGGGTGCGCTGCCCTTGAAAACAGGTCATATTATTAATTATTATCAATCATATACAAGGATGATCGAACAAAGTGGCGGTATACTCACTAAAGATATACGTCAGGATGCATACCTTAATGTTGCCTTCAACACTTTAACCGGGGAGAGTGTCACCATGTCGCTTAGGTTACCAGAAGAGATGGTTGGAAATGAGTTTTACAGCACTCCGGATGCTCTAAGAACTATCGGTTACAATAATACTTTTGTTTACCATTTTTATAATCAATATTACCTCTACCTGACTGATGATCACATCACTTTCAGGAAAGTACCCCTTGTAAGTAACTATAGGTTGAGGTTCTGCAGAGATGCTTTCTCCTATCTGACAGATCCGCCCAGATATTTAAGCCATAAACTCCTCCATGACTTGGGAAGAGACCTCCTATATGACAGGTACCGTGAATGCTATTATTATTTAATTATGAAAAGGGAGGAAAAGATCAGTTCGGGCAGTGATTTGTTATTCAAAATGAAATACCCAAATGGTTTTATACTGATCTTAAGTAGAGATCTTGAATACCTTGGAGAGGTATTTCTGCCGGATAATGTTTACTCATTAGCATTTTCGTTTGTAACACCTGAAGGGCTGTATCTGTCTGAGGATAACCCTGAGAATCCTGCATTTGACGAAGATTATATGAGATTCCGCCTATTCAGGCTGAACAAAAAATGATTATATGAAAAGTCTGTGGCCGGTCTCTTTATTGCTTTTCCTGATAATATTAAGTTGCACTGTAAACCCTGAAACAAAAGTTATTGCTAAATATTTAGATGGTTATGGGAAAGAATTAAAAGACTACAAGGTCATCTGTTTTGTTCCGGCAGATGGATGTGATACATGCATTGAACCTTCCTTACGATATTCGGTTACCGCAGAAAATGAATTTTTGCTCGTATTGATTTCCCGCTACAGGAAGTCTATACGCAGTATTATTGAACAATATCATCTCGATCTGGATAAAATATTAGTTGATGAGAAAAATAAAGCAGTTAATCTCGGGCTCCTCATTCCCACCGCACCCTGCTTTTATTTTATAAAGGATGGTGTTGTTGTAATCAGGGCAGATCTCTCGAAGACATATGACAAGGAGGCTGTTCTTATTGAGGCAAGCCAATTCATTGAAAACTCTGGTATCAATCAATAAAATAATAGAAATTACTGCCAGTTACGTCTTTTCGATGGCCAGATAGTTTCCTATATTCTTTTCTTTTCTTACCTTTAAGAGGTTCGTAAAGTCCATAGAATGACTGCAATTAATCTGCCAAAGGTCATTATAATCAACACCGATTTTGGTAAAAAGCCCGTTCTGCCTAACGAAATTTACTTTATTAGAGCAAAGGGCAGGAAGTCTTGCCTGAACTTGTCTGATGATACTGAGATAGTGGTAAATCATAATCTTGGTAGTATAATTGAGAAATTGCCTGAAAGTCAGTTTCTCAGATGTCATAAATCATTTGTTATTAATAAGTTATTCGTTCAGGCATTTAGCTCAAAATGGCTATATTTTGGAAAATCAACCTATATACCTATAGGCAGACATTACCGTGAATTTATATACAGGCAATTCCAATATCTGAAATGAGGAAGAATAAATGGTCATACAGGGTTATTCTTATTTTTATCTTGCTTGTATTGTGTGGTTTGCCTCTCATTTTAAAGCTTGACATAAAGTTAAGCCCTGAAGCAAATCCGTCCTCATTGACCGTCAGTTTTTCATGGCCATATGCTGAGCCCATTACTGTGGAACAGAAGGTTACATCTATTCTGGAAGCAATTGCGGCAAGAGTGCAGGGAATAAGCCGTATCAGTTCCAGGTCGGCCAGAGGGGCAGGCACAATTACAATTCTGCTTGATAAAAATAAAGATGCTGATGTAGCCAGATTTGAACTTAGTACACTTATAAGGCAGGCATGGGTAACAATGCCCCCTGATGTGAGTTATCCGGTAATAACTGTTTACCGTCCTGATGACGAGGAGATAAGACCTCTGTTGTCATATACTCTTAGTAGCCCTGGATCTATTTCAGAGGTACAACTATACGCGGAATTGCAGATGAAGCCCGCAATGGCTTCAGTTAATGGGATAAGCAGAATCGAAATATACGGGGCTTTGCCAAAAGAGTGGCAGGTGATCTATGAGCCTGAGAAAATCATGGCAGTCGGGCTAACTCCTGAAATAATAACCAAGGCAATCGGCACAGGACTTGACCGCAATGAGTTGGGTGTTATGAGAGTAAGTAAAGACGGAATAACCATGCCAGTAGTTATCCAAACCGGCTTTTCAGAGGCCCGGCATATGCAACAATTACCGGTAGGAAAAACTGCTGACCGAATAATCCGGCTCTCTGATATTGCTGATATGGAGCGCACTGAGGCAAGAAACGATATATTGTACCGTATAAACGGACAGAATACGATAAATATTCTTGTTTACGCTGCCAAGGGTGAGAACAATCTCATCGCTGCCCGGAATTTTAAAACAGTAATGAGATCTTTAGCAGAAAAACTGCCTGCCGGTTATCACCTGTTGTTGCACAATGATTCAACTCAGCTTATATATTATGAACTGAAGAACATCGGGATCAGGTCTGCCCTGGCTTTCGTCGGTCTGCTGATTATGTCCCTTATCATTACGCACAGATTGAAATATCTGGTGATGATAGCTGTAACTCTGATCGGTAACATCAGTATAGCTGTTATATTCTATTATATCCTGAAACTCGAGATACACCTTTATGCTCTTGCAGGTATTACTGTCTCATTTGGTTTGATGACTGATAATATAATCATCATGGCTGATCATCTGCGGACCAGAGGTAACCGTAGGGCATTTCTGGCTATACTGGCCGGTACTCTTACTACCACCTCATCGCTGATGATTATCTTTTTTCTTGGTGACCAGATTAGGGACAAACTGGAAGACTTTGTAATGGTGGTTATTATTAACCAGACAGTATCTCTTTTTACAGCACTGTTCGTGATCCCGGCCATCATGGACCGGATGAAACTTGACAGAGATTCCCTGAATGGCAGATCACATCAAGGATACAGGTTGAAACGAAATATCATCAGATTGAACAGTATTTATAAGAGCCTGATTTACTCTCTGAGAAAACATCGTAATTGGGCACTGGTATTTCTGATATTTTTGTTCGGCCTGCCATTATATCTTCTTCCTGAAAGTGTAGACGGGAATCGGGGATGGCAGAATGTCTACAATGTAACCTTGGGGAGCAGCTTTTACACTAAAAAACTAAGGCCTGTAGCTGATGTAATTACTGGAGGAACACTGCGGCTTTTTACAGAAAAGGTCTTTAAGGGTTCATATTTCGGAACACCGCAGGAAACATATCTGGCCATTTATGCTGATATGCCCTTGGGAACCACCATTGAAAGGGCAGATGCTACTGTTACCGCCATGGAGAAATTTCTGATGCAATTCAGGCAGATAAGGTTTTTCAGAAGTACAATCACTCCCACGGATGCAGTTATAGAGATATATTTTACACAGGAGCATCAGCGGACAGTATTTCCAGCCATTTTAAAAGGAGATATTATCTCCAAGGCTGTTGAGATCGGAGGCGCTTACTGGAATGTTATAGGATTCGGTGATCCATTCACTAACATGGTTCAGAAAGGTATTGGTAATTATTATGTCAGGATGCTTGGCTATAATTATGATAAGCTATGCGATCTGGCAGATACATTGAGCGTAATGCTTATGCAAAACACCCGGGTCAGTGAGGTAGTCATGATGTCTGAGCCCTCATGGCGCAAACCTGATAATATCGAGTTCAAAATGGCAATAAATAGAGAACGGGCCATAATTTCAGGTTTACAGGTTGGCTCGATTGCCACTGAATTGAGTAAAAGATCATTCTCACAGCCCCGGTTTGCCATGATGAAAACTGATTCGGGGAATGAAGATGTAAAACTAAAGAGAGCCCTGCAGGAAGAAAATTATTGGGCCTTCGCAAGAGCACCCGTAGCCAGTGAGTCTGCGTTTTACAGAGTAGATGAGGTCACGCATGTCAGCCGTGAGATTTTGTCGCCTGTGATTACCCGTGAAAATCAGCAGTACCTCATGTTTCTTAGATTTGACTTTGTAGGGCAGGAGAAATCAGCACGCCTGCATATAAATGAAACTCTTTCAGCATTCAGCCGGCACCTTCCGTTAGGCTATTCAGCTACCCCTGACTCCGGGCTGCTTTCGAGAATTATACAGCAGGAGCAGACCCATTACTGGTTGCTCGGACTAATTATCGTTATTATTTTCTCTATCTGTGCTATCATTTTTGACTCACTACGGCAGCCACTGGCTGTGATTATGACCATACCAACGACATATATCGGCCTTTTTCTAACATTTTGGATATTCAGACTAAATTTTGATCAGGGTGGATTTGCAGCGATGCTGATACTAACCGGTATAACAGTCAACGCAGCAATCTATATACTTTATGAATACAATACTATGCTCCGCGCTGAAGAAAATCGTACGATAAATTACAGCCATTCAGTTAAGCTTTATCTGAAAGCATTGAATTATAAAATTGTGCCTGTTATGCTTACTATAATATCAACTATAATCGGATTTCTCCCCTTCGTTATTGGCGAGCGGATGATATTTTGGTTTGCTCTTGCAGCTGGAACAATCGGTGGAATGCTTTTCTCTGTGATAAGCATTTTTTTCTGTCTGCCGCTTTTTCTAAAAATGCCTTCAGACCAAAAAAAGATAATTCATAAAAACTGAAATCAATGAAAACCAGTTTTTTTTTCAGGTTAACCCTTCTCTGCTGCACTTTTGTGGCTGTCTCATGTAATCATGGGAAGGACACACAGCAGAGTCCCGGTCACCGTGAGCCGACTGCAGTCAGTACTGAAGAGATTACTCAGGTAGAAGTAATGGTGCTTGGAAAGAGTGATTTCATAAATCATATTACCAGTAACGGGAAATTGACTGCTCTGCGAATCAGTGACCTGGAATTCAGAGTTCGTGAGAGAATTGCCTCTGTGAATGTTAATAACGGTGACCGGGTGATAAAAGGTGATACCATTGCTTCGCTTGAAACTTTTAGCCTTGCAAATACCTTGCTGATCAGCCGTGACCAGTATGAAAGGGCGCGGCTGGAATTCTTTGACCAGCTTTTGGTAAGTGGATACGCTACTATAGACACATCATTGATACCTGCTCACACAATCAGGGCTGCCCGGATTCGCAGTGGCCTTGACAAAGCCCTGGCAGACCTGCGAATGGCTGAATATAATCTGCAGCATGCTTATCTTACTGCTCCATTCAATGGTGTGATAGCTAACCTCAATGGTCATGAAAATGAAATGCCGGCATCTGGATCCTCATTTTGCACCCTGATTGACGACAACCGGTTTGTTGCTTGTTTCCCTGTTCTGGAGAGCGAAATCCCGCTGTTACGCAACGGGCAGACGGTAAAAATAATACCTTTTGCATCAGTGTCTGAACAGTTTAAAGGCACTGTCAATTCGATAAATCCGGTAGTTGATAAATCGGGTATGGTGAAAATAGGAGCTGTAACAGACAACAGACGGGGAATACTCTTTGAAGGTATGAACGTACGGGTAATTGCCGGAGAAAGAATACCTGACCAGTTGGTGATTCCAAGAAAGGCAGTGGTATTGCGTAATGACAGGCAGGTCGTATTTATCTACAGAGAAGGAAGAGCCAGATGGGTTTATATATCTACCGGGCTTGAGAATATTGACTCATTTACTGTTGCGGAGGGTCTGAGTGAAGGTGATACACTGATAATCAGTGGTAACTATAACCTGAATCATAATATTAGGGTGGTAATCAAATAGAGGCATCATATGATCAGGTTTCTTATACAACGTCCGGTGGCCGTCCTTGTGACCTTCACCGTGGCAGTGATACTGGGATTGACAGCTTACCGGGCACTGCCGGTATCATTGATGCCGGATATACCGATTCCGGAAATAACGGTTAATGTAAACTATCCGAACAGTACGGCACGCGAACTGGAAAATAGTGTTGTACGACCACTTAGGGCACAGCTCCTCCAGGCCGGCCATCTGAAAGAGATCCATAGTAAAACAAATGATGGAAGTGCTACCATCATTCTCAGATTCGATTATGGATCAGATATGGATTATGCTTTCATTGAAATAAATGAAAAGGTCGATGCCATCATGCCAGTAATGCCGCGTGAGATGGAGCGGCCCGTAGTAATAAAAGCCAGTGTAACTGATATTCCGGTTTTCTATCTGAATCTAAGATTTAAAGAGAATCTGCATGGCAGGGAAGATGTGGTGGCTGAAAAACTTCTTGAGCTTAGTGCATTCGCAGAAACAGTTATTAGAAAACGAATTGAGCAATTGCCTGAAGTGGCATTGGTTGATATAAGTGGTACAGTCTCGCCACGGGTAGTAGTTGAACCCGATATGGCACTGCTGAAGAGCCTTGGATTAACCTTGCAGAATATTGAAACTGCCCTCACAGAAAACAATATCAGTGCCGGCTCAATGATCATACAAGACGGCCACTACAGATATAATATCAGATTGTCATCACTCTTGCGTGACCGTGATGATGTTGCAGCTATAAGATTAAGCGCAGGAGGGCGCATACTCAGTCTGGATGAGATTGCCAACGTTGATCTGGTACCTGAAAGAAGATATGGTATGTTCCTGTCCGATGGCAGTGAGGCTGTAACCATGGCCATTATTAAGCAATCTGATGCCCGGATAGCAGGCATGAAAAATAAAATAAGAGAACTGACTGAAAGGTTCGAAGATGATTATCCGGAGATCAGTTTCGCAATATCACAAGATCAGACCAGGCTGCTCGACTACTCAATCTTTATCATGAAAGAGAACCTGATTGAAGGCCTTATCCTCGTCATTCTGGTAGTAGTTTTTTTCATGAGTGATTTCAGACTTCCGCTTTTAATAGGGTCATCACTGCTGGTTTCTGTAATTATAGCACTGCTATTCTTCTATCTGATAGGTATGTCAGTGAATATCATTTCTCTCGCCGGTCTGATTCTGGCAGCAGGGAACATGATGGATAACTCCATAGTGGTTACAGATAATATTACTCAATACCGTGATCGGGGATTCCCAATTGATGATGCTTGTGTTACTGGCACTAATGAGGTGCTGGTACCACAGCTCAGTTCAATGCTCGTGAACGTGGCGGTATTTGTCCCTTTGGTTTTCTTAAGCGGTATTGCCGGTGCCCTGATGACGGATGAGGCACTTGCCGTACTGATTGGTCTGGGGGTCTCTTACATTGTGGGCATTACCTTTATGCCGGTTGTATATAAGCTTACTTATGGAGTTGTTGTTAAACGTAGGAGTCTGTTCAGTCGGTTATACCGTTTAATATACCGAAGGCCTAAGAGACAGAGACAAAAACAGATCGTTGCAGTCGGAGTATACGAAAAAGGGCTCGATTATGTGTTCAGACACAAAGCTTTATTCTTGACACTCTTCATATTGCTGATCCCTGCCGGATTCGTAATACTGATGGTTATTGAAAAGGAAAAAATGCCCCGTTTCTCAGAGGTTGAAACCAATGTGACAATTGACTGGAATGAGAATATTGATATTGACGAGAACCATAGAAGGGTGTCTATATTGCTTGAGCTTATCAATGATCATATTACGCAGAGTAATGCCTATATCGGAAGACAGCAATTTGTTCTCAACCGTGACCGGGCAACCTCCTCATCGGAAACTAATCTTTACCTTGAAACCACCTCAACTGAGGAACTGCAATTGGTCATTAAAATCATAAATGAAAAACTTGGAAAAGATTACCCTGGAGCATTAGTTGACTTTGAGTCACCGATGAATACCTTTGAAAAGATCTTTGCCGGGAGCGGGGCACCTCTGGTAGCTGAGGTAACCATGAAGAACAACCTGATTGCACCTGATCTGCAGGCCTTTGCTGCACTGAACAGAGAGCTTAACAGCGATCCGTTCCTAAGGGCATCAAATAAGATACCACTGCAGGATCACTTAGTCATTGAACCCAATTTGGAAAGTCTGATCTTATATGATGTTGGTTATTATGACCTGATCACAGCTATTCGAACCAGACTGTATGAAAACAGAAGGATAACAATACAGTCATCTACCATGTTTATGCCTGTAATGCTTAAAGGCAGGGAGGCTTCTCTGACTGAGATGCTGGAAGATTGTACTGTTATGAGTCGGCTTGGTGGAGAAATAAATGTTAGCTCACTTGTAGGTCTCAGGTATGAACAGGGGCTAAAAACTATTGTGGCAGGCAAGGAGGGAGAGTATTTGCCCCTCATGTATTATCCTGAGAGACGGGAGAAAGACAGATTCATTGAAACGATTGAGAACCGTGTAAACCAAAGCGCACTTTTTGAAGTACAATTTTCAGGTACGCTCTTTTCAGATATCAGGCTGCTGAAAGAGATGGCTGTAATGCTACTGATATCAGTACTCCTGCTCTATTTCATTCTTGCTGCACAGTTTGAATCGTTGTTACAGCCGCTGCTGATTCTGGCTGAATTGCCGGTTGACATAGGAGCTGCACTCTTTACTTTGCTGATTGCAGGACAGACGCTTAATATCATGTCGGCAATAGGAATTGTTGTAATGACCGGTATTCTGATCACAGATTCAATTTTGAAACTTGATGCTTTCAATAAACTGAGGGGGAAAGGTCACTCACTTGATTATGTTATCAGAGAGGGAGGGCATCGCCGCTTCAGGGCAATAGTGATGACTGCCCTCACAAGTATACTGGCTGTGTTACCACTACTCTTTAAAAGTGATATGGGAAGTGAACTGCAGAAACCGTTTTCATATGCTCTGATTGGCGGAATGACTATGGGTACAATTGTCAGTCTTTATATCCTGCCTTTGCTCTACTGGCTGGCTTACAGAAGGACTGACCCATCCTGCTCACCGTGGAGCGAACCATGACCAACCGCGACGGGCAGAGCGTAACCACCACGACAAAGTATAACCTTGACGGCAATGAGTCGGTCAATGCAGGCATGGGTAGCAGCGGCGAAAGTAAATCTAAAGCGATCTGGTCGGCCGATGGCAAGACAGTGACCATCACCACCACACGTACATTCAATGAAAATACCATAACCTCGAAGGAAGTGTGGCAGCTTCGATCGCCTGCTTCACTGCAGATAACCACAACGTCAAATACCCACAACGGGGAGGTGACGATGAAAAGGGTATATGACAAGAAGTAATCCCGATTTGTCAATGACCTGACCTGACAGAGGGGCGCAGCAATGCAGCCCCTTATTTTGTCCGGCGGCTCACAGGCCAGTGGTGGCCCAACTCTATGACCTCCCGGTGTCAATCGCCGATCCCGGCCACAGCTTCCGGTAGCACGCCCGGTCACCGTACCCTGCTCCAGCTCCACACTGTGGCTTTCCGACATCTGCTGCCGATTCCGGCTGCGTGTCCGGCAATAGCTTCTTGCCACAACTGCCGGCACAGCAGCCTGCCACGGTTACCCGTAACGGTCTCCGGCCGGCGGGAGTCATTTGTTTTATTTCAAAATGTTTTTACCTTTCAAAAAAGAGAATCTCTCGATATGATCAATCCTAAATTACTAAACCCCAGAAGTATAGTTGTTGTCGGAGGCTCTGATGACGTTACCAAGGCTGGTGGCAAGGTTCTGAAGAACCTGCTTGCCGGCAACTTCATGGGTGAGCTCTGTGTGGTTAATCCCAAGGCTTCGCGGGTGCAGGGCCTGAAGGCCTTCTCCGACGTGTCACAGCTGCCACAGACAGACCTAGCTATCATAGCTGTCGCTGCCCGCTTCTGCCCGGCAATAGTAAGGACCCTGGCCACTGAAAAGGGTACCGGCGGATTCATTATCCTCTCGGCAGGGTTCAGTGAGGAGAATGAAGAGGGTGCTGCCCTGGAGAGAGAGATAGTGGATATCGTCAACAGGGCGGGCGCTACACTGATAGGTCCCAACTGCATAGGATTTCTCAATACAGCCTATAACGGTGTATTTACCGAGCCTATACCGCAGCTATCACCCGGCGGGATAGATTTTATCTCGGGCTCAGGGGCCACAGCTGTCTTCATTATTGAGACAGCCGTCAGCAGCGGTCTCACCTTCTCATCTGTCTGGTCGGTAGGTAACAGCGCACAGACAGGGGTTGAAGACCTGCTTGAGCACCTTGACATCACATTTGACCCGCTGACCAGTCCGCGCATAAAGCTGCTCTACATAGAGAATATCTCTGACCCGCGGCGGTTTCTGAAGCACTCAGCCTCACTGATAAGGAAGGGGTGCCGGATAGCAGCCATCAAGGCCGGATCATCGGAGGCGGGGTCACGTGCCGCCTCATCACATACCGGGGCGATGGCTTCACCCGACAGCGCCGTCGATGCGCTGATGCGCAAGGCAGGGATAGTGAGGTGTCACAGCCGTACCGAGCTGGCGACGGTGGCCGCACTGTTCACATACAAGCCGATGAGAGGGAAGAGGGTGGCAATAATAACCCATGCTGGTGGACCGGCAGTGATGCTGACCGATGTTCTCAGCGAAGGGGGAATAGAGATACCACACCTCACCGGCCCGGCAGCCGACAGGCTCCTGGAGAAGCTCTTCCCGGGATCGTCAGTGGCCAACCCGATAGACTTCCTGGCTACCGGTACCGCTGAACAGCTGGGGCATATTATCGATGCCTGTGAGAATGACTTTGAGGAGATAGATGCGATGGCAGTCATCTTTGGCAGTCCCGGACTATTCCCTGTGGATGACGTATATAACCTGCTGCATGATAAGATACGTAGCTCTAAAAAGCCTCTATACCCCATCATGCCTTCAGTGATAAATGTGAAGAGGGAGATGGAGGGGTTCGTGGCCAAAGGAAATGCACTGTTCACTGATGAGGCGCTCTTTGGCAGTGCACTCTGCCTCACCTGTGCCACACCCGCACCGGCAGCCACGGGCGACGGAACCACCGAAACGGTGCTGAAAGGGGTAAGGAAAGTGATAGACAACGCCACAGAGGGCTACCTGCCACCCGAAAAGGTGAACATACTGCTGAAGGCGGCAGGAATAGCCACCGTACCGGAAAAGGTGGTGACATCATCAGCTGAGGCGGTCACCACAGCCGCTGAAATGGGATACCCGGTGGTGATGAAGGTGGTGGGACCGGTACATAAATCGGATATCGGAGGGGTGACACTGAATATCGCTGGTGATGAAGAGGTGAGGGATGAGTTTGTACGTATGATGGCATTGCCGGAGGTGACAGCAATACTGGTGCAGAAGATGATCAGCGGAAGGGAGCTCTTCTGTGGCGCATCACGGGAGGGACGGTTTGGTCACCTGGTGATGGCAGGGATGGGCGGCATATTCATAGAGGTGTTCCGCGATGTGGCAACAGCACTCACACCGGTCTCAGAGCAGGAGGCGAGATCAATGATACGTTCACTCAGATCATACCGGATAATTAAGGGGGTACGCGGTGAGACGGGTATCAGTGAGGAGGCATTTGTGAAGGTGATCACCGCACTGTCAGACCTGCTGATGGCTGCTCCGGAGATAGCGGAGATGGATATCAACCCGCTGCTGGGAACGGCTGACCAGATCGTGGCCGTGGATGCACGGATACGGATAGGCAAACAGGATACGTGATTCAGCAGTCAGGATACGTGATACGGCAACTGCTTAATGCAACTGCATAATGGCAACAGAAAGACGAGTGAGAATAACAGCCTGACAACCCAAACCATGAAAAGATCAGACCTAACCTTCGCAATTGTTTTTATCGGCCTCTTCCTTCCCTTTATCCTCTCAAAAACACTCTACGAACTCTTTCGATGGTTCAGCAGCGACTGGGCCTTTACTGCCAGCTTCATAAAGTTTGCGATACTGGCAACCATGGGTGAGATGCTGGGTAGCAGGATCAGGAGCGGCACCTACCTGCCACACGGATTTGCACTGGTGTACCGTGCCGTAGTGTGGGGTTTCCTGGGGATGACCGTCAAGGCTGCATTCATGATCTTCGGTGACGGGGTGCCGCTGATAGCCTCACACTTTGGCATGGCTGACGCCAGGGGGGTGATGGCCGGCCCGGTGACCGGCGCCAGGGTATTGCTGGCATTGGCCATCAGCTTCTTCCTGAACATCTTCTATGCACCGGTACTGATGGTGACACACCGGGTGAGCGACCTCCATATTGCTGCGGCAGCAGGCGACAGCCGCAGGCTGCTGAAGCTGCCTGACGTGACACGTCTGCTGGCTGCCATCGACTGGAACAGTATGTGGGGATTTGTACTGAAAAAGAGTATCCCCTTCTTCTGGATACCGGCGCAGGCTGTCAACTTCCTGCTGCCTGAGGAGTTCAGGATACTGGTTGCAGCACTCTACAGTACCGTGCTGGGGGTGATACTGGCTGTGGCAGCAGCAGGAGGCCCCCCACCGGCTCATAAGGAGAGCTAACAGCGCAGATGAGACCACCTGCCTGCGTAACCTGCGTAAACAGCCCCTCCTGTCATCGGGCCGGTAAAACATCTCTCAAATATGACAAATGGCAGTATAGTTTTAGTTATGAATTTTTATCTTGTGACCTCAGATCTCTACCTAAAATGAAGAATTTATGCAAAACACCCCTATTGACCGCAAAATAGTAAGCGAGGCTGTGGTGAAGAGCGGCATCACCGACCTTGGCCGCGCCAGTATCAGAGAGGTAGTCAAGCTGGTAAATATAGTTCGCCAGGAGACAGGAGTGGAGTTCATAAGAATGGAGATGGGAGTGCCCGGACTGCCACCGGCAGAGGTGGGGGTACAGGCTGAGATAGAGGCACTGAAAAGAGGGGTGGCCTCTGACTACCCTGACATTGAGGGGGTGCCTGAGCTGAAGAAGCAGGCAGTAAGATTCATCAGGAATTTCCTCGACATAGAGCTTGACCCCTTGTGCTGTGTACCCACCTGCGGCGCGATGATGGGCGGAATGGCAAGCTTTATGGTGGCCAACCGCAATGACCGCAACAAGGAGGGAACACTCTTCATTGACCCGGGCTTCCCCGTGCAGAAGGCACAGGTGAGGATACTGGGCCAGGAGTACAGAACATTCGATGTCTATAACTACCGTGGTGCGAAGCTGGCACCTAAACTTGAATCGATACTGGAGACAGGAATGGTTTCCACCATCCTCTATTCCAACCCCAACAACCCATCATGGATCTGCTTCACCGAAGAGGAGCTGCAAACAATAGGCTCACTGGCAAAAAAATATGACACCATTGTCATTGAAGACCTGGCATACTTCGGAATGGATTTCCGTGAGAACTACTCACTCCCCGGAGAGCCTCCCTTCCAGCCCACCGTGGCAAAGTACTGTGACGACTATATACTGCTGATCTCCGGATCGAAGATATTCAGCTATGCCGGCCAGCGAATAGCCCTGCTGGCAATGTCTGAACACCTCTTTAACAGACGATACCCTGACCTGCTGCGCTACTACGCTACCGACCTGTTCGGCAGGGCAATGATATTTGGTGCGCTGTATGCCCTCAGCGCCGGAGTGAGCCACTCGGCACAGTATGGACTGACAGCCATCCTCGAGGCGGCAAATGAGGGTAAGTACAATTTTGTGGAGACAACCAGTGTTTATGGTAACAGGGCGGCAGCCATGAAGGAGATGTTCACCTCCAACGGATTCAACATAGTATATGATGCTGACATTGACAGGCCGCTGGCTGACGGATTCTACTTTACAATCTCATACCCGGGCATGACAGGAGGGGAGCTGCTGCAGGAGCTGCTGGCATACGGCATAGGGGCTATCACACTGAAGATATGCAACAGTGAAAGGGGTGAAGGACTGAGAGCATGCGTGTCACAGGTGAAGGAGAGCCAGTTGCCGCTGCTTGCCGGACGGCTGGCACAGTTCAGAAAAAATAATCCTACAGAATAATAAATAATAGTTTTGACAGTAGAAAAAAACTGAAGATATGGCAAAGATAAGAGGAGCAGTGGTAATAGACCAGGAGAGGTGCAAAGGGTGCGAGATATGCGTTGTGACCTGTCCTACCGCAACACTGGCAATGACTAAAGAGGTCAACTCAAAAGGATATCACTACAGCTATGCCATAGCACCTGAGACATGTATCGGATGTGCCAACTGTGCTGTGGTATGCCCTGACGGCGTGATCACCGTTTACAAGATTAAGGTTGGATAACGTAGAAACACTATACTATTAATGGAAAAGGAACTGAGACTGATGAAAGGTAACGAGGCTATCGCCGAGGCGGCGATACGCGCCGGTACCGATGCCTATTTCGGGTATCCTATCACTCCGCAGAGCGAGGTGCTTGAATATCTTATGGAGGCCAACCCACAGGCCACCACCGGCATGGTGGTGCTGCAGGCTGAGAGTGAGGTGGCAGCAATAAATATGGTCTATGGCGGTGCCGCATGCGGCAAGAAGGTGATGACCTCCTCCTCCTCACCGGGAATAAGCCTCAAGCAGGAGGGGATAACATATATCGCAGGGGCTGAGCTGCCATGCCTGATCGTCAATGTGGTGCGTGGCGGCCCGGGACTGGGTACCATACAGCCGGCACAGAGCGACTACTTCCAGGCAACCAAGGGTGGCGGCCATGGCGACTACCACCTTATTGTGCTGGCCCCCTCGTCGGTGCAGGAGATGGCCGACTTCGTGGAGCTGGGGTTTGAGCTGGCATTCAAATACCGTAACCCGGCAATGATACTCTCTGACGGGGCTATAGGACAGATGATGGAGAAGGTGTGGCTCATGCCGCAGAAAGAGAGGTCAACCGAGATACTGCCTTGGGCAACCACCGGCAAGCCACCCACCCGCGAACGTAACATCATCACATCACTAGACCTCGACTCAGGCAGGCAGGAGCAGTTCAACCTGAAGCTGATAGCCAAGTACCGCGAGATAGAGGAGAAGGAGGTGCGGTATGAGGAGTTTATGACCGATGATGCCGACTACCTGTTTGTGGCCTATGGCACCAGCGCACGACTGTGCCAGAAGGCACTGCAGCTGGCCAGAGCCGAGGGAATAAAGGTGGGACTGCTGAGACCGATAACCCTCTATCCTTATCCGAAAAAGATACTTAATGAGCTGGCAGACAGGGTGAAAGGTATGCTGGCCGTGGAGATGAGCGCCGGCCAGATGGTAGAAGATGTGATGCTGGCAGTAAACGGAAAAACACGGGTGAGCCACTATGGAAGAATGGGTGGGATGATACCCACACCTGAAGAGGTGGTTGAAAACCTGAAATCATTCATTAAAGAGTAACTGAGATGGCTGAACTGACATTTGAAGATATAATCAGGCCTGAGAACCTGGCTTACGCCAACACAAGCCTGATGACTGACAACGTTATGCACTACTGCCCCGGGTGCGGACACTCCACAGCACACCGTGTGCTGGCAGAGGTGATCGAGGAGGAGGGGCTGCAGAGCCGTACCGTAGGTATCACACCGGTAGGATGTGCTGTGCTGATGTACAACTATATAGATGTTGACTTCCAGGAGGCGGCCCACGGCAGGGCACCGGCACTGGCCACAGCAGTAAAGAGGCTGATGCCTGACCGGTTCGTCTTTACATACCAGGGCGATGGCGACCTGGCAGCTATCGGTACTGCCGAGACGATACATACCTGTAACAGGGGTGAGAATATACTTATCATGTTTATCAATAACGGTATCTATGGCATGACCGGCGGACAGATGGCACCCACCACCCTGGAGGGGATGAAATCGTCAACCTCACCCTACGGACGTGATGCCTCACAGATGGGTATGCCTATCAAGATGGCCGATATTGTAGCCATGCTGCCCGGTACCTGCTTCGTCACACGCCATAGCGTACATACCGCCGGCGGGGTACGGAAACTGAAGAGAGCAATAAAGAAGGCTGTCAAGTACCAGAACGAGAAGAGAGGCACCTGCTTTATAGAGGTGGTATCAAACTGTCCGTCAGGATGGAAGATGACACCGGTAGAGTCAAACAAGTGGATGGAGGAGAATATGTTCCCCTACTATCCGCTCGGTGATATAAAGGTGCCGGCCGAATAGGGCTGTTGCCCCGGTAATGTGATCAGATGCCGGGCGGCTGTACCATAATAATTATTAATCATTCAGATCATGACAGAAGAGATTTTAATAGCAGGTTTCGGCGGACAGGGTGTACTCTCAATGGGTAAAATAATGGCCTACTCGGGTATGATGCAGGATATGGAGGTGAGCTGGATGCCATCATACGGTCCGGAGATGAGGGGTGGCACCGCCAATGTCAATGTGATTCTCAGTGATGAGCGTATCAGCTCACCAATATTGCGCAGCTTCGATACCGCAATCATACTTAACCAGCAAAGTATGGATAAGTTTGAGAGTACCGTCAAGCCTGGCGGAACACTCATCTATGACGGCAATGGTATCTCAAGACATCCGGAACGGAAAGATATCACCATATACCGTATTGATGCCACTGAAGAGGCGCTGAAGATGAAGATGCAGCGAGTGTTCAACATGATCGTTCTCGGCGGCTTCATGAAGGTTAAACCGATACTGAAAAGTGATAATGTGATCAAGGGACTGAAACAGTCACTGCCCGAGCGGTACCATAACCTCATACCGCTGAATGAGCAGGCGATAAAGCGGGGAATGGAGATCATAAAAAAGGTGTGACAAAAAGCGATAAGCCACTCACACTAAAATGTCAAAGTGGCGACCAGACTCCCGACATCACTTCTCACAGCGTGACGCTGCAGTGATCAGCCTTGCTGCCGGTTACAACTACTTCCGTGATCAGCCTTGCTGCCGGTTACAACCGTTGCAGCTATTCGTAAAAATGCATCTCACGGATATATTTCCATACTGCTGGCGGCACGAACCATGAGATATCTTTTCCCTCTCTGATGGCGCCTCTTATAAAGGTTCCCGATATCTCCATCAGCGGTGCATTAACCTTCTGCAGGGTGGCCATGGCTATCAGGGCTGAGAGCTCTCTGCTGCTCTTCTGTCCGGGATAGAGCCTTGGATAGACGATGATGGGATAATTTTTGACCAGCGTCTCAGGGTTTTTCCATTTATGCAGGGTAGCAAGGTTATCTTCACCCATAATAAGGGTGAAGCGGCGTGCGGGAAACTTCTCGGTAAGGTGGGCCAGGGTGTCGATGGTGTAGGAGGGGAGCGGCAGGTTGAACTCGATATCGGAGGCCATAAATCGCTCATCACTGCCGATAGCCAGGCGGGTCATATGGAGCCTGTTACGGCCGCTGAGCAGCGACTCCTTGTTCTTGAGCGGATTGTGGGGTGAGACCACGAACCACACCTCCTTCAGGTCAGAGTATTCGGTAATGTAGTTGGCGATGGCCATATGGCCGATATGCACAGGGTTGAATGATCCGCAAAAGAGGCCGGTCTCTCTCATACCTCAGAGATAAATTCCCGTACAATGACCTCAATCTCATGAGTGGCTCTCTCAAGCACATCATTGACCACCACCCGGTCAAACATACCGGCAAAGGTCATCTCATGTGATGCCTTCTCTACCCGCATCGCTATCTTTTCGGGGGTATCAGTACCCCGTCTGACGAGCCGGCGCTCCAGCTCATCAACAGACGGCGGCATGATAAAGATCGAGAGGGCGGCAGCAGCGAAGATCTTTTTGAGGTTAATACCTCCCTGCACGTCAACATCAAAGAGGGGTGTCATGCCCAGAGCAATGATACGATCAATCTCGCTGTGCAGCGTGCCATAATAGTGACCTTTGTAAACCTCCTCCCACTCCACAAACTCACCTCTGCCAATCTTGCGCCTGAAGGCAGCTGCGGTGATGAAATAGTATTCACGTCCATCAGTCTCATCACCCCTGGGCTTGCGGCTGGTGGCAGAGACAGAGAAGAGCAGGGGCAGCCCGGTGCTGAGAAGGTGGTTGACCAGGGTGCTCTTGCCGGCACCCGAGGGCGCAGAGATAATCAGCATCCTGCCGTGGTGGGGCGGCCTGTGACCTGTAGTGATACTATCCTCCTTCCTGCGCACTGCTGACACCCTCTCAGCCTGATCCTCTTCCGGTTTTTCCTTACAGCTCATCTGCTCACAAGATATTAAGAGTCAGCTCTTTGATCTTCTCAAGCTCATCCTTCATCATCACCACCAGCTTCTGCATGGCAGCATCATTGGCTTTCGAGCCGATAGTATTGATCTCACGGCCCATCTCCTGAGAGATGAAGTTGAGCATCTTGCCATTGGCACCCTCACCCTTCATCGTCTCAAGGAAATAGTCGCAATGTTTCTTCAGCCGTACCTTCTCCTCATTGATGTCAAGCTTCTCAAGGTAGAAGATCAGCTCCTGCTCGAACCGGTTCATGTCAATATTGTCAGTGCCGGGACTCTCGCTCAGTGCTGTGGTGAGCTTTTCGCGCATTCGTGTGATACGATTACCCTCATGCTCCCTGAGCCTCTCCAGGTATACCAGAATAGCCTCTGTCGACCTTGTCAGCTCACCAGCCATAGCGGTACCCTCCTGCTGCCGGTAGTGGTCGGTCAGTGTCAGCGCCTCATCGGTCAGTCCGGCAATACGCTCCCACTCCTCGGCGGTGAGCTCGGTACGCTCCTGGCTCAGTGTCTCGGGCAGGCGCATGGCGATAGAGAGCAGCCGGCCGTTATCATTGATATCCAGCTCACTGCCAAGCTCTTTCAGCTGGTTGAAGTAATTCCTTACGATACTGGTATTGATCACTGTTGCCGACTCACCCTCCATACTGTCGAAGGTGATGGTAAGGTCTACCTTGCCTCGTGTAAGACGCCGCATAACCATGTTACGCAGGTCAAGCTCCCTCTCTCTCAACAGCATAGGCAGCCTGACGTTTATGTCAGCCTGCTTGCTGTTCAGTGATCTGACCTCAACGGTTATCTTTCTCTGAGGGGTCTCAAGCATGGCTTTGCCATAGCCGGTCATTGATCTGATCATCGGCACTACATTTTTCTTCTGCTAAAGATATGTTTTTTCCTTCACCCAAGCAGGTCAAGCTCAACGGTAAAGTGTCTCATGATGGGTGCCTCCCACCTTATTGCCAGTCCACGCCGCACCTCATCCCTTCTCTCCCACACATTTTTTACTGCTGCCGCCACGTAGTCCATATGGTTGTCAGTATATACCCTGCGGGGTATGGCGAGGCGTAGCAGCTCAAGCTCAGGACGTCTGTTCTCACGGGTGACCGGGTCGCGGTCAGCCAGCAGGGTGCCTATCTCGGTACCACGTATGCCACCCTCAAGGTAGATCTCTACTGCCAGCCGCTGTGCAGGAAATTCGGAAGCGGGAATGTGAGGGAAGAAGCGTCCGCCATCAATAAAGATGGCATGTCCGCCGAAGGGGTGCTGTACCGGTATGCCGGCATCATACATCTGCTGCCCCAGTCGTGCCACCTGGCCGATACGTGACTCAAGAAACTCATACTCAGTACCTTCATAGAGGCCCTGTGCCAGCGCATTCATGTCACGGCCAGACATGCCGCCATAGGTGATATAACCCTCAAAAACGATATTGAAGGTTGAGGCTTTGCGGAACAGGTCACGGTCACGCATACCTATAAACCCTCCCATGTTGACGATAGCATCCTTCTTGGAGCTCATGGTCATGGCATCGGCATAGGAGAACATCTCACGTACTATCTCACGGATACTCTTGCCGGCATAACCCTCCTCACGCTGTTTGATGAAGTAGGCGTTCTCAGCAAAGCGTGCCGAGTCAAATACCAGTGTCACCCCGTACCTGTCTGCCAGCGTCCTCACCCCGCGCAGGTTGGCCATGCTGACCGGCTGCCCGCCGGCCGTATTGTTGGTGATGGTCATCACTATGCATCCCAGCTGCTCACGGGGGGTCTCCTTCAGCACCTTCTCAAGCATCTCAAGATCGGCATTACCCTTGAAAGGGTCATCACGGGTGATGTCACGTGCATAGCTGACGGTACAGTCAACCGCCGTCGCCTTGCGAAACTCGATATGCCCCTTGGTGGTATCGAAGTGGGCATTGCCGGGAATAATGTCACCCTCCTTTACCAGCACTGAGAAGAGAACATTCTCGGCGGCACGGCCCTGGTGGGTAGGAAGAAAATATTCAAAGCCGGTGATATCACTGATAGCCTCCTTCAGCCGGTAATATGAGGTGGCACCGGCATAGCTCTCATCACCGGTCATGATACCGCCCCACTGACGATCACTCATGGCGCCGGTGCCCGAGTCGGTGAGCAGGTCAATAAACACCTGCTCTGATCGCAGGTTGAAGAGGTTATAGGAGGCGCTCCTGATCCACTCACGGCGGTCGGAGAGGGTGCTTTGCCGTACCGGCTCAACCACCTTTATTCTGTATGGTTCACAATATGGAAGATTCATGTTATTGATTTTTTATATGGTTAATAGTTGGGGAGCCTGCCCCGCCGGCTCCCGGATGACCCGGTATAATGAGCCATCGCATATAAGTGTTTGATACAATCGGGTCGGGGGAAGCAGAGTGACAAACGGGTAACCGCCGTCAGGAACTGCAGGTCAGTAGGAGTCTCTGTTCTTGATGTTGCGGAACATTGCCTTCCGGTTTATGATCCTTGTCAGGAGTGTATTCATCGGAAAGAGCTATTTTTGCAAATATAATACTTTGCGCGGGGTACGATCCGTAACTGTTCAAATTGTTTGAAATGAGAGGAAGGACCTTCAATCTTTTAATTTTGCTGACGAGCCTTGCGATAACCTCTGCCATGAGCGGGCAGGTGGTTGATGCTCCGTTGGAATTACCAGATACAGTGACTGTTGCTACTACCCGGGGAGACTCCCTGGAGGTTATTGCCAAACCGGCAAAAAATATCAGGGCACTGCCTGTCCCCGCTATCAGGGGCCCACAGGATGTACATCTTGACCGGAAGGAGGCACTTAAATACCTTGAGAGGCTCTCGGCTGCGCCTGCTTTGTGGAGGAGGGCCAATGACCCACTACGGGAGGCGCTCAGGAGCCTGGTATGGCTCGCATCACGGCCGCCGGCAGACAGTGTGGCACACTACCTCTCATCATACCCGTTTGACAGTATCAGGGTGCCTGCTGAAAACTTCTACCTTTTCGATACGGTACGTATCATAGTGCCTCTGATTGAGCCTGACACCACTCTAACCGACAGTGTGGCGGTGAGGGGAAGGAGTGATGAGATGTTTATCAGTGCCGGCAGGAGGCTGGAGAAGGTGATGCTCTCACCTGATGCCATGCCGCTGGCGAGGAATGATACTCTGAGGCTGAACGACTCTGTCTATATCCTGATGAAAGACTTCATCCCCGTCAGGATGCCTCACCAGACCAATGACACCATTCTGTTGGTAATAACCGATACCCTGGCGGAGGCAACGGTGAGACGTACCGACCTTCCCTTCAGGTACCTTACCAACCCTTACGTAGCTGACTCGCTGCAGGCAGCTGTCAGCTCCCTCATCACCTGGCTGGAGGCGCGTGACTCATCCATTGTACATATCACCGGTGAGACAGGGAGGGGCACCGCTTTATGGCTCAACAGTACCACCGACAACCTGGTACGGTTCTGGCTCCCCAACGGGCTGGGCGACTCGGTGACGGTATGGGTCGGGAGCCCGGCACGCAACACCATATCTCTCAGGGCAGAAGAGGGTATACTCTTCAGGAAGCAGCTGGGGTATGACCGCTATGCCGATACAAAAGTTAATGTGATCACCTCACGCGAGGAGGAGCTCCGGCGGGTGGCCATGAGCAATATCAGGCCTGTTTTGTGGAAGTTCAAGACCGATCTCTCTTACCTGCTGTCACAGGGAATAGTCTCCAACTGGGCCAAGGGAGGAGAGAACAATATCTCTACCGTGACCGATATCACCTCTGCACTCAACTATGACAACAAGGCCACCAGGGTAAACGCAGCCACCACCGCACGGTTTGCCCTGGGGATGCAGGCATCGGGGAAGGGTGCAATAAAGAAGAATCTCGACATACTGGAGATAAATTCTAAGCTCAACCACAAGGCTTTTGGTAAGTTTGACCTCTCAGGACTCTTTCAGTTTAAGACGCAGTTCCTGCCCGGATACAACTACCCCAACGATTCGGTCAGGGTCTCCAAATTTTTTAACCCGGCTATTTTTCTGTTTGGTTACGGACTGGAGTATAAGCCGGGGAAAAATACCTCGATAAGCTTCTCGCCCATATCCTATAAGGCAACCTTTGTACCTGACACGGCAAATATTAACCAGACAAAGTATGGGGTGCCGGCAGACAGGCGCTCCAAGAATGAGCTGGGAGCATATCTGACGGTCAACAGCAAGCTTACCCTTTTCGAAAAGGTCAACATGACAAACAGGGTGCAGCTCTTCAGCAACTTCCTCAACAAACCGAAGAACATAGATGTTGACTGGGAGATGATAGCCACTATAGGCCTCAACTGGTTTACTGACCTGAGACTCAACATCCATCTTATCTATGATGATGATACCATGCTACCGGTATTCCACAAGGGGGAGCCGGTACTTGACTCCGAAGGGAAGCAGAGAAAAGCACCCATGACACAGTTCAATGAACTGATGGGTGTATCATTTGTCTTTAAATTTTAAGGAGAAGCAACTACGCAGCCTCATCTTCCGGGTATACCCCTTGTGCCGGCAGGTGGAACCTTCAATTCTGTAAGATGGTACATTATCAGGTCAGCAGCAGGTCAAGTACTACAGCTGTTCCCATAATCAGCCCGGCAATCCCGTTGGTGGTACCGAAGGCAATATTGACCCTGCTCAGATCATCAGGCTTCACTATAAGGTGCTGATAGACAAGCATGGCAGTAAATATTACCGCGCCTGCCCAAAAGATGATGCCCCCTCTGCCGGTGATGCCTGCCGCCACCGTCATGGCAGCGGTGATGAGATGCAGGGCGGAGGAGATGGCCATTGCCTTCGGACGTGACAGTACCGCAGGCAGTGAACGGAGTCCCACCTCACGGTCGAAATGGTCATCCTGAAGTGAGTATATGATGTCAAACCCGCTGACCCAGGTTAGCACCAGCAGTGAGTATATCAGGGGGAGCAGGGCAAATGAACCTGTAACAGCTATATATGCACCTATGGGAGCGAGGCTCAGTCCCAACCCCAATACCAGGTGTGAGAGAGGGGTGAAGCGCTTGGTGTAGCTGTAGCCCAGTATGATAAAAAGAGCTACCGGTGACAGTATGAGTGTGAGGCGGTTAAGCAGTGAGGTGCAGATGATGAATAGCAGTGAGTTGATCACCACGAAGAGCAGCGCACTGGCAGGGGTGATCTTGCCGGAAGGTATCTCACGCCGGGCGGTACGCGGATTGATACTGTCATAGCGTATATCAGCCCACCGGTTAAACCCCATGGCTGCACTACGCGCAAAGACCATGCAGGCCACCACCAGCAGGAGGGTACGCAGCGAGAACCCCTCGCCGGGGCTGCCGGCACCAAGGAAGTAGCCTGCAATGGCAAAGGGCATGGCAAAGATGGTATGGCTGAACCTTACCAGAGAGAGATAGTCACGTGCACTGCCAAACAACCGTTTCATCTCAGCCTGGCACCTAACTCACGCTCAAAAGCCTTCGCCAGGGCACCCATCGTCTTATCAATACTCTTGTCGGTGAGTGTCTGCCGCTCATCATGCAGTATGAAGCTGACGGCATATGACTTCTTGTCACTGCCCAGTGCCTCACTCTCATAGAGGTCAAACAGGTCTACCTCCTTCAGTATCCTGCGTTCTGTCTTGAAGGCCAGGTCACGTATCTGTTTGAACCTTACTGACCTGTCTAGCAGCAGCGCCAGGTCACGACGTACACGCGGGTAGCGCGGCAGCTCACTGAACCTGATGGTGTGCCGTGCCAGCAGCTGCATCAGGTTCTCCCAGTCGATCTCACCGTAGAAGACCTCCTGTTTGATGTCGAACATGTTGAGGTAGCGGCGTGACACCTTGCCAAAGGCAGCGAGCTGTACCCCTCCGGCACTGTAGCAGAGCCCCTCACTGAGCCAGCCTGGTATATCATCTCTTATCCCGATGGCGTGCTGTGGTATACCAAACCGTGACAGTACCATCTCTATATAGCCTTTCAGGTGAAAGAACCCTGACGGCATCTCAGGAGCATTCCACCGCTTCTCATTCATGCGCCCTGTCACGGCCAGCGCCAGGGTATGCCTCTCACGGAAATTGTCAGTGATCTCCAGGCTGATTTTTCTCTCCCTCTCTTCGTGCCTGTGGTTCTCCTCGGCTCCTGCCTTCCCATCGGCCTCCTTCTCCTCCTCCGTATCTGCCTTCTCTATCTTTTCTACTTTCCTGCTGTAGCTGTAGCCCAGCTCATAGAGACGCAGGTTGTGGGTCTGTCTGTTGAGGTTCCAGGCGATGGTGTTCAGCATTCCCGGCAGCAGTGACATACGCATAACATTGAGATCGCTGCTGAGCGGATTGGCTATTCTGACCATTGTCCCGGTATTAAAGTCACCGGTAGTCTCAAACCAGGCTGACGGGGTGAGTGAGTTACACATGATCTCGGCAAAACCATTGGAGGAGAGCAGCTGTGCCATATTGTCAGCAACCCTCTCAGGGTCAGGCTTAGCTGTATAGGAGAGCATTGAGTGCATCTCATCACTGAAGGTGATATTGTCATAGCCGTAGATACGCAGCACCTCTTCGGTGACGTCAGCCTCACGCGTGACATCAATACGGTAGGTGGGTATACGCAGCATAAGCCAGCCCGGTCCGCTCTCAGTAATCGCTATGTCGAGGCTGGTAAGGATAGTCCGCACCTTCTCCTCAGGTATCACCGTCCCTGTCAGACGTGCCATACGGTCAAGTGAATATTTCACCACTGCAGGCTCTACCGGCTCAGGGTAGATATCGATAATATCACCGGTGATCTCTCCTCCTGCCAGCTCTTTCACCAGCATGGCAGCCCTCTTCAGTGCATAGATGGTCATCTCCGGGTCAGTACCCCTCTCAAAACGGTAAGAGGCATCAGTGTGTAGGTCATGCCTGCGTGAGGTGCGGCGTACAGATACCGGACTAAAGGTGGCACTCTCAAGGAAAAGGCCGGTGGTTGCTTCAGTGACCCCTGACCTGAGTCCGCCAAACACGCCGGCTATGCACATCCCTTCATCCCTGTTGCATATCATCAGGTCAGATGAGGAGAGCTCACGCTCAACACTGTCGAGGGTGATGAACCGGGTCTTGTCAGGCAGGTGCCGCACCCTCACTATATCACCTGTAATGGCAGCAGCATCAAAGGCATGGAGTGGCTGGCCGGTCTCATGCAGCACATAATTGGTGATATCAACCACATTGTTGATAGGGTGAAGCCCTATGGCCAGCAGCCTCTGCCGGAGCCAGAGAGGTGACGGACCTACAGTGATACCTCTGATAGTCAGTCCTGAATAGCGGATACACGCTTCAGGTGCCTCCAGGGTGATGCCTATCACACCCTCATCACGCTCCTTCATGAAACCCTCTATCACCGGCAGGTGTGCCCTGCTGGGCGACTGCAGGTTAAAGAATGCTGCCAGGTCACGTGCCACACCGTAGTGTGAGCTGCAGTCTATCCGGTTGGGTGTGAGGCCTATCTCAAAGAGTGTGTCGGTCACAACCCCAAAGTATTCAGCAGCAGGGGTGCCGGGCGCAATATCCTCATCGATCACAATAATACCCTCATGACTGTTACCGGTACCTATCTCATCCTCGGCGCAGATCATACCCTCTGACTGCTCACCGCGTATCTTTGAGCTTCTGATCTCAAAAGGCTGATCATCCTTATAGAGGGTGGTGCCGGGCAGGGCAACCACAACGGTCTGGCCGGCAGCCACATTGGGTGCACCACACACTATCGGCAGGGGTGTGCCCAGGCCGGCATCAACGGTAGTGACACTGAGCCTGTCGGCATTGGGGTGTTTACCACAGGTGAGCACCCTGCCGATCACCACCCCCTTCATGCCTCCTCTGACTGATGACCACTCAGTAACATTTTCAACCTCAAGCCCCAGCGAGGTGAGTATCGTTGCCAGCTCGTCAGGGCCGGCAGTAAAGTCAAGATAATCGCGTAGCCAGTTGTAGGAAATCTTCATGGTACAATAGGTAACTGCTTAATAAAGGGACAAAAGTAAGGAAAAAAGGGTTTGAGCCATGCCCTGCCGGCAGTAAAAGCAGAGCCATTATCACTATATTTGCAGCTTTAATGTTAAAACGGATGAAATCAGAGGAGAACGATAAACTGATACTTATCACCAATGATGATGGTATTTATGCCGGCGGACTGAAAGAGCTGATAAGGATAATGAAGGATTATGGCAGGATAGTGGTCATTGCAGCCACAGAGAGCCGCAGTGCCATGTCACAGGCACTGACGGTGAAGCACCCGCTGCGTGTCAAGCTGCTAAGTGAGGATGACCGCCAGCATATCTATGCCTGTAGCGGCACACCGGCTGATGGCGTGAAGCTGGCGATGAACAGTCTGCTGGATCGTCGTCCTGACCTGATCGTTTCAGGTATAAACCATGGCTCCAACGCCTCAGCAAGCGTACTCTATTCGGGCACCATGGCAGCAGCACTGGAGGGGTGCCTCTATGGTATCACCTCAGTAGGGTTTTCACTTGATAGTCACGCCTCTGCAGCTGATTTCTCAGGCTGCGAAGCCTACATAAGAGAGATATCTGAGATGCTACTTCGCAATCCTCTCCCACAGGGTGTATGCCTTAATGTCAATTTCCCTAACCTGCCCGCCTCTGAGATCAGGGGGATGGTGGTGGCGCGTCAGGCGTCAGGTAACTGGCAGGAGGAGTTTGAGAGGAGGAAGGACCCGGCGGGGAAGACATACTACTGGCTCACCGGCAGCTTTGTGAACCATGAGCCTGAAGCATCTGATACTGACGACTGGGCTGTAAAGAACGGATATGTATCGGTGGTGCCGGTCACCACAGACATGACCGCCTACGCATTTATGGATGAGCTCAGCTCCAGGCTTTGAGATGAAGTTCATCATAAGATACAACAATGATCTTACCGGTGTGGTGGCAGGGGTACTGATGCCGCTGGCAGGCTTTATCATCTTCTTCCTGCTGACAAGGCACGGGATGTCGCTGACAGACTTTATCAGGCGGGTAGGTGAGACGGGGAAGGTCTCAGAGGTGATGAGTGTCTCGGTATTTGCCAACGTAGTGGCGTTTTTGATCTTCAACCGGCTTGATATGCTGCGGGCAGCAAGGGGTGTGCTGGGTATTACCCTGGCATGGGCATTTGCTGTTTTTGCCATAAAGCTCTTTTAAGATGAAATATTTTATCATCGCCGGCGAGCCTTCAGGCGACCTGCATGGCTCCAGCCTCATAAGACATATAGTGAGGAGTGACCCGCACGCTGAGGTGGTATGCTGGGGCGGTGACCTGATGGAGAAAGCGGGTGCACGCCTCCTGAAGCACTACCGTGATACTGCCTTCATGGGGGTGTGGGAGGTGATGGCAAATATTGGTAAGGTGGCAGGTAACTTCAGGCTGTGCCGTAGGCAGATAACGGCTGAGGCACCTGATGCACTCATACTGATTGACTATCCCGGTTTTAACATGCGTATGGCACGTATGGCAAAAAAGAGGGGTATCAGGGTCTATTACTACATATCACCCAAGTTCTGGGCGTGGCGCGAGGGACGGGTGAGGATGATAAAAAAGTATGTAGACAGACTCTATATTATCTTTCCATTTGAGATCAGCTTCTACCAGCGTCACCACTACCCTGCAACATTCCTGGGTAACCCGCTCATAGATCAGATAGATGAGTGGCGCAGCGGTAAGGGCAGTAAGAGTGATGAGAGTATCATGAGCCTGCTCATGCCCGACAGTCGGCCGGTGATAGCGCTGATGCCGGGAAGCAGGATGCAGGAGGTGAAAAGGATATTGCCGGTAATGGTATCGGTGGCTGCTGAATGGCCTGACTACCAGTTTGTGGTGGCAGCGATGGGTCACCTGCCGGCAGAGCTGTATGAAGCTATAGCGGCAGACCACCCGGTAAGGGTGATCACCGGAAGAAACTATGAGCTGCTGGCAGCGGCTAAGGCTGCCCTGGTGACCTCAGGCACCGCCACCCTGGAGGCTGCCCTCATGGAGGTGCCACAGGTGGTGTGCTACTCTACCAGCCCCATGACATACAGGCTGGCACGCTGGTTTATCAGGGTGAGGTTCATCTCACTGGTGAACCTGATAATGGACAGGGAGGTGGTGCGTGAGCTGATACAGGATGAGCTCAACAGTGAAGAGCTGAACCGTGAGATGAGACTGATATTGCCGGAGGGTGAACGGCACCGCATGATCATGAATGACTACCGTGAGCTGAGACATATACTGGGCGGGGCGGGCGCCTCAGAGAGGGTGGCAAGTGATATGGTCAATGACCTTGCAACGGTAAAAAGAGGATGAGAATAGCGGTCATAGAGGTGCAGCCTGAGGCGGGTCAGCACGGGGCGGTGCAGCCTGAGGCGGTTCAGCCAGAAGTAATACCGCCGAAGATGGAACAGCCAGAAGTAATACCGCCGAAGATGGAACAGTCAGAAGTAATACCGCCAAAGATGGAACAGTCGCGGGTGGTGCTCTTATGGGTGATGCTGTTATGGCTGGCGCTGCCGGTGACAGGAGTGTCGCAGCTGACGGTACGTATCTTCACCGCGGCACGGCCCGAAGCGGTAATCTTTACTGCTGAGAGCGGACCCTTTACCCTCAGTGACGGCAGCACGCCGGTGGTGATACTGACGGCGGGTGAGCCGGTGGTGATAGAGCACTATGCCGGCCGGGTGACCTACATGACTCGCTCAGGTCGTTATGGTACAGCTGACTCACTCACCTTCATGCCGGCATCAGATAACAGTCTCTTCATGCTTAGGGTGCCGGGAGAGGCAGGGCTGCAGAGGAGGCTGACCGGGCAGCTGACCATAAGCTCCTTCCCGGGCTCACTGATGATACTGAACACCGCGCCGCCGGAGGAGTTCCTGCCGGGAATTGTACGTGCTGAGGCGGGGAGGCTCGGACCGTCAGAGTATTTCCGTGCGCAGGCAGTGGTGGCCCGTACATACCTCTACAGGAACATGGAGCGACACGCCCTTGACGGCCATAACATGTGTGATGATGTTCACTGCCAGGTATACCCTGGCGTGGTGACTGACAGCATAATAGTAAATGCCTGTCGTACTACTGCCGGATTGGTGCTTGTGGATGGCGACTCGCTGCTGATAGAGGCAGCCTTCCATGGCAACTGCGGTGGTGTTACCGCCTCCTCAGCAGGTGTATGGCTGGCAGGATATCCCTACCTGGTGAGTGTTGAAGATCCCTGGTGCAGCTACTCAGCCTCAGCAAGGTGGAAGGCATCAGTGACAATAGGAGAGTGGAACAGCTTCCTCAGAGCAAAAGGTATAACCCCCGGAACAGAAGGTGGTTTATATGGCGGCGTAACGGAAAGTGGGAGGGTGTACCGCTACAGTGCCGGCGGGAAGAGTATAACCGGTGAGGAGATCAGAGTGAGGTTCGGACTGCGGTCGGCATGGTTTGTCATGAGACCGCAGGGAGACTCGCTCATATTTGACGGGAGAGGGTATGGCCATGGCGTTGGACTGTGCCAGGACGGTGCAAGGCATATGGCTGAGAAAAAGGTTGGTTATGAAGCTATAACCCGCTTCTATTACCCGGGCACCGCTATTGTTGATATCAAATACGCGCGCAGGCCGGTGAGGCTATGAAAGTTTTGATAATTTTACATAAACTTGAAGTTATGTTCACTCTCTTCAGAAAAGAGGCAGCAGCTTTTTTTAGTTCGATGACAGGATATATCGTTATGGTGGTATTCCTGCTGGCTAACAGCCTTATCATGTGGATCATGCCGGGCCAGTGGAACCTCCTTGACAGTGGATATGCCGGGCTGGATCCTCTCTTCCTCCTCTCACCCTGGCTCTTCCTCTTCCTCATACCTGCAATAACCATGAGGCTCTTTGCTGAGGAGAGGCGCAGCGGCACCATTGAACTGCTCTGGTCACGACCGCTCACTGACGGGGCAATTATCTACGGTAAGTTTCTGGCGGCCCTCTTCGTGGCACTGCTGGCACTGCTGCCCACCCTGATCTTTGTGATATCGGTAAAGGTGCTGGGTGAGGTACCTGACAGCCTCGATGCCGGAGCCACGGCAGGGTCATATGCCGGGCTGCTGATGCTGGCAGCAGTATATACGGCCATAGGGCTCTTTGCCTCTTCACTGTCAACAAACCAGGTGATAGCCTTTATCACGGCAGCAGTACTCTCATTCATCATGTTCAGAGGATTCGATGCCGTGGCGCTGCTGCCGGGACTATCACCTGCGGCGGAGCGGATCGCCTCACTGGGGATCAGTGAACACTACCGGTCAGTCAGCAGAGGGGTGCTTGACATACGTGACATAACCTATTTCATATTTGTGACTGTTCTCTTTCTGGAGGGAGCAAGGGTCTCACTGAAACGTCGTACCATTCTGCGGCCGGCGGTGACGGTAGCTGCTACCGGCGCACTCTGCCTGGTGCTCTCACTGATACATTTACGGGCTGACCTCACTGAAGATAAACGTTTTACGCTGTCACAGCCTACTAAGGAGATACTGAAAGGGCTTAACAGTGAGGTGACGGTAGAGGTCTACCTCGACGGTGAGCTGCCACTGGCCTTCAGAAAACTGCGCCGTAGCGTGGATGAGTATCTTGATGAGTTCAGGATAGCCTCAGGACGCCGCCTCAGGTATGAGTTTATCAACCCTGCCGGTGCCGCCTCCCGTGCTGAGAGGGAGCTGTTCCAGGAGGGGCTGGTAAACCGTGGCCTTCACCCGGTAAATGTTATGGCCTCCGATGGTGAGGGGGGACGTACACAGAAGCGGATCTTTCCATCACTCACCGTCACCAGCGGAAACAGTGTCATACCTGTTAACTTCCTCAGAAACAATCCGTCACTACCGGCTGAGGTCAATCTGCTTCACTCAACTGAGGGTCTGGAGTATGAGATTATTCAGGCTGTAGCCACCGCCTCGGCTGACACCATACAGAGGGTCGCCTTTATAGAGGGTCATGGCGAGCACGATGAGATCCATGTGGCTGACCTGACCCTTGAACTGGCTAAGTTCTACAGTGTTGACCGTGGCGTGATAGGTGGCCGTACGGGGGCTGTTGACAACTATGCGGCCATCATTATTGCCGGGCCGAGGCAACCGTTTGATGAGAGAGACAAATTTATTATTGACCAGTACATTATGAACGGAGGGCGGGTGCTCTGGCTGGCAGAGGAGGTGATGACCGATGCTGACAGCCTGGCTGCAGGCTCAACGGTGGCCCTCTATCAGCCCCTCTCCATAGCTGATATGCTCTTCAGGTACGGAGCAAGGATCAACCCTGTGATAGTACAGGATGCCGACTGCGGACTGATACCACTCAGGGTGCCGGGACAGGGGGGCAGCGCACAGACCGTGCCTGCACCATGGGTCTATAACCCGCTGCTGAGACCGGCACAGAACCACCCCATAACCCGTAACCTCAACCGGGTGAAGGGTCAGTTTACTGCTACCATAGATACGGTTGGGCGTGACCCCATGATCAGTAAGAGTGTGTTGCTTACCACCTCACCTGAGTCGCGTACCCTGACACCACCGGCAATAATATCACTTGATGAGGCAGCTGCCATGAGCCCCGGCCAGTCGTTTAATGCTGGTCCGCTGACAGTGGGGGTGCTGCTTGAGGGTACTTTCCGGTCAGTCTTTGCCAACCGTATGGCAGGAGCCATCATGGGCGACCCGGACATCGTTGTGGTGGAAGAGAGTAAGCCGACCAGGATGATTGTGGTGGCCGATGGTGATATTATACGCAATGAGGTCTCATGGTCACAGGGGTACCCTGAGCCGGTGACCCTCGGGCTTGACAGGTTTACCATGCAGACCTTTGGAAATAAAGACTTTCTGGTCAACTGCATCAACTACCTGGTCAATGATAACGGATTGATTGAGATGAGGTCCAGAGAGCTTAAGCCCAGGCTGCTTGACCAGACCAGGGTGAAGAGTGAGAGAGGGGTGTGGCAACTGGTGAATACTGCCCTGCCGGTACTGGTAATTATGGTTGCCGGGGTGGTACACAGCCTGCTGAGACGACGCCGGTACAGGGTACAGTAATAAATTTTGTTTGAGGGTATAATTATTTTTTGTAATATTGATAATCCGGGTCTTAATGTCGACAGGGCTATTAATCAGCTGATTACCGGCGCCATGACCCTGAAAAGTGAATAACTTAAATACTGGCAATATGAAATTCGTTGTTTCAAGCACCGATCTACTGGGTCATCTCCAGGCAATAAGCAGGGTGATCAGCTCAAAAAATACCCTTCCTATTCTTGATAACTTCCTGTTTAATATCAGTGATAATGAGCTGGAGATCACTGCCTCAGACCTTGAGTCAACACTTATTACCCGGTTGCGCCTTGACAATATCAGTGGCGGTGGTACCGTGGCACTGCCTGCACGCATACTTCTCGATACGTTGAAGGAATTTTCTGAACAGCCGCTTACCTTTGATATCAACCTTGAGAACCTCTCGGTGGTGATCAACTCGGAGAACGGACGGTTCAACATTGTAGGGCAGAACGGTATCGATTTCCCGGTGCTGCCGGTGATCAAGGAGGAGAAGCGTTTTGGGTTTACCGTGCCGTCAGAGGTGCTGCTGGCAGGTATAAACCGTACCCTGTTTGCCACCGCTGATGATGAGCTGCGCCCGGTGATGGGAGGCATACTGGTAGAGGCATCTCCCGAGGGGCTCACCTTCGTGGCCTCCGATGCACATAAGCTGGTAAGGTACCGCAGGCAGGATGCCAGGGCTGATGATAGCGCCTCATTCATTTTACCCAAAAAGCCGGCCTCACTGCTGAAAAATATCCTTCCCCGTGAGACGGGAGAGGTGATGGTTGAGTTTGATGACCGTAACGCCTTCTTCAGGCTGGCTGACTACAGGGTGGTTTGTCGCCTGGTTGAAGGTAACTACCCCAACTACAACTCAGTAATACCCAAGAACAACCCCCGTAAGGTGCGTATTGACAGGCTTGAGCTCTACAACATGCTGCGCAGGGTATCGGTCTTCTCAAACCAGGCCAGCAACCTTGTCAAGCTGCAGTTTGTTCCCAACCAGGTGACCGCCTCGGCGCAGGACCTTGACTTCTCAATCTCAGCCTATGAGCGGCACACCTGCCTCTATGAAGGTGATGAGATGGAGATAGGGTTTAAGTCGCTCTTCCTGCTTGAGATACTGGCCAACATTGCATCGCAGGATGTGGTGATAGAGCTGGCTGACCCTACCAGGGCGGGGCTCTTCCTGCCCTCTGAGACAGAGAATGAGGATGAGGACCTGCTCATGCTGCTGATGCCCATGATGATCAACGCTTGAAGCTCACAGAACGATGGAGCTCAATCTCAGGAAACCGCTGGTGGTGTTTGACCTTGAAACCACCGGAATAAATATTGTAACAGACCGTATCGTTGAGTTCTCGGCCCTGAAGGTCTCACCGGGAGGCGCTGAAGAGTGGCTGACATACAGGCTCAACCCCGGGATACCCATCTCACCCGAGGCAACCAGTGTGCACGGTATAACTGATGCTGACGTGGCGGGAGAGCCCCACTTCAGGGATGTGGCAAAACGGATAGCCTCTTTTCTGGAGGGGTGTGACCTGGCAGGGTTCAATGCCATGAAGTTTGATATCCCCATCCTCTGTGAGGAGTTTCTCAGGGTGAATGTTGACTTCGACCCGGCACGCCACAGGTATGTTGACGTGCAGGTGATCTACCACAAGAAGGAGCCGAGGACACTCAGCGCCGCATACCGTTTTTACTGTAACAGGGAGCTTGAAGATGCACACAGCTCGAAGGCTGACACCGCCGCCACATATGAGATACTCATGGCGCAGCTTGACCGTTACCCTGACCTGGAGAACGATATCGGCAAGCTGTCACAGTTTAGCGCATTCAACAACAATGCTGACCTGGCAGGACGTATCATCTTTAATGAGGAGGGTACCGAGATCTTCAATTTTGGTAAGCATAAGGGAAAGCCGGTAGAGCTGGTCTTCAGGGATGAGCCATCATACTACACCTGGATGATGAATGGTGACTTCCCACGCAACACCAAGCAGGTGATCACTGCTATCAAGCTACGCTCATTCGGAAAGGCCTGAGCAGCAGCTACCTGCCGGCGCTGATCAGGCTGCCGGCCTTCATCAGCCTTACCACAGGGTAAAGCATGGTGCGCCTCTCAAGCTCTGACACCGGTGTGTTCTGATAGAGCCACTGCAGCTGCGCCACAGGGTCAGTAGCCATCTTGCTGTCACTCTCCCTCGCCTTCTCAAAGGCCTCCCGCAGTGAGGGGTCATGGTCAAGCAGCTCCTTCAGGTGACTCTCAAAGCCCCATACTGAGTACCAGTCCTGCCCCTCCAGGAAGGAGTCGAAAAAGTTCCAGGCAAAGAAGCCCGCCTCACTCTGGGGCTCAAGCATGGTGACAATATAGTTGTTTGACCGCTGGTTTACCGGCACGATATAGTCACCACGCAGGAAGGTGACCTCCTGCGTGACAGGGCGCACCTTCACCTTGCTGTTGTAGTAGTGGCCCTGTGTGGGCCTTTTGGCAGACTCATAGCTCTCAATGTAGTAGGTCTCAGCCATGAGTGTGGTGTCACGCTCAAGCTGGTGCATCATCACACCATTGTTTCTGAGCCGGTTGATCACCTCTTCCCAGGCAAAGGGAACAATATAGGCGTCAGGGGCGGTGATGGTGATCTCAGGGTTGAAATAGCTGTAGTACCTGATATCCTCTGTATAGGGCTTCTCATGGTTATAGAAGCCTGACCTGCGGCCTGTGATAGGTGTGGTGGTCTCATCATAGGCATAGCCACGAAACTCGACCATCTCCCACCGGGTGGTGTCAGGCTGCCATGAGATCACATACTCTCTCTTCGCCATGGTACGTCGTGCTGCCTCAGCCCGCAGCTCAACGATCTCCCTGCTGTTCATGGCAGCAAACCGTACCAGCTCAGTGATGAACTGCAGGGTGCCCTTCACCCGGGCAGGATACTCCTTGTGAACCAGCGCTTCGGTCATAAAGCCGAGCGTATTGAAGAGGGCGGTGTATCCCGTTGAGTAGTAGGCGTGCTCATCAAAGCCGCTTATGGCTCTGATGGCTCCTCTCTCAACATACTGCACATAGGGAACCATCTGGTTGTTTTGCACATCTTTCATACGACCATAGAGCTCACTCAGCATCCTGCCTCTGAAGAAGCTCTCCATCTCCGGAAACATCTTCTCGGGCTGAGTGGCGATCAGCGTTATCGTATGCTGGTGGTCAGAGCCGTTGGTGGTGTGTGTGTCAAGGAAGAGGTCGGGATCAAGCATATGATAGATCTCCGCAAAAGCGCGTGAGTCACGTGACTCCTGCTTGACAAAGTCACGATTAAGATCGAGGAACCTGGTATTGCGCCGTGCCCCCTTCTCTTCGGGACCGTTCTGGCTGATACGCCAGTAGCGGCTGCGTGTCATTGAGCCGCCTATATTGTAGATGGGTATAATGGCTATGGCACAGTTGTCAAGATATTGTTTCATCCCATCCTTGTTGGCCAGCAGGTCAGTGGCAAAGCGTGCACTGGCATCAATACCTTCCGGCTCACCGGGGTGAATACCGTTGTTTATCAGCACTATACTCTTTCCCTGCCGACGTATCTCTGCCGGGTCAGATGATCCGTCAGCGGAGATGATAAAGAGATGAAGCGGTCTGCCGGCATCGGTCATGCCCATCTCAAGGAGGGTGGCCTCACTGTAGCGACGGGCAAGATCACTGTAGTAGGCTATCGCCTCCTCCCAGGTGAGGCTCCGGTTCTCTTCATACCTGAGTCGTGGTACCTCACTACGCTGTTGTGTCCCGGGGTGTGGTACCTCACTGTTCTGCTGTGCCCCGGGGTGTGGTGCCTCACTATGCTGTTGTGCCCCGGGGTGTGGCACCTCACTATTCTGCTGTGCCCTGAGGGTGGTTGGAAGGATCAGTACAAGCAGCAGCAGGAAGGATATTCGTTTCATTGTTTTTGGTTGAATGTATTCATCAGGATAACTGGCCGGGACAGCACGGTGATAAGGTGTGAATGAAGGGAGTCCGGTCTCTCTGGCAGGAGGGCGAAGAGGAAACTATGGCTCTCTGCCGGGGGAAAAAAGCGACGCTCAGCGGGGCAGCATGCTCTCTGCCAGATCAAGGATGGTGGTGTCATCAATGGTGACAATGCCCCCTTCGGGGCCTTTTTCAATATGGATACCGGCACTCTGCCCGCGGTCAAAGTTCCAGCCGCCGAAATAGTTCCTGACGGTCTCCTCACTCATGTCGAGCTTATCGGCTATCTTTCTTATGCTACCGTCAGGGAGCTGGTCTTTGATCTTCCTCAGCTGTGAAAATGTCAGTGTTCGTGCCATAATTTTTTACTCAATTATTTCTTCAAATATAATAACATTTCAGTGGAAGCGGAAATCAGATCTCACGCTTTATCTGCATCCACAACGTAGAGCTGTCCGTGCTCTTCCCTCCTCACCACTACAGCTGTTCCCTTCGGGATGAACCCTGTCTCAGCCACCGCAGAATATATCTCATCATTAATCATCACCTTGCCTGCTGGCCGCAGTACGGTATGTGCCGTTCCCTGCATTCCCACCACCGACTGCATCCTGCCGGTGTCGAAGCTGACAAAGCCATCCTCCTGCCTGACGGTGGTCTCCAGCGCCAGGCTTCCAAAGAGCCTGTTGGGTGAGAAGAGCTTACGGGAGAGCCACAGTGAGAAGGAGAACGCCATGAGGGCTGAAAAGAGCACCACCGCAAAGGCGGCGACAATCTCCCTGACACCATCAACCGAAGGTCCGAACCTGAATACTATCTTGTCAACCATCACCAGCGCCAGTCCTGTTACTATACCTACGATACCGAGAATACCGGTCACACCAAACCCCGGGATGGCAAATATCTCTACCAGCAGCAGTATTATACCCACAATGAAGATCATCAGGTGCCAGTTGGCGGCCACCCCTTCAAGATAGAGCGGTGCAAAGTAGAGCAGTGCACCGAAGATGGCTGCTGCCAGCGGAAAGCCGACACCGGGTGTCTGCAGCTCAAAGTAGATACCGCCAATGATTAACATTATGAGCAGTCCGGAGACAACCGGATTGACAAGGAGCATGATGATACGGTCAACGGCACTCAGTTTTAACTCTCTGATGGTGTAGTGAGTTATACCCGCTTTGGCCAGTGTCTCTTCAACGGTCAGTGCCTCACCCTCACAGAACCCGTATTTTATCGCCTCAAGGGTGGTTAGGGTGAGTACCTGGCCGGTATCCACAATACCCTTCAGTACTATTGAGGGGTCTACCATCGCCTGTGCCATCTCGGGGTCACGGTGCCATACCCATGTGGTATCTTCACCGCTCACCAGCGGCTTCTTGCCATGAGCCTCAGCCGTAGCTCTCATCATGCCTCTCATGAACGACTGGTATTTGTCAGGCATCTTCTGGCCTGTCTGGTCAACCACGGTGGCAGCCCCGATGCTGGCTCCCGGACGCATATAGATGCTGTCAGCAGCAATGGCTATCAGTGCGCCGGCTGAGGCAGCCTGGTTATCAACAAACACCAGTACCGGTATCCGGAAGTTGAGGATAAGTGTACGTATGGAGTCAGCTATATCTACCTGGCCACCATAGGTGTTCATGTGAATAAGCATATAATCGGCATCAAGTGAGTCAGCCTCCTGAAAGCTCTTCCTGATATTCCACCAGAGCGGGTTGGAGATATTCTTTTTCATGTCACACTTGTAGACAAGCAGTGTGCTGTCACCTGCCGGCGTGGAGTGACGGGCCCCGTAAGCCACAGGGAGAAGGAGGGCGAGTAGAGCAGTAATAGTTATCAGCCTGTTCATGGTGTTATATTCAGTTCCCTGATGTAGTCTGTAAAGAGAGAGAGAGCCTCCCTCTTTCTCTCATCAAGGCGGAAATCAATATTATTGCTAAGATAATCAATAACCTCTTCAGGTGACGCTACCGCATGCTCACCCAAAAGGGTCACTGCCTCGTTCCTGCGCTCTAGCCCCTCACCCAGTGCCCTGTTGAACAGCTCAATAAACTGCTCAGGCAGTGCCCTTGAAGAGATCCAGCAGGCAAAGACAAAGGGGAGGCCGGTGAACCTCTTCCACTCAAGCCCCAGATCAAGACGGTGGGGGAAGAGGCGGGCATACTCAAAACAGCGGTCACCAATCATCACTGCCGCCTCACCGTAACGAAGGGCAGTAACTTCAAACTCCTCAGGGGCAGGAAGCCACCTGAACTGACGACGCCATGACCTGGCTGCCAGTATGCGGCAGAGAGCGACAGAGCTACGCGATCGGTAATCGAGGAAGATGGTGGTCACCTCATCAAACGGGGTGTTACTGACCAGCAGCACCGTAAGCACCTCACCGTTGGTGCTCAGACAGTAGTCACCTACCAGGTGCCACTCAGGCATCTGTGTCAGCATGGCAACAGGTATAAGACCCAGGTCACTCCTGCCGGAGATGACCCTGTCAGCACACTCTGACGGATGGCACACCTCCAGGTCAATCATCGATGCCACCTCACCATCACGCAATCCGATAATAAACGGATAGCTGTTGATATACCTGACTGCCGAGACTCTGATTTTTTTCATTATTAATAGCTCCGAAAGGGCAATTGCAAAGGTTCAATTTTTTTAGACCAGTACAAAATACTATTTTTGGTTTTTGATTTACGGTAAAGCCTCCTTGAGAAATATTACCATATGAACCGCTTGATGGCAATCTCACCGGTTGATGGCCGTTACGGCGACCGGGTGACCGCGCTGGTACCCTATTTTTCTGAGTATGGGCTGATGCGGTACCGGGTCATGGTAGAGGTTGAATATTTCATTGCCCTCTCACAGACAGGGGTGCCTCAGTTCAAAGAGTTTCCTGCCGGTATGGAGCAGCAGATACGCACCCTCTGGAGTGAGTTCTCGCCTGCTGATGCAGCCGTTATCAAGGAGAAGGAGGGGGTGATAAACCACGATGTAAAGGCGGTTGAGTATTTCATCAAAGAGAGGGTGACAGCAATGGGGCTGGGTGCCTGGTCAGAGTTTGTGCACTTTGCCCTCACCTCACAGGATATTAACAGCTGCGCCATGCCAATGGCAATACGCGACTCGGTGAGAGAGGTGATGAAGCCATTGCTGACATCCCTGCGTGACAGGCTCTCGGCCATGGCCGGCGAGTGGGCAGCAATACCCATGCTGGCACGTACCCATGGCCAGCCGGCATCACCCACCAGGCTGGGAAAGGAGGTGGCAGTCTTTGCGGAGAGGATCAGCAGTGAGCTCTCTGTCATGATGACCACAACCTATAGTGGTAAGTTTGGTGGCGCCACAGGTAACTTTAATGCCCACCGGGTGGCATACCCCGCCATTGACTGGCCTCGCTTTGCCGACAGGCTGCTCAGTGAGAGGCTGGGGCTGCAGCGGCAGCAGACCACCACACAGGTGGAGCACTATGACGGACTGGCGGCCCTGTTTGACAATTTCAGCCGTATAAATACCATCCTTACCGATCTCTGCAGGGATATGTGGAGCTATATTGCACTGGACTATTTCAAGCAGGTGATAGTGAGGGGTGAGGTGGGCTCCTCGGCCATGCCCCATAAGGTCAACCCGATAGAGTTTGAGAATGGTGAGGGCAACCTGGGGGTGGCCAATGCTCTCTTCTCACACCTCTCGGCCAAGCTGCCGATATCAAGGCTGCAGCGTGACCTGACCGACTCAACAGTGATCAGGAATACCGGAGTGGCAATGGCCCATACGCTTATTGCGTGGAATGGTATCATCAGGGGCCTCTCAAAGCTTATAGTCAATAGTGAAAAGATCAGTGATGAGCTTGGCAACAGCTGGGTGGTGGTAGCCGAAGCACTGCAGACGATACTGCGGCGAGAGGGGTACCAGCAGCCGTATGAGGCGTTGCTGAACCTGACACGTACCCATGAGAAGATAAGCAAGGAGACAATAGTCAGGTTTATTGAGAGCCTTGATGTCAGTGACGAGGTCAGGGAGGAGATGAGGGCGGTGACACCCTTCAATTACACCGGTTTCTGAAAACAGAGAATGAAGAGCATAAGAGTTCTGCTACAGTATCTGAGGCCTTACCGCTGGCTTGCAGTTCAAAATATCGGGTTCAATATTGCCAGTGCCTTCTTTGCACTGTTTACCTATACACTGATAGCTCCTTTCCTGCAGATACTGTTCAACAGGGTAGAGCCGCTACCGCACCCCGGTGAGTTTGCCCTTACGGCAGCCTATCTCAAGGATCTGGCAGGATGGTTCTTCTCAGAGTCGATAGAGCGCTACGGCGAGATGCGTACCCTGATGATTGTGGTTGTCAGCTTCGCGTTGGCCAGCCTCATGAAGAACCTGCTCATATTTCTGGCGAATAACTGCATGGCTGCTATCAGGGCAGCCACGGTGAGGGATATACGCAGCCGTATATATGAGAAGACACTAAGACTGCCGCTCTCATACTTCTCTGAGGCACGTAAGGGTGACCTGCTGACAAGAGTATCAAATGATGTTCAGGAGATAGAGATCTCTGTGATGTCATCACTGTCGATGCTTTTCCGCGACCCGTTCACCATAATCATATTTATCACATACCTCTCGGTCACCAGTCCGCAGCTCACCCTGGCAGCCCTCGTAGTGCTGCCGGCCAGCGGATGGGTAATAGGACGTATCAGCCGCACCCTGAGAAGCGCATCATTCATTGGCCAGCGGGCCCTGGGGCGACTGCTGTCAGTATTTGAAGAGACCCTGACCGGACTACGCATAGTGAAGGGGTTTAATGCTGAGAAGAAGATGAGTGAGCAGTTTGGCAAAGCCAATGAAAAGTATAGCAGGATATTCAGGAGGGTGGCGAGAAAAGCCTACCTGGCACACCCCGTCAGTGAGTTCCTCTCAACGGTTGTGCTGCTCGGGGTGATCTACTATGGCGGGTTCCTGGCACTGAAAGGGGCCGGTAATGTGACCCCTGACAAGCTGATAGTCTTTGTTGTGATATTTTCGCAGATAATACAGCCCGCAAAAGGGATATCCAGCGCCTGGTTCAATATTGAGAAAGGGATGGCCTCGGTTGATCGTATCAATGAGATACTCAACGCAGGTGAGACCATCGTTCAGAAGCCTGATGCAGTAAGAATCAGTGAGTTCAAAGATAGTATAGAGTTCAGGAATGTGTGGTTCGCCTATAATGAGGAGCCGGTACTAAGAGATGTATCACTTACTATCAGACGTGGCCAGACGGTAGCTGTGGTAGGAAGGTCAGGGGGAGGAAAGTCGACACTGGCAGACCTGATACCGCGGTTTATAGACCCTGACCGTGGGGCGGTGCTGATAGATGGAGTAGATATACGTGATGCAGATATAAGTGACCTGAGACAGCTGATGGGTATAGTGAGCCAGCAGGCAATACTGTTTAATGATACATTCCATAACAACATCTCATTCGCCATCATGGAAGAGGCTGACCCCAAAGATGTGGTCAGGGCAGCAACCATAGCCAATGCCCATCAGTTTATCAGTGAGACACCTGACGGTTATCAGAGCACAGTGGGGGAGGGGGGCAACAAGCTGAGCGGTGGCGAGCGGCAACGGATAAGCATCGCACGGGCAATAATGGCCAATCCGCCTATCCTGATCCTTGATGAGGCCACCTCGGCACTCGATACCGAATCGGAACGCCTGGTACAGGATGCCATGCTCAGACTGATGGAAAACCGTACCTCGGTGGTTATAGCACACAGGCTGTCAACAATACAGCATGCCGATATGATAGTGGTGGTTGAGGAGGGACGTATAGCTGAATATGGTACCCATGAAGAGCTCCTGAAGAACCAGGACGGCATCTACCGCAGGCTCTATGAGATGCAGTCATTCTGATCGCTCCTCTGCTCAGCTACCCTCCCTTCCTGTTCTACCTCCTCTGCTCTCCTTGCCTCTGCTCTCCTTGCCTCTGCTCTCCTTGCCTCTGCTCTCCCTTCCTCTGTTTTTCTTGCCTCTGCTCTCCTTGCCTCTGTTGTCCTTTCCTTCGTTTTCCTTGCCTCTGCTCTCCCTTCTTCGGTTCTCCTTTCTACTGTTTTCTTTTTCTCCCTTTCCCCCTTTCCCCCTTTCCCCTTCCTCCTTTTTCTATCTCCATACCTCATTCCATCACTTATCCTTCTTCCATTACTTCCTTCCTCCCTCCCTTCCTTCCTCCCTCCCTCCCTTCCTTCCTCCCTTCTCCCTTTCCGCTTCCTCCGCTTTCTATCCCCGTACCTCATTCCATCACTTACCCTTCTCCCTCTTCCTCTCTCCGGTACCGGTAGAAGTCAGCAGGAACAATTATGAGCAGAAATTGTTACCTTCGTACCTATCGCCATAAAAACCGATTACCAATGGAAACCAATACCACTACCGACATTCTGAAGGAGGCTATCCTTCTTGAGCACCGGGGCAGAGCCTTCTATTCGCAGGTGGCTGCCCAGACAGAAAGCGAAGCTGTCAGGAGGATCTTTACCATAATTGCTGATGAGGAGGAGGAGCATATACGCTTTCTCTCCGAACAGTTTGTTCATTACCGGAAAAATAACGCCTTTCTTGACTTCTCACCCCAGGAGGGAAGTGCTTCAGAGGAGGTGGTGCAAAAGATCCTCACCGAAGAGATGAAGGGTCAGATAAGTGCTGCCGGCTATGAGGCTGCAGCCATCAGTGCTGCCATGGACTTTGAGGAGAAGGCTGTAAAACTCTATGCTGCCAGGGCAGAGTCAGCTGCTGACCCCAATGAGAAGGCACTCTACAGCATGCTTGCCGATTGGGAGAGGGGGCACCATAAGTGGCTGGCACGTATAGATAAGGAGCTGAGGGAGGATATCTGGTATGACAACAACTTCTGGCCTTTCTGACAGCCATGCCCGTCAGGGCCGGTCCATCTTCCAGATATAATCAAGAACTTCCTGCTGGTCACCCGATTCACAGCAGGTGACCTTTAATGATGCGCGTAACTTTTACACATCCTGGTCCATGAATCTGGATCCCTCAATACGTGTTGAAGATTTCGTACTTACTATTGCTGCTATCCTCCTGAGTTCCTTAAGGTACTGGCCTTGAAGATCTTCATGATGTCCTTGCGGCGGACAGACTGATTGGAATATTATTGGATTTGGTCCCGGATTTGGTCCCGGATTTGGTCCCTCGCTTCAGTAAATCATTGATACTGAAGGGAGGTTGCGGAGAAAGAGGGATTCGAACCCCCGGTCCAGTCGCCCGGACAACGGTTTTCAAGACCGCCGCAATCGACCACTCTGCCATTTCTCCATCTCTGCCATTTTTCTGAGGATATTTCCCTGAGAGGTACTCCCCGATATGGCGGCTGCAAATATACTCTTTTTTAGGTATGGTTGCTCTCCCGGAATTTATCTTTTTTTGCAGTCATATCTGCCGGTAGCGCTCCACTGCCGGGCTTGTGCATGGCTGATTATGATGGTTAAAGGGGTATTGACCTCCGAATTTGCATGAAATAGCCCTCAAATGGTATTAAATTCAGCATTTGAGCCATAAAAAAATCACAAAAGCTTGTTTTTGAATAAGAATGAAATAAATTTGTATGCAGTTACAGAATTTGGTCTAACCCTAAAATTGTATTGACTATGACAAAGAAAGAACTGGTAAGCAGTATTGCAAAAAAAGCAGGACTGTCACTTAAGGATGCCAACAATGCCTTGAATGCCTTTGTAAGCTCCTTTGGTGAGGCCATGAAGAAGGGCGAAAGACTTCAGCTCCCCTCAATGGGCACTTTCAGGGTTGAGATGAGAAGCGCAAGAGTCGTCCGCAATCCACGTACCGGCGCCAAGCTGAATGTCCCGGCAAAGAAGGTTGTGAAATTCAGACCAGCACCGGCCCTCTCAAAAGGCCTGAAGTAAAATTACCGGGGTGGCTGTCATCCCGTTTTCATTGTAAAAAAATTATGGCTGTCTCCAGGTAAAATGGAGCAGCCTTTTTTCATCTTGCACCCGGATTGGTGTAACACTTTTCTCAACATTTTTAGTATATTTGTTACCCATGCCTGAACTCAATCGCAAATAAGTGCAATGAATTGTATTATAGTTGATGATGATCCTGTCTGGCTGCGAACTCTTGAGGAGTTTGTCGGAAAGTCCTCTTCACTGACTCTTGTTGGTAGCTTTTCCGATTCGCTGTCAGCACGTAATCTTTTGATGTCACGAAGAGATATCGAACTGATATTTCTGGATATTCAGATGCCGGAGATGGATGGTTTTGATTTCCTCTCCAGCCTTGAGAATCCGCCCCACATAATATTTGTGTCAGGGAGTGAAGAGCATGCATACAAGGCGTTTAACTACAATGGGATTGACTATCTCTTAAAACCGATCTCCTATCCGCGGTTTTGTCGTGCTGTTGAGAAGATTATGAAGTATTATGCTCCCAGGCCTGCTCCCTCTGCAGCGGGTGAGGAGGAGATCTTCATCAAGAAAGGATCAACGCTTGTGCGCCTGAAGCTCAAGGAGATAATCTATGTTGAGGCGCTTGAGAACTATGTCAGTGTCATTACTCATGATGAGAAGTACACCATTCATTTTACCATGAGGGGTATTGAACAGCAGCTTCCGTCGAGCCTGTTTGTAAGGATACACCGCTCATACCTTGTCAATAAGAGCGTTATCAGGTCAATCACAGAGAACAGTCTCACCATAGCTGTTGGCAATAATTCCAAGGTTCTGCCTGTAGGTAAATCTTACCGTGACGGTCTGATGAACTACATTAATATTATGCAGCGGTGATGCCTACCCTGAGGCAACTTTTTCTGAGCCATATTGCTAAAACATCGCCTGCCCCGCTCATGCTTGAGATTGAGAGGGCTGAGGGCTCTTTTCTGTATGGTGCCGGAGGTGAGGAGTATCTTGATCTTATCTCAGGTGTGTCAGTGAGCAATACCGGTCACCGGCATCCTGCCGTGATGGCTGCTCTCTCTGAGCAGGCGGGTCACTACCTGCACCTGATGGTATATGGTGAAGTGGTACAGAGTCCGCAGGTGAGGTATGCATCACGTCTTGCCTCTCTGCTGCCTGACCCGCTTGAGTCGGTCTATTTCGTCAACTCGGGCAGTGAAGCCATTGAGGGGGCTATCAAGCTGGCCCGCCGCTATACCGGGCGTAATGAGATCATCTACTTCAGGAATGGCTATCATGGCTCTACTACAGGTGCTCTCAGTGTTCAGGGCTCTGAGGTGTACCGTAATGCCTTCAGGCCACTGATGCCGGCCACCACCATGGCTGAGTTTAACAGTCCTGAGGTGAGTGAGATGATCAGCAGTGCCACAGCCGCTGTACTGGTTGAGCCGGTACAGGCTGAGGCGGGCGTTCGGCAGCCTGAGGCCGGGTTCCTGGATACTCTCCGGGAGGCATGTACCAGGAATGGTGCCCTGCTGATCTTTGATGAGGTTCAGACCGGCTTCGGACGGACGGGTCACCTCTTCTCAATCAACAGGTATGGTGTGGTGCCGGATATTATTGTGCTGGCAAAGGCTCTCGGCGGAGGGCTCCCCCTGGGGGCATTCGTCTCGTCACGTGAGATCATGTCATCCCTTACCCATGACCCGTCACTAGGACACATATCCACCTTCGGCGGGCACCCGCTAAGCTGTGCCACCGGACTGGCATCACTCAACCTGATTGTGGAAGAGAGGCTGGCAGAAAAGGCTCGCACCAGCGAGATGCTTTTCAGGAAGCTCCTGATGAAGCTGCCGGTCAGGGAGGTGAGGGGTGAGGGTCTGCTGCTGGCTGTGGAACCTGCGAAGCAGGGTATTATAGGAGAGCTGGTGGCTAAGGCCCCGTCGTATGGATTGCTGCTTGACTATTTTCTCTTTTGTGATGATGCATTCAGAATTGCTCCGCCACTGACAATTACTGATGAAGAGATTGAGCTGGCCTGCAGCCGGCTCGCCAGACTGACAGAGGCTGTCAGCTGACTTTCACGTCATATCTTCCGGTGCACTGACTGACACTCTGTCAGAGTCAGGTGTGCGGCACGCACTTTGATCTTCCGCTGCAGAATAATCAGAAAAACAGATATTATGGAAAAGGGTAAAATCGGAGTAACTACAGAAAACATTTTTCCGATCATTAAGAAGTTTCTCTATTCAGATCATGAAATATTCCTTCGCGAGCTGGTATCCAATGCTACCGATGCCATACAAAAGCTGCGTGCCTTTGCTTCGGCAGGTGATTTCAGTGGAGAGCTGGGTGAGCTCCATGTACAGATAACCCTTGACAAGAAGAAGAAGACCCTGACTGTCTCAGACAACGGTATCGGGATGAGCGCCGCCGAGATGGATAAGTACCTTAACCAGATAGCCTTCTCTAGTGCCAATGAGTTTCTTGACAAATACAAGGAGCAGGGTGCCGGACTGATAGGGCAGTTCGGTCTGGGCTTCTATTCAGCATTCATGGTCTCATCAAAGGTAGAGGTGGTATCAAAGTCATTCCGTGATGATGACCCGGCTGCAAAATGGAGCTGTGACGGCAGTCCGGAGTACACAATTGAGAAGGCTGAGCGTGACGGACGCGGAACCGATGTGATACTGCACATTGATAAAGAGTCAAAAGAGTTTCTCGATGAGCAGAGGATAGAGGGGCTGCTAAAGAAATATTGCAGCTTCCTGCCAGTGCCGGTCCACTTTGGGTTTGAGAAGGAGTGGAAGGAGGATAAGATGGTTGATACCGATAAGCCCAAAGTGATCAACAATACCACTCCGGCATGGACTCGTAAGCCGTCAGAGCTGAAGGATGAGGACTATTCAGCATTCTACCGTGAGCTCTACCCGATGGGTGAGGAGCCACTTTTCCATATTCATCTCAATGTAGACTATCCCTTTAAGCTGACCGGAATACTCTACTTTCCCAAGATCAGGAACAACTTTGAGATACAGAAGAACAAGATACAACTCTACAGCAACCAGGTGTTTGTTACCGATTCTGTAGAGGGGATTGTTCCTGACTTCCTGACGCTTCTGCATGGGGTGATCGACTCTCCTGATATTCCTCTTAATGTCTCAAGAAGCTATCTGCAGAGTGATACCAACGTAAAAAAGATCTCAGGTCATATAACCAAAAAGGTTGCTGACCGGCTCTCAGACATATTCAAGAAGGAGCGTGAGACATTTGAGTCCAAGTGGGATGACCTGAAGCTCTTTATTGAGTACGGAATGATCACCGATGAGAAATTCTTTGACCGTGCCTCCAGGTTTGCCCTCTATAAGAATAGTGATGGTAAGTATTTCACCCTTGAGGAGTATGACAAGGTAATAAAAGAGAACCAGACCGATAAGGATAAATCACTGATTCATCTCTATACTACTGACTCTGTGACACAACACACCTATGTTACCAAGGCAAAAGAGAAGGGGTATGATGTGCTGATACTGGATGGTCAGCTTGATACTCATCTTATCAATGCCCTGGAGTCAAAAGAGCCCACCTCACGGTTTGTGAGGGTTGACTCTGATGTTATTGAAAGGCTGATAAAAAAGGATGAGGGTCACACCTCACTCCTCACACAGGAGCAGAGTGATGATCTGGCACAGGTGTTCCGCAGCCAGGTGGCTGACACTGACAAGGCACGGTTCACTGTCAGGACAGAGAATCTGGATGAGAATGATCTGCCGATGATGATAACACAGAGTGAGTTTATGCGCCGTATGAAGGATATGGCTCAGTTTGGCGGTGGATACTCATTCTATGGTGAGATGCCTGACAGTTTTGACCTGGTACTCAATACCAACCATCCGCTGGTCATATCACTGGCCGGTGACCTCGAAAAGGAACATACCGATGAACTGAAAAAGAACAGTGCCGGGATAGAGAAGAGCAGGATAGAGATTGAGTTCATGGAGAAGGAGCATGCAAAAAAGAAGGCTGAGGAGATACCGGCGGTAGAGAAAGATGACCTTGAGAGACTCAGGGGTGAGCTGAATCAGCTTGAGGAGAAGAGAAATGGTATACTGTCAGGCTTTGGTGATGATCATCAGGCTGTCAGACAGCTTATTGACCTGGCGATGCTGGCCAATAACATGCTCAAGGGGGAGGCGCTGAGTTCATTTGTGAAGCGCAGCATAGAGCTTCTCTGATCTGCACTGCTTATAGCACCGATCTGTACTGTGTTGCACTGCTCTGCGCTGATTTTCACCGTGTCCAGTTGACCTCCTTTATCTCAGGCTGCTCTTTCAGTTTTGATATTATCTCGTCAATCTTTTCAATATTGGCCTCCTCAAACCGAAACTGAAAGATGTAATCATTATCTGACTTGTTTATGGTGAAGGTCTCAATTTGCAGTCTGGCATCTTCCATGATGCTCTTAAGAAGGTTACTATAGTCTCCGTTCCGGGCAGAGACTATTTTCAGTGTTCTGTGTTTAAACCTTGCCGAATAGTATCTCTCAATAGGTTGCAGTCCCCAGAGTATGATGAGTGCTATCACTGTGGTTGCTCCTGCCGCAAAATAGAGTCCTCCTCCTGTTGCCAGGCCTATAGCTGCTACTGTCCATAAACCGGCAGCAGTTGTTAATCCGCGTATGGCTCCCTGCTTCAGAAAGAGTATAGTACCTGCACCAATGAATCCTATGCCGCTTACCACCTGTGCAGCCACCCTTGAGGGGTCAAGTGCCACATGACTGGTCCCCAGTACATCTGCAAATCCGAAAGCTGATACGATCATTATCAGGCATGAGCCTACGCTTACCATCATATGTGTCCGCAGCCCGGCAGCCCAGTCTTTTCTCTCTCTCTCAAGGCCTATCAGGGCACCAAACAGCCCGGCAAGGCTGAGTCTTATCAAAACCTCACTCCATACAATCATCTTAACCTATTTCTCAGTCTGACAAGTTAACATCCGAAGATATTAATTGGTTCGCATCTCAGAAGTTAAATAAACTGAGCCTCTCTGGTCACCCCCTCTTGTCACATCACTGGTCACACCTCTCCTGCAATGGGGATAAGGAATGCTGCCACATAGAGGTCACTGTCAGTCTTGAGTGAGTGCAGTGTTGTTGCCGGTACAATAAAGGCCTTTCCGGCGGTCAGCTCTACTTCACTCTCTTCGAGCACTCCATATCCATTCCCGGCAATGCAGTAAAAGAGTTCATCATGGTGGGGATGCTTATGCAAGGGTACCTTTTTGGATGCATCAATGTGGTAAACATTTTTGATAATTGCCTCCTTGACGGTTTCAATATTCATATTGTTTCAGGTTTGGTTTTCAATCTACCGGTGAAGTTACTCTTTACTTTCCGGTTAATCATAGACTATTATCTGGTTTTTACCTGATGAGATTTTCCTCTCAAGGGAGAGCTGGTGTCAGAATGTGAAAAACCATTGTGCTATTGAGAAGTAGATAATTACGCCACTGATATCAGCTATTGAGGTGATCAGGGGTGCGCTGGCGGTGGCGGGGTCAAGATTAAGCTTGGTAAACAAGAATGGCAGCAGCATTCCGATCAGGCTGCCGGTCAGTACTATCAGTATCATTGTAAGTGATACCACAAGTATTATTTCCGGAGCTCTGAAGTGTGCAATCAGTGCTACTCCAATAGCCATGGTAATTCCCAGCAAAAGAGAGACTGAAATTTCTCTTACAATCATCTTATACCAGTCAGAGACCCTCACTTCACCCACTGCCAGTGAACGAATCATCAGCGTGGCTGACTGTGCTCCGGCATTGCCGCCACTGTCGATCAGCAGGGGAAGAAAAAAGATGAGTGAGACAGTAGATTGTATTATACTCTCAAAGTTTGCTATAGCAGCTCCGGAGAAGATATTTACAAATACCAGGGCCATAAGCCAGAATATCCTGCTTTTATAGAGGCTCAGCACCCTGGCCTTCAGGGGATCAGTAATAGCGGTCTGGAATGAGCCAAATTTCTGGAAGTCTTCTGTTGACTCTTCCTCAACCACGTCCATGATATCATCAATGGTTATGATCCCTATCAGGATACCCTCTGAATTGACCACCGGAAGGGCTACCCTGTCATAATCCTGGAAGGTTTTGATTGCTGTTTCCTGATCATCAAAGGCGTTGAGAGCCACAAACCGGGTATCCATCAGCTCATTGATATGCTGCTGTGGCGAAGCGAGCAGTATCTCCTTGATCTTTATGTCATCAATCAGTTTCCAGTTATTGTCAACTACATAGATAACATTAAGTGTCTCAGAGTCTTTGCCATATTTCCTGATGTGTGCAAAAGCCTGTTCTATGGTGTCATCAGGTCTGACTGCCACATATTCTGTGGTCATCAGGCGGCCGATACTCTCTTCAGGATAGCCCAGCAGCTGAACGGCAATATCCCTCTCTTCAGGGTTGAGCAGCTGTATCAGTGAGTGGGTGATCTTTGCAGGAAGCTCTTCAAAAAGTGCTGTACGGTCGTCAGGCTCAAGGTCATTGAGCAGGTTTGCCAGCCGCTGCCCGTTATGAGCCATCCCCTCAATTATCTGTTCCTGTTTGGGGAATGAGAGGAGCTGAAAAACCTCTTTTGAGAGCTCTCTGCTCAGGAGTCTCAGAAGGATGATATCTTCATCATCCGGACTCTCTTCAATCAGTTCAGAAAGCTGAACTACATCTAACTGGTTCAGGGTGTTTTTTAGCTCTTTCCACTCTTTTCTGAGAATAAGCTCACTGAAATTTGTTGTAATTTCCACCATGCCTTTAACTCCTTACTTAGCGACTCAGTAAGGAGACATGATGCTCCTTACCGGGATCGGTATAATTTCAAACTACTATGACAAGGGCCTTCGTCCACTTCTATGATTCTAAACTTGGTCTGCAAAAGTAATTCAATTTTTCGATTATGGAAGCCAAAAGTGGTGTCATATTTTCAAAAAAGCGGCTTTGATTCCAGAAAAGGTATAGAGATGCTGTCAGTTTATTTTTCAAGATGTCTGGAGAGAATTGTTTCCAGCTCTTTAGACTCAGCCTCTGTGATCTATTCAATCCAGATCCACTGAAAATCAAGTTTCTCCTTTTTGCCCGGAGCCACTTCAAGCTCAATATCATAGAAGCCTTCTGCAGGGAGATGAATGGTTCCCAGACGGTATGAGCGGTAACTGTCAATTATCCAGTCTGAGCCTGGTTCACCAATCGTTTTCCCGCTATTTATAAAGGTGTGACTCAGTATGTTTGCTCCTGCCGTGACTCTCAGGCTTCCCTTTGTATGGTGCCCCTGGAAGCTGTATGAGATATCAATGATTTTGTCTCCCGGCTTATCAACATATATTTTCCATGTAAACTGTTGCCTCCCGGTAAGGGAGATGTGTTCAGGAATGGTTCCGCCCCTGCTCTTACGCTGAATGTTTATCTCTCTGTCAGAACCCAGCAGATTAAGCGGGGTAAGTGAATAGCCACCTGAAGAGCTTTGTGAGACGAGACCTGTCACTGATTCAGGGTGGTGATCATATTCGACAGCAACAACAGATATATAGTTGTCAGGCTGCAGGCAGGGGAGACTTATACTGGTTACGGCGCCCGTATGGGTGAACGGTATCGCATTCATCTGTTTGTCGGCCAGCAGATATATCTTTTCCGGCCTGGAGGTGACTCCAGTCAGGGTAAGTTGTTTATCAAGCGGCCAGTTATCTATGTGCAGATAGAGAATTGTCTTGTTATTCAGTCTTTTACATGTAATCTTTCCCCAGTCATGCAGCTCTCTCTCAAGGTCAAATGCTTTGGCGCCATAGATTGATTCACCGTTAACCGAGAGCCACCTGCCCATCTCATGCAGCCGTTGTGAGGTCTCATAGGGTACCCCGCCGTCAGCTCTGGGGCCGATATTGAGCATATAATTTCCATTGAGGCTGACGTTATTGACAAGTGATTTCAGGAGGGTGGTGGTTGATTTCCATCGTTCATCGAGTGAATGGTACCCCCATGAGTGAGCCACCGTTGCCGGCGACTGCCATGGGAACTCCTCCTTCCTGTTTCCCAGCTGGTTATCGGCCAGTGTTTTAAAGTCCACGTCAGGATCCTCTTCAATTGAGAGTCCCAGTCTTGAGTTTACCAGGCATTGTGGCTGCATTTCTCTTATCAGGCCCTTCAGTTGCAGGAGCTGCTCTCTGGTGACCACGGTTTCAGAGTGGTGGATCCACATATCGAACCAGAAGATGCTTATCTCATCGTACCCTGTGAGCAGCTCACGCACCTGTGGGATTACCTTCTCTTGCCAGTAGATATCATATTTATCCGGATCAATACCTGTCAGCTCCATAGTGTGTTTCCATCCGTACTCATGCTCCCAGTCTATCCAGTGGGAGTAGTAGAGCCCCAGTTTCACTCCGTGCTTTTTGCACGCCTCAGCCAGTTCTTTTAAGATATCCCTTTGGGGAAGAGAGTGGTTCCACACGTTGTAGTCGCTGGCATTGCTTTTCCACATTGCAAAGCCGTCGTGGTGCTTGGCAGTGAAGGTGAGATATTTCATGCCTGACTGTTTTGCCAGTATTACCCACTCTTCGGGATCGATACTGTGCCAGTCGAACCGTTTTAGGAGGGAGAGGTACTCATTGCGGTCAATCTGGTTGCGATACATGATCCACTCAGCATAGTCGTTGTCATTACGCAGCTTTTCCCCCTTCCAGACCCCTTCGGCACCACTATAGACGCCCCAGTGAATGAACATACCGAAACGGGCATCGGTAAACCACCTGGCGCGCTCATTGGTCTCTTCCCGGGCGATAGCTGAATGCGGGATAGCGAGTGTAAGCAAAGCGAGGATCAGAGATGCTGTTTTCAATCTCATCACAGTGATGGTTAGGTTTTTACAGAGGTACAAAATAGTTAGATTAATTGTATATACATTTCAGCGGTTTTGTTTAATTGTTGCTAACATTTACACTTTAGATTTTGTTGACAAAGACTATTTTCCCAGTAGAAATAGCAGAGGGAGATGAAGCCTTCTGTTCCAGGATTTCTCGCTATGATCATCTCCGGGAAAATATTCCGTCACCCAGTTACCGTCAGAATATCCTTTACTTCTCATCAGGCTGTCTACTCTCATCTGAATCTCAGGATAGAGTGCATCGAGTGTCTGGTCGCCACTGTCAAAGTAGATTTTGTGATTTTCCGGGTCTGGAAGATTTTTATTCAGATATTTAATGAATGATTCAGGAACAGGGTTATTTTCACCGGTTAATGTACCGATCCAGTGTGTTGACATGCAGGCTGTACCTCCAAATATTTCCGGATATTCACATATGGCGTATAGTGATATCAGTCCGCCCATACTACTACCGGCAATAAATGTGTTTTTAGGGTCACTCTTTACCGAATAGCTTTTGTCAATCAGGGGTTTTAACTCTTCTACAATGAATTGCAAATATTTATCTGAACGTGGCTGGAACTCTTCACTGCCCATTCCTGCTCTTTGCAACTGCGCAGCCACACTATCTTTCTCAGCCCGGGTCATCTGTTCAAACGGCTGTTGAGGGAAGTAGTCATGATGCCTGGTTTCACCTCCATTCCAGATTCCAACTACTATGAAGTCCTTTACCTTATTTTCAGATAGTAATTTTGTTGCTACATCATCAATATCCCACGCCTGCCTGTTCCATGATTGTTCCGGGTCATACAACATTTGTCCGTCATGCATATACAACACCGCATAGTTTGTGGAGCCTGAATAACCATCTGGCAGCCAGACGTCTATATTTCTTGCGGTTATATAGTCTGATCTGAAATTCTCAATGCGTTCAATTTTTCCACTAACAACCTGTGGCAAATGGTTTTGTGATTTAATCTGTACTGACAAGACTATTAAAAGAATTGATAGTGTTACTGCTGGTTTCATAACAGTTATAATACTTCCCTGCAATTATAAGATTTACCAACGAGACCGGAGGCATCTTGCATTAAATTCCATAACAACAATGCGGCAAATTCCATAACAACAATTTGTCTACAACGGTTTATCGTAGCAGCTGCATTCCTGATATCGGGTTATCATTACCTGCGGTGGGTATGTACCTGTTATTCGATGTCAATTTTAACACTTGTCATTGTAATTGAACCACCTACAGGTTTGTCGTTAAATATACTCACATTGTCATTTTTCTCTTTGAGTGCAAGTGCGTATAGCAACGGCAAATAGTGTTCGGGAGTCGTGATGTTGTGGTGTTTGATAATAGTCAAGACTCAGTTGTATGACAGGGATGTCAGCATCCGGATAGATATGTTTGACGACACTCCAGGTCCCGTGGTCGAGTCCCCACTTGTCAATCTAACCCGACATCTGTTTTTTTGATAAGCGCTTTTGTTTCCTTTGCCAATTCAGGACTGCCGGGTGCAGGGTATTGCACATTAAACAGTTCTTGCGGGAACTCTCCAATCGTTTCCCAATGTGCGCTTATGCAATGAGTTAAAAATTGTCTTCGATGTTGAAAAGTAGTTTCCTCTCAACCTGGATGTCCGTTTGAGGGTAGACTAAAATGAGCCCTGAAATTATTGGATTTTACGGTATAAACTCCTGTGTCTGTTAGCGGCAGTCTATTTGTTACCATCTATAGATCAAAGCAAGTTTTACATCATCACTATTGAAATCGAGATTGTAGGTTGATATTTTATTCTTGGCTTTAACAGAGAGATAATCGCTTTCATTGGATGTGAAGCTCATAAAGATGGATGGCTCCAATTCTAATGAGACGGAGAGATTCTTTATGATATTAAAGATAAATCCGGAGCCAAACGATAAGCCTGGCATAATTGTATTGGACTTAACAAAGGAATTGTCTCCTGGTGAAATAATCTCATTTTTATGGTAGGTTAGAGAAGTGGCCAGGTCAACTCCGTAGAAGGCAAATAACTTCTCGGTGAGCTTGACTCGATTTTCCAAACCGAGTTGTATGCCTCCGGAGAAGAACAGATTTTTTGAGTGCTGAGGATCACCAGGGTCATTTACCTGGTGGCTATAGCCCAAATTTGTAGCTCCAAACCTGAGAAATCGATTTGGTTTTATCTCTGATTTGAAACCAATGCCAGTCAGAGTAAGTTCTTTAAGGTTTCCGTAGAGATAAATTTCATGGGCTCTCTTGTCTTGACTCTCCTGTGCTTTGGCAGATTGGCTTCCGAGAATCAGGATTGACAAGATTACGGCCAGATAGGTTTTTGGTCTCATATTCTTGATTCAATTTCGAGTTAAAGCAGATTACTTTAATAAAGATAATAACAAGTTTGTATTTATTTCATTTATTAAGTGTGAACTGCTCAAAGGAGATTACCAACTTAAAAATGTTATTGGCAGTAGTACCTACTGTTCAACTATTTCAACCCGCCTGTTTTTGGCTCTTCCTTCTTCGGTTGAGTTGCTTGTAACGGGTGAAACTGGTCCAATACCATATGGTTTCAGTTGGTTCCTCTCTACAGCGTATTCAGCAACCAGTTTTTCAATTACTGCTGCAGCCCTTTCACCTGATAGTTTGATATTCAATTCAAAGTCACCTGTATTGTCGGTATGCCCAACTACAATCACTCTCTGTGCTTTATTGCTATTCAGATACTCTGCTATTGCTTTGAGAGCATCTGCCGACTCTCCTTTTACCTCGGATTTTCCAGTATCAAAAAAGATGGAATAGATGGCAATACGCCCTTGTCCTGACAAACCTTTTCCAATATCAGCTGCAGTTATCATATCCATTTCCATAGGCTCTGCTTCAAGGGTTATCAATTCATAGAAAGTTCTGTTATGCTCACTTGCCGCCCATGCACCCGGACCTGCAGCTACTATTGTGTAAACATCTGTATCTGCAAACTTAATCCTGCCTACCAGGTATTCAGTAATTTCCTGCGGGAATGAAGTGTGTGTATAGTAATATGTTGACAAACCTCTATCCTTACGATTTTTACTGAATATATCAATGAAATTTTGACCCTCTATGTCAATCTCTTTGGGATTTCGCGAAAGGAATATTACAGTTCCCCCCATATCCTTTATTGCTTTTTCGTAGTTCCTTATTATTTCAAGCGGAGAGCGTCCCTCAGGGGCACGACAAAACAGTCGTCTCAAAGTACCTTCGGTAGTCTGGATAGTTGATTCATCAACTATGAAGGATAATTCCTCAAATCCTATCTTGTCGTCATACCGAATGTCACTTCCCGTGTAGATGGGAATAATTTCTTCTTCAGCCTCCTGGGCGGTCACAATAAGCGGAAATAGAATACAAATCAGAGCAATCAATAGTTTTTGAAATTTTAAGTCTTTCATGGAAAATCCTCCTAATATTTGGTTCGTTACTATTACTGTCAATACCGCATTAAACGAAGTTCTGTACCTGGGGCGAAGGCTGCCGGGCTTTCCCCGGGCAGACTGTAATGCCCCCAAGTGGGATTCAAATTGCGTTTAGCAAATGATCGGGCATGTTTTGACCCGATATCCAGCTAAAGCCGATAAGTTTTATGAAGATACGAAGCTATTTGGTTTAACGCGGTATTCAGATACAATTCTTTGTTTTTCCTCAAAATTGAATACCAAGTTTAATTGGAATTAACAATGATTGCTGTGTCATCGTAAATCCTGATTTTGCGTAAATACCCAGTTTATCAGTCACTCTATAGTTAAGTCCAACACAAAATTCCCCAAGCCCGGTTCCTGTTCCGTTCTCATATTGATTCCAAATGTGACTATATCCGATCTTTAGATTAATAAGTGGTGTCAGTCTGGTCTTTAAAGGTAAGTATTCAAAATCCGCAAAAACTGATAATCCGTTTATCCCTTCAAAATTTAAGTATCCGACTCCAACTCCTGTAAATAATTTATTTACAATGTTTATGCCGTTAATGATACTAAAGTCTATACCGTTTTCTTCGTATAAGTAATAACCTTTCCAATCTGGACCAGGATCAATCTGTATTGTGTTATTTTGATATTTTAATAAACCAGTCTCGGCTTTTATCGAATAAATAACCTGTGAATATCCTTGATTAACAGTCAATATGGTAATTATAACAATTGTAAGAAGGTCTATTCTACTCATATTTGTGTCGGGCAAGTTTATGTAGATGGCGTATGACCGCTCATTGGTGGCAGTTTTTATTCTAATTCAACTCCGTTCATATCAGTTTTTATTTTTTCAATCAGTTGAGTATTAAAATCTTTGAGCATTAAATTAGCATTCCAGTATGCACTCCAGCATGAAGCATCTGCTTTGAATTCATCCTTGTACTCCTTGTAGAAGTTCCCGAAATCTTTTATTAATGTTCCATCCTTTTTATAAAGTTTCAAATCAGAAATATCTATTATTATTTTTCCCGGAGTTTTAATACCTGCTGTTGCCAAAGCTCCTATAAGTCCAAATGATGCTCCAACCGCTGCTCCTGTCGAAAATTCCTGCTCTGCGTAAAAACTATTTAAGGTGCCTGTCAAGTAATAATCACTATACTGACTCTCCTGGTAAAATGACATACTAAATAATCCGGCTTTATTAAAATGGTCAACCATAATTTTTGCCAGTTGATTTACAACAGCATCCTTTTTGTAATGCTTTTCTGAATTGATACATGTTAGCTTTCCATTAAGCCTCAGTTGCCGCGGATTGTTGAACAACACAGCATTCTCTTCAATATTTGCCCTGTTATCTTCAAAAATTCTTACTTCAACATTTGCCGGAATTGGTTTATCAGCCTGTGGAGCAAATATATCATCTGTCTTGTATCCAATTTTTTGGCTTACAGTACATCCAATTAGAAAAAGCGGAGTTAAAAACAATAATCTTCTCATAGTCTGAGCATTTAAGTTGTTGATTATCAAAACTTCAATCCTATTTCAAGTTTTATTCCTATATCATATTTGAAAACTTCTGAAGTTAATAGTTTTTCATAGATACCTAATCCAAATGTTATTCCTGCTTCAGATTTTGAGATAAAATAAATACCCTGAGAAAGTGATAATCCCCAGAATGTATTTCTGCTTTCGTTTCTATAAAAGCCTATTAGTTCTTCTTGTCCAACTATTAAATTTGTGCCAAAGTTTAGAAAGAGATTATCATTGAGTTTATAGAAAGGGCTAATACCAGCCAAAAGATAACTCATATCAACAGATTTATTTTGAAATCGGGAGACATAGTCAGTGTGTATTGTAAATAATTCGAAACCAAAAACTACCGGAATTATCTGCCTTGAAGTATTCTTCAGATTGTACCCATAATATTGTAGTGACCTGCCATTCGCATGTATGCCGAATCTCTGGGAAAAAGTAATCATATTTATCCACTTGCTGGTTTCTTTTAAATACCTGGTTGTATCTATTATCACCGTATTGTCTGAAATTTGAAGTGTATCTCTTGGTTTATCGGAAACATTATCGATTGTACTAATTCTGTAGCTACGAATATTATTCATGGCAGCATAGCTTGATAGTTTTCTTGCACCTTTATAAAAGTCATAATGAATTATTACACTATCAACCTTTGTGATTTTACAATCAATGCGTTCACCGTTTCTAAGAATTATTAAATCCTGAGAATAGCTTGTCAAGGTAATTAATGACAAAAGGGTTAATACTACTGATTTCATAGAATATAGGGTATTGGTTAATTGGTTGCGATGCCCTAAAATTGCTGCCTACGGCCGGCGCTCGACGAAGTTCCGCACTGAGGGCGATGGATGCCGGACTTGCCCAGGGCAGACAGGCGTCCAAAATCCGTGATCAGTCAGCTGGCGGAGGGGGTTGGCGGGATCCGGGGCGGGCCGTGGCGCTTGCCATCAAACACTTTTCTTTAGTTACTCAATTGTCGCGCCACGGAGCGCCAATTTCATATACCGACCTGTTGGGCAACGTTTATTTCTTATAACTTAGTTCTTCTAGACATACAACTCGATGATTGATTTCTATACTGTCCTTTGTGGGCGACTTGATTCTTTGGACAGAATTAACTAATCTTTCAATCTCTTTGTTATGACCACTAGTTGCATTGGGAGATATTGATGTTATTGAGACTTTGCCATCAGGATCGATTCTTAGATTGACCTTAATTCTGAATGTGTCAACCCAATTCTTAACGTAAACGGCATATTGCCTTTCAAAGAAGTTTACAAAACTATCTTCATTCTGAAATTCAATTTTACGCTGCTTACGGTCTCGAGCCTGCTGAATGTATCTGATCAGGTAATTCTCCTTTATCAACTGCCCTGATTCAGCACATAATTTTGCAGTGATTTCAAGTTTTTCTGGTTCAAAAATGAGTGAAGAGAAAATATCATCTTTGATATTCTGCTTGGTATTATTGATGAAGTATTTACCCTGGATGAAATTTCCTTGTTTGTAATTCATCTGGCAAACTTTCTTGAGGCCACATCTAAGAGTCCATTTGCCATCCTTATAGCCATTCTTAATATTACCAGATAGAACATATGATTTGTTCTCAGAATCAAGCTTACGGGAAGAATAAACATCAAAGTGTGAATCATAATAATAAGACATTTCAAATCTGCCGGATTGATTCTTAAGGTTGCTGCTCCCGTTTGAATTGTTATACCTAATCAGTTTTTCTTTGCCATTATCATATTCTACCTCTTTATGTACCTGGCCATTTTGATAATATTCTACCCATCTGCCTGAGCGTTTATTATTTACATAAGAGCTACTTAGTCTCACAGTTTGATCTGGATAATAGTAGATAAAATCACCCTCTTTGATCCCATTTATATATTGCCCAATCATTTCCACATTGTCATTCATGTAATGATCAACAACAATACTGTCAAACCTCATCAAATCAGGATTGAACCCAGAGATGCGATAATAAGTGGCATCTTTCAATGAAGTGATCTCCCATTTCGAGTTGTAGTAGACTTTATCAAAGTCCTGGGAGAATGATAATGCATTTACGAGAAAGAATATTAAGGATAAACACTTGGATTTCATTAAATATGCATATTAATGTTAGAGTGGTCGCAAGATTGGAGTTCAGGCACATTTCTTTTGGATGCAGGAGTTGCGAAGCAACGGGCAGACAAAAGTTCAGCTTTAGCTGAATGTGCCTGAACGGGCGGCGTTATGGGGCGTGGCGGATAAAAAGCAACTTTCTTTTCAGGTTATACAAAATTATCTTAAGTTCACAAACCTTCGACTGCTACCGGGGACAGCTATTACCTATACCGCTTGTTATGTGTAGTTTTTTATTCGTCAAATCGATTTTCAATATCCATATTCTGATGTAGAATTCTTATAATTTCAACGATATTGTTTCTTGATTTCTTGTAGAAAATAATGTGTGACTTCACTATAGATGCTCTATATCCTTTTTTTATATAGTCAGCCGATTTCCCGCTTTCAAAATTTTCAGCAATAAATTCGATTTCATCCAAAATTAGGTTGTAGTACCTGTCTGCTTGCTCAAGCGACCAGTTTTCATAGGTGTACAACCATATCTTTTCGATATCTTGTTTTGCTTTTTCGCTAATTAAGTATCTCATTTCTTCAAGTGTTTTGCATGAAGGTTTTTGAGATTTTCTTTTCGGTCAAAGTCTTTAATAAATCCACTTTTTTCACCAATTTCAAGTTCTTTAGTCAAGGCTTTATACCTATTTTCCTCATTCTCCAAAAGTCGAAGCGCGGTTCTAATCACCTCGCTAACAGAGGAGAACTTTCCGGAAGAAACTTTTTCATTCACATAGTTTTCAAAATATTCGCCAAGTAGAATTGATGTATTCTTTGCCATAGTTGAAATTTTTTCCAAAGATACCAATTCTTGGTATCTGGTCAAAATCTGTGATCAGCTTTTTAAAAAATTACACACAACGGGCCCCGGAATCCCAACTTGTTGGGGTGTAGATACCGTTAAGCGAAGCGTATTGTGCCTGAACGGTTGGCAGCTAAGCGCAGTGCGGTATTTCATAAGATTAACTTCATTCTAAAAGCTTTGCTTATTACATGACAAGTTGTAATTGTCAGCATTGTGCTTAGGTGATGTTATGCCCAGTGTTTTATTCAATCTTAGTGTATAATTTAGCTATTCTGTCAATGAGATTATCAATATCATTTGTTCCTTTCACTGCGTAGTCAATAAGAAGATCGCAAATATTTACTAATTCGAATAATGCGGTTTCATGCGAGGGTGACCAACACTCTCCGCAACTTATTATGCCTGTTTCAGATTTTTTGTAAAAATAATATGTTACTCCGTCTAAGCCCTCTACAATAGATGTTTTTTTAGTCATTGCAGAACTGGTCGCTTTATTAAATAACTTATCTAAACTCATGGCAAGATCTTCACTTATTGATCTTTCATAAGGGTCAACCTTTATCGAGTCTCTATGATCTGAATACCAAAGGTTTTCTTGAAATAGTATTACCTTTAATCTATAAACAGTATGAGTTTCTTTTTCAATCTGAAATGCGGATTCTGGATCAAAAGAAGGTCGGGCAATAAATCGTATTAAATACTCTTGATTTAATTCAGTGCTGATTATCCTATCAAAATCTTTATTATATACTTTGATCGCTTCTATCTTCTTCCCCCAATCAACACAAGGATTCAAATAATTTGTTTGTCCATTGATTTTCATCGGGACCAATAACAACATTATTATGGTAATTCGGTGCATGGTTGATCTGTGAACATTGCGTTTAGCGACAAGTTCGGGTACGTTTTGATTCGATATCCGGCTAAAGCTGATTCTTTTTACAAATAAAGTAAGCAATTTGGTTTAGCGCGTCGTTCAGGCACATTTCTTTTGGATGCGGGAGTTGCGAAGCAACGGGCAGACAAAAGTTCAGCTTTAGCTGAATGTGCCTGAACGGTAAGCATTCGGCCTCCCACGTCTTGTGTTAAAGGTATGATCTGCTTTTTTTGTC
>CAZHZC010000010.1:0-137685 GCA_964537135.1 uncultured Rikenella sp.
TGCTCCTGGGTAGTGGTAACAGCGGAAGAGGTGCGATCTTAACAGATTGCTCCCCGTTCTCTTCCCCATTGATTTCCCTGGCCAGCTGCAGATCATTCCTTAGAGCATATTTCGGGCGGATGATCCTTCTGACATAAAGCTCTCCGGGTTTATGTTCCAACTGCTCGGTAACCTCCTGGCCTATGCGCACCCAGTTCTCATCTATGCCCTCCGGCTCGATGATCTCCTCCTCACGGCGGAGATCCTCAGGAAGAGGCATACGTACAGGCTGCTTCTTTGCTCTTTCTGCCCTGGTACGCTTATAGGTGATGATTTCAGTGGTTGAAGCAGTGATGACAGCTTCTTCTTCGGGAAGTATATCAAGACCGTCAAAGTCAAGCTTGCGCTGGGCAGGATCCGCAGGGATGTACTTTTCACTCGAGGGCTTCCAAAACTTACGCCTGAGCCATGCCAACTGATCGGTTAACTGTTTGATCTTATCTTCAAATTTCTTTATCTTCTCGCCTAACTGATTTATCTTCTGATCTTTTTCCCTGATTATAGCTTCGTAGCGTTCCAGTGCCCCGCCATCTGCCTGACGTAGCTTGGACAGCTCCTGATAAAGCTCATCACGCTCCAAAAGCAGGGTCTCGATAAAGGCGTTTTGATCAGAGGTATTTGACACAGTCGGTCTTGCTTAAAGTCTAAGGCAAAGATAATCGGGAAAACGCTGTATGATACCTGACAATATAACATTTAATTAACTGAATAGCTGATAGTTATTAACAATTTAATGAACTCTCAATCGCCCCGGCCTGACACTCTCTACCATAGACATTAAATCCTTCCAGTCTATGCTTATCGAGGCTGTGTTCTCATCAAAAACCGGCAACTTAAACCGGCCCGACTCAAGTCGCTTGTGATAGATGACCAGACCGGCATATTCCATGTGAAGGATCTTCATAACATTCATCTGACGGTTCATGAAGATGAAGACCCCTCCGTCGCGGACATTCTGGTTCATCAAGGAGCTAACCACACCGCTCAGGGTGTAAAAACTTTTGCGCATATCTACCGGTAGTGGATACAGGTAATATCGAAGTGAGGCGTGAAGATGGAACATGGCCTCAGTCTAACAGGGATACAAGTGAGCGAAGACCGGCCAGATCCAGGCTATCTCTTATACGAAGGGTGGTACCGTTGGGATAACTGATCTCAAAGAAGGTGTCGCCTGTACCGGTAACAGGACTCTCACCAGAGGGACGGCATGCAATCGAACCCGGAGCTTGCACTAACAAAGGAATAAAACGCCCGGCAGCGCTATCTTTGCGAAGCTTCTTCTGCCAGTAATAGAATGTGGATGGAGCTATGCCTTCGTTGGAACAAAAGCTCCTGACACTTAAACCTGACTGCTTTTGCCGCTCAAAAAGAACGGCCATCTTGGAACTGCTAAACATAGATTTTTTGAAAGACAAAAAAAGCAGATCATACCTTTAACACAAGACGTGGTAGGCCGAATGCTTACAGACATTGTTCATCGCAATCCTTGCAATTACCCTGACACTCAATGGTTACGGTCAGTTTTCATTCAGCGTATCACCTGGTCTGACAACCAACTCGGCCTATTTTGGATACAACATTGGTAAGGTGGTACCTTATGCCGGACTGCAGCTCGCTTCCGGAATTTTCAACGGTGAAGAGAAAGACCACTATTTTGACGGTACCGAATGGATTACAGATATTGACTCAAGATCAGTCAATGTCAATCTTTTTATGCCTACTGTTGGTGTTAAGATCTTTGCCATTGAGACTGGCGATCTTAAGGCCTATTTCAATCTTGCCGGCTCCAAGCCGATGCTGATGGGAAAAATGAAGGAAGACGGAAATGAGATTGAAGATTTTTCTGATGAGCTGAAAAAGATCAAGGTGATAGGAGCTGAGCTTGGTTTTGGTGTTGAGTATTTCCTGAGCCGCAACTTCAGTATAGGTGGTGAATATTCAATACGTTATCTGGGTGGAAACACCAAGACCGTATGGGAAGATACCTGGCATGGGGAGATCAACACTTATACAAATACAATGTCGTTAGGGATTGTTCCCACTATAGCCAAGTTTTCACTTAACTACTATTTTGGTGGTGGTGCTGAATAGAGAAACCTTAAGAAAATATAACCGGCCTCATTACAGGCCGGTTTTTTTTTTACCTTTTCAGCTCTTCAAATCCACGTCCATACACACCCATCACGTTGGCCACTGTTATGAATGCCTTGTCATCAAGGCTTTTGATTATCCTGTATACATCACTGGCCTCATGTTTCCTCACCAGGGTTATGATCACCTTCTGCTCCTCTTTGCTGTACCAGCCGACACCATCAATTATTGTCACTCCACGGTGTAGCTTTGTAGTTATTGCGTCAGCAATCTTTTCAAAATGTTTTGAGAAGACAAAAATCTGAACCGACTGACGGTTGCCGGAGAGTATCGTGTCAAGGGTATAGGCCTGCAGTGCCATGGTGACAAATCCATATACCATTGTTTCAAGACGCTGCATCGTCTCCAGGTGTGTCAGAACAACAAATGATGAGCTGATGATGAATATGTCACAGATGAGTATGATTCGTCCCGGACTGATGTTTCGGTATTTTGTTATCACCAGTGCAATTATGTCTGTACCACCTGTACTTCCTCCCTGCGAAAAGACAATTCCCAGTCCTGCCCCGCACAGTGTACCTCCGATTATTGCTGACATAAACTTCTCCTGGACTACTGCCGTTGGTATTAGCGGCTGCAGTATTGTCAGCAGCAGCGCTGACATCAGAACACCATACACTGTCTTGATACCAAAGCCCGTTCCCAGCATCTTGAGTCCTACCCCAAGAAGTACCACATTTATTAAGAAGTATGTATATCCCATTGGGATACCTGTTGCATAGTAGACGATTGCGCCTATACCCGATACACCGCTTCCTGAGATCTGATGGGGCAACAGAAAGGCGGTCCATGCCAGAGACATGATCAACACACCAAATGTTATGATTGCATAGATCTTTACATTGTCAAATATTTTACGCACTATCATGATCAGAGATTGATTTGCGGTAAAGATATCTCCCGGTAAAGTCACTTCCAACCCCGGAGCTCCTGTTGGGTCAATTTATTCTGCCACGGGGTGTGATCGCTGACATTACCGGTTTATCCGATATCGCAGCTATTCAGGCCGGTATTGCAGAGAACAATATTTGTTAACTTTGCTTCATGGCCAGAGAGCGGTTCTATAAGGGAATATTGGTGGTACTGACCCTCCTCTTTTTCTCTTACGGAGTGAGAGGGTACTACCCGCGCTATAATCTGCCTCTTCAGGAGGAGAGCCCGTTTCATCTTCCGATAGTTTCGGAGGGTGAATATTCGTTACTGCTCTTCCCGGTGCAGGGCTCCGGCAATCCTTCCGATATTTTGAAACACCCGTTGCCGTATGACAGCAGGAATCTCCCTTCCGGACAGTCAGCGGCACTCTTCATCTCCCTGATGAAAGAGGCGATGAAGATGGTTTCGTTCCGTGATTACACCGGAACGGTCTTTATTGATATTTCCACAACCGATCTGATCTACCCATTTCACTATTTCCTGTGAGCAGCCATCTGTTGGTTAAGCTGGCCCGACACACCTGGCCGGCCTGATTTTTCATTAGATGACCATCTGCCTCAGGCTGTTGAGCCTGATGGCTGTGCATGATGGTTATGTGTAACATATTTAACAGGAAAAAAAATGGGATTAATTGCTTATATAGTTGTTGCAGGCCTGATAGGCCTTATTGCAGTGCCATTTATAATGGTACAGACAAAGAATGCCAAGAGGGTCAAGGCACTGAAGCAGGCATTGACAGAGTCAGCTTCGGGCCATGGACTAACCTTGTCACAGAGTGAGGTGTGGCGTGGTACCTACGCTGTTGGAGTTGATACCGGGCGTAAACAGGTGGTATATGTAAAGAAGGAGGGCTCATCACCGGTTGTGGTGGTGGCTGACCTTGCCGGTGCCGTGGAGTGCAAGCTGGATACCATCGCGCGGACCGAGAAGACGCCGAACGGGAGCCTGACCATCGTGGAGGCCCTCAACCTCATTATAGGATACAGCGATAAGAGCCGCAGAGAGAAACGGCTTGAGTTTTATAACAGTGATATAAATCCTTCGCTGGGAAATGAGAAGATACTTGCAGAAAAGTGGCGTGAGACAATAGCATCACTGCTATCATGAAGAGATAACCGAAAAAAGAGGCAGCCAACGTGGCTGCCTCTTTTTGTGGGCCCAGCTGGAATCGAACCAGCGACCCCCTGATTATGAGTCAGGTGCTACTAACCGACTGAGCTATGGGCCCGATAAACAGGATGCAAAGATAATATCAAATTGAAAAATTAACAAGCAAAAAATTTATTCCTGAAGCCGGCCGGCCTGATGTGTAGCAGGTTGTCCGGCACAATAGGCACAGACCTGGCATCTGGGAGGTTGTCCCGCACAATAGTTTCTACCTGCTATTCGGTGTTGAGGTACTGGAACAGTACGCTTCCCGCTTCATCCAGGTCATACCCAAAGGTGATCAGTCCGCCCCGGTCGCCGGCCATCACGATGATCCTCTTCTCAAACACTTCCGGCTCACTGAATATACGGATCATCTCTTTTGCCATGCCTGTGGTGCCGTACTCATAGGCAGGGTCAGTTGTGGGAACCTTATTTATAAGCTCCTCCCACAGCTCAACAGAGTGAACATGTATTATGGCATTGGTACCCTGGTCTGCCGCATAGATGGCAGCATGTGTGAGAGACTCTGATGAGGCCTTTAGCGGGCCGCTGCACATAATAGCATTGTCATCAATATTGTATGATGTGACCTTTACGTAGTGACCAGGCTCCAGCTCAGGTATGTCACCCGTTGATGAGCCGGTAATAATGAACTGGGTTGACTTGCCTATGCGGGTGCTTATATTCCCAAAACCGACCCCATTCTCAAATGCCCCAATCAGGTCAAGATTGAAGAGTATCTCTCTCCAGTGATTGATAACCTCATACTGCTCTTCAGTTATCACAGAGCCGGTCTGGCTCCAGTAGCAATTGAACTTAACAACTCCTTCCATGCAATTTATGATACTGTTTGTAGTATTGATTCTCTCTCAGCCCTGCATACCCCACGGTCAGTTATCAGTCCGGTGACAAGGCGTGCAGGGGTCACATCAAACCCGTAGTTGGAGACAGTCACCCCATGCGGGGCGATCCTGACACCATCAATGGCAGTCACCTCTTCGGCATCACGCTCTTCAATGACGATCTGCTCACGACTCTCTACTGACAGGTCGAATGTTGATACAGGCAGGGCAGCATAGAACGGTATCCCGTTATCGTATGCTGCCAGCGCCTTGAGATAGGTGCCGGTCTTGTTGGCCACATCACCTGATGCAGTGGTACGGTCGCTGCCTGTCAGCACCATATCTACCATCCCGTTTTGCATCAGGTGCCCTCCGGCGTTGTCAGTGATCAGTGTGGAGGGCACACCATGGTTAAGCAGCTCCCAGGCGGTGAGCCGGCTGCCCTGGTTACGAGGTCTTGTCTCATCAACCCACACATGCACCCTGATACCGTTGTCATGGGCAAGGTATACGGGTGCCAGCGCTGTCCCGTAATCGACACAGGCCAGCCATCCGGCATTGCAGTGAGTCAGTATATTGACCACCTCTCCCCCTTTTCTGTTACTTATCTCTTCAATCAGCGGGAGGCCATACACCCCTATCATCCTGCTCCGCTCAGCCTCCTCATCACACAGTGCAGCAGCAGCATGCCGCAGCGCCTCAGGGTTACTGTCTCTCTCAAGCATACCCATCATATGGTCAATAGCCCATGAGAGATTGACGGCCGTCGGTCTCGCTTCCCTGAGCCGGCGCGCATCATCAGCAACCTTTGAATAAACGTCTGTTGAGCCGTAGTGTTCAAGGAGAGAGAGGTAGATACCCCACGCAGCCGTAGCACCAATGAGTGGCGCACCCCTTACCGCCATATCACGGATGGCATCATATACCTCACTGATGGTTGTCAGGGTAAGAATCTCAAACGAGAATGGCAGGCTGCGCTGATCGATGACCTGAACCGATGAATAGTCACCCTCCTCCTGCCATATACTCCTGTAATACCTGTCACCAACCTTCATTAATATAAGCTCTCGTACGAAATGAAATGTAAAATTACAAATAATTAGCCGCAATCAGAATACCATTTTCAATAATCTGTTGACCGGCCAGATCGTTCGAATTTCCGACCCGTTTGGTCAACAACGATCGAATTATTTGAGTATCTTTGCATAATATTCAAACATATGGTAAATAAGGAGGAGTACAGAAGGGAGATCATCCTTAAATCGAGCAAGATCTTCAGTCATTACGGATATAGGAAAACAACCATGGAGGAGATCTCCAGGGCACTAAAAAAGGGTAAGAGCTCCATCTATTACTATTTTAGTGGCAAGGAGGAGATCTTTGAGGCGGTGGTACTATACGAAGCAAACCAGTTACGAAGGCGTCTCACCAATGCGATCAAGGAGGTTGACTCACCCACCGAAAAGCTTCGTAACTATATCTACGTCAGAATGCGTGAGTTTGCCAAGCTCTCAAACTACTACAACGCCGTGTTTGACAAGAACCTTGACCATTTCGGGTTTATAGAGAAGATCAGATCGAGGTATGACCGTGAGGAGCTGGCCATTCTCAGGCTGCTGGTCTATGTCGGTAATAACCGGAAGGTCTTTAAGGTGGAAGACAGTGAATATACTGCCATGGCTATCCAGACAATGTTGAAGGGTATGGAGGTACCTCTCTTCTGGCGACGCCGTGAGCTGGATATCAACCACCGCCTGGAGGCGATCCTTGACCTTATCTTTCATGGTATCCTGAGAAGGGAGAGTGAAGAGGCAGAAGCGATGAGTGAAGGAGCAGAATAGATGTAGCTGTCTTTTTTCTGCCTTGTGACTTTCCAGCGGGGCCATTTCCGCCATCCCTGTTCTTTACAGAGTCATTTCACTCTGCCCTTTTTTCCTCCCGGAGCCTTTCCTCCCGGAGCCTTTCCTCCCGGAGCATTGCCCGCTGCAGTTTTCCCTCCTTTCCCGGCGCTGGGGGGTGCCGGGGTGCCAGCCGGCGCGACGGCATATCTCTTACCATGTTTTCCTGACCATACCAGCATTGCGATGCCTCCCAGCACAAAGGGGATACTCAGCAGCTGTCCCATATTGAACTTCATTGCTGCCTCGAACGGCACCTGATCCTCCTTGACAAACTCAACTATGAATCTAAATCCGAACACCAAAATCAGAAAGACTCCAAAGAGCACTCCTGCCTTCTGTCGTCCCAGGTTTTTCCAGTAGATACGCATCAGTATACCGAAGGTGATCAGGTATGCCAGCGACTCATATATCTGTGTCGGATGTTTCGGTGCCGTCTCATGGTTCCTCAGGAAGACGAATCCCCATGGCAGGGTGGTCTCTACCCCATAGATCTCTGAGTTCATGAGGTTACCCAGACGTATCAGGACGGCAGCCAGTGCCACCACTATCACCACCCGATCAATGGCCCAGATCATGGGCTTCTTCTCCTTCCTTGCGAAATACCAGAGTGCGATAAGGATTCCTATTGCGGCGCCATGGCTGGCCAGTCCGCCATGCCACACCTTCAGTATCTCAGACGGGTTTGCCAGGTAATATGCGGGTTCATAAAAGAAACAGTGTCCCAGCCGTGCTCCTATGATCGTTCCTATTGCCACATAGATGGTCAGCCTGTCAAGGGTGGTCTCACCCAGCCCCTCATTGGCAAAGATCCTTTTCAGTATATAATATCCAAAAACAAAACCTGATGCAAAGAGCAGTCCATACCACCTTACTGCAAAATTGCCTATCCGGAATATTTCGGGATTGACATCCCAGGGAATTATCAGAAGCTCCATAGAGTGCTGTTTGAGGACAAATTTAGTAAAAAAGTGACATAGTGACAGCTCTCTGTTATTGGCCTCCTATCTAATCTGATCTTGATAACACCATAACAAAAATTGATGTAAGTTTGCAGGTGATGAATCACTCGAGGCGCATATCCTACAGGCTGCTGGCGGCTGCTCTGGTGATACTCACTGCCCTCTCGTGTGCAAAGACCAACCCTCCCGGCGGGGGTCCGCGAGATGTTGACCCGCCGGTTGTGCTCAAGAGCCAGCCCCCCGAGGGTACCCTCAACTTTACAGGTAACTCATTTACCATCACTTTTGATGAGTATGTGGTGCTTGACCGTATTAATGAGAAGTTCATGGTGTCGCCCCCCACCACCACACCTCCTGATGTGAAGCTCAAGGGCAAAAGCATGATTGTACGGTGGGAGGATAAGCTTACTGACAGCACCACCTATACCTTTTTCTTTCAGGATGCCATACGTGACAACAACGAGAACAACCCTATCCCAAATTTTCAGTATGTCTTCTCTACCGGCCCTGTTCTCGACTCGCTCACCCTGACGGGGAATATCTTCGATGCTGCGAATCTTGAGATTGTTGAGGATGTGACGGTTATTCTGCATTCCAACCTCTCAGACACAGCCCCCCGTACCCTCCTTCCGGCATACATCTCACGGCCCGATCCGTCAGGCGGCTTCACCATAAGCAATATCCGTCCGGGACGCTATCGCCTCTTCGCCCTGAAAGACCTCAATGGCAATACGCTCTATGACCTTGATGATGAGACCTTCGCATTCTGTGATTCCATTATTGAGATAACACCTGACAACTATTACGGTCTCTTGCCTGATACTGTGAGCTACTCACCGCCGGCAGCACCGCCAACTGCCAGGGCTGAGAAATACCTCTTTGGCCTGCACCGGCTATATGCTTTCAGGCAGGCCCCGGATAAACAGTACCTGCAGTTCACCGGCAGGAAGAGCGCCTGGCTGGTTGACTTCGGACTGGCACTGCCAACTGACAGCGGAGAGGTCTCAGTGGAGATAACTGATGCCGGCAGTGAGTCGTGGTACCTGGAGCACAACGCTGCCCGTGACACCTTCATGATATGGATAACTGACCCTGAGATCTATAACCGTGAACAGCTTGAGGCACTAATCACCTATCCCTACACAGATAGTACCGATGCATTGGTCTCACGCAGTGATACCCTCTCTTTCAGGTATGTAAAGCCTGCTGCACCACGAGGGGGAACAGGCCGTCCCCAGCCGCTGACCATAACCACTAATCTTGCCGGTAAGGTGAGACCGGGAACAATGCCTCTCTTCAGGGCTGCCACACCTCTGGCAGAGCCGGACACCACGCTGATACGGCTGACCCGGATGGTTGACTCGGTCATCACCGTTATTCCTTATCATTTTGTTAGAGACACCCTCTCATCACAGCGCCTTACGATGAGGGCAACACTCACTCCCGGTGAGTCATACTCGCTGCTCTGCGACAGAGGGGCATTCACTGATATATATGGATTGCAGAACGATTCGGTAATGTATCGTATAAACGTTGCGGGTGAAGAGGATTATGGAAGTATTAGCATGATACTGACCGGCTATGAGGGTGAAGTAATTGTTCAGCTGCTCACCAGCGGCGAGAAGCTGCTGCGTGAGACACCTGTTGAAGCACCCGGAACAGCCTCTTTCCTCCTCCTCGAAAAGGGGAGCTACCGGCTAAAGGTGATCTATGACCTCGATGGCAATGGCCGATGGACACCAGGTGACTATCGCTACCACAGGCTGCCCGAACCGGTCTCATACTACCCCACTGAGCTGGAGGTGAAGGCCAACTGGGCACTGGAGCAGGAGTGGGAGATCAGCATTATGAATGCCAAGGATGTGTCACTCAGAGAGAAGCCTACAATTAAAGGCAGATAAGTGCCAATCAGCGGGTGGGAACCGGCGGGAGAGAACTGACAGGAGGGAACAGGAGGGAGAGCAGGAGGAGGAGAGAATTAACAGAAACCCTGAGATAACCAGGGTAACAAAAAATATTGATCATGAAAGAGATAGTAGCCGGGGTTGACATAGGTGGAACCAACACAGTTATCGGATTGGTTGATGGTGACGGAACGGTTCATGCCGAGGCCGGACTGCCAACTGCTGCCTATGCCACAGCTGATACCTTTGCTGAAGCGCTGGGCAGTAAGCTGAAGGAGATGGTTGCCGGCAAGAGTGGACTGAAGCTGACAGGAACAGGTATCGGTGCACCCAATGCCAACTTCAACAAGGGAACCATTGAGCTGGCTGCCAACCTGCGGTGGAAAGGTATCATACCGCTGGCTGAGATGGTGACCCGCCAGACCGGGGTGATAACGCGAATAACCAATGATGCCAACTCTGCAGCCCTCGGGGAGATGATTTTCGGGGCTGCGAGGGGGGTGAAAAATTTTGTTATCATGACCCTCGGCACCGGACTGGGAAGCGGAATAGTCATTGATGGTGAGGTGGTATATGGACATAGTGGCTTTGCCGGTGAGCTGGGACACATGACCGTGAAAGAGGGCGGAAGAGAGTGCGGCTGCGGCCGCCGTGGCTGCCTGGAGACATACGCCTCAGCAACCGGACTGGTACGTACCGTCCTGGAGATACTCAGTGACAGCAGAGATGAGAGTCCGCTGCGCCATATGAAGAGCAGTGAGATAACATCAAGAGATGTGGCTGAGGCCGCCGCCGCAGGTGATACCCTGGCAGCAGAGGCGCTCGACCGTACAGCACATATGATAGCCCTGGGAATAACCAATACAGTGATATTCTCAAGCCCGGAGGTGATATACCTGTTTGGCGGACTGGCACAGGCAGGTGAGGCACTGCTGGCACCGGTGAGAAGATATGCAGAGGAGATGGTGATGCCGGTATTTCGTAGTACATTCCGCATTGAGCCGTCAGGACTACCGGAGGCGAGGGCAGCAATGCTCGGTGCAGCAGCACTGATATGGAAAGAGATGAAACAGGTGAAATAGGTGAATGAGAGCAATAGTGGAGGTAAGGTGATAGTGCGGTAAGGGATAAACCGGGAAGGCGATAGGGTCATGAGGGAAACGACAGCAGGTTGATACGGCAGCAGGTTGATACCACCATTCGGCATTATCGTAATAAGGAAACAGGGAGACAAATGAACTAAAAGGAGGATGATATGCGAACAGTTGAAGTTACCAGACTGAGGAGCGACAAAGCGGTTCCGCCAATGCCTGAGGTCTCTGCACGCCTTGATGAGCTGGGCGACGGGCATGTGATTGGAACAGTTAACTGGGAGAAATTCCCCTACCGGCCCGAAGTGAGGTTCAATATCGCATGGGGTGAAGGTGAGATATACATAAAATACTATGTGAGGGAAAAACATACAAAGGCGGAAAAGAGCCGTACCAACGAGATGGTGTGCGAAGACTCATGTGTCGAGTTTTTTGTGGCACCCGAAGATGACGGTATCTATTACAATTTTGAGTTTAACCCTATAGGCACCGCGCTGATGGGATCAGGCCATGGCAGGCATGACAGCGTAAGAGCAGAACCTGCCATCGTTGACAATATACGTCGCCTCACCACCTTGGGCAGCGAACCGTTCGGCGAGATAAGCGGTGACATAAAGTGGGAACTCACCCTGGCCATCCCTACGGAGATATTCTTCCGCCATAAGGTTGAAAGCCTCGAAGGGAAGAGCTTCAGGGCAAACTTTTACAAGTGTGGCGATAAGCTCACTACACCCCACTTTGTGACCTGGAACCCGGTGGAGACCGAAAAACCGGACTACCACAGACCCGAATATTTCGGCATTCTGAAGTTTGTGTGACGCGCCGCCCCGCGCCGGTGCGTGCCTATGCTCTGTTCCGCGCCGGGGAGCTGCCCTACACTGGCAACCTGCCCCGCTCCGGTGACCCACCTCACGCCGCCAACCTGCCCCGCCGTTCCACACCGGCAATCGGCCCTAACCGTCAATAAGAGATGAAACTATTGCACACATCACTGGCAGAGTTGTATATTTACAGTCAGAATAGATTTTGACTAACAGAGATTAAGATCCAGCCGCCATCATGACCACTGAAAAGTATGTTGTCGGAATAGACATTGGCGGTACCAATACCGCCTTCGGTATCGTTAACCGCTCAGGAAAGATCATTGCCTCCGGTACGATAGCCACTGCACACTATGGTGACCCGGGCCATTTTGTCGCTGCCCTCTGGGAGAGGGTGGTGGCCGCCGCACAGGAGAGAGGCCTTGAAAACTCACTCACAGGAATCGGCATAGGAGCCCCGATGGGTAACATCAACAAGGGTACCATAGAGCATGCTGCCGGACTGCCATGGAAAGGGATAGTGCCGCTGGCTGAAACCTTTAAGGCACATACACCGTTGCCGGTGATAGTAACCAATGATGCCAATGCCGCTGCAGTGGGAGAGATGATCTACGGCGGAGCCAGAGAGATGAAAGACTTTGTCATGATAACACTCGGCACAGGCCTCGGCAGCGGGTTTGTCGTCAATGGCAGACTGGTGTACGGTCATGATGGATTTGCTGGTGAGCTGGGACATACAACCATTAAACCCGGACTCTCCACACGTCAGTGCGGATGCGGACGAAAAGGGTGCCTGGAGACATATGTCTCAGCTACCGGACTGAAACGAACAGTACTGAAAATCATGGCTGACAGGCTGGAGGAGAGTGAGTTGAGAGGATACTGCCTTAATGAGCTGAGCGCCAAGACTATCGCAGAGGCTGCCCGGGAGGGTGACCCGATAGCCAGGGAGGCATTTGAATATACCGGTGCCATGCTGGGACTAAAACTGGCCGAAGTGGTGGCACATACCAGTCCTGAGGCAATATTTCTGTTTGGCGGACTGGCACTGGCCGGTGAGCTGATATTTGAGCCGGCAAAAAGACATATGGAGGAGAACCTGCTATATATATACCGGGGTAAGGTGAAACTGCTGCCATCAGAACTGAGCATGGAGAATGCCGCTGTGCTGGGAGCAAGCTCACTGGCATGGATGAGCGGTGAGAAACCGGAGTAACAGTCCGGAGCAGAGCTGACAAGAGATACAACAGCCAGAGCAGCAGCCAGGGTACTGATGAGAAGTTAGGAGAGTGGAGAGCCGGCTACAGAAGGCAGAGAGAAAACAGGGCAGCTACCGGGAACTGAGTTGAGAAGCCAGTGAGCAACGGAGGAAAATAGCGGAAGGCAGAGAGAAAAAAAGCAACAGCCAGGGTAGTGATGAGAAGTAAGAGACGAGAAAACAGAGGGTGATGATGAATTATGTCATAGGGGTACTTTTTATGGTGATAGTCTTCTCCATAGCATACGCCTATCTTAAGCCTCACCGGATGCATCATGCCAGGCCACTATCCACCCTGGCACTCAAGAGTACCTACCTGCTCTACCTGCTGGTGATGCTGCTGGTGATCTATTTCGCCAGCCTGAGAGGAGGAGGGGTGAGCCAGGTATTTGACGGCGCCAGATTCTTTCTCTTCCTCATAGTGCTCTTCGTGCCAACAGCAGGAATATTCTCAAGAAAACTGTCGCGCTTCAGCGGAAAGAGAGTCAAATACAATATCATATTCAGTATCATTAACATTGCCCTGACACTGCTGGTGATACTGCTCTGCAGGTATTGATCTCGTTTTAGTTATTGGAAAAGGTTACATTTGTCAGGAAATCAGTAATACCCCACATGTTATGATTAAGGAAAGATTTATCACCTACGTTGAGGAGAGCATAAAGAAAAACTGGGAGATAGAAGCGCTCTCCAACTACCGTGAGAAGGGCTACACCTATAAGGAGATTGCCCGGGTGATGGTGAAACACCACCTTCTCTTTCGTGAGTATGGTATCAAAGAGGGTGAGATGATAGCCCTCCTTGGCAGGAACTCGGCCAACTGGTGCGCCATGTACCTGGCAGTGGTTACCTATGGTGCCGTGGTAGTACCCATACTGCCCGACTTCAAGCCTGATGATATCCACAACATCATCAACCATTCTGACTCTAAGATGCTCTTTGTTGATGACCGACTGTGGGAGAGCCTTGATGCAGAAAAGATCACTGAGAACCAGTGCGCAGTGAGCCTCGACTCATTTGATATACTGATGAGCCGGTCAGAGAAATTCAATGAACTATACAGCAAGATCGATGACCAGTTTGAAAAGAGCTACTCCTCATTCTCACCTGACGATATCCGTTTCTCAGGTGTTGACAATGAGAAGATGGCGGTACTGAGCTACACCTCAGGAACAACGGGTTTCTCAAAAGGGGTGATGATACCTCATCGCAGCCTCGCTGCAAATATCAGGTATGCACAAACAAATATGCCACTTGAGCCGGGCGACCCGGTGGTATCATTCCTGCCACTGGCACATACCTACGGCTGCGCCTTTGAGTTCCTCTTCCCATTCACCTACGGTTGTCACATAACCATACTGACAAAGACTCCTTCGCCACAGATACTGATACAGGCATTCAAAGAGATAAGGCCAAGACTGATCCTCTCGGTGCCGCTGGTGATAGAGAAGATATACAAGAAGCAGCTGCTGCCGGTGATCAGCAAGCCCGCCATGAAGGTGCTGCTCAAAATTCCCGGTATAAACCAGATACTGTTCAGCAAGGTGAGAGGGAAACTTGAGACCAGCTTCGGCGAACAGTTTAAAGAGCTGGTGATAGGAGGGGCAGCCTTTAACCTCGATGCAGAGAAGTTTTTCAGGAAGATAGGGATGCGCTATGCCGTGGGATACGGAATGACAGAGTGTGGTCCACTTATCAGCTATGACGGATGGCGTACAAACAGGCTGGCATCATGCGGCAAATCGGTAGATACGCTTGAGGTGAAAATAGACTCCCCGGACCCCGAAAACGTGGTAGGCGAGATAATATTGAGAGGAGATAACGTCATGCTCGGTTATTACAAGAACGAGAAGGCTACCAAAGAGGTGATAGATGAGAATGGCTGGATGCATACAGGTGATCTGGGGGTGATTGATAAGGATGGATATATCTATATCAGGGGAAGAAGCAAGGATATGTTGCTGGATGCGTCAGGGAAAAATATCTACCCCGAAGAGATCGAATCAGTTATCAATAACCATAAATATGTGGTTGAGTCGGTGGTCATCTCAGAGAATGACAGGCTGGTAGGACTGATCTGTCCTGATTACGAAGCGATGAAGAGTGACGGTATAGAGAAGGAGGGAGTGGCGGCAGCACTTGACACAGTACGTAAGGAGGTGAACCAGAGGCTTCCCGACTATATGGGGGTGACCAGGTTCAAAGAACATCCTGAAGAGTTTGCCAAGACACCTAAGAAGAGTATCAAGAGATACCTCTATATGAAGAGCTGATAAAGATAAGAAGTGAAGAGGCCCCGGGAAGGGCCTCTCCCATGATATCTGCCAGTGAAGAGATACTGTGTCATAGTTGCAGGAGGAAGCGGACGACGGATGAGATCCTTCATCCCGAAACAGTTCCTTCTCCTGGAGGGGAAGCCGGTGCTGATGCATACCATCATACGGTTCCACTCGTTTGACCCCTCAATAAAAATTGTAGTGGTTCTGCCGGCTGAGTACCATGAGACATGGGAACGATTATGCAGTGAGCATATGTTCAATATTCCACACGTCGTGACCAGTGGCGGAGACGAGAGATTCCACTCGGTAAAGGCAGGACTGGCACACGTGACAGAGGAGTCGCTGGTGGCCCTCCATGACGGGGTGAGACCGCTGGTGAGCCATGAGACAATAGAGAGGTGCTATGCTGATGCTGAACAGTATGGTAATGCAGTGCCATACATTGAGCCGGCTGACTCGGTAAGGGTGACAGAAGAGAAGAATACAAGCCAGCCGCTGCAAGAGAGCGGGGTGACAGAAGAGAAGAATACGAGCCAGCCGCTGCAAGAGAGCGGGGGGACTGGTGAAAAGATTGAGAGCCAGCTGCTGCAAGAGAGCGGGGTGACCGATGCCGAAAAGGGTTACCCGGAAAAAGGAGGCCCGGTGACTGGCGAGAAGGAGAGTTTCCCGCTGCAGAGGAGCAGGGTGAAGCTGATACAGACCCCACAGGTATTTCAGAGCCAGCTGATAAAGAAGGCATACCAGCAGCACTACAGTGAGGCATTCACTGATGATGCCACCGTGGCAGAGGCTGACGGCGTGAAGATACACCTCACCCCCGGCAATCGCGAGAACATTAAGATCACCACCCCTGAAGACCTGGTGGTAGCCGGTGCGTTGATACAGGTGCTGAGAGGGCCGGATAAGAGAAACCATCTTTGAAAGGTCATGATATATGAATGAGCAGGAGCGCGTGACACGAGGCCGGAATCTTGAAGTGAGAAAGGTAAATGAGGCTGATGAGGAGATTATCACCCTTCTCAGAGAGACGGTGCTGGGCTCTGAAGGAGGAATGCAGTACTCAATGCAGAACACTCCTGAACGGATACGCGCCTATGGAGAGAGCATCTCATTCATGGCGCTCTACAAGAGAAACAGCCTCAAAGGGGTGATCGGACTGTGCCAGCGTACCATCACCAACAGGGGAATAAGGTACCCCTCCACATACCTGCGCTACCTCTCGGTGCATAGCGCCTTCCAGACAGCACGTGGACCCAAAAGACGTAAGGAACGTGTAGCCGCTGCCGGAGAGGGATTTAAACGAAAAATACTGGAACTGTTCAGAGACCCGCGACTGCTGACCGGTGACCTGCCCCTCACAAATGATGGTATGCGGTCACCCGCCGCTACCCATGCCTCGCCGACACAACCCTCTGCCGCTGATATGGCGCCGCCGCCCTCTTCCGTCGCTGATATGGCGCCGCCACAAACCTCTGCCGCTGATACTTCGTCATCGCCACCCTTCGCTGCTGATCATCTGTCGCCACAATCTTCCGCTGCTGATACCTCGCTAACGGAACCCTCTGCCGCTGATATGGCGCCGCCGCCCTCTTCCGAGATTCCGCCTCATGTTTTCTACGCATATGTTGAGAGTCGCAATGAGAGGTCAAGAAACCTTATCAGCCAGGCAGGCTATGAATATATCCGTTCCTTCCTGACGGTAGCCTTTAGTCGCTTCAATCCCAGGCCACACCCGTTGGTGAAGCGACTTACGCCTGATGAGGAGCCGGCCATGGCTGAGCTGCTGAACACTATGTACAGTGACTACTGCTTCTATACCGACCAGTTCTCATTCCATGACCACCGTTATTATGTGTTGCGTAAGGAGGGGGTGGTTGTTGCAGGGGTGGGGGCGGTGCCGGCAGAGTACCGGATGGTTAATGTGCCCGGGGTGTGGGGATGGCTGATGATGAGGGTACTGCCCAAAACACCACTCTTCCGCAGACTCTTCCAGCCAGAGTCGTTCAGATATATCATACTCAATGCTATCTACTGCCGTAAGGGAAGCGAGGCACTGCTGCCCGACCTGTTTGAGGCTGTATGTGCAACGGAGGGGTATAATACGGCACTGACCTGGCTTGATGATCACTCACAGCTCTATGATACCCTGCGAACCAACAGAAGGATGGGAGCTATAAACCGGATGTTAAATGCCAAACCCGGACTGGTATATGCCCTCTTCAGCGGACTCTCACCACTGGAGATAGAGATGTTTTATGAGGCGCCGGCCTATATATCAGGATTTGATTTTTCTTAAGAGAGGTTTGGTGCTGATTGCTCTATTGAGATTTGACCAGCCGATATTGTATACCTCTTCCCGTCAGTTGTACCGGAAGCACCGTTACTCATCAGCAGACTGAATCTGCCAGAGGCTGCTTAAGTCATAGTAGTGTGATAATCAGGAGTATGGATGGCGAGCTGAATCTGCTCACCTCTACCTGAAAAGTCTGGATTTATGATGATGTACCCCCTAAAAACTGCCACACAGACCCTTGCGATTTGAGATCTGTGTGGCTGACAGGGAAATGGGGGGAAGAACCACCTGTCAATCGATTTATAACCTATCCGGCTTTTTATTTCTGTATCTGATGATAAAGATTCGATAAAAATCTATCATCCCAAAACATATAGGTGCCCATTGTACAAAGAGGCTCCTCTAACGTATGAGCTGGGTGGTTTGTATGATTAAGTGAAAATATGTTAAAATTTTAGTTCTCTCCCAACCGGTTTTTCATGTACTCCATAAGGCTTTTCACCTTCTCTTTTGAGATGTCACACCGGTACTCTTTATTATCTCTGATGAAGACGCAGGTCATCTGCTTCATATCAATACGCGCCAGGTATGTGGTATTTATTATTGTCGATCTTCCTGTCCTGAAAAACTGTTTCCCCAGGTGTGTCTCAATATTTCCGATAAGGGCTGTCACGGTCTCAACCCTTCCTGAGGTGAAGTGAAAGTTTGAGTAGTTGCCATCGACTGAGATATATACCACATCATCGGTATCAATAAATGTCACCCCGGTGATACCCTTGAATATCAATATTCGTTCACTGTTGCTGACAGAGGGCTGCTTCTCGGTTTCCTTCCTGCGTGTGTTGCTGTTGTGTCTCTGAAGAGTCTCTACAAGCCGGTCGGGGTCTATAGGCTTGAGGAGGTAATCAAAGGCGGCATAGTCAAACGCTTTGATGGCAAACTCATCATGGGCGGTGGTGAATACCACATGGAGATCAGACTCAGGCAGCTTGCGCACATCGTTCAATATGTCAAACCCTGACATGCCCGGCATCTGTATATCGAGGAAAAGTATGTCGGGTTCAAACTCTGTAAGAAGCTCTATAGCCTCAAACGGATTGGTGGTGGCAGAAACTACCGTCGCCAGTCCTGTAGCTTCTATTAGTCCGGCCAGAAGATCCAGCGCCTCAGGCTCATCTTCAACGATAACTGTTTTTATAGGTGTATGGGTCATGGTCTCTCTTTTGGGTTACTCAATAGTGGTTACTCAATAGTGATCAGGTCACCAGGAAAAGTTAGTGCAAAATTATGGGGCAGGAAGATCCTTACCTCCGTCCCTGCCGCCTGCCCGTTATCAAACAGGTCAGTGATTGATACTGTGATCTTCTGCCTGTAGGCCTTGTTAATAGTCTCAACAATACCGTTGATATTTTTTAGTCCGGTACGCAGACCGTCAGTCCCTATCCTGGCTGCTGCAGCCCTGCCAATGCCATTGTCACGTACAACCACCTCAATGCCTTTACCCGGGCTGCTGATATTGACCTCAATGATTCCCTGACCGGTCTTATTCTCCAGCCCGTGCTTCAGGGCATTCTCAACAAATGACTGGATGATCATCTTTGGAACAGGGGTGGCGAGGTTTACTGCAGGATCAACTTCAATCCGGTATTCAAACCTGTTCCTGAAGCGCAGCTGCTGGAGGTTACAATAGCGGTTTACAAACTCAAGCTCCTGCTCGAGCGACTTTAGCAGCTTTCCGCTGTCAGATATAACAGAGCGTAGCAGGTTTGACAGCTTGATAAAGTAGTGGTATGCCCGCTCTTTCTCACCCTTCATGATCAGTGACCCTATTGATGTGACAGCATTGAAAGTAAAATGAGGGTCAAACTGTCTCACCACTGAGTTGAGCTGTAGCCGGTAGCTCTCTGCCTGGCTGCGGGCGGTTGCAATACGCCGGGTCAATACGTTTTTTCTTATCTGCAGCGTAAGGAAAACTACCAGCAGCAGTGCCATGAGTGCTATTGCTGACAGGGTAAAGGCCGACTGGAAGAATGTTGGAACAACGTTTATGGTAAGTGTTGCCGGCGATGTAGAGATCACTCCGTCAGCACTGATTGCCTGCATCTCAAAATTGTACTCGCCAGGCCTGAGGTTAGGAAATATCACCCTCCGCTCATCGGTGGGCTGTGACCAGTTCTCGTCAAGACCCTTCATCCTGTACTGATACCTGACATTCTCAGGGTTTCGTGTGGAGATAGCGGTATAGCTGATCCTGATCCTGTTCCTTCTCCCTTTTAGTTTAACGGTCTCATCCTCATTATAGAAGAGAGAGGCCTCCAGCAGAGACTCCCACTCAGAATTATCACCCGGAACCTCTACCCTGGTGATATGGTTACGAGGCGGAAACTGGTTCTTCTCCAGCTTCCCGGGCATGAACCTGATCAGCTTCTCATTGGCAAGGATCCACCACCGTCCAAGCTTATCCTTTACAATACCGTTGTCCTGGCAGTCGCTGCCCGTGAACCCCCGGTTTCTGTCAACAATAAAGTAGTAGTCAGGCTCTCCCTTATAGTATTTATCCAGATCGATGATACATATATCTGTCATGCGTCCTACCAGCAGCCTGTTTTCATCAAGCTGACGTATGACGTTGGCAGGCATATTGATATCGGCCGGAAGAGCGGGGATAAACTCAGGCTCATCGGGTGAGCATAGGAAGAGACCATCCGATCCGGCGCTCCATATATTTCCTTTAGGGTCGCATAAGATGCCCCATACCATCTCAGCCGGTGCCGGCGCTGACCTGAAAGGCACAAATTCCTTTCCGTCAAAAAAGACCACCCCATAGTGCCCCGCCAGCCAGTAGTTGCCGCTATGATCACGGGCCACCCCCTCCACGATGCCATAGCCGGGCCATGACATCTGTTCGTAGTTGATCACTTCATCACCTTTCAGGTGGAAGAGCCCCTTGTCGGTTCCCACAAAAACAGTCTTGTCAACCGGATCTTCATAGATGATACATACCTGGAAATCGTAAGGAGCGATAGCTGGCCTGCTGAACCTCTTTCCGTCCCACACCAGTACGCCCAGGTTGGTTGAGAACCATACCTCACCGTTGCTCAGCAGGGTGCTGCCACGGTAGAAGGCCAGGGTCTCACTGAAGAGTGACCTGTACCCCCTCGCCCCGATGAAGCCGGTTCCGTCGAAATATTTGAGACTACCATCAACCGTGCCTGTCCAGATACCGCCCCGCGGGTCAGCCACCAGGGCCCAGGTCCCCTCCGGCAGGCCGCTCATCGCATCATAGTCGATAAACGCCTCCGACAGGAGCCTGTAGATACTGGTTTCGGTACCCAGCCATAAGGTGCCTTCATTGTCAGTATAGTTGAAGCTGAGTTGTGTGCCATCCCAGAAGATATCACCATAATCCAAGGCGCGCTTCATCTCCTGCGTCTCCTTTGTCAGCCTGCCGTCAATGATCTCCAGCGACTTAACCGGCCCCTTCTGAATGAGGCTCAGCTTTTTCTTATCATATGACCATACATTTTCATATCTATCAAAGAGATAGAGTATGGTGTCCAGCCTGTTGGCAACTGCCGGTATAAATTTCTGACTGGCCAGCGGAGGATAATCGAGGCCGAGGTTACGATACTTTCCATCGCTGAAGAGCAGTACTGTATAATTGTCATAATCGATGGAGGCGCTCAGGAAAAATGACTCTTCAGAGGCTCCCTCGCATCCACCCAGTATCTGCTTGATACCTATTGAGTCCGGAACGGGAAACGGGGTAAAGCTCTTACCGTCAAACCGGGCCATACCGTTGAGTGTAATAGCCCATATAACTCCATTCCTACACTCGATAACCTTCTGCAGCATGTTGGAGGGGAGACCGTCTTTCCGCAGGTATGATATAAAGGAGTGTCCGTCATACCTTGCCAGACCGTTCCTGGTGGGTATCCAAAGGTAGCCACGGCTGTCCTGCATGATATAGGTTGACTGTGTCTGGGGCAGACCGTCGTCAGGGGTGTACTCCCTGTAAGGATAGGTCTGACCATTGAGCTTTGCGCCCCCCAGGCAGAGCATCATTACAGCCAGTATCATAGTGAGAAATGCCTTTATCCTTGCTGCCAGCCCTCCAGTCACCCTTGCCGTCATGCTTGCTTCCGGCTCTCCTGTCAGCTCCGCGGGGAATCCCAATGAAAGATCCTCTGAGAGTACCTCCCTCAGCTTCACGGTGAGCTCTTCCGTTAGCTCCCCCGTGAGTTCCTCTGATAGCTCTCCTGTGAGTTTCTCCTTCATCTTCCCCGGCATACCCTGTTTTACCGGCCAATCTCTTTAAAAAAGCTTATTAGCGGCCACATAGACACTGTTTCGTATGTAAATATATCGGTTTTACAACAGAATAAAAAGAGACCGGTCTGATCCTTGCGCAACATTACTTAGGTCATGCCTGTTGCCTACATTCTCCTTACCTTACCTGAGGGCAGAATGGTAGTAACTTTTTAAAAATGTTAAAAACCTTACATGATTTGTAGTTGACATTTAAACATCATACTCTTAATTTTGAGATTGTTCTGCTGGCAGCAGAACTAAATATTTATTGTAATGTTATTTACAATGGCATAAACTGAACTGTCGGATGAAGAAAATTGCCTTGATAAGTGCATTGCTTTTCTTTGGAGTTTATCTCTGGGTACACATTATTGCCGGTGACAAGGAGTCATCTGACATGGTCTATCCATCAATGTCGGCACCTGCCGTTTCCGGTATTGAGATTTCAGGCCAGTGGAATGATACAGAGAAGAATCCGGTTGTCTATCAGTCAGCTTACTCTTCAGATCTCACCAATGACATTTCACCCGCATGGGTGATAGTGGCCAGCTTCACCGACCCGGAGCAGGCGCACAGGGCACAGGAGATCTTTGCCACAAAGTACCAGGCAGATATAATAATTCTACCTCCTAGTGCCGATGGTTACTACCGGCTCAGCTATGGAAGCTACCAGTCGACCCATGAGGCCCAGGCAGCGCTTGTGCAGCTAAAAGAGTCAGGCTTCCGGAATGCATGGCTGCTGGCGAACTAAACCAAATGCCAGGCTTATTATCACAACTCTCACTGTAGATTATTCTCCAGGGTTTGTAGGTAGCAGTCCAACCTTTATTTTGTGGGTGGTTATGGCTGTCCAGCCTTGCCTTGAGGTCAGAGGTAAATCCCACATATATTTTATCATACCCATCTGAGTATAACCCATATACGTAATACATAGTAACAGATTTGCAGCGAAAATTGTGGGGCGTACTGGAATCGAACCAGTGACCTCTTGCCTGTCAAGCAAGCGCTCTAAACCAACTGAGCTAACGTCCCATTGGGCGGGGACAAAGATAACCAATTTTTGTTTTACCAATCAGTCAATCATTACCGGGGTGTTGAATGAGAAGAGCAATGTGGTACCTTTTCCGGGTAGTGACTCAACCCATATACGCCCTTTCATAAGCTCGGTCAATCTCTTACAAATCGCAAGTCCCAGTCCTGCCCCTTCAACCTTGGGTGTCTCCTCATCCCAGAACTGTACGAAGGGAAGAAAGATATCCCCAAGCCTCTCCGGCCTGATACCATACCCGTTGTCAGAAACAAAATAGGTGATTGTGTGGCGACTCTCATTCTGTGATATCCTGTAGCCAAACCGTATCTCACCCTCCTCAGAGAACTTGATGGCGTTACTCATAAGGTTATTGAAGATCTGACTCAGTCGCAGCTCGTCAATATATTGGTATACTGATTTTTTTGATGTGTCACTCACCGGTACCAACTGCAGCCTGCTCTTCCCGGAGGCCTCTATTGCCTGGTTGAAGCCTGAGACCATTGAGGAGATGAAGCTGTTCATCTCAACATTGGTGTACTTGATCTCCAGACTGTTATTCTCAATACGTGACAGGTCAATCATGTCATTGATAAGACGGAGCAGCCTCTCTGAGTTGATCTCTATCAGCTGAACCATCTCCTCCTTCTCCTTTTCAGTGGTATTCATTGAGGTAAGGATATTGAGGAAGCCCATCATGGCATTTAGCGGGGTACGGATCTCATGGCTGAAGTTTGCCAGGAAGGTTGTCTTCAGCTTGTCAGACTCCTCCGCCTTGTGACGGGCAGCGATCAGGTCATCCATGATCTTCTGCGTCTCGGTTATATCCTGACAGGTACCGTAGCGGTAAAGGAGGCGACCACTCTCATCAAACCTGGTGTTGGAGATGATGGCTATCGTTTTCACATTCCCCGTGGGGGTGATGATCCTGTAGGTGAGAGAGAATGATTCCTTCCTCTTTTCAATAGCCTCCTCTATGGTAGTGATCAGGTAAGAGCGGTCTTCCGGATGGGTGTATGAGAGGTTGTCCTGAAAGGTGAAGGAGAGCGACGAAACCTCATCATTGAAGATTCTGGAGATCTCTTCCGACCCGATATACCTGTTTGTCTCAGGACGATACTCCCACCAGCCAAAACGACCTATCCGCTGCGCCTCCCTCAGACGCTCCTCATTCAGCTCAAGGGTGCGGCGCATCCTGTACTCCTCGGTAACGTCACTAATGAGGTTTACATTGAACTTTTCCAGCAGGCTGGTATGCACCTTGATAGAGATAATACGACCATCCTTGCGGCGTGCCGGACTGACAAATGATCCCTCTGTGAGGAAGTTATTGAGACTGGTTTCTGCCTCAGTCTCAGTGTATAGATCATGCGGCGTCATCTTCTCCAGCTCCTTCCGGCTATAGCCGAACAGGCTGGCAGCAGCACTGTTCACCCTGATGAACCGGTTGGTATTCTTGTCAGTAAGCATGATGGCATAGCCCGCATTTTCAAATACCTGCTGATAGGTGTTGAATGCTGTTGTTGCAAAAATGCGCCGAATGAAACCCCCGTTTGAAAAAGTGCTCACCTTTCTTCAGTTAGATTAGCAATGCGTGACAAATTTATACTTTTTAACGACTTCTGCCTCACATAGACTCTATGCTATAAAACTTCCGTCTGATCGTTATGCCCTGATCATCCACCGCAGTGATCAGGTGTTCTCCGCTACCGGCTTTTATCTCTGTCTGGTGAAAGTGGCGCGTTGTTCCAATAAACTGGTCGTCAAGATGCCAGTAGATGGTAGCATCGCGCCGGCGGTGTGCGATCTCGGTTATCATTGACATCTTCTCGCCGTGAAGGCTGCGAGGAATAAAGATGCGCGCCCCGGCTGACGGATAGATAAACTCCATGGCAGGGACGGTCATATCATCATTGCAACCTGTGCGGTAGGGAGGAAGGGTCTGGTATGAGGGGTGACGCATGCGGTAATAGTACTCCATCGCCGGCGGCAGAAGGAACCACGAATGGGCTGTCATCTCACCGGGCGTGGCACATGAGCTGTTTACCCGCCAGCGGCCGGTAGGGTCGAGGGTGATAACGGTGTGGTACGGACACACTACGCTGCTGAGACCGCTCTCAGGGATCCATTTATGATGACGCTCAGTACAGTGCGGACCGGCACGGTAGCCGCTGGCTGAACAGACCTCCGCCAGCACCATCCCCTCCTCAGGCCTGCTGAACCATGATCTGCTGCGCGGCAGGAGCCTGATAATGTCAAACAGTAACGGTGCCGCCGCAGTGATACCCGTGAGACCGGGGCGCCCCTCACCGTCAGCATTGCCTGCCCATACACCTATCACATAGTCAGGTGTGGTGCCTATGGCCCACGCATCGCGGAAACCATAGCTGGTACCGGTCTTCCAGGCAACCTCAGCTGACCCTCCAAGATACTGCCACCCGGTCTCGCTCTCAGGCCTGTTGACCCTGCGAAGAGCCTCATAGGTGAGCCAGATGGCTGCTGACGAAGGTAGCAGAGAGGCAGCAACAGGAGAGGTCTCAACTGCGACAGACTGGTGGCTTTCAGCTGCATGACGCTTCTGAATTGTGGCAGGCTGGTGGTTTTCAGATGATGTGGCAGGAAGGGAGAAGGCAGCTGCATGACGCCTCTGAATTGTAGCAGGTTGGTGGCTTTCAGCAGCATTTCGCTTCTGAATTGTAGCAGACTGGTGGCTTTCAGTTGCATGACGCTTCTGAATTGTGGCAGGAGAGTTTCCTTCGGATGAGGAGAGGGGAATCCCTGTGGTGACCAGTAGTGGCATATGCCATATCCTCTCTGATGAACCTCTTCTTCTGTCGTCATCGATCCTCTCCCGGGTGAGCACCCGCGCCATTGACGAGTAGGCGCCTGTCAGCTCCCAGAGAGATGCCTCGCCGCCGCCGAGGATCAGTGAGAGGCCGTAGTGGGAGGCGGGTCTGTTGAAGCTGGTGAAGCCCATACGCTGCAGCAGCACCAGGAGCCGCTCAGGCTCATACATCTGCAGCATACGTACGGCAGGAATGTTGAGGGAGCGCGCCAGCGCATCACCGGCAGGCACGGCACCGCTGTATGAGAAGTCTGAGTTCTCAGGACGAAATCCCTGAAAACGGGTAGGTATGTCAGGCACCAGGGTATTGGGCAGCAGCATACCTGATGAGAGCAGTCCGGCATAAAGGAATGGCTTCATAATACTTCCGGTGCTGCGCGGTGACATGATCATATCAACAAAACGGCCATGCACGCCGGCGCTGTCGGGAAGGGTGCTGTTACCCACATAGGCTGCCACCTTTCCGGAGGCAACCTCAACCACAATGGCGGCGGCGTTGTGAATGGCATTGCACTCAAGCTGCCGCTGATGGCTATTGAGCAGATCAACAATATTGCGCTGCAGGTAAGGGTCAATGGTGGTATGGAACCGGGTAACCCCTGCGGAAGTGGCGCCCGCCGTTGTTCTTTTTGCCGTTGTTCTTTTTGTGGAGGTTCTACCAGAGGAGCTTTTTCCAGCTGCTGCTTTTTCTTCGGCGATTCTTCCTGGTGATGTACTTTTTGTGGTGGTTCCTTTTGTGGGAGCCTTACGCCGGCCGCTCTTTGTGTGGTTGGGGATCTCTGTGGCAGCCTCCTGCCAGAGACGGGTGGTCAGGTGGGGTGCCAGCGACGGCATCGGCTGCGGGGCGGCGGGGAGTGGCTCCTCCATGGCGAGTGAGCAGGTGACGCTGTCTATCACTCCTCTCTCAGCAAGCACCGTCAGCAGCCTGTTACGCTTGGTACGCAGCTGCTCAGAGGCACGTCCCGGCCAGGTGAGTGAGGGTGCATTGGGCAGAACAGCCAGCATCGCCGACTCGCCCCAGCTCAGGTCGGCAGGGCTACGACCGGTATAGCGCCATGCGGCAGCCTCAATACCGACGGTGTTACCTCCGAACGGGGCGTTGGCAGCGTAGAGCAGCATGATAGCCTCCTTGGAGCGAAAGAGCTCCAGCTTGAGGGCAGAAAATATTTCTACCACCTTGCCGCCATAGGTGCGGTGGGGATTGCCCCGCGCCATACGTGCCACCTGCATGGTTATGGTGCTGCCGCCGCTGACGATCCTGCCACTTCTGATATTGTAAACCAGTGCCCTGAACAGAGATACCGGATTGACACCGGGATGCCTGCGGAAATGGCGATCCTCATAATTGATTACACAGGTGACATACTTGTCTGGCAGTGAGTCGGGAGGAGGGAAGCGCCACTGACCGTCGGCAGCCACCCGTGCCCCGAGGAGGGTGCCATCAGACGCCTCAACCACCGTAGAGAGGGGAGTATGAAAAGCGGGCATAGGCGCAATGAGGATAGAGAGCAGAAGTGCCAGTACGCACCAGAGGAGTATTTTAAGGATACGGGTCATGGTTTTCTGACAACTCCTGCAGGTTGTATTCTGTTTGGTTCATGTGGGGATATTAACTGTCTGATGCTGTCTGATGCTGTCTGATGCTGTCTGATGCTGTCTGATGCTATCTGATGCTGTCTGACAGCTGTGGAGTTATAGCAGGGTTACTTCAGAATAGTATCAGAATTTCTGCAGGGTTAATATGTTAATATGATTACTTCTGAGTTCCTGCTGGTTCAATTCTAGGTTGCTATCAGGCTTTCACATGGTTACTACCAGATTGTTGTATTGTTCCTACGTTGTTATTCCCAGTTGCTACCAGGTTTTTACATGGTTACAACCCGATTGTTGTATTGTTCCTACGTTGTTATTTCCAGTTGCTACCAGATTTTTACATGGTTACTCTAGGTCTGCTATCAGTTTTCCGCATTGTTGCTTTCTGTTTATTACCTGATTGCTGCAAGGTTATTTAATCACCTCTACCGGGAATCCGGGCCGGCGGGCGAAGTAGGAGTCGTCATATAGTGACTCGCATAGCACGGCGGGCATGCTGTAGCTGCCACGGTATGATGCTGTCACTATGATAAAGAACCTCTTCGTCTCACCACTCTTCAGGCTGAAGTAGGTATAGACCCTGTCATCACGGAAGTCGCGGTAGTCATGTGCATCCTCCCTGATCTGTAGTCCTGACTCAAAGAGCCTGGTATTTTGTATCTCCCACCCTGACGGTACCATCTGTGTCAGTGCCAGGTCATTGATCTGGCGGTGGGTAGTGTTGGTCACCTCAGCCCACATGGTGAAGGTGGTGCCCTGTGGCAGCGGGCTGACCGTTATGGGATTTTTCCCCTCCATATCACGGTAGCTCACCTTCATGGTGAGGTTGCTCTCTCTCACGGTCATGTCAGCTGCCGGCGGCACACCCTCTTCGGTTATGGTTACAAAGACCGGTGTCTCACCCTCGTTCACCACCGTCACGCGGCCGGGCCCGTCAGGCAGATAGCGCTTCAGCAGGGTGCCGCCGGCAGCGCTGAGCTTGTCACGACTGCCATTGAATTCTATGGTAGCTTTAATGGGTCGGCCGGCAGCACTGCCAGATTGTCTGGCGTAGTTCATGTAGGCAAATAGTCCCCAGGCGGTTGTCTGTGTGCTGTACCACGTGTCGAGGCTCAGCGCCGCTGCCACATCGCGCAGCATGGCCAGTGCCTCGCCATGCATCTCTGTCAGTGTCAGCGTATAGAGTATCACCGACTGGTCTCTGAGGCTGCTGCCGTAGTAGTAGTTTGCATACTCACTCTCGCTCTTCATGTTACGCACATCAATGAGTGTCTGTGCCACCTCCTTGCGTCCGGTGGTGGCATAGGCTGCTGCCAGCAGCCACCTCGCCAGCGTGGGCAGGTCACTAATCTCACGCATACGGTTCATCGCCCCCCTGTCGGGTGATCCGGCCAGCGCCATGGTAAAGAGCCGGTAGGCCTGGTCGGTGGCTGTATAACGGTACTGCGGCTGGTAGCTCCATTTTGACGACTGTGACCTCTGGTAGGCGCTCCACCGGCTGAGGAAGCCGTCAGGGATGGTGTATCCGGCCTTCTGCGCCTCCAGCGCGAAGTGCCCCGTATAGGAGGTGACCCAGTCGTCGGGGTATGCACCTCCCGGCCATGACGGCACCCCACCCGAGGGAAGCTGCCGTGAGGCTACCGTACGTAGTGCCTCCTGCACGTGGTTGCGTACCGTGGCAGGATCCTCGAGTCCCTTACCCAGCAGGTCAGGCAGGTAGAGTTGCGGAAAGGCAGCTGAGGTGACCTGCTCGGTGCAGCCATGCGGGAAGGAGGTGAGGAACCTGAGGCGACGCTCCAGGCTGACGGAGGGCAGTGTTGAGAGCTCCACGGTGAGCGCTGAGGTGCCTGACAGTCCGAACGGAGTAAAACTCTTGTCGTAGCTCCTGCCGGCGTCGAGGCTCATGGTCTCTGCCCTGCGCTCAGGTGCGTTGGGTGATCGTACCGGCACGTTGAGGCTGTGTGTGGCCTTCTCACCGTGGCCGGTGGCAGTGACGGTTACTGTGGCTGTCCCCGGCTTGCCGGCGGTGGTGAGGAAGAGCTCCAGATCCTTGTCGCCCGGCTCGTCAAACTGCAGCGACCCTTCCGCCACGGTGAGGCTCACCATCTCGTTGGTGGTGGCTGTGACCGTCACATCGGTGATGCTGCTCTCCTGCGCAAAGACCGTTACCGGCAGCGCCACCCTGTCGCCCGGCGAGAGCACCCGCGGCGCTGTGGCCAGCACCATCAGAGGGTCAGCCACGGTGACACTCTTCTCTGCCGATCCGAACCGGTTGGCTGTGCCGGCGGCGGTGACCATCACCCGCACCGATCCGGTGTAGTGAGGCATCGTGATCTTGTGTACCGCGCTCTTGCCGGGAGCCAGCGTGAAGGGCCCGATAAACCGTACTACCGGCTCAAAGCGACGGTCGCGGCTCTTGCTGTGATCCACCGCCGCCTCGCTGCCGCCGGTGGCCAGGGCACGACTGAGCCTTCCGCCAAAGGCGCCAAAGACAATATCGTACAGGTCCCACGTCCTCACCCCCAGGGCATGCTTAACGAAGAACCACTTCCACGGGTCGGGCGTACGGAATCCGGTGAGGTCGAGCAGCCCCTCATCAACCAGCGCCACGGTGTAGGTCATCTTCTGCTTCCTCTTCTCGGATACCTTTATCTCCACCACCTGCTGTGACCTGATACGGTCAGACATCGTTATCACCGGCTCGAGCCTCGTGTCAGGATCCTCCACCATCACCGGGATGACGCCATAGAGCCGTAGCGGCGCATCGTTGGCTGTCTGCGCATGGGGCTGCAGCAGCGTCACACTGAGGTAGACGTTGGGGGCCATCTCCGGCGTGGCCCTGATCTTCACCTCGCTATTGCCGGCATCTGTCTTCTCACTGATAACCTCCATCACCCCTGTGCTGCCCTCAACGGTGATGATGGCCCGCCCGTTCGCCGGTGCCGGGAAGTTGAGGCTGATCATGTCACCCACATTGTACTTCTCCTTGTCAGTGTTGAGCTGCAGCAGGGTGGCACCGTCATTGCCGCCGGGCTTCATACCGTAGTCCCATGGCCAGTCAACCAGCACTATCATGCCGGTGGAGTGCCCCGAGGGCAGCGTCGCCCTCACCAGGTAGCGGCCCCACTGCTCCTTCCCCACCTTGAACGAGACCTTCCCCTCACCTCCTGTGGTGGTTATCGTCTCTGAGAAGATATGACGGTTGCCGCCACGGGTGATGTATGAGCCGAGGTACTCCTGGTCAGACTCCCACCACCAGCGGAAGTCAAGTTTGTAGATGTTGACCTCCACCCTGCTGGTCACCGGCCTCCCCTCCTTGTCGAGCGTCACCAGCCTCACCTCATTGGACCGGTCGGTATAGAGGAGGCGTCCGGTAGCGCCCAGGGCAGGTATGTTCATCCCAACGAAGGAGGGATAAGGAGCATAAGGAAGGACGGTTCGCGTGATGCTGGCATCGCCCCCCTTCTCAAACACCCTGGTGGTGAAGACAGCGTTGAGCATGCCCGGCGCATCGAGCTCTGTATCAGGAGCGAAGCTGACCGTCGCCTCACCGCTGCTGCTGATGGTCCCGTCGAAGATGGTCTGGCTCTCAAACCAGAACCGTGCTGCCGGATCATCAAAGGTGTACTGTCCGTATCTGTCGAACTGCGTCTTCACCGGCACAAGGTGCAGGTCAACCGTCGACTTCATGTCACGTGCCACCGTGCCGTTCAGCCAGGTCACCTTCATCAGGCCCCTGATGGCGCGCGTTGCTCCGCCGGCCATGGTACCGGGGAAGTCAAGCCTGATCTTCAGCCTGTTGGGCTTTACCGTCTCCACCTTGACAGTGTGTGAGAAGGTGGCTGCGCCGATCCTTACCTGTGCACGGTAGTTACCTGTCTTGTCATCCTCGGAGGTGACCGATGAGAAGGTGATGAACCCCTTGTCATTGAGGGTGGTGACCTGCTGGTCGATACGCTGCCCCGTACTGTTGAACAGCTCATAGTGTACCGGATGGCCCGCCGGCAGTCCCTTCCTGCTCAAGTCACGGATAATAACCCCCAGGTAGATTGTGTCACCCGGACGCCTCACATCACGCTCAGTGTAGAGGAAAGCCCTGATACCATCCTGGGGGGTCTCGCCGGAGACGTCGAACGAGCTCATGGAGAGCGCATTGGCACTACGCAGTGAGAGGTAGTTGCGGTTGTTCTCCTTGTGGGCGACAACCAGGTAGGGAGCCCTGGGGCAGGTGAAGGCGGCTGAGCCGTCGCGGGCGGTGATGACAGAGCCCAGCGGCTGGTTCTGATAGTCGAAGAGCTCAACAGTGACACCCTCAACCGGCTCGGCACTGCGCAAGTCACGTATGAAGATGGTGATGCGGTTGTCGGCACCCCCCTTCGCTATGATACCCAGGTCGGAGGCCAGAATGTTACTGACCAGCTTTTTATCAGGACTGTAATAGGCATCGTTGCAGGGGTTGTTGTATTCGCGCCAGTTGTATGCATACTGGTAGAAGAGCCCCGACTCGGAGAGAGAGTAGTAGTTGTCAGAACCCTCCCACTGCCGGTCGAGGTCAGCCAGCTCAAGCATCTCCTCATAGCGTGACGGCTTGCGGCTGTCGCTGCAGGGATAGGTTGAGTAAGAGGGACGCATACCCAGCTCAATGCGGTAGAGAATCCCCTGCTCAGGCTCTATGTAGTCAGAAAGGTCAATAGTGTAGAGGTTGTAGCCGCTTGCTGTCACTCCTGCTGCTGTTGCCCTTCCTCCTCCGGCAGATATACCTGCGCTTGTTGCTTTTCCGCCAGCTGTCACCACTCCTCCTGTCGCCCCGCCGGTCAGCGCTCCACCGCCGGTGAGCGCACCACCGCCGGTCAGGTCAATACGGCCGCGGTAGATCGGTCTGCCGAACGGCTGCACCTCGTTGTAGTATGAGGCGTTGCCCATGTTGTACTGCTGCAGGAAGTATGGCAGGTTGTTTTCGAAAATCTTGATGATGGTCAGGTCAACGGCGCTCAGGCTGGCAGCCATGAAGGGGAAGATCAGGTCGCCCGAGGAGGGCATGATCACACCGCGGCCGGCAGACCTGATCCCCGGCATCACAGGCGTGAAATTGATGGTGTGTGTGACCGCCTCGCCCAGTCGCACACCTTTTGTGTTGCGTAGTGAGCCATCAATGGTAAGGGTCACCTCACCGGTAATCGTGGCAGCGGGAATGACCAGCAGCCGGTTGGTCTCGGCAGTGACGGTGAGGGCATGTGCCGGCGTGACGGTGACCATCCCCTCCAGCTCGCCCGAGGCATCGAGAAGGTCAGAGAACCAGAGAGTGATACTCTTGCTCTCGCCGGTGCTGATCCTGATATCGGTGAGGGTGAAGAGTCCCTTAGCGGGAATCATCACTGTGCTCTCACCCCTGTTTTTGACACCCCACTGTGTGCCGTTCCATGACACGGTAAGGGCGCGCTCCTCCTTCTCCCTGGAGATCTTCCCGACAGTAAAAGTGTGGATATTCAGTGCTGAGTGGTCCCAGACGACCTTCTGGCTGCGCTTGCCGATAGTGGCGGTGAGATACTTCTCAACCTCCGTATTGTCTATATGGTCTGCGGTGGTGACGCTGCCGGTAAGGGTGTAGGTCTCACCGTCAGGCAGGTCAACAGCTATCGGGTCAAGCGACACTACAAAGTTTTTTTCAATAGTGTGGAAGCTCAGCGGGAAGCTGCTGAAAGGCTCCTCCACAGAGGCCAGCCGGCTCAGGCTGAGCGTACCCCGGTAGGCGGTGCCGGGCTGCAGGTGCCGCGAAGGCCTGAAGATCAGGGTGACATCATCAGCCCATTCAGCCTTCCCCTTGATGGCGGGAGTGAATGTGAAGAGACCCTGGGTACGGTTACGGTCTATGGTGGCAGCAAACTCAGGGGTGAATATCACCTGCAGGGTACCGGTCACCGGAAGGGTACCTGTTGTGTATGCAGAGATATATTTGCTGTAGCCCTTGTCGATGATGGTGACCGCATGCGTGAGCAGCTCAGCGCCCGACTCCCTCCTCCCCCGCCCGCAGGAGAGCAGAATAAGTACAACAGCTACCGTAACAAAAATCGGTGATCGGCTCATGGTATATTTTTTTGATCAGTATCGGTTTAAAAGGTATGACTCCTCACAGCATTGATCTAATCCCTGTGGATTTTCGGATCTTTCCGGTCTTTCGGATCTTTCCGGTTTTTCCGGTCTTTCCGGTTTTTCCCGGTCTTCCCTGCTCTTTCCCGGGTTTTTTAGGTTGTCCCGGAATTTTCCCTCCTTCCCGCTCCTCCCTCCTTCCTGCTCCTCCCCTTTGCTCCTGCTGCTGCTGTCAGATGCCAGTGATCTCATCCCCGAATCTAACCAATCTTCCCGCTCCTTCTCACCCTCCCTCTCTTCCCCACTATTCGTGAGGCCGCTGTTGTCAGATGCCGGTGATCTCATTCCGCAGCTTAGCCACGTAATCACGTATCTGGTTAAGCGTCTCCACGGTCACGGTCATCTCGGTTCCCGAGGTGGTGATGACCTGTCTCATGGTATCCACCAGCACGTCGCCCGGCTGGTAATAGATTTCAAAGGTGTCAAACCAGCGGTTGAGGTATTTCAGCTTCTTGGTGTAGAAGACCACCATCGGCTCACTGTAGTAGTTCTTCATGAAGCTGAGCAGTGAGAGCAGTGAATATTTCTGCTCGGCTATCTTACCCACCACCTCCGGGTCGGGGTTGTCGGGATCATAGGCCAGCTGTGTGGCGAGGTACATCGCCTCAATCCACCCTCCCATGAGCATCAGTCCCAGCGTCCCCTCATTACCGTCGCTACGAAGGCTGCTGTCTATTTTGGCGAAGGTGCGGTTCATGAGCTGTGTCAGTGAGTCGGGATGGTTCATCTCCGGATCGATATTCCTGATAGCATCGGTCAGCAGGTTGGAGGGCATCCCGAGCCGGTCGCTCAGCGTCCTGATGGTAGTGAAGTAACTCATCGTCTGGCGGTTCACGCCGAAGAGCCTGAGGTAACCCATATCCACCCCATAGACACCCAGGTTCATCGCTGCCTTGTAGCTGCTCATATAGAGGTCGCGGTTCTCGGAGGAGAGTATAATGGTGTCATTGAGCCGAATGCCCAGACGGTCAAAAATGTTGCACGCCTCCACCGGGGTGAGCAGCCCGTAATAGATCTCCCTCTTCTTTTTGATCTCGGAGACCGATTCCGGCGGATGGGTGGAGAATACCGGCACCGGCAGCCCGAGACTCCTCTCTGCCCTTTTACATGATGCACTGACGGCAAGGAGAAGGCATAATATAATGGTCACAGGAAACGTCAGTCTCATTATATGCAGGAATTTTTGGCAAGGTAACAAAAAAGCTTTTCCGATCATCAGTAAAAATGGCACTGATTGCCGGCGCCGACGTGGGGAATGGGAGTACCGACGAACGGAAGGGTGAGAGTGATCGGAGTGTAATAGCAGTGGGAGATGGTAGGGCGGAAATTGGTAATGTGACGGCGTCGCGTGAAACGGGGGCGGTGGAAGGAGAGTAGCGGTAGCAGGAGACGGATGGAACGGGAGTACCGACGAACGGAAGGGTGAGAGTGATCGGAGTGTAATTGCAGTGGGAGATGGTAGGGACACGAAGGACCTCGGAGGGAGTAGCTTCGATGGGAAGGGAGTAGTTCCGGGCAGTTATTACAGAATTATTCTTGTACCGATCCCGGCAGCTATCTTTTTTTGCAGTGCGGCCATCGCCTTATGCTGTTCCTGCAGCGCTGATATCTTCTTCTCATCGTCGCCTGCCTCCTTGATAGCTTTGAGTATCTCCCGCTGCATCATCTTTATCTTGTCGCCCTTGAACTTCAGCACCGCGTCGGAGACGATCTTTTTGAGCTTCATCTCCTCGGTCTCGACGTAGGTGCCATGCTTGCGCCACAGGTCACTCAGCATATCCCTCTCCGTCAGCAGGTCAACCGCCAGGATGCTTATCTGCGGATTGGCATGCTGTACGAAGTTACGGTCTGCCGGTACCATACCCTGGCTTACGCCGAAGCTGATCTCTTCGAACATCAGGGCGAGGGAGGGGTCATCAAACTTCAGCTCATCCTCAACAATCTCATTGATTATGTAGTCAGCCACGGTGGTGATAACCTCGGTACCCTCATCGGGATCAGTGGCACTGGTGAGCACCTCCGTTCCGTAGCGTATTAGCAGCCTCACTATCTCTTTTTCAGAGTAGTAGGCGGTTACCGTCGCTCTCCTCTGCCGTGCCTGCAGTGTGGCGGCTGTCACGCCGGCAGCATCCGCCAGTCCGCCTGTGGCGCTATCCTGTCCGGGCCACTTGTTACGGTCGCGGAAGCTGGGCTGGTTGCGCAGCTTCATCACCTCATCCAGTACTACCTCCTCAGGCATGGCCAGCTGGGTGCTGCACTCCTTCACATAGACAGTCCTGATGATCTGGTCAGGTATGACCGCTATCGACCGCACCACCTCACGTACCAGTCCGGCGCGCTTGACCGGGTCACCCTTGGCATCATCTAGCAGCAGGCTGGTCTTGAAGGTGATAAAATCCTTTTCGTTCTCCTGCAGGTAACGCCTGAACTCCTCATTAGAGACCTTCTTTGAGTATGAGTCGGGATCTTCACCGTCGGGCAGCACCACGATGCGCACATTCATACCCTCCTCAAGTATCAGGTCGGTGCCCCTCAGTGAGGCCATCAGCCCCGCCTGGTCACCGTCATAGAGCATGGTGATATTAGGTGTGAACCGCTTGATGAGCCTCACCTGCTCGGGGGTGAGCGCCGTACCCGATGAGGCTACCACATTCTCAACACCAGCCTGGAACATAGAGAGCACATCGGTGTACCCCTCCACCAGGAAGCACTTCTCCTCCCTGATGATCATCTGCCGCGCCTGGAAGATACCATACAGGATACGGCTCTTGTGATAGACCTCGGTCTCAGGGGTGTTGACATACTTGGCTGCCTTCTTATCCTTTTTGAGTATCCGTCCGCCAAAGCCGAGCACCTGCCCCGAGAGGGAGTGGATAGGAAACATGATTCGTCCGGCAAAGCGGTCAAAGAGGTCCCCCTCCTTGTCGATGGTGAGTCCGCTGTCTACCAGGAACTCACTACGGTAGCCGTCAGCAAGGGCCTTCTGCGTAAAATCGTCACGTTTCTCATTGCAGTAGCCCACCTCAAACTTCTGCAGTATCTCATTCCGGAATCCCCTCTCCCGGAAGTAGGAGAGTCCGAGTGCCAGACCTTCGCGTCCGTGAAACAGGTTTTCCGTAAACTGCCGGGCAGCGTAGCGGTTAACCACCAGCAGGCTCTCACGCTCGTCCTGCTTCGCCTTCTCCTCGGGGGTGATCTCCTTCTCCTCAACCTCAATGTGGTACTTCTTCGCCAGCCATCGCAGGGCATCAGGGTAGGAGAGGTGCTCATGCTCCATGATGAAGGTGACGGCATTGCCACCCTTTCCACAGCCGAAACATTTGAAGATACCTTTGGCGGGCGAGACGGTGAACGACGGAGTCTTCTCATTGTGGAACGGACACAGACCCAGATAGTTGACACCCCTTCGACGGAGTGGCACAAACTCAGAGATCACATCATTGATCTGTGCAGCCTCGAAAATACGTTCTATGGTAGAGTGATCGATCACGGTCAGGTAAAGTTAAAAAAAAAGGGGTTTGACCGGAGGAAAGGAGTGAGGATGCTATGGAGAAAGGAGTGAAGTTGCCATGAAGAAAGGAGCGAGGATGCCGTGAAGAAAGGAGGAGGTTGCTGTGAAGAAAGGAGGAGGTTGCCGTGAGGAAAGGAGTGAGGTTACCATGAAGAAAGGAGCTCTGCTGATGGCACCATTTATTCTGGGGATGATGAACTTGTCTCCTCTTCACGGTCCCATACTATTTTTTTTCCGAATCCCAGGCGGTTGTCGGTCAGCTTGATATGGCTGAGACGCACCTCCCAAAGGTGCAGGGTGAAGAGGGCAGCATAAGGAAACCGCTTCAGGAAGAGGCGGCGGGCACGCCTGAGAGCATCACCCTCCAGGACGGTCACCTCACCAGTGAACTGGGCGCCGCAGATACGTCCCACCCTGCGGGTCTCTAGGGCGATGGTGCCGGCTACGGAGGGATTTCCGAGAAACTCCTTCCCATGCCGTGTGGTGAGGTCGGTGGTGATGATGAATGAGTTGTGATCCTCATCCCAGACGTAGAAGCACGATGCACACCAGGGCCCCTGCTGGCTGACAGTGGCTATACTGAACACATGGTGCCTCCTGAAGAGTGATACAACCCGTTTATGGAGATTATGCTGATTCACATGGAATTTTTAGAGAAAATAACATCCTGCATCGAAAAGAACAACATCTCGTATCAGAAAGGACAGTATCCCATATCTGTCAGTGCTCACCACAGCCCTATTCCTTATCCTCTTCATTCCACCTGAAGGTGTCAATGGTGAATCCTGCCAGCGCCAGCACCCTGTCGGTCACCGTCATCACCAGTTCATCTATCGTCTGCGTACGGCTGTAGAAGGAGGGTGTAGCCGGACAGATGATTGCGCCGGCCTCGGTGAGCAGCTTCATGTTGTTGATATGTATGAGGCTGTAGGGTGTCTCGCGTGGTACCAGTATGAGGCGACGGCGCTCCTTGAGCATCACGTCGGCGGCACGGGTGATAAGGTCGTCAGAGACGCCGTGGGCTATACGGCCAACCATCCCCATGGAGGCGGGACAGATGATCATCGTGTCGTATGACGATGAGCCGGAAGCGAACGGAGCATTGAAGTCGTTGTTCTGCCACTGCCTCTCTACGCCTGAGGAGATGTAACCCTGACCGGTCTCATGAACCATAATCCCGGCAGCGTTGGAGGTCAGTATGACGGCCACCTCCTGCAACAGAACGGCTGAATCTTTATTCCGGAGTGGCGACCCGCCTGCCTCGCGCTGGAGACTGTGCTCATCAGATGCCATGCCCGTGTGGTGCTGCAGACCATGTTCACCCGATGCCATGCCCGAGTGGTGCTGCTGACGTTGCTCACCGGATACCTTGTCAGTGTGGTGCAGTAGTCCGGGCTCACCTGCCTCTCTGTCCGTACCAGGCAGTGGAGCAGCCAGTCCCCGCAGCCGTTCAAGCAGTTTGAGAGCGTAAATCGAACCGCTGGCACCGGTAATCGCAACTATTATCTTCCTGTTGTTCATACGGCAAAGTTAAGGATTAATGATTCTTTGCAGGATGGTTTGTTCTATTGAGTAAAAACCGGAAGAGCGGAATTGTTTAAATGGAGCAGAAAAATTATTGAACTAAACAGCGGGGAAGAGCTGATATTCCAGGCACAGAGCCTGGAACATTACTGGGCGTACAAATTGAAACACTGCCGGCACAATTTTCCGACAGGCAGTCACCGCTGCAAGAATCTGTTTACAGAGAGCCTGGCAGCGGTCATACTATTAGTATAACAACCGCACCTATAATAAATATAGTGGTAGAGATCAGGTAGAATCTTCTGTTTGATAATGTGTGGAAATGCATTATCACGGTAAAGAGCAATTGCACGATCAGGAAAAACAGTACCGGAACCATAATGTCGATACTGTAGTCATCATTTATTGACTGTATCATGCTGAAGACGATGAGACAGGCGTAGAGTGCCATCAGAAAGATGCGGCTCAACAGATTGCTGGTTTGAATAGATTTTTCAGGATTACTCTTCTCCTTTGAGTAGAGAAACAGAAGCAGTCCGCTGGCGAACAAAAAGGTAAACAGCTTAATAAGGTGCAGGTTGGCAAATATTACCGGATCAGATACGGTAACATATTTACATAAAACAATTCCTGACAGGCTTATGAGACTGATTAGTACACCTGTCAACTTTACAGGGTAGCTGCCCAATCCGATATCTGCTTTCATAATAATGAGTTATCACTCTTTACCCAGTACCTGCCGTACGATCTTTGCGATGTACTTGCCAATGATGTCAAACTCGATATTGACTATGGTACCCTTCTCTATCTGATGAAAATTGGTCACCTCCCAGGTGAAGGGAATGATAGCCACCTCAAACGACCGCTCCTGTGAGTTGACCACCGTGAGACTGACACCGTTCACGCTTACTGACCCCTTCTCTACTGTGATATGCTCCGGCGAGGTGGGCTCATACTCAAAGGTGTAGTACCATGACCCGCCCGCCTCACGTACCGAGGTGCAGGTGGCGGTCAGGTCAACGTGTCCCTGTACCATGTGACCGTCGAGTCGCCCGTCAAGGCGGGTGCTCCGTTCGAGGTTGACCTTGTCACCCGGACTGAGCAGCCCCAGGTTGGTCTTCTCCAGCGTCTCCCTGATAGCGGTGACGGTGTAGGTGTCACCGTCGGTTTTTACCACCGTCAGGCATACCCCGCTGTGTGAAATGCTCTGGTCAACCTTCAGCTCATGAGTGAATGAGCACCGCATCGTAATGTGAATATTGTCCTGATCCTGCTCAATGCGTACTACAGGGGCTGCCTCCTCAACTATTCCTGAAAACATGTTACCTCATTTTGTTTGAGGCAAAGATAAAAAATTGACTACACCTTTTCTACCAGCACCTTCACCATCTGCTCTTCGATATCGGTCTCTCGGGCACCGCGTGCAGTGAGGTCGCTGCCGGGTGCCAGTGACACCTCACGTGCCAGTGTCTGTGAGGCGATATATCCGGAGTGCTTCCTCACCGCTTCAGCCACAAAGGGCAGATCCTCAATCATCACCTTGATCTTGTCGGTCACCTCATACTGGTTCTCCTTGCGTATGTTCTGTATGCGGTTGACAAACTCACGTGCTATCCCTTCATGCAGCAGCTCCTCGGTAACGGTTATGTCGAGAGCCACGGTGAGGCGTCCCTCGTTGGCTACCAGCCACCCGGGTATATCCTCTGAAATAATCTCCACATCCTCAGTGGTTATACGGAAAGTTTCGCCATTGATCCTCAGCTCACGTGACCCCTCCTTCTCAAAGAGCGCTATCTCATCCTGTGTCATTGCCATGATAGCTGCACCCGCCTCCTTCATCTGTTTCCCGAAGCGTGGTCCCAGCAGCCGGAAGTTGGGCTTGACGCGACGCACCAGCATGCCCGACGTGTCATCCACATACTCCACCTCCCTCACGTTGACCTCAGCCAGTATGAGTCCCTTCACCGCCTCAACCTTCTCCCTGAATTTTTTCCCGGTGACCGGCACCATGATCCTGGCCAGCGGCTGCCGAACCCTGATATTCACCTTACGGCGCAGCGCCAGTATCATCGACGAATATTTCTGCGCTATCTCCATCCGCTCCTCCAGCTCCTTGTCTATCAGGCTCTCATCCCATACGGGGAAGGGCGCCAGGTGTACCGAGCCCTCACTGAAGCCGCCACTCATCAGGTTGAGGTCGGTAAAGATACGGTCGGTATAGAAGGGTATGAGCGGTGCCGCCAGACGGGCAACCGTCTCGAGGCAGGTGTAGAGCGTCTGGTAGGCAGAGAGCTTATCCTCACTGAAGCCGCCACCCCAGTAGCGCTTCCGGTTGAGGCGTACATACCAGTTAGAGAGGTTCTCAGTGACGAAGTCAGAGAGGGCGCGCCCGGCAGGGGTGAGGTCATAGTCGTCATACCACGCCGTCACATCCTTCACCAGCGTGTTGAGCAGCGAGATGATCCAGCGGTCTATCTCGGGACGACTCTCCACAGGCACCTGCGGCTCACGGCCGGTGAAGCCGTCAACGTTGGCATAGAGAGCCAGGAAGGAGTAGGTGTTATAGAGCGTTCCGAAGAACTTGCGCTTCACCTCCTCAACGCCCGACATGTCAAAGCGCAGGTTATCCCATGGCTGTGCGTTGGTGAGCATATACCAGCGCAACGCGTCAGAGCCGTGGTTGCCGATAGCCAGGTAGGGGTCAACGGCATTACCCAGCCGCTTGGACATCTTGTTGCCGTTCTTGTCAAGCACCAGTCCGTTGGAGATAATATTCTTGAACGAGACCGAGTCGGAGATCATCACGGCGATGGCGTGCAGCGTGAAGAACCACCCGCGGGTCTGGTCAACACCCTCGGCAATGAAGTCGGCCGGGAATTTCTCATCAAACGTGTCACGGTTCTCAAACGGGTAGTGCGCCTGCGCATAGGGCATCGCCCCCGAGTCGAACCACACATCTATCAGGTCTGTCTCACGATACATCGGCCTGCCGCTCTGGCTGACAAGCACTATCTCGTCGACGTATGGACGGTGCAGGTCGAGCAGTGAGTAGTTGGCATCGGAGAAGTCGCCCTCCACGAACCGCTCCAGCGGGTTCTCCTTCATGAAGCCTGCCTCCTTGCTGCGGGCTATCTCCCTCTTAAGCTCAGCCACCGATCCGATACATATCTCCTCCTTGCGGTCTTCACTCATCCAGACAGGCAGGGGCGTGCCCCAGTAGCGTGAGCGCGACAGGTTCCAGTCGACCAGGTTCTCCAGCCACTTGCCGAAGCGCCCGGTACCAGTGCTGGCCGGCTTCCAGTTGATGGTGTTGTTGAGCTCTATCATACGGTCACGCAGGGCGGTGGTACGTATGAACCACGAGTCGAGGGGGTAGTAGAGCACCGGCTTGTCGGTACGCCAGCAGTGCGGGTAGTTGTGAACCATCTTCTCTATGCGGAACACCTTCCCCTGCTGCTTCAGCGTCACCGCAATATCGATATCGAGGGTGTCGGCATCAGCCGGAATCGATTCGTCATACTCGTTCTTGACATAGCGACCGGCGAAGCGTGAGTAGCTGGCGGTGCGGACACGCTCTTTCACGAAGGCGGGGTCGAGATCCTCAACAGGAACCATTCGTCCGCGACGGTCAACCAGCGGACCCATAAAGCCGTCTGACATCTTGACCATCAGTGGCGGTACACCATGCTCCTTACCTGCACGGTAGTCGTCAGCACCAAAGGTGGGTGCAATATGTACAATGCCGGTACCGTCAACGGTGGTGACAAAGTCGCCGGTGATAACGCGGAAGGCGCCTGCATCAGGCTCCACCCAGTCGATCAGCTGCTCATAGCTGATGCCGCTGAGCTCACTGCCGGTGTAGCGGCCGGTGACGGTGTACCCGGGCGACCGGCCGGGAACGAAGATAGTGCCGAGAAGATCCTCTGCGAGGATAGCGGTGAGAGGCTCCGAGGTGTAGGGATTGACAGTCTTCACCCTCACATAGTTAATGGCAGATCCTACTGCCAGCGCAGTGTTCGAGGGGAGGGTCCACGGAGTGGTGGTCCACGCCATGATCTTCACACTCTCAGTGCCGGCATCGGTGAAGAGGAACTGTGACCTCTCATTGCGGATAACATCGAAGAGGGCTATACAGGTGGTATCACTCACATCACGGTAGCAGCCGGGCAGGTTGAGCTCATGTGAGCTGAGACCGGTGCCGGCGGCAGGTGAGAAAGGCTGTATGGTGTAACCCTCATAGAGGAGGTTCTTGCTGTGAAGCTCCTTGAGCAGCCACCAGAGGGTCTCAATGTAACGGTTGTCGTAGGTGATATAAGGATTCTCCATGTCGATCCAGTAACCCATGCGGCGGGTAAGCTCCTCCCAGGCATCGGTGTACTTCATCACGTCGTGGCGACACGCATCGTTATACTCCTCCACGGATATCTTGGTACCGATATCATCACGGGTGATACCGAGGGCCTTTTCAACACCCAGCTCCACCGGCAGCCCGTGAGTATCCCACCCCGCCTTGCGCTTCACCTCGTAGCCCTGCATCGTCTTGTAGCGGCAGATGGCATCCTTGATGGCACGTGACATCACATGGTGAATACCGGGCATACCGTTGGCTGAGGGCGGACCCTCATAAAAGACGTACTCACCCCTGCCGTCACGACTACGCAGTGACCGGCGGAAGGTGTCGTTCTCGTCCCACATCTTCAACACCTCATCATTCACCTTCTGGAGGTCGAGGCTCTTGTATTCGGGAAATCTCTTCGACATGAAAATAATGACTCTTTTTTACGGCCTGCAAAGTTAATAAAAGTTGAGAGAATCACCCGTGAGAGCAGCACCTTTAGCGGAGGCGCCACAGGAGGCGGATATTTAAGGTGGAAGCAGGCGAGACGGCGATAGGTGTGTTAGCGAGAGGCGAGCAGTCGACGGGCGAGACGGGCAACCCCGTACCGGACGAGCTGGCATCAGGCGAGCAGGGCAACCCCGTACCGGATGAGCTGGCATCAGGTGACCAAGACAACCCCGGGCTGAGCGAATAGGGCAGCCCTGTGCAAGGCGAACACGGCAGCGCAGGTAATGTGAAGCACCTTTCCTGCCCTGCTCCGGAGTATCTCTGGCAGACAATATTTTACCGTGCAGCGGGTTATAAAGAGGTAGCGGGTACCATAGTATATATGGTGAATAACGTATCTAAAATTATGTTACCTTTGCATATCAATTTTAATACTTGTAGCCATGGCAGAAAAGACAAGATACACGGATGAGGAGCTGGATGAGTTCAGGCAGATAATCAATGCCAAGCTCGAGAAGGCCAGGAAAGACTACGAGGTACTGAAGGCAAGCATTACCCATGAGGATAATAACGATACCATGGACACCTCACCCACCTTTAAGGTGCTGGAAGAGGGAGCTACCACCCTCTCAAAGGAGGAGGCAGGAAGGCTTGCCCAGCGACAGCTGAAATTTATTCAGCACCTGCAGGGAGCACTGGTGCGTATAGAGAACAAGACCTACGGCATCTGCCGCGAGACAGGCCAGCTCATAGGAAAAGAGCGACTGAGGGCTGTGCCACACGCCACCCTCTCAATGGAAGCCAAGCTAAGGCAGAAATAGAGATTCGCCCTCAATGGAGGCTAAGCTCAGACAGAAATAGACTTGCTCAGAAAAAAGCGCCGCACCATCAATGAAGGTCTGGCTCTGAAAAAACCAGGTGACCCTGAATAGTGTCGAGACAATAGCAGGAAAAACTGAAAATCGAACCGAACTGGTTTTGGTACGTTAAACCGGACTGAGACCAGTTTTGTTTTTGTTGAACATAATATCGAGTCATGAAGTACCTGAAGATCCCCATGCTGATAGTGATGATCGCCATGCTGATGACGGCATGTCGTGAAAAACCTGATGATCCCGTTGATCCGGAGCCGTCGTCAGAGAAAGAGATGGTGGCCTTCGCCATTCATCAGAACCTTAACCCCAGCCTGGAAGAGTCGGTGGTGGCGCAGGTGACCGACACCGAGATAAGGGTGAAGATACCTGAGCTGGCCGACAAGAAGAACCTGATCGCCTCCTTTGAGTTCAAGGGTGAGACGGTGATGGTCAATGACGAAAAGCAGGAGTCGGGCGTCACTGTCCTCGACTTTACCCGGCCGCTAATCTATGTGATAACGGCGGAAGATGGCTCCGAGAAGAGCTATACCGTGGTGGTGGAGTGGATCGACAGGCTCAAGTCAACACTGCCACACATATATATAGATCTTGAGGGCGGGGCAGAGATAACCTCCAAGGAGAACTATGTCAACGGCACCGTACGTATCGACGGCAAGGGTGAGTATGAAGACTATGAGGGAGCGCTGGGGATAAGGGGAAGGGGCAACACCTCATGGGGACACCCCAAGAAACCCTACAAGATGAAGCTGGAAGAAAAAGTCTCTCTCTTCGGTATGCACCCCTATAAGGAGTGGGTACTGCTCTCGGTATACCTTGACGGCACGATGATGGACAACTCCATACCCTACAAGGCTGCCAGGCTGCTGGAGATGCCCTTCACCAACCATATGCTGCCGGTAGAGCTCACCATCAACGGTGAGTACCGCGGCGTCTATGTCTTCACCGAGCATAAGGAGGTGGGTGAGCACCGTATCGATGTGGCTGACGGCGTGCTGCTTGAGCTTGATACCTACTATGATGAGGTGTGGAAGTTCCGCTCAGCAAGCTACAACCTGCCGGTGATGATAGCCTTTCCCAAGGAGAAGAATATGAGCAATGAGCTGCTGGCAGAGATCTCGGGACACTTCAACCAGTTTGAGGCGCTGGTACACGATGCATCATTTCCTGCCAACAACTACCTCGACTATTTTGATGACCTCTCGTTTGTCAACTATATGATCGTCTATCAGCTCACCCTTAACCAGGAGATCAACCACCCCAAGAGCACCTATATCAACAGGCCGGCAGACGGTAAGTACCGTATGGGTATCATCTGGGACTTTGACTGGGGATACGGGTTTGAACAGGTTTACACTCATTACAGGGTCTCCACAGCCGAGGAGCCGCTCTTCTGGAACAAGAATCCGGAAAGCCTGGGAAGGATATTTTTCCTTAGGCTGTTTGAAGACCCGCACATGCAGTCGCTCTTCGCTGAGAGATGGGAATGGTTCAGGAGCAACAGATACCCGGAGCTGAGGGAGTATGTCACCAGCTGGTCAGAGATAATAGCTCCTGCACTGGCAGATGACCATGAAAAGTGGGGTGCACGCGGCTCCTCAGGTGATGCCGTCACCGACCTGCAGCGGGTACTGACATGGCTTGACGCCAGGGTGAACTATATCGACAGCTGGGTGGCTGGTTTTAAATGATCCGTAGCATTGATTCGTAGCAGCGACCTGTAGCAGCGACCTGTGGCAGCGACCTGTGGCAGTAACCTGTAGCAGTGACCTGTTGCAGCAACCTGTGGCAATGACCTGTGGCAGCGACCCGTAGTAGCGACCTGTAGCAGCACCCCCTTGCAGGTATGACTGTTTGTTAAGGCTGATTAAGTCGGAAATCAGAAATCGGCGCTCAGCAAACGACACCTGCCATACGCCATACAACACAGGTCGCCCTGCAAACCGGGTGCCGGGCACTGCCGGCCTGGCTACGCTGACCTCGCGTGGCGGAAAAAGATGTTGTAGAGGCTGCGGGCGAAGTACCGTATATCGGTGCCTACCGGGTTGCGGTCCCACGAGTCGAAGTACCTGATCTCTGAATCCTGTATCGCCGCCAGGGTGTCGGGCAGATCGGCATAGTAGGGTGGCAGCAGTCCCGGCTTGTACTTCATCCTGCGCATCCGCGTCTCATCATCATAGAGGCTGATATAGTGGTTTGAGAGCGGACGAACACCAAACAGCCTGATGTCACCCTTCAGTATGTTGACCACCATGGGAAGCTCATCAAGCCATACACGCCTCGCAAAGCGTCCCCACGCCGTCACCCTGAAATCGTTCTTCATCTTGCCACCCTCCTCTATCGAGTGAAGGCCGTAAACGTAGTCCTGTATATACTCTGAATAGGGGTGCATCGTACGCAGCTTGTAGACGTTGAAGGTACGTCCGTCACGACCGATACGTGGCAGTGAGATGATCATACCGTAGCTGTTGCCGTTCACCTGGCGTGGTGCTGAGCGTCGCTCGGCACTGATACAGAGCATATCACCACCAAACTTCTCCTGCCTGATGGAAAACCCGGCACGACTAAGGCGTCCCAGCGCTTCGGCACGTGAGAAGGGCGGATTGGCACCGCCGGTGATAAACTGCCACAGGCTGCGGGTGATACGCATACGCGGCAAGACACGGTTGATAAGGAAGTCGGGAGCAGCCACCAGGTAGTAGATCACCGGTGAGAGGGTCGCACGCAGCCGCCGGGCACGCTGCTCAAGCGTCTCCACCGAGCAGATAAAGAGCCCCCCGGCAGTGAGCCGGCTGTTGACCACATCAAGGAAATGGTCCAGACGACGTATGCTGTTCATGGGCCTCAGGTTGATGATACAGGTGTAGTCGTGGTGCTCAAGGTTCTGTATGTTGAAAGGGTCAGAGGTGGAGACGATAGCCAGCCGGGCAGCATCATCAGCGCCCACCATCGACGAGATGGCGCCGGCACGCACCTTGGAGCAGCCCTCCTGCAAACGCAGCGTCAGGGCCGGGTCAGGAGTGATATCACTCGCCTCATCAGGGTGTGAACGGGCTACCAGCTCACGCTCAGAGAGACGTATCACCTCAGGGGTGATCAGTGGCGCCTTGCGGAAGGCGAAGTAGACCGATCCGAAGAGCAGCTCCAGGAAGGTGGCAGTGATAGCGGTGCCAAACACCACCATCCTCGAATACTCCAGGTCACGCATGCCAAAGAGCAGCAGCGCCGCGAAGCTGGTGGCAATAAGGTTCACCGTGATGACACGCCCGAAGAGGGTACGCAGGTTGATAATACGTCCACGCCCTATCTTGCCTCCGATAAATGAGACAGTGAGCCAGAGAAAAGCGAGAATACCAAAAAATGTAAGGTGAGAGGTGATATAGGTTTTGAATCCTGCCGGTTTGAGCATCGCCATAAACATATAAGACGATGCAAGTATCATCAAATCAGCAGTTAGCGTGTAAACACGAAAGTTCTCCCTTTTCATTTCCCCAGATTTTCGACAGGATGCCGCAAATATCTCACAACCGTTATCTTTGCGGAAAGCCTCAACCCGTGAACTATTCAACAACTGTAATAACTTTATTAACACTGGTATTATTGTGTCTCGCTCCTCCTGCGGCCGGACAGATGATACCGGAGCCGGTGGGCGATGAAGCGATCTACCTCTTCCTCGATGAGCTGGCAGCAGACCGGATGATAACCCTCAATGGGGTGGTGAAGCCCTATAGCCGACTGATGATCAGGGAGAAACTTGAGGAGGCAGCCGAAGCACAACACTCCGGAAACGCAGCACTCACCCGCCGCCAGCTGAAGGAGCTGCAGTTCTGGACCACCATCTTCTCCGATGGCGACCCTGACGCCCGTATGAGGCTGCTGCTCAACCCCGCAGCAGCCCGCTATCGCGACTCACTCTTCACCGTCACCGTAACTCCCCTCTTCGGATATACCGGAAGAGTTACCCGGGGTCTCAAAGAGAGTGGTACAACCGGAGGAACAGGTACCGGATCAGATCCCGGAGACACACCAGGCGGCGCACACAGCACACCCGGAATCCTCAGCCCGGGCGAAAACACCGGCAGCTGGTACTGGAAGAACGGCTTCCGCATTTACGGCAACTACCGCAACTGGGCCTTCTTCGCCGCACTGCAGGATAACCACCAGAAGCCGCTGATGGGTAGGCCTGATTACCTGAACCGTGAGCGGGGCGGCCACCAGAAGGGCGGTACCGATTTCTCCGAGATGAGTGGCGGGGTGAGCTACATGTGGCGGTGGGGCAACATCGCTTTTCTCAAGGAGTCGCCGGTATGGGGCAGCGGCTATGCAGGAACAAATATCCTGTCGGGACGGGTACCATCATTCATGCATATCAGGTTGCACCTTAAGCCGGTACGCTGGGGTGAGATGACCTGGATACATGGCTGGCTCAACTCCATGGTGGTTGACTCAACCCGCTCATACTGGGTGAGCAACGCCTATGGCACCTCGTACCGTGAGCACTACCGCCGCAAATACATTGCATCCAACATTTTTACCTTCACCCCTGCTGCCGGACTGCACATCTCAGCCGGTAACAGCGTGGTGTGGTCTGACCCCCGCATAACACCCTACTACCTGATGCCGCTCTTCTTCTACAAGTCGGTTGACCATGGCGTCAACTCGGGAATAGACAACAGCAACTCCCAGATGTTCTTCGATATCAGTTCGCACAATATTCCTCACCTGCACCTCTACGGAACCCTCTTTGTCGATGAGCTCTCCACAAAACGGTTCGGCACCAGCGATTACAACTTCCTGTCGTGGAAGGGCGGACTACGTACCGGCAACTACAGCTTCCTGCCCAGCCTGTGGATCACCGCCGAGTACACCTTCTCCTATCCGCTCACCTTCCAGCACTTCGTGCCGGTGATCACCTATGAGAACCAGGGATTCAATATGGGGCACTGGATTCGTGACAACAGCCGCACCTGGTACATCGCCCTCGACTGGCGGCCGATGCGCGCCTCAGGCATCAGGGTATGGCATGAGAAGGCGGTGCGGGGACCTGACTACCAGAGCATAGGAGGTAACCGGGTCGGACTGCCTTACCTTGACCCGATAGAGTGGCAAAGCAGCGCCACCGGACTGGAGATAAGCTATATGATCACCGGCGGGGTGCAGGCCACGGCAGCAGTAACCCACAGCAATGTCACCGGCAGAGCAGACTGGTACCCCGCTCACCTCTACGGCAATACAATAACCTTCAGCGGAGGGGTGGTGTGGGGATTCTGACAGGACAGTCTTGTTTCAATAGCCGTTAATAACAGATGCAGCGGTTGGCCGCGCCGGGCACAATTACACATGACAGACAAATAGTGATAAAAAATCATAATGTTAAGCATATTATACAATATTCATTATATTTGTATGTTTAAGCTTACGTTATGAAAAACAAAGGCTATATCCTTTTACCCGGGCCACGGAAAAACCTTGCATCACTGGGTGAAAACATAAAACTTGCAAGGTTGAGAAGAAGATACAGCATGGTGCAGGTGGCAGAGAGAGCAGGTATTAGCAGAACTACACTTACATCAGTTGAAAAGGGCAATCCAAATGTCGCTATCGGCGCATATGTTAAGGTTCTTTCTGTATTGGGACTTGATAAAAATATTGCTGCTGTGGCAGCTGATGATATTCTAGGCCGTAAGATTCAGGATGCCGGATTAATGGTTAAAAAGCGGGCACCGAAAACAACCTCTCTGAAAACAGGGGAAGAGCCAGGTAATCATTCAAAGCTATCTTGAGCAGATGAAACCTGAAAGCACTTCAAGGCTTATTTATGTTTATGCCCACTGGAAGGGTATGAACAAGCCACTCCTTATGGGCCGGCTGAGGGCAGAGATGGCACGCGGAAAAGAGATCTTCTCATTCACCTATGAGCGCGAGTGGCTGGAATCCCGTGCTTCCCAGATACTTGACCCGGAGTTGTTGTTTTACCCCGGGACCTGGTACACTGACAGTGAAAAACAAAATTTCGGACTCTTCCTTGACTCCTCCCCTGACAGATGGGGGCGTATGTTGATGACCAGACGTGAAGCACTGTTGGCCCGGAACGAAAAACGGGCAGTAAGAACACTCATGGAGTCTGATTACCTTCTTGGGGTGTATGACAATCACCGCATGGGGGCACTGAGGTTCAAGGAGCAGATTGGTGGTCCGTTCCTCAATGATAATGCCGGTTATGCTACACCGCCATGGACCTCCGTCAGGGAACTTGAACAGATCAGCCTGCTGCTTGAGCAAGAAGATGTATATGATAACCCTGACTATGATAAATGGTTAACCATGCTGGTCAACCCGGGCTCATCATTGGGCGGAGCACGGCCAAAAGCAAGTGTTGTTGACAGTGACGGAACACTCTGGATCGCCAAATTTCCTGCAAGGGCTGACAGAAAAGATAATGGTGGCTGGGAGATGGTTGCAAATGAGCTGGCAAGAGTGGCAGGGCTGAATGTGGCACAAGCAGTTGCCAGAAAATTCTCAGGTAATCATCATACATTCCTGACAAAGCGATTTGACAGAACTATAAAAAATGAGAGACTTCATTATGCCTCAGCAATGACAATGCTGGGATATAGAGACGGCGATGATCATACTGCCGGAGCAAGCTACCTTGACATCGCAGACTTTCTTACAAGGCATGGAGCCAACGTCAGTGGTGACCTGAAGGAGTTATGGAGCAGGATTGTCTTCAGCATACTTATCTCAAACAGTGATGACCACCTTCGTAATCATGGGTTTATCCTCAAGGAACAAGGTTGGATTCTTTCCCCTGCCTTCGATATCAATCCTGATGAAACAGGAAGAGGACTGTCACTAAATATAAACCTTGATGACAACTCTCTTAGTATAGAGCTTGCCCTGGAGGTGGCAGAACATTTCAGACTGACCAGGGCAGAAGCAGGAATGATTGTTAAAAGATTAAAAAGATCAGTAAGTAAATGGCGCAGGGTAGCTGAAAGATATAAACTTCCCCGGCAGGAACAGGAGATGATGGCCCGAACATTTGAGAGATTCTGACTTTCACCCTTTTTGTGTAATTTTGCTCCTTTACAGTAAAAGGACCATGGGAGAGAATCTGTCACAACCGGTGAATGAAGAGCTGCAGCAGCTGCAGGTATTAAAAAAACCTGAGCGGGCATGGTACGCCGTCTATACCAACTCAAGGGCAGAGAAGAGGGTTCATGACCGTATCACCGAGCTGGGGATAGAGACCTTCCTGCCGCTGCAGAAGACCCTCCGCCAGTGGTCTGACCGTAAGAAGATGGTTGAGAAGCCGCTCATCAGCTCCTACGTCTTCGTCAAGGCTGTCCCGAAAGAGATATTTGAGGTGCGTAAGGTAGATGGGGTGGTCAAGTTCATAACCATTGAGGGCCGACCCGTACCTATTCCTGAAGACCAGATAACAAACCTGCGTATACTGTGTGGCAGCGACGCCGACGTGGAGGTGAGCAGTGAGGTGTTTACCCGCGGCGATATGGTGGAGGTGACCATAGGAAGCCTCACAGGACTGCGCGGTGAGCTGATACGTGCCGGACGGAAGCATAAGGTGGTGATACGTATCATACAGCCCGGTATGAACCTTACTGTAGATATTCAGACCAATATGATACGTAAACTCGAAAAAAAACAGGATATTTAGTACGACATAACCCAAAAACCCCGTAATGAAAAAACTTCTCCCCCTTATTACGCTTATCGCCATAACAGCTGCATGCTCAACACAGAAAGAGCTCTCCTACCTCCATAACCTCTATGAGCTGGGTGGTGAGAACTACTTCCCGATGGAGCTGCCCGACTACCAGGTGCAGCCGCGTGACCTCCTCTATGTGAGCGTCAAGGCGCAGACACCCGAGGGCTCACTCACCGAGATGCTTACTGACCGTGTCGGCAGCAGCATGAACTATATCTCATCGGAGAGCACCGCCTATGTCATGGGCTACAGCATAGACCCCGAGGGTGTGGTCACCGTGCCCCTGATAGGCAAGATGGCGGTGGCCGGACTGACCATCTTCGAGATACGTGACCTCTTCCAGCAGCGGGTTGATGACCTCTACCGCCACGCCTTTGTCGATGTGCGGCTGCTGAGCTATAAGTTTACGGTGATAGGTGAGGTGAGAGCGCCGGGAAGCTATATCAACTACAATGACCAGCTCACCGTACTCGAGGCGATAGGGCGCGCCGGAGGGATAGCCGAGACAGGCACCAAGGAGAAGATACTGGTGATACGACCTACCGGCAACGAGACACGTACCTACAGTATCGACCTGCAGGACAAGAGCCTCCTCTCATCACCGGCATACTTCATTACCCCCAATGATGTGGTGATAGTGCAGCCCAACCCCAAGAAGGTGTTCAGTGTCAACCTGCCTACCATCTCATTCATCCTGGCTACCATCACCAGCACCATCTCCACCACGCTGCTGCTGATCAACTATTTCGGCAAATAGCAATAGTATGGTGATTAACCTGAAAGATAATCCCCTCCATTCGGTCTGCGCCGGACCGTCGCTACAGCCACCTGCGAGCCACCGATTGATCCTAAACCGGCATCCGGCCTGCGCCAGTCCCGAAACCAGGTCTGAACACCGCACAAGAGCGATACCAAACCGGCACCCGGCAGACGCAAAGCCGGCCCGAACCCTGCACCCGGCAGAGGCTAAGCCGGCTCTAAACCATTTTTGAACCAGCTACACTATGGAAAACAGCGAACAGAACTTTTATATCCCCGAGAGCGAAGGTATCGACTTCCGCAGGTACCTCTCACTCTTTATCAGCAACTGGTACTGGTTTGCGGCAGCCCTCTTTATTGCCCTCTCCCTCGGCTATGGCATCAACCGGTGGGGCGATGCCCTCTATACGGTACAGTCAACCCTGCTGATCAAGGATGATGAGTCGGGTGGCTATGGCGGTATGGAGCGTATCATGCCGGGCGGCGACCTCTTCACCTCGAAGCAGAACCTGCAGAACGAGATAGGGATACTGAAGTCGTTTGACCTCAACCATAAGGTGATGTACAAGCTGTCCGACTTCCATATCGTCTACACCTCGGTAGGACGCAGGGGTATCGCCGAGACACGTCTCTACAAGAGCTCACCCTTCGCGGTGCATACCGACGATATCAACAGTCAGCCCCCGGGCGTCAGGGTGGATGTCAGGATTGAGTCGCCGGAGAGCTATACACTCACCATTGAGAAGCACGACTATGAGGGACGACACTCGTTCGGTGAGCGGTTCAGCCAGTTTGGGTTTGACTTCTTCATCTACCCCAGCCATAACGATGTCTCACCCTACCGTGAGGATGGCTCAAACCGCTACTACTTCTACTTCGTCAGACCGGCCACCCTGGCCAACAGCTACCGCTCACGCCTCTCGGTGACGCCGGTAGAGGAGGATGCCACCCTGGTGACCCTCTCCGTCACCGGGCCGGTGCCCGAGCAGGAGGCTGACTACCTCGATACGCTCATGAGCAGCTACCTGGAGCTGGGGCTCGAATGGAAAAATCAGGCGGCAGAACAGACACTACGCTTTATTGACCGTCAGCTGAGCCTCATCTCCGACTCGCTCCGTATAGCCGAGAACCGTATGGAGAGCTTCCGTACAGACAACCGGTTTGTCAACCTGACCACAGAGAGCAACCTGGTGCTGCAGCGGCTGGAGAGGTATGAGATGGAGCGTAACTCGCTCAGGCTGCAGATGCAGTACTATGAGTACCTGAAGGAGTACCTCACCTCACGCAATGAGAGCGGGCTGATCGTCTCTCCCAGCGTGATGGGTATCACTGACCCACTGCTGGTGAGGCTGGTAGAGGAGCTGGCATCACTGCAGCAGCAGCAGCAGCAGCTGGGGTTCATGGTGCAGGAGAACCAGCCGGCAGCACACCTGGTGACCGGCAGGGTAGAGCAGGCACGTGACGCACTCAGTGAGAATGTCACCAACAGTATCAACCAGCTGCGCCTCTCCATGAGAGACGTGGAAAACCGTATCGCTGAGGTGAACCTCGACCTGGGACGGCTGCCCGGCACCGAGCGGAGGCTGGTGAGCATACAACGCGACTTCGACCTTAACAGTACCGTCTACAACTTCCTGCTTGAGAAGCGGGCCGAGGCGGGCATAGCCAAGGCATCCAATATACCGGTGAACCGTATCATTGACACCGCTGAGCCATACAATGCGGTGCGTATCAAGCCACGCACACGGCAGAACTATATGATGGCCCTGATACTGGGACTGATGCTTCCGGCGATAGCGATCGTCGTCATAGACCTGCTCAACAACAAGGTGATAGACCGTAAGGATATCGAGAAGATCACCCGCGTGCCGATAGTGGGGTTCATCAGCCACAGCAGCTACGCCACCGAGGTGCCGGTGATAGAGAAGCCGGGCAGCACCCTGGCAGAGAGCTTCCGGAGCATACGTACCTCACTCAAATACCTGGTGCCTGATGACCAGCCGGCAGTGATAGCTGTCACCTCAACCATCAGCGGCGAGGGGAAGACCTTCGTGGCAGCCAACCTGGCAGCGATAATCTCACTGCTGGGACGACGTACCCTGCTGGTGGGGCTCGACCTGCGCAAGCCGCGCCTCCACAAGATACTGGGACTCGACAACGGCAGCGGCATGAGCACCTTCCTGAGCGGCAACAGCAGCTATGATGAGGTGATCGTCAAGAGCAGGATAGAGAACCTCTGGTGTGCCGTCTCCGGACCGGTACCACCCAACCCCTCAGAGCTGATAGAGCGCGAGACGATGAGCCGGTTCATCGAGAAGGCACGCAGCCAGTTTGACTTTATAATCATAGACACTCCGCCGGTGGCGGTGGTGACCGACGCGCTGCTGCTGTCACGCTTGACAGACGTGACACTCTTTGTGGTACGTCAGCGCTACACCTCACGCAACACCCTCAGCCTCATAGATGAGATACATCGCGGACATGAGATGGCCGGACCGGGAATAGTGGTCAACGATATCTCAATGTCAGGATATTACGGGTACGGACTGCGCTATGGCTACAGCTTCGGATACAATTATGGCTACAACTACGGATATAAATATTACGGCCACACCGCCTACGGCAGGAAAGCACGCGAGGGAGCAGAGAAATACTATACCGAAGATTGAAAACCGAACTGCTGTAACACCAGGCTCCGGAGCAGAGGCCTGAAAAGGGGAGTAGAAGCCTGAAAGAGAGCAGAAGCTTGAAAAGGAGAGCAGAGGCCAAAAAAAAGGAACACAGGCCTGAAAAGGGGAACAGAAGAGATCGTCAGAGAAGAACCCGGGAAAACGACTACACAGCCCCTTGCTCTCTCCTTTTTATATATATTTGCTTGTCGTCCGTGCCAACAGGCCGGACACATTATCAGGGGAAGAGTTTGAACATAATAACGGGCCGCGAGCAGATGACCGGCTCATGCTTTATTTAACACTGTCTTTGTTTGTTAGCCACTTTACCCCATGTGACTGACCAACCGGAGGAGTGTCAGAACCCCAAAAAATGACCGGCAGGTCAGGAGCAAAAACTGTAAACAGCGGCAATCGTTCTGCCCTCCCGCCACTACCCTTGTAATTCATATTTCTGAATCAGATATCATGGAAACCCCCAAGAAACCTGCACCGCCTTCCGATGACATTGACCTGATGCGCTATGTCTCGCTCTTTATTAGTAACTGGTACTGGTTTGCCATAGCCCTATTCCTGGCACTGGCCATCGCCTACTCCTTCAACCGCTATTCACAGCGTGCCTACAATGTGAAGAGCACCCTGATGATCAAGGAGCAGCAGTCGAGCGGCGCCATCGCCAATATGGAGCAGATCTTTGCCTCCAACATTTACAGTCCTTATGCCAACCTTGATGATGAGGTGGCCATACTGCAGTCATACACCCTCAACCGACGTGTCATCGAGGATATGCCCGAGACTCATGTGGCCTATATACCGGTATCACGTAACGGCATACAGGGTCAGCGTACCTATAGCTCATCACCCTTTGTTCTCAACAGCCTCACTGACCGGCAGCCCGTAGGGGTCGCCATGACTATCCGCTTCAGGGATAGTGGCCGCTATACCGTTGAGATCGATGAAGATCGGCTTGAGGCATGGCGGAGAGGTGCCGCCGATGCCGGCCGTGGTGATGAGATCAGCCCCAAACGTGAATATCTCCCCGGTGAGCCGTTTGAGCAGGGCGGGTTCAGCTTCACCGTAGAGTGGCGCAATAAGACAGCTCCGGCTGCCAGCCCGGGCCGGTGGCTGGTATGGTTTGAGTCGGTACCTTCACTGGCAAACCAGTACCGCTCAGCACTCAGGGTTGCGGCTGTGAAAGACTATGCATCGGTATTTACACTCTCCTTTGACGGATACTCACCACAGCAGGGGGCTGACTACCTCAACACCCTAATGAAGCTCTATATCATACAAGGGATGGAGTGGAAGAGCCGTGCAGCAGATAATACCATCAACTTTATTGAGGCGCAGCTGGGGCTGATCTCAGACTCACTGCGCCTGGCAGAGAACACCATGGAAAACTTCCGCCTCAACAACCGCTTTGTCGATCTCACCCTGGAGGGTACCCTGGTGCTGCAGCGGCTAGAGAAGTTTGAGGGTGAGAAGAATATGCTGGGGCTGCAGCAGCAGTATTATGAGTACCTGCTTGATTACCTCGAAGCACGTGATGACAGTGAGAGCATCATCTCTCCCAGCGTGATGGGGGTGACAGACCCCGTCCTGGTGAGACTGGTAGAGGAGTTTGCCACGCTGCAGCAGCAGAAGAAGCAGATGGACTTTACCGTTACACAGGGTCAGCCACAGACCCTGCTGATGGAGCAGAAGTTCGAGGATGCCCGCAAGGCACTGCGTGAGAATGTGAGCAGCGCCATCAGCCAGATAAAGCTCTCAACAGATAATGTCAACCAGCGTATCGCTGCCGTGGAGAAAGAGCTGGGGCGGCTTCCCGGCACCGAGAGGAGGTTGATAGGTATCCAGCGGAAGTTCGATCTCAACAACTCGGTATATACCTACCTGCTTGAGCGGCGCGCTGAGGCGGGCATAGCCAAAGCGTCACAGATAACTGACAACCGTATCATAGATGAGGCGCTGCCTTACAACAGCTCACTGATAAGACCCAGCACCATGAAGAACTACGTCATAGCCCTCATGCTGGGTATCCTCCTGCCGATGATCTTCATTATCGTTATTGATCTTTTTAACAACAAGATAATTGGCAGGCACGATATAGAGCGTATCACCCGTGCACCGATCATCGGATATATCAGTCACTCTGACTACCACGTTGATAACCCCGTGGCTGAGAAGCCCGGCAGCACCCTGGCCGAAAGCTTCAGGGCGGTACGCACATCCCTCTCATTCTATACCGGCCAGACAGAGTGCCCCGTAATAGTTGTCAGCTCACCCGTCAGTGGTGAAGGGAAGACCTTTGTCTCTGTCAACCTGGCAACCATCATCTCCATGATGGACAAGAAGGTGCTGATAGTGGAGCTCGATATGCGTAAGCCGCGCGTACATGGAATACTGAGGTCAGGTAATGGCAACGGCATGAGCCTCTACCTGAGCAGGTCGGCATCATTCGATGAGGTGATAGTGCCTACCGAAACAGAGAACCTGTGGCTGGCACCGGCAGGACCGGTACCTCCCAACCCGGCTGAGCTGATAGGGTCACCTGCCATGGAGACCTTCCTGCAGGAGGCACGTAAACGCTTTGACACGGTCATCATAGACACACCACCGGTAGGTATCGTGACCGACGCTATGCTGCTGGGGACACTGACTGATGTGACACTCTTTGTGGTACGGCAGAAGTACACCACCAGGGGGTCGGTGGCAATGCTCGATGAGGTCTATCGTAAGGGAGAGATGAAGAATATTGCTGTTATCGTCAATGATATCACCGCCACAGGCTATTACGGGTATGGCCTCAGGTACGGATATTCACTGGGCTACGGACAGCGTTACTATGACCCCGGCAACTACCACATGATGGGAGGAGTAAAAAATTCAGGGTACTACACCAATGACTGACCTGCGGAGACAGCTGCCGATAATTATCTCCACCCTGTTGCTGATGCTGCCGCTTACCGTTACGGCACAGCGGAGCAGGGATATAGTTATCGACCCTGCCGTCAACCGTGACCGTAAGCCCGGTATAGTAATCATGACCGAGCTGACCGGTGCTGCCGGGCTGAATGAGAGGGAGAGCCCTCTGTCGGGCCATTACCTGGGTGTCACCGGTACCGTAGCATACCAGTTCAGCCCCAATATCAGGGTAGGCGCCGGCACCGGCGTGCACCGCCACAATGATGCCACCATGGTGCCCCTCTTTATGGATGCCCGTTACAGCCCTGCCGGCAGAAGGGTGATACCCTTTATTGCGGCCATCGGCGGGGTGGCGCTCAGCACCACCAACCTCGACTCATGGTCAGGACTCTATATCAATCCGGCTGTCGGGGTGCGCTACCTCACTTCAAACAGCACCGGCATTGTGCTGGCAGCAGGAGTGATGGCCATGTCAGGTGGCGGTACGGGGCGGCTCCTCTTCCTGAACGGCAGGGTTGGCTTCGATTTCAAGGTTAAATGATAGCTATATGAAAAAGATACTCTTCATACTGCTGGTATTCATAGCGCCTGTCATCCTGCAGGCACAACCTGACAAACGCATTGCTGCCAACCCGGCTATAGGCTATGACTGGAGGGCAGGGTTTCTCGTTCTTACCGAGGTTACCGGCGGGCTGGGACTGGGAGTCAACACAGTGCCCTACTCACACTCATACTGGGGTGTCACAGCACAGGCAGGGTACCAGTTCACCCGTAACATACGCGCCGGCGCCGGTACAGGTATCCATCTGCATAAGGCCGGACCCATGATACCGCTTTTTATCGATGCACACCTTAATCTCAACTCACAGGGGGTGGTACCGTATCTATCCGCGTCAGGCGGACTGGCATTCAGCCCTAAAGAGAGCACTAACATGGTGTGGGTATATATAAACCCGGCACTGGGAGTCAGGTTTGTCACGTCAGAGAGGAGAACGATCTCGGTGGCTGCCGGGGTGCTGGCAATGTCATCAGAGAGGAGCAGAAACTCATTCATCAACCTGAGGCTGGGCGTCGGGTTCAGGGGAGGGAGACTAAAGTGAAGCACCCTCAATGATACTGATAGTGAGATTATTTTTGAATCTAAACATTATACTAAAAAAGAATTTGTAAATTAGACGCCGGAGTCACTTACCTTCAAAAAAGGAGCACTATGAAAAGAGTTATAACCCTGACCATCCTTATGGCTGCTGCCTTCTCATACGCCAGTGCACAGGTCGTTACCGAGCGGTGCTGGCACCTTGACAAGGTGCAGTTCCTTGAACACAGACAGGACTTCTGGAGAAGCCACAGGCTCTTCTCAACCACAGCCAGATCATACAGCGATGTCTCCGGCGGACTTTACAACGTCACCGAAGGGCAATATGGAATTGGCCTGAAAGAGAGAGACTATCCCTATGCTCACCATTATGCCGGTATCACCACCGTCGGCGGCTGGAGATTCAGCAGCGGGCTGGCACTGGGTGCAGGAGCCGGATATTTCAGCTACAATGAGGGTTACCTGGTGCCGCTGTTCGGTGATGTGCGCTACTTCCTGGGTAAGCAGAAGAACCAGTTCTTTGTGGTGGGATCAGGAGGGTTTCTGCTTAACTTCAAAGACTTTACTGATCATGCACGCTTTTTCGGTAACCCCGGTGTGGGCATAACCATCCCCATGACCAGGGGAGCAAGCCTCTCCTTCAGCGCAGGAGTTATGACACAGTGGGTAATGAAAAAGGAATCCATCGCCCATCACCGGCGTGACTCATTCATAAATATGAAACTTGGCCTCATCTTTGGCAAGTGAATAGTGTAATTACTGACCTCTGATATCTTGATACTTCTCGATCTGATAGTTGGCGCCCGTCCCAACTTCATGAAGATAGCCCCGGTGATCAGGACTATCGGTGCATATAATGAAAAGGTCTCATCATCCGAGACCCGCAGGATCACCTTCCGGCTGGTACATACCGGCCAGCACTATGACCGTGCCATGAGCGGCTCCTTCTTCGATGAACTGGCCATCCCCGATCCCGATATCAACCTGGGTGCCGGCAGCGGAACACAGGCGGAGCAGACAGCAGCCATCATGCTGGGATACGAGAGGCTGCTGCAGCGGCAGAGACCGTCGCTCACCATCGTGGTGGGTGACGTCACCTCCACCATGGCATGCGCCATAGTGGCCAGGAAGATGCTGGTGCCGGTGGCACACATAGAGGGGGGTATCCGGTCAGGTGACATGACCATGCCTGAAGAGATAAACCGTATCGTTACTGACAGCATCACCAACTTCTTCTTTACCACCTCAGAGGGTGCCGGTGAGAACCTGCGGCATGCCGGTGTCACTCACGACCGTATCTTCTTCGTGGGAAACACCATGATAGATACACTGCTGCATAGCAGGCCACGCTTCATCAGACCGGCAGTATGGGATCAGCTGCAGCTGCAGGAGAAGAGATATATCGTGCTCACCCTACACCGGCCCGGTAATGTAGATGATCCGGCCATACTGCGAGGGCTGCTCGACGAGATATCGCGTACCGCAACAGGAGTACCGCTGGTGTTTCCTGTACACCCGCGAACCCGTAAGGTGATCACCGAAAATGGAATAGCGGTAAGCCCCACCCTGTCACTGACAGAGCCACTCAGCTATTTGCGGTTCAATTACCTTGTTGAAAAGGCTATGGCTGTGATAACCGACTCGGGAGGTATCACCGAAGAGACCACCGTGATGGGGGTGCCTTGCATGACACTGCGTGACAGTACCGAAAGACCCGAGACAGTAACCATGGGTACCAATGAGCTGCTGGGAACAGACCCGAAAGCGATAGCACCGGCAATGGAAAGGCTGCTGGCCGGTAAGTGGAAGAAAGGTGAGACACCACCTCTGTGGGACGGAAAGACCGCCGGACGTATCATTGAAATTATTTCGAGTCTTGATCTCTGAACTGATCAGGACAGAACTTTCAGACAGATATTATGAACATCTCAATTGCAGGAACAGGCTACGTTGGCCTGGTGACCGGCGCATGCTTCGCTGAGCTGGGGGCAACGGTATATTGTGTTGATACTGATATTGAAAAGATCAATGGCCTGAAGAGGGGCATAATGCCTATCTATGAGCCCGGCCTGGAGGCTATGGTACAACGTAACGTTGCGGCAGGAAGGCTTTTTTTCTCTACCGATCTGGCAGAGAGCATCAATAACGTTGAGATGCTCTTCATAGCGGTGGGAACGCCGCCCGAGGAGGATGGCAGTGCTGACCTGAGCCATGTGCTGGCGGTAGCTGAAAAGATTGGTGAAAACCTCGAAAAATATCTCCTGGTGGTCACCAAGAGCACCGTTCCCGTCGGCTCTTCAGAGCTGGTAAGGAACACCATCAGTCAAGAGCTGAAAAGACGGGGTAAGAAGATTGAGTTTGATGTTGCATCAAACCCCGAGTTCCTGAAGGAGGGGGCAGCCATTGATGACTTCATGAAGCCCGACAGGGTGGTGGTGGGAATAGAGAGTGATAGGGCTAAGGAGCTGATGACACGACTCTACGCACCGATGCAGCTAAGTAGCTTCAGGGTGATCTTTATGGATATACCGTCGGCTGAGATGACTAAGTATGCTGCCAACGCCATGCTGGCAACGCGTATCAGCTTTATCAATGAGATAGCCAACCTCTGCGAGAAGGTGGGGGCTGACATCTCTATGGTGAGGCAGGGTATCGGCAGCGACAGTCGCATAGGCAGCAAATTCCTGTACCCCGGACCCGGCTTCGGGGGATCATGTTTTCCCAAGGATGTGAAGGCACTGATAAAGACCGGTCGCGACCATGGCTCACCGGTGACACTTCTCGAGTCGGTAGAGGCTATCAATGAGCGGCAGAAGAAGGTGCTGTTCGGTAAGTTCAGTGACTACTACAATGGTGATGTCAGGGGTAAGCGGGCTGCAATATGGGGACTATCATACAAACCCGGTACCAATGATATGCGTGAGGCACCCTCACTGACACTGATAAGCCAGCTGCTGGAGGCAGGGTGCACCATAAAGGTGTATGACCCGGTGGCAATGGATGAGGCACGCCGCAGGCTGGGCAGCACCGTTGAGTATGCCGAAGAGATCTATGACGCTGTCACCGGTGCCGATGCGCTCTTCCATGTAACCGAATGGAAAGAGTACCGTATGCCCGACTGGAAAAGGATAAGCTCGCTGATGCGTCACCCACTGGTGATAGATGGCCGTGGAGTATTTGACAAGACAACCCTTAACGGAATAATATACCTGCGGATCGGCTGAAGAACCAATACAAAAAAAGCTTGACTTGAATAACTAAATTTCATAATTTGCTAATGTCTGATCAACATTACAGTTTATGGAAAAGTTAAAGCTATTTGCAGCAATCCTTGTGGCCTCCCTGTTTCTGTGCGGCTGTGCCACAGTAAAGATCTACTCCGATGCGGAGATGAAGAGCGAGACGGGGCTCCGCTACTACACCCTAAAGCCCTACCTGCTGGTTGAGTACCAGTCGGTGAAGGACAACACCATCAAGAGTACGGTGGTCTACCTGCCTGACCTCTCATCACCGCAGTACATAAGGCTGAAGCCCGGACTGGGAGCTACCAACGCCAAGCTCACCTTTACCAACAGCGCCCTCGCCTCCTACGGTGCTGAAATAGACTCGCAGCTGCCCAAGGCGATGGATGCCTTTGCTGCTGTACTATCCAAGTCGGCATACGCATACCAGGGGTTCACCGGACCCGGACCGCTGGGACCCGATGAGCAGCAGCTGCCGGTAGCGGGTGATGACCTGCGTAATGCCTTCAGGCTGTTTGAGATCATCATCTCCACCGAGGGTACCATACTGAAGGAGGTTGAGCCATGAAGAACCAATTGCTCAGCCCACGGATACGGGTCAGCGGCGTGCCACACAAGGTGGGCACCGGATGGCTCTCACCACACCCCGACCTTCGCGACTACACCTCGGCGCATGCCCAGATACGGGGATTCAACCGTAAGCTTAAGTTCTCAGGACAGAACCTGAAGGGTACTGCACCGGCAATCGCAAAGAAGACAGCACTGCCTGCAGAAATCGACCTCAGGGAGTGGTGCTCACCCATAGAGAACCAGCAGCAGCTGGGCAGCTGTACCGCACATGCGGCGGTAGGGATGGTTGAGTACTTTGAAAGACGCGCTTTCGACAAACATATCGACGCCTCACGGCTCTTCCTCTATAAGACCACGCGCAACCTGATGCAGGTGACAGGCGATACCGGTGCGTGGCTGCGTGAGACCATGGGAGCATTGGTACTGTGTGGTGTGCCCGACGAGAAGTACTGGCAATACAAAGTGAAGGAGTTTGATAAGGAGCCGACAGGGTTTGTCTATTCACTGGCTGAGAACTTCTCAACCATGAAGTACTTCTGTCATGACCCGCAGGGCTCTGACATTCCTACCACTGAGGTGCTGACTTCGGTGAAGGGCTACCTGGCAGCAGGTATTCCCTCCATGTTCGGATTCTGGGGCTTTGGGTCGTTTGAAGAGGCGGCAGTGCCTGGTGACATCCCCTACCCTTGCCGTGGTGAGAAGGCAGAATGGGGCCATGCCGTCATGGCTGTTGGTTATGATGATAACCGTAAGATCTCCAATCTGGGCTGTAAGTGCGAGACCAAAGGGGCGCTGCTGATACGCAACTCATGGTCGAAGAGCTGGGGCGACAGCGGTTACGGCTGGATACCTTATGAGTATGTGCTCACCGATCTGGCACTCGACTTCTGGTCGCTGCTCGACATGCGGTGGATAGATACCGGTAACTTCGGACTCTAGGCCAGCGGCGGTTCACGGGTGAACATACGGTTCTGCGAGTTGGTGGCCAGACACTTCAGCAGGTAGGAGAGAGCGGCAGAGAGTGCCGCAATCAGCACCGGCCTGATGGTGGCCCAGGTGAAGATGGCACCGGCATCGAGGATATTGATCACGCCCGTCAGCAGGGCGGTGAGAACAGCAATGAGTAGTCCGTGCAGGAAGTCACGCCTGTTGAGCCTGAAAAATTTTGATCTCATGGCAGATGGTTTTATAGTTTAACTTTCACAGCATTAAAGTTAAACCTTTAAGAGACCAAAGTCAATATTGATTTACTTGGAGGAGTTATAAAGATCTGACCATTATGGAAACAAACCAGCAATTTACTGACCCGGAGCTACGTGAAGCGTTTGGTGTCATCCTCTCATTGGACTGTTTCAGTGATTATATTGTCGCAATCGCCGGACTTATCTACAATGACACTCTTAGCAAGGAAAGTATAAGCAGGATACTCAGTGACCACAACATTGAACGGATTGATGACATTAAAGAAGAGCTTCTGGACCTGCTGCTTGTTTATATCAATCTGATACTTAATGACCATATCATTGCAGAAAAGGAAAGAGAGAACCTCGGCCTCTTTAAAATTCATTTTAAGATCAAAGAGGGAGATTTCTATAAGTTGCGTTATGATGATCTTCAGGATATCATCTCCCGTCAGTTTGACCGGCTGTATATAGATCATAGCATTGATCATGCAGAAGCTATCCATATTGGCTATCTGCAAGGGTTATTTGAATTGAGTTATGATCAGGTTGATAAGTTTAAAGAGTATTATGTTCGTATTGCATTAGAGAGTGGCGCAGATATTACTGACCTCGATACGGCAAAAGTCCCTGATATGGATGATAAGGATTATTTGCTTCGTCGTAATCCTTCTCAACAGGTCAAAGATGTAGTCTCGAACAGAGATAACGGACAGTGTACAGGGTGTGGCACTACTAAAAACCTTGAATATCACCATGTGATACCACTTTCAAAAGGGGGATCAAATACAAGCAGGAACACTCTTCTCTTGTGTCAGTCATGTATTAACAAAAAACGGTAAGCCTGGATAGCAGTCAGGCCTGATCCATAATATGTATTATTCCCTGACGTAAGAACCTTTGCATAGTATCACGTAAGGAAAGGCGAGAAGCAGGATTAAAATTTTGATCTTTCGACAACAGGACTTAAGTTTAACTTTCACGGGATTAAAGTTAGGATTATAATCCGTTCTGAACGGCTATAGAATGCCCTAAAACTTAAATCGGCTTCATACAGTGTTCTGCTCATTGTTGTAGGTCCAGTTGTTGCAAACTCATTAAATTAATGTATGCCGGCAACATTTATGCCCAGAGGTGGAAGTCGCTGGCAATTCTTGAGCAGACATTGCTTGAAATAAATTAAACTAAATATAAGTCACAGCTAGAAATATACACCAATACACCGTTGAGTAAACGAATGAGAAAAAGTTTAGATATTCCCGTAAGTGTCTTAATAAACGATAGCGTACCGGCAGATTAAATTTCGTTGCTCCACTCTGATGCGGACATATTGATACATGCCGAACCGCTTGGTTTGAAAGGAAGATTAACTGTACGTTACTCCTTTTTCACCAAGTTGGTTGATTACTTTCATACACATCGTACTATTCTTGCAGTAGGCCCTAGGGGTATAGCTTCAATGGATTATTTGATTCAAAATGATGCGGGGATTGTAACCAGAAGCTTAGCTGAAATTAAAACAGCTTTAAGAAGACTTACAGAAGATTCTAAAATGCTCGAAGAATATGCCGTGAAAGCTTGGGCTTGCGGTAGACGCAATCATCAGATCACAGAGATCCAGACCATGGTTTATAATGATCTTAAATTCTTAATAAAAGAATGAGAGTATTGCAGATTAATGCAGTCAATGGTATTAGTAGTACTGGAAGATCATCTGTAGAGTTGGCTGATTATCTAAACTATAATAATCATGAGGCTCACATTGCCTATGCTGGAGGAATTGCTTATTTTAAAGAATACAAAATCGGATCAGAAGCTAATAGAAAACTCCATTCTCTGTTGTCAAGGATTACAGGAAAGCAGGCCTATTTTTCAGTAAGAAGTACACATAGGCTTTTACAATACATTAGTGAGCTAAAACCTGATATTGTACATTTACGCAATCTTCATTCCAATTTTATACACCTTGGCTTGCTTTTAAGCTTCTTATCAGAAAAGGATATTCCAACAGTGCTAACTCTGCATGATTGTTGGTTTTTTACCGGGAAATGCACACATTATACCGTTGATGAATGTTACAAATGGCAGGATGAATGTGGCAAATGCCCTCGACTTAAAAAAGATAATCCATCCTGGTTCTTTGATCGTACCAAAGAAATGTTAAATGATAAGAAGAACTGGTTTGGCATGATTCCCAGGCTTGCTGTAGTAGGAGTTTCTGATTGGATTTCCGATGAAGCTCGGAAATCATTACTCTCTTCTGCTAAACTTATTACTAGAATTTATAACTGGATTGATCTTGATGTATTCAAACCTGTCGATACAACGGAACTTCGCCCCAAGTTGGGATTACAAGAGAAATACATCATACTAGGTGTATCAAGTGGGTGGAGCAACTCCAAAGGGTTAGACCAGTTTATTGAGCTCTCCGGGTTGATAACAGAGGAAATGGTTATTATTTTGGTTGGAAGAATGAGTAAAAGAATCAAATTGCCTCATAACATTAGACATATTAACGAGATTCATGATGTTGACAGGTTGGCAGAATACTATTCCTTAGCTGATGTTTTAGTTCATTTTTCAATGGAGGAAACATTTGGGAAGACTATAGCTGAGGCAAATGCCTGTGGGACTCCTGCCGTAGTCTTAAATTCCACTGCCTGTCCTGAAACTCTAGGAAAGGATTGTGGGATTGTTGTTAATAATAATAAGACCGAAGAAGTATATGAAGCGATCAAGCATATTCAGCGCATAGGCAAAGCGAACTACTCAAAAGTATGTCAAACTAGTGTGAGAGAAAGGTATAATTATCTATCCCAGGCGAAAAAATATTTGAATCTCTATAATCATTTGTTGCAGTGACGTTTAATCTCCTGGTAATATCTCTTACTGTTTTCTTGGGATTAGTATTTGCCGATCCAAAAATTATTGGCTGGCCTGAAGAGGCTAAAAGGAAAGGTTATATCATAGTAGTTTGCCTTATACTCATCCTTCAGTCGGGCCTCAGACATGTTGCCGTTGGTGCCGATACCTATGCATATTATATGACATTTGAGTGGGTAAAGAAGACTGAAATGAATACTCTGATTAATTACTTTTTAGAGTTTTATAAATCTAATCTGGGTAAGGATCCCGGCTATAATATTTTACAGAAGCTATTTCAATATATAAGTGGCAGTTACAGAATGTTTTTATTATTTATTGCGATACTCTTTTTTACTTCATTTGGCCATTTTGTTTATAAAAATACAGAAACTATTGTACAGGCAATTTTTTCATTTGTATTGTATTCGGCGTTGTTCTATTCTTTTTTTTCTATCACAGGTCATCGCCAGACCATTGCAACCGCTTTAGTACTTTTTGGTTTTGAATTAATCAAAAGGCGAAAACTGATTCTTTTTCTGACAATTATTTTTACAGCCTCGACGATACATCGCTCTTCCCTTATATTTTTGCCTTTCTACTTAATATATAATTTTAAGTTGACATCTAGGATGATACCGCTGGTATTTGTTGCTTTTATAATATCAATGTCATACAGAATCTCCATATCTGCGTACCTAAAAGAGTTAGCAGGATATCAAAACTATGGTATTTACGCGGGTGCCGGAACCTATGTCTTTTCTGCGATGCTATTGCTTGTCGCCCTTTTTGTATGGTGGCGGATGAAAACAGTTTTAAATTCGAATCCGCAAACCAGATCCTATTTTAATGCTTTTTTTATTGCCTTAATATTGACTCCTTTAACATGGGTTAATCCCAGCGCTATGAGGGCAGTGCAATATTTTTCCATTTTCATGTTAGTTTTGCTCCCACATCTATTTGATAGCCTGCCAAGTCTGAGATACAAACTGAGGAGAATTTTTTATATTGGGGCTGTCATTGCTTTAGTAATGCTTTTTATTAAAGGAAATTATGGATCAGAATATAGATTCTTTTGGCAGGAAATGGAATTGGGGTCCAATTATACGCATTTAAGAAATATTATATATTAATAAAGAATGCATAAAGAAAAGACAGAAATTAAGTATATAGGGTTTTATGATTTACCTACTGAGTGTATAAAAAGGGTTGCCGATCTATCTGCAATTAATAAGATGGATTATATATGTGACGCTCTTATAAATAGGGGATTTCAAATACATATTGTATCACCATCATGGTTTCACGATGGTGCGTCAGATCAGCCATATTCGTCAAAACAGACCATTGTGATGAATCCTAGCAAAAGGATCACTTTTTGTCCAAGCTGGGGTACATCCAAAAAGTTGGCCAGAATCATTAAGATTATTTTTTCCTTGATATGGTTATTCTGTTGGTTGTTAATGAATGCAAAGCGGAATGAGAAGATACTTATGTATCATACTCCATGGCTGTCAGTACCGATAAGATGGGCAAAACATATTATAAGATTCAGGCTCATTTTAGAAGTTGAAGAGATTTATGCAGATATTGTTGTAACTAGGCCATATTTCAAAACATTGGAAATAAAATTAATCAATTCGGCCGATAGTTATATTTTCTCAACAGACCTGCTCAATGATACGTTGAATAACAATATTAAACCGTGTGTAATAGTTTATGGTGGGTATAAATATTATAACAAACAGACAAAACCACCCGATGATGGCAAAATCTACTTATTATATGCTGGTATGATTGAAACACAAAGATTAGGCGCATTCAATGCCCTGGAGGCTTGTAAATATTTATCAGAAAAATATGTATTGAATATTTTAGGTTTTGGAGAGACTGCAAAACTTCAAAAGAGAATCAGTGAATTAGCCCAGATAACTTCATGTAAAGTTAGTTATGATGGGATAAAAAGTGGAGAAAAATTTATTAATTATTGTCAACAGCATCATATTGGATTAAGTACTCAAAGTTTGTCTGGTGCCAATCTTGAATCATCATTTCCTTCAAAAATATTGGCCTATTTGGGAACAGGATTGAGGGTTGTGTCAGGAAAGGTGGAATGCGTTAAAAGATCTGCAGTCAACAGTCTGATGACCTATTATGAAAAAGATACACCAGAAGATATTGCAAAAGCAATAATGAGTATTGACCTGAATTCAGAATATGATAGTATTGGTCTCCTGGAATCACTCGACTTTGAATTTAAGGAGAATATAACGAAGCTTTTATTACATTCTTAGTGACAGATATCTGAAGCAACTGTAGAGTATTCTATTCTTTTGGAACCAGCTAGTCGCGAAATAGTGTAAACATTCATTTGCCCGATTGCTAATCAATGCATGAATAAGTCTCCGAAAGACAGAGATTCTGTATAGCCTAATATCTATCCGACACATTCTGTCTCAAAGGTTTATAACCAAATTTTGTGTTTATGAAGAAACCAGATTATTTAGTTGATGTGCCTGTGGCAATTGTCTTTTTTAACAGGCCGGAATTGCTTAAGAAAACATTTGGCGCAATCAGAGCTTCCAGGCCTTCTAAACTGTTTCTTATTCAGGATGGTCCCCGGGACGGGAATACAAGTGACTTACAGAAGATCTTGACATGCAGAGAGGTTGTAAATGAAATCGATTGGAGATGTGATGTTAAAACAAACTATTCAGATGTTAACCTGGGATGCGGTTCGCGTGTATATTCCGGGATAAGCTGGGCTTTTAATTATGTGGATCGTTTAGTTATAATCGAAGATGATTGTGTACCGTCCTTATCATTTATACAGTTTGCTGAAGCCTTATTGGAAAAATATAAGAATGATACAAGAATAGATATGATTAGTGGAATGAATAATTTAACGAAGTGGAATAAGACGCCTTATGATTACTTTTTTGCTCAGACTGGATCAATTTGGGGTTGGGCAACCTGGAAAAGAGTTTGGGAGAGTGTGGATTATAACTTCGGATTTGTAAAGGACAAAGACGCGGAGAGATTAATAACCAGGTTATATGGTCCATCTCTCTATAAAAAGAGCAAGAAGATGTGCTCGAGGTTGGAAAGCGGAGAAAAGTTATCGTCATGGTCACTGCAAAGGGGTATGAACATGTTCTTGAATTCCGGTTTGATCATTGTGCCGAGAAACAATCTTGTAAGCAATATAGGACTGGCTGAAGGCGGAACGAACTCCTCAGACTATATTAAGAAAGTTCCCCGGGGGCTACGAAAGATATTTTTTATGAAAACCTTTGAGATTGATTTTCCATTAGCCCATCCAAAATATGTAATCAATGACCAGGAATTTAATGAAAAGATTGACAGATTAATGGGGAATGGGCATCCCCTTGTCAAGAGCTATAGAAAGGTAGAGTCAATAATCTATAGATTGTATTATGGTGACTATAAAGGCTTGTTGGTAGCACTAAAGCGAAGAATACGGTTTTGAGTTCACGTCAGATCAAATATGCAGCTGCCATATCTTATTTTTCAATAGGATTCAATATAATCGCTGGCCTCATCTATACTCCATGGATGGTTCGTCAGATAGGTATTTCTGATTATGGCCTTTATACCCTTGTAACGGCCTTTCTGACATATTTCCTGATTGATTTTGGTTTTGGGTCATCTATTGCCAGATTTATGGCTAAATACATGGCCGAGGGGCAGCCAGATCAAATAAGCAATCTGCTTGGTATAGCAGCCAGAATCTATATTTTATTAGACATAATTATTGTTATAATCCTTTTAGTTGTTTACTTCTATCTGGAAGGAATCTTCAGCCAGTTAAATGATCAGGAAATTGCAAAATTTAAAGTTATTTACTGCATAGCCGGCGTTTTCAGTGTTTTATCATTTCCCCTAATACCGGTTCAGGGTGCTATGATTGCAAATGAAAAATTTGTTGTTGACAAAATCTCAAATCTGGCACAAAAAGTCATTATCATTTTTCTTATGGTTACTGCCCTGCTATTGGGTTATGGTCTTTTTGCCCTTGTACTTGTTAATGGTATTACTGGCTTGGGGATAAAGCTTTTCAAATTCGTTTATCTTAAAAAGCAAGGGTTGTTAAAAATTAATTATAGAAGTTTTGACAGGGTTCTTTTAAAGGAGCTTTTTAGCTTTTCTATCTGGATTTTTATTATTGGAATTGCGCAAAGACTTCTTATTAGTATATCGCCAACCATTTTAGGTATTTTCTCCGGAACAGAACAGATTGCCGTTTTTGGTATTGCTATAATACTTGAGGGATACATCTGGACCATTGCCAATGCTATTAACGGCTTGTTTCTTCCACGACTAACAGAGATAGTTACTAAAAATGGGAGTTCCGAAGTGATTACAAATTTAATGATCAAAGTAGGCCGGATACAACTTTTTATTATGGGTATGTTGATCACGGGCATTGTCGTGCTGGGTAAGCCTTTCGTTCTTCTATGGATGGGAGAATCATTTAAGCTCTCTTATTCTGTAGCACTGTTCCTAATTGTACCCGGATTAATTACGTTAACACAAGAAATAGCCTCTACTATGATTGTAGTGGTTAATAAAGTAAGGATCCGGGCAATCCTATTTGTTTCTGCTGCAGTTATAAGTGTGATTATTAGTAGTTTGTTGGCATCAGAATACGGAGCTGTAGGACCTGCAATCGGTATAGCAACGGCATTGGTCTTAAGCCACATAATAGGGATGAATATCGTATACTTTAAGGTTCTGAAACTCGACATAATGAGGTTCTTTAAGTCTGTACACCTAAAGATGCTGTGGCCAATGCTTGTAACAGTGATGCTAAGTGTTTTCTTTCAGTTTTATATACCAATAAATAGTTGGGAATCATTCTTGGTCTCAGGCATCTGTTTTACCTCTGTATACTCAATATTGATGTGGCTTTTCGTTATGAATTCATTTGAAAAAGAGCTCGTTCGTTCAATAGCCAAAGATTTATTAAAAATTAAATAATTAGGGCAAGAGTGATCCAAGATGGTTATCTGTGTATTAAGGATTTGTTTAGATTATTATGATAATATATTCGTCCAAGTGAGATTAAAAATTAGTGGACTTTTTCTAGCTTAAAAGAATTGAAAATTACATATTATTATGCAGATTCATTACATTAGGCTGAAGTATGAAAGTCTTATCTGAAAACCGGAACTTGAAAATATCTGTAATAATTCCTATTTATAATACCGAATCTTATCTACATAAGTGTATAAATAGCGTAATTATACAAGGGTATAAGAATCTGGAGATAATCCTTGTCAATGATGGATCAACGGATAACAGCCCTGTTATTTGTGAAGAGTTTTCTGTTTTAGATGCTAGGGTCAAAGTAATTCATAAGACTAATAGTGGATTGTCTGATGCACGAAATGCGGGTATTAAAGTTGCACAAGGGGAGTACTTAATGTTTCTGGATAGTGATGATTATTGGGAGAGCGAAAGATCACTGGAGACAATAGTGAATCACTTAGATCAGGTTAATGATGTGGTTGTTTTTGGGGCTAAATCATTGTATCAGAAAAGAGGCGTAATAGTTCCAGATAGATATGTCTATAATAACTCAATCAATCATATAGGGAGAAAAGATATCTTGACTTATTTGGTCGGTAAAGGTTTATTTATTGGGAGCGCTTGTACAAAGGCTATAAAATCTTCATTCTTAAAGCATAATAATTTATACTTTAAGCCCGGCATAAGGTCAGAAGATATTGAGTGGTCAATTCGTCTAATGAATTGTATGCCTCATTATTACTTTTCTAATGAACAATTTTATATTTATCGGAGGGATCGAAAGAGTTCAATTACTAACACCGTTGATAGTATTCATTTAAACCAATACCGTGAGTTTTTGTATGATGCCTATTTAAATGAATCAATTAATGATAGTATTCGCTTTCCATTGCTTAGTTTTATAGCTTACCACTATTTAATCCTAGGGACTTTAGTCAATAATCTTAAACATGGGACTAAAAAGGATCTTCAAAAACTTGTATTATCTGACTTTAAAGAAATAAGAGAAAATAATCTACATCCAAAAGTAAGAAGGTTCAACTTGGTTTCCCGGTTCTTGGGGGTTAGAATTTCTTTCTTTCTTCTAGGATTTTATTTAAGGATGAGATGACCGTTAAATTACCTCATCTATGAGAATATTAATTATTTCGGCCGAAGTATGGAGAGCTAATACCAATGGGGGCAATGTTCTTAGTAACTTATTCGAAGGAATGACTGCTGATTTTGCCCAGATATATTGTAATCCCGGCTTGCCTGATAACAGGGTTTGTAAAACATACTTTCAAATGACTGATTTAATGATGATCAGGAATTTGTTAAAACGTGTTCCTGTGGGCAAAAGATTTCATTTGGATACATATAATGATGCTACTGAGGATATAGAACTGGTAAATGCCGGGTATTTCCAATTGTTAAAGCGTTTTCGTTGGCAAGGTTTATATCTCATAAGAGAGTTACTATGGTTTTTTGCTCACTGGGATAACGAACAGTTGAAAAAGTTTGTTCTGGAGTTTAAACCGGATATAGTTTTTGCACCATGTTATGGGAGCCATTATATGCTGCGCCTAACGAGGCATATCCATAAATTGACAGATGTAAAGTTTGTATCTTATATTTCGGATGATATCTATTCGCTGAAGCAATTCAGTATTTCCCCACTTTTCTGGCTGAACAGATTAATTTTAAGAAAAAGTCTAAGAAAGACATTTTCAGTTTACTCTTTGGTTTATACTATGACCCTTGAACAATTGAATGAAATATCATTGTCTCTAGGAGCTGACATGAAAATATTACGAAAGGGTGAGATGTTTGATGGTGTAAGTAGAAAGGCAGCCGTCAATTCACCTATTAAAATTACTTATGCTGGAAGTATTTATGGCGGAAGATTTAGTACACTAAATAGATTAGGAAAATCTTTACTGAGAATAAACTCTGAAGGACTTAAATATGTCCTTAATATTTATACACAAACAACAGTAACTAGAAAGATTAGAAGATGTTTACATAATGGGCGAGATCTGTTTCTTAATGGCCAGATAGATCAAGAAGCACTTAAAAATATTTATGCCTTATCGGATATTGCCTTACATGTGGAATCATTTGAATTGAAAAATAAGTTACTAACACGTTTATCCTTTTCAACCAAAATAGTTGATTGCCTTGCGAGCACTTGTGCTGTAATGGCAATATCGTGGAGGGAGCAAGCTGGATATAAATATTTGCAAAAAGAAGATGCAGCAATATGTATAGACAGCAGTAATAAGATTGAACCTACTTTAAGAAAAATACTAGATAACTCAAATGTTATTATAGAATATGCGGATAAGGCTTGGCAGTGTGGAAAACGAAATCATCAACTTGAACAGATACAAGCAGAGTTGTATTCAGACCTTAAACATTTAACATGTCCTCAACAATAACTAAAAGTTGCATAGCTCATTATAAGAAAGACCGCAAACTCCTTCTTGTTGGGGCTGGCAATATGTTGAGGTTAGGGTTATTCATAAGTATTTAGTCAACGACCCCTGGGTTTGGAAAATTTAAGATAGTCAGGGGACTAAACAGCTATTTGGTTAGGGTGTATTACAGCTTTCTTGGTTTGTATGTCTATCTTAATAATGGGTGAAACAGACTGAGAAATTTTAAGTGGTTTTTGACCTTTTGTTGATTAAGCCCTATAATACCATAGCATCAGCTGAAGAAGATGGGCTATTTGTGCTAGCACGAAAAAACAGTAATAGATTTCAAATGGGAATTGTATATGAGTTTAAAGATCATCTTATCATTTAAAGAGTATTGATATCGTTACAAAATATTAGATAAGAAACGATCTCTTTATTTTTCTATACCTCATTAAGGTATGTCGGCAGATTTGATTTCCATAATTGTACCTGTTTATAATATCGATTCCTATATTTCTAGGTGTATGGATAGTATTGTAAATCAGTCCTATCATGATCTTGAAATTATTGTAATCAACGATGGTAGTACTGATAATAGCTTAGAAATTATTAGTAAGTATGCTGCGGATGACTCCAGAATCATAGTAATTGACCAGAAAAACCTCGGAGTATCAGCGGCTAGAAATGCTGGAATAAAAATTGCACATGGTGAATTTTTAATGTTTGTTGATGGAGATGATTGGATCGATACAAAGACATGTGAACAAGCTTTAGCTAGGATAAAATCACAGGAAATTGATTTGGTATTTTGGTCTTACACGCGTGAATATCCTGAAGGTGCAACTCTTGAAAAAAACCTATTTTCTGAAGATCAGCTCTTCAATGAAGTGGAATGCATAAATTTACATCGCCGTTTGTTTGGTTTATATGGTGTTCAATTAAAGAACCCAGAGCATGCCGATTCTCTTGTTACTGTCTGGGGGAAATTGTACAGAACTAAAGTTATCAAGGACAATAATCTTCTATTTATAGACACCAAAAAAATTGGAACAGCAGAAGATGCTTTATTTAATATCTATTATTTTAATTATATTGAAAGAGCCTTTTATATTCATTATCATTATTATCATTATAGAAAGAACGTTCCAGCTTCATTAACAGGCCAATATAAGCCAAGTCTCCTTCAACAATGGTTAACACTTTTTGATTATATGAGTAGCCTGCTTATTTCTTTAAATTTGGATAAAACATTTGAAGAAGCATTAAATAACCGCATTGCCATGAGTGTTGTTGGCCTTGGTCTGAATGAGTGCCATTCTCCTTATCCAATTCGTCAACAAGTTAGAAGCCTGGCTCTTATTTTAAATGATAATAAAATAAACGCTGCGCTTAAGAGATTGAACATAAGGGGAATGCCAATATATTGGAAATTCTTCTTTTTTTGTGCGAAATGTAGATATAATACTTTAGTCTGGCTTTTGTTGCAAATCATCAATAAAATATTACTCAGAAGATTCTAAAATTATTATATTGTCTAATCAGATGATCTAAAATAGTGTCTTTAAATTACTAGAACTATATGTAAAAGTAAGTATGTTCTCACAGTTTGCCTATTAGAGTATGAAAAGATAAATGTTTTGGAGGCAACGCTTGGGTGACTCATATCTTGTTCTATGATATTACTGATCAAGCTTTTTATCAATACCAACACTGAAATTTGCTATCGCTTTTCTGTAATTTGACAAGAATAGGTATTGTATCTTTGATATCAACTTCTTTTAAATGCACCAAAATGATGATTAGCGTAGAACATGAAGTCCTGATATAGGAATAAAGAACTTTGGGTACTTTGCAAAAATCGTGTATTCAATTGTGGGCGAAAATGGCGTTACAATAGAAGTAAAAAATACTAAACAAGCAAAAGAAAAATTCGCTGAATTGCCAATAAAATTATATGCAGCAGGATAGGCAAGTTTGCATCGTAGTTTCATCTGTTATTACCGTAAAATCTTTTTTAAGTGACATTTTATTTGGCTTAGAAGATTCTTTTAAAGTCTTTCTTGTAGGGAACTTTAATGAACAAGATTCCACTTATCTCAGTACGCTAAATATTTCCGGATATTACTCAATCGAAATCTGTCGAAATATCAATATTCTCAAAGACTTTTCTAGTTTTATAAAACTGACGAGATATTTGAAAAACGGTAATTTCTTTATTACTCATTCGATTACTCCTAAGGCTGGTTTTATTACTGCATTAGCCAGTAAGATAGTTGGTATACCTCATCGAATCCATACTTTCACTGGTCAAGTATGGTTTACTAGGAAAGGATTGATGAAGATATTATTAATGCAAATCGATAGAATTATAGCAGGTCTAAATAATCATATTTTGGTTGATGGAAAACCACAACGACAATTCCTTATTAGTAAAAATATTGTAAATGCAAAGAAATCTTCAGTGTTAGGTAAAGGTTCGTTGTGTGGTGTCAATTTACAAAGGTTTAAATTGGATAGCAGAATGAGAACGAGACTTCGAGACGAGTTACGGCTACAAGAAAAAGTTGTCTTTGGATTTGTGGGCCGTTTGAATGTAGATAAGGGGATCAGGGAACTATTTACTGCTTTTAACAGATTAGCCAAGTCTAATATGAATGTATTTCTGCTTTTTGTTGGTTGGGATGAAAATAATATGATATCCTTTTTACCATTATATAATTACATAATTCCGGATGTGAATTTTAAGTTTCTAGGATATACTGATAAACCAGAGAATATTTTACAGGTAGTCGATGTGTTTTGTTTGCCTAGTCATCGAGAAGGTTTTGCCACCAGCGTTCTTGAGGCTTCGGCTTTATCCATGCCAGTGATATGTAGTGATACCTACGGGTTAAGAGACAATATGATTGATAATGTCACAGGTTTAAGACATAAGGTTGGTGATAGTAATTGTCTGTATAACCAGATGAGGATTCTAGTTGATAATGATGAGCTTCGGAGCCATCTGGGTAATAATGGACGACAATATGTAACAGAAAACTTTTCTAGTACAAAGATTATAGGGGAATGGCGAAAATATTATAATTCCTTGCAGTAAAGAGGTAACGTTGTATTATAAAGATCACGAGTTCACTGGTTATCATTCTACTAATCTATTAGGATTTTTGCATGTTGAGTTTGCTATAGGCTTTTTCATAACATTTAGCTATGAACGCTTGTATTTGCCAAAAACCGTATGCAGGTATTCCAGAGGTATGTTAATGTGTGGAGCTTTTTATGGACGGTATAAAGAGGTACTCTGCTTTAAATGAAAGCTTTAGATTATAGATTAACTTGTAACACTTAAAAGTGTGGACTATTTGCGAGAAGATCCTAACAAATGTAAACATGTTATAGAGTATGCGCGGGTAGAGGACTCATATCCTATTGCTAACCTGCATTTAATTACAATAACGACAGGATTTCTTCCGAAGTTAGGGTTACAATTTCTCGAAACCCTCTATAGATATATAATTAAGAATGAGTTTACATATGTGTGCAGATGTGGGGACAAACTATGTGGTTTTGTGAGTTGTTCTCTCAATTCACAAATGCTGATGAAACGATTTATTTTTTATCCAGAAGGAATCTATAAGTTGATAATAGCAATTGTGCCACGGCCATCCTTGTGGGCATCATTTTTTGAGACGTTAATAATTCCTAGGAAAGGTTTTCTAGGTAGAAGAAGTTTAATTCAGCTCCCCGATGTAGAATTGCTTGCTATCGCAATAGATCCGGATTATCAAAATAAAGGAATTGGGAACCTGCTTTTAGCTACACTCGAACAGAAGCTTAGAGCTGAAAACGTTACAAAATATAAAGTTGTTGCAGGCTCAAATCTTTTAGGGGCAAATATGTTTTATAAAAAGAATGGCTTTAACCTAATAATGGAAACAAAAATCCACGATAATATTATTTCAAATGTTTATGTCAAAGAACTATAGCACGAATAAAAGCAAACTTACTCATATAAATGAAGAGATCACAATTATTTATTTTTTCTGAAGTCAAGCTTAAATGAAACCTCGTATACTACTTTCTCCCCCACATATGGGAGGAACAGAACTAAAATATGTGCATCAGGCTTTTGAACAAAACTGGATTGTTCCGCTGGGTCCGAATGTGGATGCTTTTGAGAAAGAACTTGGAGAATTAGTAGGTAGTCAGCATGTTGCAGTGTTAGCATCAGGTACCTCAGCTATTCATTTGGCACTTTTACTATTGGGAGTTAAACCAGGTGACTATGTGATTGGAACATCATATACCTTTGCAGCAACTATTAATCCGGTAGCATACCTTTGTGCACGGCCTGTGTTGATCGATTCAGAACAGGAAACCTGGAACATGGATCCGAAGCTTTTAGAGGCAGCAATAGTAGATTTACGAAAAAAGAATATTGCACGTAAGGTTAAGGCCATCATTGTTGCTCATCTTTATGGAATGCCGGCAAAAATGGACGAAATAATGTCTATTGCCAATAGATATGATATACCAGTAATTGAAGATGCTGCTGAGGCATTGGGTTCACGTTATAAGGGAGTTCCGGTGGGTAGCCGAGGAAAATTTGGAATACTCTCGTTCAATGGTAATAAAATAATCACTACAAGCGGAGGAGGAGCTTTGCTCTCAGCAGATAAAAGCATGATAGATCGTGCCAAATTCCTGGCAACTCAGGCTCGTGACCCCGCACCATACTATCAGCACAGTGAAATTGGATACAATTATCGTATGAGTAATGTTGTTGCGGGAATAGGTAGGGGACAATTAGAAGTTTTACCTCAACGTGTTGAAACGCGACGTAAAATAAATAGTTGGTACCGTGAAGTGTTGAAGGATGCTCCCGGAGTGACTTTTCATACTGAACCTACAAGTGATTTCTTTTCAAATTACTGGCTTACTTGTATTGTTATTGATGAGAAAAAAGCAGGTATTACTACTGAAAGACTCAGGCTTATCCTTGATTCTGAAAATATTGAGGCAAGGCCACTTTGGAAACCAATGCATTTACAGCCGGTATTTGCAACTTGTCCTGCTTATCTAAATGGTTTTTCCGAAGCTATGTTTATGACCGGTCTTTGTCTTCCAAGTGGGACCAATATGAGTGTAGAGGATCAAAAACGTATAGAAGTTACTTTACGAGGGGCATTTGGACTTTTGTCTTCTTAGTTTAGGTTTAGCAACATAGTAAAGTATCTGCCGAAAAAATCCTATTTACTTCTATGTTTTAGCCTAAAATCGTTTGTATTGAGTTTAAATAAAGCCGTATTAAAGTGATTACTACATTATCACGTGAAGATTTGTATTCCCGTCATCAACTGAGTCATGACCAGATAGATGATATTCTTGGAGAAAGACGAAGTATCGAATTTCCTGAATGCAAGGCCCAGCATCTGGGCAAAATGAATGCTTTCTGGCAGATATGTAGTCTATTAAAAGAAGCAGGGATTCCCTTTATACCTCAAAAAGGCCCAGTACTTTCTTATAGGCTCAAAGGCGACCCTCTTTACAGAACTTTTGTCGATCTTGACTTTTATATTGAAGAGTACCAGATTGCCCAGACAGTAAATCTTCTTTTAAGCAATGGGTTTATTACTCCTTTCTACACTGTTCCCCAAAAGGAGTGCAAAAGGCGATTACTTTTTAAACATGTCAATGAAGTAATCTTACTGCATGAAGGATGGTCAGTAAATGTTGAATTACATTGGAATTTGTTCAATTGTAAAACAATTAATAATGCTGATTTTATTTTGATTTTAGAGGATAATAATGAGATAATACTATTTGAAGATCAGCAATTCAAAGTATTTAACAATGAACTGGAAGTTTTATATTTAGTAATCCATGGTACTCTGCATGGCTGGAGCAAACTTAAATGGTTGTTTGATGTAAGGAATTTATTAAGGAAATTCAAAATCCAGGAATCCAGGTTTATCAGTTTGGTCAGGAAATACAAGGCTGGAAGACCAGTAGCTATATGCAATGAGTTGCTCAAAGTTTTTTTTCCGGAATCAAATCTTTTGCCATCAACTGTTAAGGCTCCAAAAGCAATGGTTAAATTTGCTATGCGACAAATAATGCAGCCCCTCCCTATAAATAAGTATACTGAATTTATAGGATTCTTCATAAATAGTTGGAGATCCTTTCCCGGTTTTGGCTATAAAACAGACCTTGTAAAAAGAATCCTATTTGCCACTGACCTGGCTAATGTGTCTTGGATGCCGTGCTCAGTACCCGTTTATTATTGCATAAGTCCATTCTGGAAGTTAATACGTGGATTTAGAGGATAACTATTTGTTAATTAATATATTGATAATATCCTGGTTTTGAAAAAACAAATTGCATTAAGGTGTAATTGATAAGTAAATTTCGTGGGGAGTAATATGAATATTGATCCTTTTATTCGACAATTTGTGTCAAGGCGATCGGCAAGTTTGTTGGAGGCTGATCTCGTGAAGCGTCACGATGAGCTGCATGAGAAGCTCGATAACAGCAGTCTGCTGGTAATCGGAGGAGCAGGAACGATAGGGTCACACTACATAAAGGCGGTACTGAAATACCGGATCAGCCGGCTGGTGGTGGTCGATATCAACGAAAACGGTCTGACCGAGCTGGTACGTGACCTACGAAGCTCAGCAGGATATAATATTCCCGAAGAGTTTATCACCTACCCGATGAACTTCGGCGACAGGGTATTCGAAAAGATGTTCCGCACAATGGCGCCATTTGATATTGTGGCCAACTTCGCGGCTCATAAGCACGTGCGTAGTGAGAAGGATATCTATTCGGTGGAGGCGATGATAGAGAACAACGTGCTGCGTGCAAAGAGACTGCTAGACCTGCTGCTGGAACAGCCGCCAAAACATTTTTTCTGCGTCTCAACCGACAAGGCTGCCAATCCGGTAAACATAATGGGTGCCAGCAAGAAGCTGATGGAGGAGCTCATAATGGCATACTCGGGAAGAATGAAGATCACCACGGCACGGTTTGCCAATGTGGCCTTCTCAAACGGGAGCCTGCCACAGGGATTCATGGAGAGGCTGGCAAAACGGCAGCCATGGTCATGCCCGCTGGGGATAAAGCGCTACTTCGTCTCACCACAGGAGTCGGGTGAGCTCTGTATGATAGCCTCCGTGCTGGGAGAGACAGGCGACATAATCTTCCCTAAGCTGGATCCCGAAAAAGATATGATCTCATTTGATGACATAGCTCTAAGCCTGCTGAGATACCTGGGGATGGAAGCTGATATCTGTGCCACCGAGGAGGAGGGCAGACAAAAGGCGATGAGACTGGGAGAGAAACCCGGGTCGTGGCCGCTATACCTGTTTGAGACAGACACCTCGGGAGAAAAGCCCTATGAGGAGTTCTTTACTGATAGGGAGAGCGTTGACATGGGAAAATTCATCAGCCTGGGAGTGGTGAAGAACAGGGGAGGAAGAGATGTGGGTGAGATGGAGGAGATCTTCGCGAAAATAAAGAAACTGTTTAACCGTGAGCAGGTGACAAAAGCAGAGATAGTGGAGCTGCTGAGTGAATGGCTGCCGACATTTGACCATATCGAGAAAGGAAAAGGCCTTGACAAAAGGATGTAATTCCTGACCAGCCGGTATCGGTCAGGGTCTTGATACAAAGCTGAGGCACCGGATTTGCCGGCCAGGGAAATGAGTATTAAAAGAAGATGTACCGAAGATTCTTTAAGAGACTGATAGATATTGTGTTGGCAGCTGTGGCACTGCTGCTGCTCTCACCGCTGCTGATACCGGTGATGATCATTCTGCTGCTGACAGGTGAACACTACATCTTTTACGGGCAGGAGCGTATTGGGTACCGTAACCGCCGCTTCCGTATATGGAAGTTTGCAACCATGCTCAAGGAGAGCCCTAACCTCGGCACCGGCAGCCTGACGGTGAAAAACGATCCGCGCGTCTTCCCGTTCGGCCGGTTCCTGAGAAAAACCAAGCTGAACGAGATACCACAGCTCTTTAATATACTGACGGGTGATATGTCACTGGTGGGGCCACGGCCACAGATGGAGGTTGACTTCCTTAAGTTTCCTGAACATATTCAGGAGACAATATACAATGCGGTGCCGGGAATGACCGGGATAGGGTCGGTGATATTCCGTGATGAGGAGAGATGGATAACGGAACACCGGGGCGACAAGCATGAGTTCTACGGGAGGGTGATAGCACCATACAAGGGGGAGCTAGAGATATGGTATCAGAACCACCTGAAATTCAGGACTGATATGATGCTGTTGTTCCTGACAGCATGGGTGATCTTTTTCCCGGAATCACAGCTTGTCTATAAAATTTTCAGCGACCTGCCGGACAGACCCACTAATTTAACCTAATTTTACAATTATCAGAGTTATGTTACTTTTGTGTCGCTCCGCCATCGGGCAGAGGAGAGGGAAGAGGGTTAGCAGATGGATGGGACAAAGCAAATGGATGGGGATTAGCTGATGAATGGGGAAGAGCTGCCAGATTTACAAAATAATCTGACAGAGCAGTAATAATGAGAGTTGCTTCTGCAATACCGCAACTGGAGATCACCGGCCTGCCCGCAATAGTACTGGCTTTTGCAGCAGCATTCATAGTGACATGGTACTATATACCGAGGGTGGTGCAGATAGTGAGGCACCGACACTTGGAACAGCTGCCCGAACAACATAAGAAGTTTGGGAGTAATGTGCCGTCACTGGGTGGTATAGGTATCTTTGCGGGATTCCTGGTGGGTCACCTGTTAGGGGTAAACGGGTATATGTCAGGACTATCTTACTTTGCAGCTGCAGCGGTGACCCTCTTCTTTGTGGGTATCAAGGATGACCTGGTGAATATCAACTATAGCAAGAAGCTGCTGGCTGAGATAGGAGCTGCCCTGATCATAGTGATGTTCACCGATATACGGTTGACCAGTCTACACGGGTTTCTCGGATTTTACGATATCTCACCGATAATCTCTTTGCCACTCACCATTTTGATTATGGTGACCATCATTAACAGTGTCAACCTGATTGACGGTATTGACGGACTGGCAGCCTCGATAGGGATAGTGGCATCAGTTACATTTGGGATATTCTTTTTTCTCTCAGGAGACCTGGGCTATACAGTGATGGCTGCCGCTCTGCTGGGGGCCTTGATAGCATTCATACGGTTTAACCTCTCTGATGGTGAGTTTAAAATAATAATGGGCGACACCGGATCGCTGGTAATAGGGTTCACCCTGGCAGTGTTCGCTGTGCACTTCAATGAGTTGGTGGCTGCCGGAAACGGAGTGGTACCACTGGTATCAGCACCCTCAGTGGCCATAGGAATACTGGTCGTGCCTATCTACGATACTCTCAGAGTGATAACGCTACGTTTATGGGCACATCAGAGCCCTTTTAAGGCTGACAACAGGCATATACACCATTTTATGCTGAGAGCAGGATATACACACAAGAGGGCTACACTGTACATGGTCATCTTTAACTTCACCATAATTGCTGTAGCCTTTCTGCTGGACGGGATAGGCATTCTCTGGCTGGGTCTGCTGCTGCTGATCCTCTGCCTGACAGCTACCGGGCTATTGATGATGGTAGTGAGAAAGAGAGAAAATGGTGCTATTGTCGTCTCTACCGCCTCAGGCAGCGGTGCATTGATAAAGATAATTGGAAAAAGAGAAAAGGTGGCTTCTGATAGCCCGGCTGCCTCAGCAGGCCTAACAGCCTCTACATCAGGTCCAATGGCTGACTCTGGCGTCCCGATTGAACCTGTAGTTGTGGTTGACCCTTCTGTTCCTGTTTTCCCGGTTGAACCTGTCGGCGTGGCTGAACCAGCAGGTACATTTGACTCCGCTGCTTCACCTGAACCGGTAGACGGGTCCGATTCCACTGTTTAACCAGCTCCGGCAGGCTGGACCTCCAACTGATAGCAATCCTGTCACTGAATGCGATCTCGTCTTATAATCTTTACCGTTTTGATAATTGTGTTGGCAGGCTACATGGGTGGCTGCAATAGGGCAGGGAGGTGGCTGGTGCGTGATGATACCCCCAAACATGCTGATGCCATGGTGCTGCTGATGGGGAACATTCCCGACCGGATACTGCAGGCAGCTGACCTCTACAAGAGTGGGGTAGTCACGCGACTGATCATCGTCAAAGAGAGTATGGGTGACTATCGCGCACTTCAGGAGAAAGGTGTAACAATCATTGATAACGCTACACAGGTAAGGGATGCAGCCATCACGCTGGGGATTCCTCCCGATAGCATAGTTATTTTGCCCGGTGATGCACGCAGCACCCTACAGGAGGCTCGCATGGTGAGGGAGTACCTGACAAGTGAGCAGACCTATACCCTCCTGCTGGTATCATCATCGTTTCATATGCGGCGGGCAGGAATGATATTCACCACAGCACTCAGACACCACGATATGCCGGTGACAGTACTGTGCAGTCCGAGCTCTTACACCAGTTTTCGGGCCGAAGGGTGGTGGAAGAGGAAAGAGGATATACAGACGGTAATATCTGAATATGTCAAGATAGGCAGCTTCATCTTTATCGAAAGATGGAAACTGAGCAGCTGATCTGCCTACTCCTTCTTATGATGGTTCCTGCCTCAGCTTCCTTCTTACCAACCGAATGATCCGTAGTAATCGGTCATCTTACGGTTATTAAAAATGATAAAATGAATTTTTCTGGTTCTACTTCTGTGCCATCCTTTCATGATGAATGGTCTGATTAACTTTTCTGGTTTTTCTTCTGAAGCTACCCTTTTTCCCTCTGCTGTCAGGTTTGGTGCTGCAGCAGATGTTGCCAGTTAGGCTGAGCGGGCTGACGTCAGTGCCGGATTCTACTGGGAGCGGCTTTATACTCTTGCAGCACTCCATAACGTTAGACCACAGCTGGAGGCTTTCTTCCGAAAGCATAATCCTGACCTCGTACCTGGGCCTTTCATGGAGCAGCTGGCAGGGCAAACCGGGAGAATATATTACTACAGCTCAGGAGTTTTTCTGAATTTCTGATTATTCGCAGCTTCCTGGAGGAGAACAGTATCCCTGTGATTCCGTCCAAGGAGTTCGCGCTTGTCATGGCGTTTTATGATGGTTCTTATCGCTACAACAAGGGAGTGTCACCTCCTAAGAGAGCTCGCTCTTCAAATGAGAGGTCACATGACCAAAGAGCTCTCTTATCGCGTGAATCGCGTGATATTGACCTCTACATACGTCTTGACAATCTTGACCGTATCATCAGCCTGATGACATCACTGGGATATCACAGAGGTGAATACCCAATCGGTAAAGTCGCTGACAGAGGAGCGGATGAGGCTGCTGATGTCACTTCCTGACGGCTTCTCAGCAGAGCAGTACGAGAGAAGGAACATGCTATTTATGATGCGGTCACGGTCGGGTGCCGCGATAAAGGCGGGGCTGATGCGTGACATGGCCTGGTCACAGCTGCGGCGCATACTGGTGCCTGACAGGGTGATGAGGTACTACCTGAAGAGGAGATACGGTATTGACGAGGGAGGGAATTAGTTCTTTTCTGATTGTTACGGCGGCGGTCGCGAAGGTTGTCCTGACTTGCCGTGCCAGGTTCTGCACTTATCCTCTGGATCGGTCTGGCATCCTGTTGAGTGATGGCTTTCGCAGAGAGGCGTTCCACTTACCTCATTTCGGGAATGGCTGTCGGACATCGTGATAGTTTGCCGGGGTCGGATCACTCATTTTAAATAGAAGACAAAAGATTGACTGATACAGGATACAGTATCCCTTTGCCGGGGGTGGAGATCAGACAGGTTAAAGTCCTTCCCGATCCGGGAGAGATACTCTATACCGCGAGCGACGGCGATACCGGCGACGGTTACCCGCTGATGAGGGTTGGCCGTAACGGGGTGAGCTATCTTGTTCCGGGGGTCGGCAGCTTTTATGTTGTCGGAGGCGATCGCCTATTCTACACGGTTGAACCCGGCGCCGATCCTGACTGGGTTCAGCTGTGGCTCAGCAACCAGGTGCTGGTGGCGCTGCTGCACCAGAGGGGGATTATCAGCTTCCATGCCGGCAGCTTCGTCTATGGCGGTCGTGGGGTGCTGGTGACGGGCGCCACCGGTGCGGGGAAGACATCGCTGACACTGGCGTTTGCGCTGAACGGGGCAGGGTTTCTGACCGATGATCTCACGCCGGTCGTTTTCCGGGGAGGGAGACCCCTCATTATGCCGCTGCATCGCAGGGTGAAGATCAGGCCTGACACCGCCCGGATGCCGGGTATCGATCAGTCGCGGCTCACCGATGCCGAACGCGGTACCGGGAAGCTCTACCTCGATGTGCCTCCTGTCACTGGAGAGCATACCATAGATATGATACTGAAGATTGAGACGGGTGATGTTGCCGTCACCACCTTCGCGGAGCCTACTCCGGCTGAGCGGTTCGCACTCTTACGCAGTGAAGTGTGCTCGTGGGAGATGCTTGCCGGAATGCCTGAGACAGAGGCGGCCTACCTGCAGCAGATAGTGGATATCATAAGCAGGACAAGGCTCTACAAAGTGACCAGACCGGCCGGTATCACCCCGGCAGGCTTTTATGGGAGGGTCAGAAGCTTTATTGATAGTGAACAGGGAGGCGGATCAGGATGAAGCGGCTCAGGAAATTCTTTGCCCTGAGTGGAAAGGAGAAGAGACTCTTCTGTGAATCGCTGTCACTGCACCTGGTTGTCGGACTGGTACTTAAGGTGTTGCCCTTCAGGATGATTCCGCAGCTCTTCGCAGATCGCCCATCGGCGGGCAATGGTGATGGCGTGCCCCACAAGGCACATAACGGTGACAGCTCCGGAATACCCCTTCTGGTGAAGGGTGCCACGGCAAGGGCAGGTTATCTCTCTCCATGGAGAAACAGGTGCCTGGTGAGTTCACTGACAGCCAGGCTTATGCTGCGCCGCCGCAGGGTAAGTTCAGACCTCTCTCTGGGAGTGGCTAAAGATCACGGAGGAAAACTGCTGGCACATGCATGGCTAAAGAGCGGCGACCTGGAGATAATTGAAAAAAGTGGTAACTACACAGAATTATTCCTTTTTTGAAATAATTAGTACAAACTTTGGCGGTTATATAAGAAACTTACTATTTTTGTTTTCTGAATCTCTTGCAACAGCGATAGGGATTTAGTTGATTTTGCTTCAACCGGAATAATGGAAACCAAAATTAAGAGCAAAAAGGTCTGGATAAAACCAGGGGTGATCAGCCTGAACATCAGGAAAGATACCTTCGGTGGATCAGGATCAGGACCGGAAGGAGCCAGCAGATGGGGTCCACCCGGACCTCCGAGTGGCGGCGGCACTTTTGGTAATAGGAAATCCTAAAAAAATTGCTGTTTAACCATACAGACAGCTGCCATCTCCGGATGACAGCTGTTGCTGTTCTTAAATGTTGGTAGAGGCAGTGGTCTCCTGTTCCTCTGATTGCTGTTTGCCGATCCAGTGGCTGTCATGTCTATCGGCAGCAGTTTCTAGGGCCAACGGTTTTCCCTTCCTCTGACTTTCGTTTGCCGGACCAACGGCCTCCCCTTCCTTTGACTATCGTTTGCCGGGGCAACGATTTCCTCTTCCTCTGGCTATCGTTTGCCGGCGCAGTAGCCTCCTGTTCCCCCGGTATCCAGACACTTCGACATCTGAATCATGATTATCGGATCATTTAACCTTTCCGCTAAGAGCGCTTCCGCATCAACACCTCCCGCTTCCCCCTGGGATGAGGCCATGGATGTTGTTGCGAAGATCACCAGGGAAGTTACAGCTCCGGGAATAGTGTTCCATCAGCTCTCCGCAGGCAATTTCCAGGGGGGATACTTCCTGAATGAGCGACTTCCTTATAATCCTGATGACCTTCATTTTGCTGATGAGGAGAATGATATCCTGGTGCTTATGTCAGGTACCATCTTCAACAGGGAGGAGCTTGCCTCCGTTGCCGGTGTCAGTCGTAACATAGCCTCCCCGGGGCTTGTTGCCAGGCTTTTCATCAGTGAGGGCCCCGGCTTTGTTGACCGGCTCAATGGTGACTTTGCAATATCTGTGGTGCGACCGAAAGGGGGCAGGCTCTACCTCTTCCGTGACCATGTGGGGATACGGCCGCTCGCATATTCGGTTGTGGGCAGCTCACTGCTCTTCTCAACCAACGTAACCGCACTATGCCGGGCTGTCTCGGAAGGAAAGGAGATCGATACAACATGGCTGACCGGCCACTTCAGGTATATTGACTACAGGCTGACTCCCTCGGCGAAGGTGAAGAAGCTGATGCCGGGGAGCTGGCTGCTGTTCCGGGAGGGAGGCGTTGAAACAGTAAGGTACTGGAGGCCTGAGACAATACGTGCCGACCGGAGGATGGGCTATGAGCAGATGCTCAGCGAGGTGAGCCACCTGGTGCATGATGCGGTGGTCATACGGTGTGACAGCAGGTTCAACGCCGGTGCTCATGTCAGCGGAGGACTCGACTCGGGCGCCGTGGCAGTGATGGCGCGTAACCGGTATGCGGAACAGAAGGAGTTCTTCGGATTCTCATGGTCACCCGGTGACTATGATTCGATTGAAGGGAAGGCCGATGAGAGGGTGATGGTTCAGAAGACATGCGAGCCGGCAGGAATAACGGCGGTAATGGCAGAGACAGACATGAGCAGCTTTCCGGCTCTGGTGGCTGACTACTACAATAACAGCGTCTTCTTCTCTGAAAGGGGCACCCTGAGACAGATTACCGGGCGTGGTGTCAACCTGATATTCAGCGGATGGGGCGGTGATGAGTTTATCAGTACCGGTGCCGGAGCGATCGAGGCTGACCTGCTGCGACAGCTCCACCTGGGACTCTACCTCAGACGAAACGGGTTTCCGCGCCCAAGGCTCTTCTACTACAACTTTACGCGCTGGTTCCTCTTCCCGCTGCTCCATATCCATGACAGGGGGACGGCAAAAGCGTTTCGCGATGATACCCGCTACCTGAAAAAGGAGTTTAAGAAGAGCGACAGGCGGGCGATAAAACAGTTCTATTTCAATGTGTCAAGACGAAGCCACCACCTGGGGATGCTGAACTTTTACCACCTGCAGGAGAGATGCGAGAGCTGGTATGAGACGGGATACCGGGAAGGGGTTGAATATCGGTATCCGCTGCTCGACAAACGGATAGTGGAGTATATGCTTAGGGTACCCTCGCTGCTGCTGACAAAGACAAGCTACAGGCGACAGCTGCTGCGCGAAGCAGTCAAAGGGATACTGAACGAGGAGGTGCGGATGGGAAGCATGAAAAATGATCCGGTCTACTGGACCTACATGAAAGAGCTGTGGCGTGAAGCAGCACTGCTCTTTATGGATGAGGTGCCGCAGTGGAAAAGCAATCCTGACCTCCTGCGGTTTGTCGACTTTGATACGCTGCAAAGTGATATCACAGCCTCCAGGTCAGGCACACCAGCCATTGACGATGATGTGCTTGCCCGGGCAATGGTCTACCTGAAAGCACTGGATGCGTTTACACGAAGGTACAGGGCTGATGATAGTGTTGCCGTGGAAGGGCAGGCTGTGGAGATGGAGCGCCGACAGTCGTTTGGTTCTGAGTCGGCAGCTGTTGAGGATTAAGGCTGACAATGGTGTTATTGTTGATGGTCGGGCGCCGGAGGCCTGGGGCTGATGATAGTGTTGCTGTGGATGTGCGGGTTGTTGAGATGGAGTGCTGACAGTCGTCTGGTTCTGAGTCGGCAGCTGTTGAGGGTTAAGGCTGACAATGGCGTTATTGTGGATGGTCGGGCGCCGAAGGCCTGGGGCTGATGATAGGGTTGCTGCGGATGTGAGGGTTGTTGAGATGGAGTGCTGACAGTCGTCTGGGTCTGAGTCGGCTGCTGTTGAGGGTTAAGGCTGACAATGGCGTTCTTGTGGATGAGCGGGCTGCGGAACGCTGACATTTATCCCGATAAAACCATGTTCCGATCTAACCTTGTACCTCTATATCTTTGTAACGGTAAAACATTCCAATGAGATCTGACAGAGTTGTAAAAGCTCCTCCCGAGGAGCAGTCGGTATGTGTCAGGTGCGGCTTCTGCTGCGACGGAACCCTCTTTCACCATGCACACCTCGATGAGGGTGAACGGGGACACCTTCCGCCGGAGATAGAGAAAAATGCATTCAACACCAATGGGAATGAGTATTTCAGGCTTCCCTGCAACTACTTCTCAGATAAGTGTACCATCTATGACCAGCAACGGGCTAACGTGTGTGGCAGCTACCGGTGCCAGCTGCTCTTCGATATGGCTGCCGGAACGATTACCGTCGCCGGTGCACATGAGACCGTCAGAAGAGCCGCCGAAATACGTGACAGCCTGCTGGAGGAGTATAAGCAGATTACAGGAAAGAGGGAGGAGATATATTTTAGAAAACTGCTTCGGGAGCTGGGTAAACTTCAGGAAAGCAATACAGTAGGGCCGGATAAACTTCAGGCAAGTGGCAGCACAGATGATCAGGGCACAGTTCAGAAAAGCGGTAATATAGTAGGGCTGGGCAGGCTGCAGAATAGTGGTAGCACTGATGAACAGGAAATAGATCTGGAAAGCGGTAATACTGACGAGCCGGGCAGGTTGCAGAATCCTGCAGCCGGAGGTGCATCGCTGAGCGAGGAGCTGGACATGCTGATCGCACGATGTAACATCCTGGAAGCTCTCCTGATAAAGCATTTCCGCCCGGCAGGTGATTTTGAAAAGCTGGTGATGAAATAACGGAAAAGAAATAACGGGTCAGATACAACTCTCTGCCTCTTCTCAGTGATGGATGTGTTCCGGCTCAATGTAGGGAGGTGTCGTTGCGGACAAAGGTAGCGCAGAAACGTTGATGAAGTAGTGCTGAAATATTGCTAAAGTAGTGCTGGAGCATTGCTGAAGCAGGACTGACCCATCTGGTAATAGTGAAATGATAAGGAATCAATAAAAGAGAATAGCGGAATGACTCTCTACAGGAGGAACAGCAAAACAATATCCGGACGGCTGCATGATGAGCTGGTGATGATGGATATCGATCAGGGTAAATACTTCTCACTCAATCCGGTGGCAACCCGCATCTGGGACCTGCTTGAACAGCCGCTCTCGACAAAAGGGCTCTGTGAAATATTGACCGGCGAGTATGAGGTTGAACCGGATCAATGCCGCCACGAGGTGGAGGAGTACCTGGAAGAGATGGTAAGACTGGGGCTGGTGCTCTCCCATAAGGAGTAATATGGCTGCAGGAGCTGGAAATTCCCTGGTAAATGGTAGAGTCTTTACAGACTGTTTTAATCACAATAACAGGCCGATTAGGCAAAAACTTATCAGTTATTGTTGCCTGTGATAATGCAAATGTTTAATTTGCGTTCTAAACTTTTCATTTTAGTTCCTGTTAGGAGTTAGAATGAGTTACTTATTGTATTTGTATAAGCGAAAACTTTACCATAATGACTAGCAGAACAGTTTTCACAACACTGGCACTATTGCTTGCAATGATGCTTGCAGTGCCGGCCTACACACAGACAGAAACCCCCAAGGGACCCTACCTGCTGCTGAAGGAGGGAGCTTCCGGTGAAGTCTCCGTTCTAATGACTACTGACAATGCTGAGGAGCTTACTCTCGAATGGGGCATCTCAACAGCATATGGCAATAGTGTGTACAGTACTGCTCAGTCTATAGTTCCCGCTCCGAATGAGTACCTGCATACATGTACTATTACCGGACTGGATGACAATACAAAGTACTACTACAGGGTGATGGTTGAGGGAACAGAGTTTACCGGATCATTCGTGACACCACCCTCCGACGAGGCCACTTCTCTGAAATTTTTTGTATTCAGTGATCCCCAGGAGGCAGATAGAGCACTGGCTTATGATAATGGTCAGAACCTGGCTGCACAGTATATTTTGAACACAATGGATAATGATCCTGACTTTCAGACATTCCTGCTGTGTGCCGGTGATGTTGCCAATGACAGACTTGACTATTTTCAGTCATTCTTCAATGCCCATACAGTTTTCGATGCTAACCTTCCAATGAGGGAGATGCTCCGTAATTCTTTTATACAGACAGCCAAAGGCAACCATGATTATTGGGATATGGAATATAATATTCAGACTGAATACTTTAATACTCTTTTCTCATATACAGCTGACAGACAATATTATTCATTTGATTACGGTCCTGCACATATCATTGTTTTGGATGAATATGCCCCGATGGACGAAGGGTCAGAGCAGCTGGAGTGGCTTGCTACTGACCTTGCCAATACAGATAAGCCATGGAAGTTTATCGTTACACATGAGCCGGGCTATTCACCGTATGAACGCGCTCCCAGTGATAATATCCGGGACTTTGTGCAACCCCTTTGCCTGGAATATAATGTGACTGCAGTATTTTCCGGCCATCACCATGTCTACTCACGGGCACATGTATCTGATGAGTATGGACAAAAGGTCAGACATATAATAACCAGTACCCTTGGGGAGTCATTAAGGCCAACCAATGGAAGAGGCGACTCAGTACTATTTGCCAGAGGTAGCATACGCAATATTATTAAGATAGAGATAGAGAATGATCATACATTGCATTATACACCTGTAAATACAATGGATACAGAAGAGTATGGTGCTGAGTTTGATAGATTCACTATTCACAGGCCATATAATATCAGGGAGACCTCCAATACCGGTGGGAGGGTTGTAATTTCATGGGATACAGACGTAGCTGGCGGTGACACTTTATTTTATGCCTTATCACGAGAAGAGGTTTTCTCAGATCCCATGATAGCCCATGGTGATGGCGGTTTTGATCATTCAGTTACTGTGGAGGGCCTTGATCAGAATACCACTTACCATTTTCGTGTGAAAACTAATGGTGAGGTGTCAGAATATATGACCTTTACCACTATCACTGTGCCTCCGGCTGTGACACCACAGACGCAGGCGTCAGATGTAACGGTGAGGAATATAGGTTCCACTGCCATGACTGTGGGCTGGACCATCGGAGACGGTAATGCCAGAATAGTTGTGATGAGGGAAGACAATGCAGTAACAGGAGATCCGGTTGATCAGACCTATTACACTGCCAATTCTCAGTTTGGAATGGGAGCAACACTCTCTCCGGGGAATTATGTGATATATAATGGCTCGGGTGATAGTGTAAGGGTTACCGGACTGAAGTCTAGTACCGATTATCATATAGCTGTATTTGAATATAATATAACTGAGAATGATTTTAGTGAAGCCTATCTGGGTACCCCGGCACGCGGGTCAGCTGCCACACTGATTGGAGCGCCTGTAGCCCTTCAGGCAACCGACCGTAATGAAGAAGGTTTTACTGCTACCTGGCACCCGGTAGAGGGGGCTGATGGCTATTGGCTTGATATATCATATGACGATACCTTTGCTGTTATTCCGGCAGAATATGAAAATATTGAGGTAAATGATACTACTTATCTTGTTAGCGGGCTATCACAGGAATGGGATGATTATTATTACAGACTGAGAGCCTGGAGGGATGATGAGGCCAGTGACTATTCAAATGTTATTGCTGTTCGGAAACTCGCTTCACTACCCCTGACACAGGCTGGTGAGGTGATATTCTCTGATGTTGGAACCCATTCGTTGACCGTTAGCTGGACAAAAGGAGATGGCGATTACAGCCTTGTCGTGATACGTGCTGAAGAAGCGGTAGAAGAGAATCCGGTTAACGGACAAAGTTATAACGCCTCAACAAGCTTCGGAAGAGGTACTGGTCTGGGATCAGAAACCTTTGTGGTCTATAATGGTGACGAAGAGGAGGTAGAGATAACAGATCTCTCTCCCGGGATGGAATATCATGTGGCTATATACTCATTTAATGGCTCAGGAAGTTCTGAGAACTATTTGACAGAGGAGCCGGCCCGGGGAAGCCAGATAACAGATATTCCTCCGTATGAATATTTTTCAACTGGTTCTGGTATCTGGAGTGATCCGGGTATATGGGAAATTATATTAGAAGACGGTGAAAGGTATTCGGTAACGTCTGCACCGGGTGACTATACTGAAACCATACATATTCTGGGTGGACATTTTATAACCATTTCAGCTGACCTGAATGTCAGTAATGTAATTGAACTGTCAAGTGGTGGCAGACTGGAGATAGATGAGGGTGTTACACTAACCCTTAATGAAAATACAGATGCTGAACTATTCCTTTCCGGAACATTGGTTAACTCGGGCACTATTATAGGGGAGCGAGTCATTGATGTGTCCGGGTCGGAAATTATGATCAACAATGGTGTTATTTCTGTATCCAGACTAAGGATAGGAAGTAGTGGTACATTGGAGAATACAGGAGAATTATCTGTCTCCGAAGAAACCTTGGCAAATGGCAGGCTGGAAAATAGCAATATCCTGAATATTCAGGGAATTATCAGCTCTTCTGGAAATGGAATTATTGAAAATTCCGGAACGATCAACGTAAGTGCATTATTTTATTTCTGGGATAATAGTGTCTTGATAAACAGCGGTTCGATCAGTACTACCAGATCAATTATATTTAATGAAAGAAGTAAATATGTTCATGAGGCAGTCAATACCCCAATACCTCCTGCAGTATGGGATGATGAGTCGTGGCTGGAGTTTGGAGGGAGTATTGATGAGATTCCTTCAGGGATATATACAATGAACCTTTCAATGTCGGGAAGTGAAAAGAGCATTCCATCAGACGGGTATGTTACAGTACAAAAAAATCTTACAACAAATAACCTGCTTGTCATTGAATCTGAAAGCTCCTCTAGCGGGTCACTCATTATCACAGGTGATACCATTACAGGCTTAATAAATTACAAAAGATCAATACCCCTTGACGAAGGTGAACAGCTATGGCACTATATTTCTTCTCCGGTAGCTGAGCCTGAACTCGATACTGAAAAGAGTATTCTCAGATTTAAGGAGGAGACTGGAGAATGGCTCACCTTGACGGCTGCTATTCAGAGTGGTAGTGGATATGCCGTCAGAGGAGGCGGTACACTTGATTTAATAGGCTCGCCAGAAGTGAATAATATCACCATTACGGCAACCTCTCCCTATGCCGACTCATTTGACGGCATCGATTATACCGGAAGGGAATTGGTAATCGGCCGTGGCTATGGCGCCGGAGGATGGAACCTGCTAGGTAACCCATATACATCAGCCCTCTCGGTAGCAGATTTCATAACAGCTAATCATAACTCTGACGATGTTGAGCTGAGCAGCTTCGACCCGAACTATGTGGCACTTTATATCTTTGATGGAACCGGATACCAGTATGTAACCAATGACGAAACAGGCTGGGAGCCGGCCGAGTGGCACGATTTTACAAACTTTGACTCTGAAAATATTCAGGCTGGGCAGGGTTTCTTCGTTCTTGCCATGAGTGACGGCGCTCAGTTTACTTTCACCCGATCAATGCAACAACATGCCATAAGCACCCTTCTGCTTAAGTCATCGGGGAATAAAGAGCGGTGGCCGGGACTTGCACTGAAGGTCAGCAATGGCAAGATAGGCAGGGAGACCGTTGTACTCTTTAATGACGGTATGACCCGTGGACTCGATCCGCTTTATGATGTGGGTCTGATGAGTTCAGGCAGTGATATAAACCTCTATACCGCTCTGGTGGAGGATAACGGGGTTAATTTTGCACGCCAGGCACTGCCGGCACTACGCCTCTTCAATGATGCAGTACCTGTGGGTCTTGACTATGCCAGAGGCGGAAAGGTTACATTCAGCGCTGATATTGAGGCAGTACGCGGATTCAGCTACTGGCTGGAAGACAAAGAAACAGGTATCTTGACCAATCTTGGAAAAGATAGCTATACCGTTACCCTGCCGGAGAATACCTATGGTACCGGACGGTTCTGGATACACTCCTCGTTCGGCAGGCCTGAACGGCAGAGAGGAGTGGAAAATAATCTGCTTAGCCTGAGGATATGGCCCTCTGGCGACAGGCAGGTGATCATACAGGGAGAGGTGAGTGATAATGCACGCTGCGAGGTCTATGGTACCAACGGTGAAAAGATTAAGGAAAAACCTCTGCAGGGAGGTGACACCAACAGGGTAACCATCCCCGGAAGCAGACAGGGCGTTTACCTGATAAAGGTCACTGACGGAATCTATACTGAAATACAAAGAGTGGTAATACTTTAGCGGGTTAAGGGAAATATGTACCGCTACTAAATTTTAATAGTGTAAAACAGAAAGTATAATAATTATTTATCTATATTTGTTATAACTAAGTAATTACTGCCGACCTTAATGATATTGGCTGAAGAAAAAAAAAGATGGGCAAAACCTTGTGTCAGGTCACTTGACATAAAAAGGGATACCTTCAGTGGCTCAGGCTTCGGCGCCGAAAAGGATGGGAAAGTTGTGGCACATGTACCAGCTAATCCCATACCAAGACGGTAGACAGTGCCCCTATTATCCAGCTTTATTTGTCGGCGTACTTTATCCTCTTATTTACAATAAGTGCATTCCTGTCTGGTTTGAAATATATCAGTTACAAATCAGGTAGTACTGAAGATTCATGGATACATGAATAAGATTATTTCAATTTTCAGAACCTTTCGCCTCCTGCGTGAGCATCAGCCGTGGAAGCTGCTGCTCATCTTCATGCTCACCATGGTGCAGGGGGTCACCTCAGGATTCTCAATAGTATTGCTCATTCCGCTGCTGCAGCTGCTCAACATAGGTAGCGGTGATGATCCGGGTGGTATAGCCATGGCTGTCCAGAAAGGTGCTGATGCGTTGGGGATAGAGATCACCATTGGCAGTATCCTGGCGGTATATATGGGGCTGCTGACCTTCAGCGCCCTGGTACAGTACTGGAAGACGATGGTTGACGTGCGGTACCAGCAGACTTTTATCTATACTCTTCGCCGCAGGCTCTTCCGGAAAATAATTATGGCCGACTGGCAGCTGCTCAACAGCCGCAGCAAGACCAACCACCTGCAGGTGCTTACCCGTGAGGTGCCTAACCTGGCAAACTACTACTTCTACTATCTGCGCCTGCTGATGACAGTGATCATGACCGGTGCCTATACCGCATATGCCCTGTTGATCTCTCCCGGATTCACGGCGGTAATCATAGGGGTGGGAGTGGTGATGTTCGTAGCCATGAGAAGGTTCATCTCACGCTCATTCCGCCTCGGACAGGGCTATGTTGACTCCTATAACAGGCTGCTCAAGTATATTGACGACTTCTGGCAGACAGTAAAGATTGCCAAGGTGCACAGCTCGGAAGACTACTACTATAACCGTTTTGATGAGGCGAGCACTTCACTTCTCAATATGGAGTACCGCATGCAGCGCAACTGGTCGCTGCCACAACTCATACAGCGTATTGCCGGACTGATGGTCATGGTGGGTATCGTCTGGTTCGGCTATCGTGCAGGTACCACGCCCATGGCCTCCTTCGTCATACTTATCCTCCTCTTCTCACGTATCTTCCCACAGCTGATAGCTATCAGCAGCGATATCAGTATGATCGTAGCCAACCTGCCGTCGGTAAGACTGGTGATGGAGCTCGACGATGACCTGCCTGAACCTCTTCTACGGCGTGAAGATCAGTATGAGGCCCTGGAGCTCAACGAGGGAATCAGACTCAGGGAGATCTCCTTTGCCTACCCTGACGGAGAGAAGCTGTTTGACCGGTTCAATGCATCTATCAGGGTACGGGCCATAACCGGAGTGGTGGGTGCCAGCGGGCAGGGTAAGACCACACTGATAGATCTTATAGCCGGACTGCAGAAGCCGGACAGTGGCACGATAATGATAGACGGAGTGCCGCTGGATGAGGAGCTGCTGCCACGATGGAAGGCAGGACTGGGCTATCTGCCACAGGATCCCTTCTTCATAGATGGTACACTGCGCGAAAACCTGGTATGGGACAGCGGCAAATCGACCAGCCGGTCGAGTGGCGGTGACCACGGTCAGATAGTGACCGACGGGGAGATCATGGCGGTGATGGAGCAGGTCAATGCGGCGCACCTGGTCAGACGGTTTAGAAAAGGACTTGACGCATTCGTAGTCAACTGGCACACCTCATTCTCCGGAGGTGAGTGCCAGCGCCTGGCACTGGCAAGGGTGCTGCTGCGCAAGCCGTCGGTGCTGCTGCTCGATGAGGCAACCTCATCACTCGACTCGGAGAACGAAGAGACCGTCATGGAGGTGCTCGCCTCACTTAAAGAGACCATCACAATCGTCTTTGTCACCCACCGCGACTCGGTGATGCGCTGGTGTGATGAGGTGATCAGCATCTGACCCTCCCGCTGTTTTTTATTACAGGGATACCATCATAATCGCTCTCTTCAGCGTCACATCTTCGTGATAAGATGGTGCGGTGAGATGAACATATTACCTGCCAGCTTTCCGACCAGCTTAGGGTGATAATTTTCGGTAGATAAAGATTTATTGTATTTTACAGAGTAATGCCTGATCGTTCTCAGGGCGTTGCTTATGTCAGGCCTGAGCACTGCTCTTAAGAGAGAATTGTGGCTGAGGGGTAATAGAAATAGGGTATACCTAAAAATAGAGTGGTAAGGTAATGTCCCGGTAGTGTTCCAATCAGGAGTAACCACTCCTTCTGATTCTTTTGGTGTTATAGTACAATCATAAAGGCTTTTTGGTTGTTATAAGGATATGGGAAAGAGAATATATCTGTGTAGTCCCCACATGGGGGGCGGAGAGATGAAGTACGTCAGGGAGGCGTTCGACTCAAACTGGGTCGCACCGCTGGGGCCCAATGTTGATGCTTTTGAGAAGGAGCTGGGAGCAGCCACTGGTGCGCAACATGTCGCGGCACTGTCAGCGGGCACCGCAGCTATACACCTCTCACTGATTATGATAGGCGTCAGGCCAGGTGACTATGTGATAGGGAGCTCATTCACCTTCTCAGCAACGGTAAACCCCGTAGCATACCTGGGGGCAACACCGGTACTGGTCGACAGTGAGCCGGGAACCTGGAATATGGATCCGGTGCTGCTTGAGCAGGCGATCATATCTATACGTGAAAGAATTGCTGCCTCCACCGCCCCCCGTCCGCCGGAGCTGAAAGCAATTGTTGTGGTACACCTCTACGGGATGCCGGCAAGGATGCGGGAGATCACTGCCGTGGCAGAGAAGTACGGTATTCCGGTGGTTGAGGATGCTGCCGAGGCGCTGGGCTCTGAGTATATGGGCAGGCGCATCGGGTGGAACAGCCGCTATGGTATACTCTCCTTCAACGGTAATAAGATTATCACTACCAGCGGCGGGGGAGCATTGATGAGCGATGATCCGTCAGTGACGGAGAGGGCTCGCTTTCTGGCTACACAGGCACGAGACCCGGCACCTCACTACCAGCATAGTCATATCGGATACAACTACCGTATGAGTAATGTGGTGGCAGGCGTGGGACGCGGACAGCTTGAGGTGCTTGACCTGCGCGTAAGGCAACACCGTGAGATCAACGCGTGGTACCGCGAACTGCTGCGCGATGTGCCGGGAGTAACTTTTCAGTCGGAGCCGTCGGTTGACTTCCGCTCCAATTTCTGGCTGACAGCTATGGTGATTGACCCTGCAAAGGCGGGCACCGACCGCGAAAAGCTGCGCCTCGCCTTCGACGAGGCAGGTATCGAGTCGCGTCCGCTCTGGAAGCCGATGCACCTGCAGCCGGTCTTCGCAGGATGCCCCGCATTTGTTACCGGTACCTCCGAAAAGCTTTTCAACGACGGACTATGCCTGCCCAGCGGATCAAACATCGATGATGACGACCGCAAACGGATTTCGGAAGTGCTGAAGAGAGTTTTCCGGATGTAGCGCTGACCGGGAACTGTATCCCGGCATTTGTATCTCTCTTTTAAACTGGCAGAGTCTGGTTGATCGGTTTTGGCTGCCCTGGCTTCCTCCGGATTAGGATTGTCTCCACAAAAACAAGTACAAATAAGTGTGACGCTTTACAAAAACAGGTATGTATAAATGTAACGGCGCACAAAAATACGTACGAATAAATGTAACGGCACACAAAAACAGGTACGAATAAATGTAATATTTTACAGAAACAGGTACGAATAAGTGTGGCATTAAACAATAACAGGTACGAAGATTTGTGCATTGAACAAATATGAAGTGATGCAGGTAATGAATCCTGATCCGCTGCTGAACGTCTCATCTTTGGAGATGTATACTCTGCGGCCCTTTCCGCCGTTGAACTAATAATTGTCTTATTGTGTTATTTACCTGAAACAGAATTATGGGAAAAGTTGCATTGATAACAGGGGTGACCGGGCAGGACGGTGCCTACCTGAGCGAGTACCTCCTGAAAAAAGGATACACCGTGCATGGCATAAAGCGCCGTGCATCACTCTTTAACACTGACAGGATAGATCATATCTATCAGGATCCGCACCTTGAGCACCGGAACTTCATTCTTCACTATGGTGATATGACCGACTCAATGAACCTGACACGTATAGTGCAGGAGGTGCAGCCCGATGAGATATACAACCTGGCAGCGATGAGCCATGTCAAGGTGAGCTTTGATACGCCCGAGTATACCGCCAATGCTGATGGTATCGGTACCCTGCGGCTGCTGGAGGCAATCCGCCTGCTGGGACTCACCAACAAGTCGCGTATCTACCAGGCCTCCACCTCTGAGCTGTTCGGACTGGTTCAGGAGGTGCCACAGAGAGAGACCACACCATTCTACCCGCGCTCACCATACGGCGCTGCCAAGCTCTACGCCTACTGGATAACCGTCAACTACCGTGAGGCTTATAAGATGCACGCCAGCAACGGGATACTCTTTAACCATGAGTCGCCCATCAGGGGTGAGACTTTTGTTACGAGGAAGGTGACCCGTGCACTGAGCCGCATAGCCATGGGATTGCAGGAGAGGATGTTTATGGGTAATCTGTCGGGGAAACGCGACTGGGGACATGCGAAGGACTATGTCAGGGCGATGTACCTCATACTGCAGCAGGATGAGCCCTCTGACTATGTCATTGCTACCGGCGTCACCACCGCCATACGTGACTTTATCCTGATGGCGGCAGCGGAGATAGGACTGGAGATGGAGTTCCGCGGCGAGGGCGTGGATGAGAAGGGATACCTGGTATCGGTAGATGAGAAGAGATTCACTTCCGCCGTAGGCGATCAGTTCCTTGAAAAGATAAAGGAGAGGGCTGCCAAAAAGGAGTTTATTGTGGGGGTGGATCCGATGTACTTCAGACCCACCGAGGTGGACCTGCTGATAGGTGATGCAACCAAGGCACGGACCACACTGGGATGGACACCGCGATATGACCTGGCCGGACTGATAACTGATATGATGGAGGGCGACATAAATGAGGTGAAGAGAGAGGTGTACCTCAGGAAAGGGGGATTCAATACTCCCAACTATTTTGAGTAACAGTAATAGCTTTCACGCAGGCGAAACCGATGAGGCCTGACAGCAACCAACTGCTACAGGGAAAGTGGAAGCAACGAGGCACTGAAGCAACCAACCGCAATAGTGCAGGCGGTAGCAATGAGGCCCCGAAGTAACAAACTGCTGTAGTGCTGGTCGCCACAACAGGCTGTGACACCTGCCTCTTCCTGAATTTTGATAGAACCATAAGGTAAAATGAGATCAAGATGTTGAACACCAATTTAAAAGTGTATGTTGCCGGCCACCTTGGCCTGGTCGGTTCTGCAATAACGGCAGCCCTCCGCCGGAGAGGCTACAACAATATTATTGGACGCTCATTTGATGAGCTTGACCTGCGTAACCAGCAGCAGACCGAACGGTTCTTTGAGCAGGAGAAGCCTGATGCAGTGATACTGGCTGCCGCAAAGGTGGGTGGTATCATGGCCAACAACACGCTCAGGGCTGAATTTATCTATGAGAACCTGATGATTCAGTCCAATGTCATTCATGCCGCATACCTCAACGGTGTGAAGAAGCTGGTCTTCCTCGGAAGCAGCTGTATCTATCCGCGCGACTGTCCACAGCCGATGAGGGAAGATCATCTGCTCACCTCACCGCTTGAGTACACCAATGAGCCTTATGCTATTGCCAAGATTGCCGGACTGAAAATGTGCGAGGCGTATAACATTCGGTACGGCACTGACTTCATTGCGGTTATGCCTACAAACCTCTACGGTCCCAATGACAACTTCAGCCTCACCGGAGGACACGTGATGCCCTCACTGATGCGCAGGATACACCTGGGCAGGCTGCTCGAGAACGGCGATATGAAAGCGATTCGCGCCGATCTGCACCGCCGTCCGGTAGATGGTATCGACGGTCACGAGCCTGAGGGTGAGATCATGCAGCTGCTGCTGAACCATGGGGTGACCGGGACAGGTGAGATCGGTAAGAGCTCCACAGGAACAGCCACGACCGGTAAGAGCTCCACCGGAACAGTCACGACCGGTAAGAGCTCCACCGGAACGGGGATTACCGTAACGGTATGGGGTACCGGAACTCCCTTCCGTGAGTTCATGTACAGTGCCGATATGGCTGATGCAACGGTCTATATTATGGAGAAGGTCTCATTTGATGATCTCAGGCCTTCCGGCACCAGCGAGATACGTAATACCCACATCAACATAGGTACCGGTGAGGAGGTGACCATCAGGGAGCTCTCATCACTGCTGAGGGAGGCGGTTGGCTTCCGTGGTGAGCTGGTATTCGACACCACAAAGCCCGACGGCACACCACGTAAATTCCTTGACTCATCAAAGCTCCGAAGCCTCGGATTCAGGCATTCCACATCACTCCGGGAGGGGATAGCCAGCATGTATAAATGGTATTTGGATAACTTATAGTACCATCCTTACGCGGAATTGTATAATTTTATGCCGGTATTGTACAATGCCGCAACCGGTGGCGCATGACAAAAGCCAGGGGAGGCATCAGGGTTAGTAACCCTATACCATGACAATGTGGATGACCTTTTAATAACGAGCTATGAAAAGAACAGCAATTTACATCCTGACAGTGGTACTGGCAATTATGACGGCCGGCTGCGCAGCATCATTCATTGACTCCTCGCAGGGACGCGACGGCTCATCATTTCAGAAAGCAGTGATAGTGGGATCGGTACGTGCCGAGTACCTCTACATAGACCGTACCTACCCCGGATCGAATATCATCAGCCAGATGATCGTTGACAATAACGGCAACCCTTATGATATTGTGACCATTACCACCAGGGAAGGAGAGGAGAAGAATATCTACTTTGATGTCTCCAAATTCTATCGCAAGAAAATCTATCCCGATGACCTGCATTGACATCAGCCAGCCGGCTGGCTGGCAGGCAGGCAGGCTGACTGACTGGTAGACTGACCGGCTGGTAAGCAGACTGGCTGAAAGGTTTGCCGGCCAACCATCAGATAACCGGATTGCCAGTCGCACCCGGAAATAGTTGAAACGAAACGAACAGGAAAAGCCGGTGACATACCGGAGGGTAGAGCTACCAAGCTACAGAACACTACATTTATGCCGCCAGGGACTCTGAAGGATAATCTTTCTGATGGGCGCAACAACCCTCCTAGCTGAAATAACCCTGCCAACTGTAATAACCTTGCCAACTGTAACAATCCTCCCGGCTGCAATAACCCTGCCTGCCGCACTTACAATAAACAGATACCTCTTCAAGTTTAGTAGATAAGTTTCTTTAGATAAAAATTTGAACTTTTTCCCGATGAGCAATTTGGAAGGAAAGCACATACTTGTTACCGGCGGTGCCGGATTTATCGGATCGGCCTTGTGCCACGACCTGCTGAAGCAAGGCAACCGGGTTGTATGCCTTGACAACTTTGCTACCGGCAAAAGGGAAAATATCGATGACCTTAGTAACAATACAGCCTTCAGGCTTCTCGAAGGTGATATACGTGACCCCGAGGTGTGCCGCAATGCGGTAAAGGGTATTGACCTGGTGCTTCACCAGGCAGCCCTCGGCAGCGTCCCGCGAAGCATAGCTGATCCGGCAACCACCAATGCGGTCAATATTGACGGCTTCCTCAATATGATCATTGCAACGCGTGATGCCGGCATAAAGCGTTTTGTCTATGCCTCCAGCTCATCGGTCTATGGAGACTCAGCTGAGCTTCCCAAGGTCGAAGACCGCACCGGAAAGGTACTCTCACCCTATGCCATCACCAAGCTGGTCAATGAGGAGTATGCGCGTATCTTTGGAAATCTCTACGGGATGGAGACGGTAGGATTGCGCTATTTCAACGTCTTCGGACGGCGACAGGATCCTGAGGGACCCTATGCTGCCGTGATACCCAAATTTACGCAGGCATTCATGAAGCATGAGTCGCCGGTAATCAATGGCGACGGTACCAACTCACGCGACTTTACCTATATCGATAACGTTATTCTGGCCAATAAACTGGCAGCAGTCACCGAGAATCCGGCTGCACTAAACCAGGTCTACAACGTGGCGTGTGGCGACTCGGTAAACCTCAATGAGATGGCTCAGCTGCTAAAAGGGTACCTCACCCACCATGATCCGGCAGTGGTCGCGGTGGAAGTCAGGCATGGTCCCGAAAGACCGGGCGACATACCCCATAGCATGGCGAGCGTAGGTAAGGCAGTGGGACTGCTGGGATACCATCCGCGGGTGCTCTTCAGTGAAGGACTGAAGTTTGCCGTGGAGTGGTATGTAGAGAATCTTTAAGAAACCCTGAAAAATCTCTGAAGAATTTCAGAATATCAGACGGCAGCTGTTACAGCTAATGCACCTGTCTCCTTCTTCCTACCCATGCTACAGCTAATGTATCTCTCTCCCCGAGGCGGCAGCGCACCGTAAGGCTCATTCATGCCATGACTCTCTTCCCTTTTATTGCGCTTCATTCCCATTCGTAGGTTGCCACAGATCTCATATCTGCCGCCGTTATCCAGCGCCGCTCCTCTCCCCCTTTTCCTCAAGTTTCTATTCCGTTACAGTATTACTGCAGGTTAATATGCCCCTGTTGGTTGTTGATAACCTCTGACGCTGTTAACAGCCTCAGGCGTCGTTCTTTTTTATCTTTGTGCCAATAGCCCGGAGCCATACAAAACAAATTTATGTAAATGGCAGACTGGCAGTATGTTAGACACAGCTATTGTGGGACTGACGATGCCGGAGGAGTAAGCAGTCCGTACCTCCGGCGTTTCGGTTATTCCATCTTAAATTGCTTATCCTGAAAGGGATCACCTGCCTGCCTCGCCAGACAATAACAGTTACAAATGATCCGTTCAGATTGTATATAAACATCTATTAGAGTGGGGAGTATGATAAAGTTTCTTGATATACAAAAGATTACCGCCAGCTATGAGCCTGAGTTGTCGGCTGCGGCAGACCGTGTGATAAAGCGTGGCTGGTTCCTGCTGGGTGAGGAGACGGCCGCTTTTGAGAGTGAGTACGCCTCATACCTCGGCGCACGGCACTCTATCGGAGTGGCCAACGGACTGGATGCCTTAAGGCTGATCTTCAAGGCGTGGATAGAGATGGGTGTGATGAAGGAGGGTGATGAGGTGATAGTACCTGCGAACACCTATATCGCCTCACTGCTGGCAATAACCGACAACCGGCTGAAACCGGTACTGGTTGAGCCTGACATCCTGACCTATAACCTTGATCATCACCTGATAGAGCAGCACATCACCCCACGTACCAGAGCCATAATGGTGGTACACCTCTACGGGAAAATATGCTGGTCGGAGCAGCTGGAGCAGATGGCGGCAAAGCATAAACTGAAGATAGTTGAAGACAACGCCCAGGCGGCCGGCGCAGTTTGGAGCGGAGGAGTGAGAGAAGGGGTGAAAGGAGGAAGCAGGTCGGCGGCAGGTGCCAATGCAGGAAATGGCGGTGACGCCGCTGCCGGAGCGAAGATAGCAGGTACACCTGACTCTGCAGAAAATCAGGTCAGAAAGAGCGGCGCACTGGGCGATGCTGCCGGACACAGCTTCTATCCGGGCAAGAATATCGGTGCACTGGGTGACGGCGGGGCGGTGACAACCAATGATGATGAGCTGGCACGGGTGGTCAGGGCAGTAGCCAACTACGGGTCGGTAAAGAAATATGTGAACGACTACCAGGGGCTCAACTCGCGCCTTGACGAGATACAGTCGGCAATGCTGCGGGTCAAGCTGCCACGCCTTGACAGTGACAACCAGCAGCGGCGTAACATCGCCCTCTATTATCATCAGCACATTACCACTCCGGGATTAATACTTCCTGAGGCGGAGGCTGTTGACCGGATTACCGGTGACCTGAGCCATGTGTTCCACCTCTTTGTGGTGCGTCACCCCGCGCGCGACAGGCTGCAGCAGCACCTTGCAGACCATGGGGTGCAGACACTGATACACTACCCCATCCCGCCACACAGACAGCAGGCATACCGCAACATGAACGCCATGAGCTTCCCCCTGACAGAGCAGATACACCGCGAGGTGCTCAGCCTGCCCATCAGCCAGGTGATGGAGCAGGAGGAGGTTGAAAAGGTGGTGGAGGTGATAAACCGGTTCAGATAGGTTTTTCTGCCGGAGAGTGTACGAGATCATTATTGGTTCCAGTTCAAGCTCCAGGTCTACGATTATTTATTGAGCTGACCTTTCATTGTCATGAATCAGATGTATAGTACTGGGTTGTTGTAATTAATAGCTGGTGACCAAAGGATTAAAGGAGAAGGCTGTGACTGGTATTTTCTGGAGTCTGTCAGATAGCCTGGCTACTCAACTGACCCAGTTTATAACCGGATTGATATTGGCAAGAATTCTTTCTCCTGAGGAATTCGGACTAGTGGGTATGATCACGGTGTTTATTGCTATTAGTCAAAGTCTCTCAGATGGTGGATTCGGTGATGCCCTTATTAGAAAACAGAACACAACGGCTGATGATTATTCAACAGCATTTTATTTTAACCTTATTGTCAGCGCTCTGGTCTTTGGTATTCTCTATCTTACAGCTCCAGCTGTGGCCCGGTTCTACAGCAGACCCGAACTTGTGGAGATAGAGAGAGTTCTCGGTCTGACCATTTTGATCAATGCTTTTTGCATAATTCAACGAACCCATATCACCAAACAGGTTGATTTCAGGATGCTGATGAAAGTGAACCTGACATCATCATTCATTTCAGGAGTTATCTCAATTATAATGGCACTAACAGGCTTTGGTGTTTGGAGCCTGGTCTGGAGAAGTATCATAAGAAGCGTTGTACAGGCTATTATACTGTGGACCACCAATAAATGGAGACCTATAGCACGATTCAGCCGGGAGTCATTCATCTCTCTCTTCTCATTTGGGTCTAAAATGTTGTTATCAGGGCTGATTGATACGATTTACAACAATGTTTACCTTCTCATCATAGGCAAATTCTATTCGGCATCACAACTTGGATATTACACCAGAGCAGATCAATTCAGCCGACTCCCATCCAGAAACATGATGCTAACAGTGCAGAAGGTAAGTTTCCCTGTTCTAAGCCAGGTACAGGATGAACCAGAAAGGCTCAGAGAAGGATTCCGCAGGATTATTGTAGCCACAATGCTCGTCTCTTTTGTGCTGATGCTGGGAATGGCTGCTGTAGCAGAGCCTATGATAATTACACTGATTGGTGAGAAATGGTATCCTGCTGTAGAGTATCTTCAGTGGTTGTGTCTCGCTGCCATGCTGTTTCCGCTGCATGCACTGAATGTAAATATGATTACTGTAAAGGGACGTTCTGATATTGTACTTAAACTTGAAGTTGTAAAGAAACTACTTGCGATACCAGTGATAGTAATAGGAATCTTTTTAGGTATAAGGCCTCTACTGATTGGAATGGTAGTGCTTTCATTCATCTATTATTTCATCAATGCATTTTATTCCGGGAAGCTGCTGAATTATCGTCCGCTCGACCAGCTCAGTGATATAATTCCGTCATTTATTGTGGCCTCGGTATCAGCAGGCATTGCCTATTCTCTCAGGTTTATTCCGGAATTGCCCCAGGCAATCATGCTGTTAATGCAGCTTATGGTGTTGATTCTACTCAGTGTTGCCCTCTCAAGAAAATTTAAATTAAAAGGATATATTGAGATACGCAATATAATGATTGAGAAAATACCTGCTTTGCAGAGAATACTTTGATATGCAAAGAGTAATGCAAACAGAGGATGAAACAATCATTAGGCAAAAGAGTTTAAAGAGTAAGAAGTATTCATAGATATGAAATTGAAAGCTATAACTTTATTTGTGGCGGCACTGTTTCTTTCTTTTTCGATAAAAGAATCTCATGAACCTCATCGGAAAAGGAACAGGCATTGCATTAAACCTGTAGAAAAGGTTCTTAGGCTTGATTCAGTTGTGGTATATAAGGCTGATATCCTGACAGGAGACAATTACAGAGATTATATGTTTGCTTACCAGTTTGATCGGAGCAAAGCCAATCCATCGCTGGTTGTCAGACTTAATCTTCCTGAGAAGGACAAGGTTAACCGGCAGGTCTATGATTATGACCATACCGGATTTAAGACAAAATACCTTTATCAGGAATGGAGCAATGGCAGGTGGGAAGACCGGATGCTCGTAAAATATGAAGGAGACAAGAATGGAAAACTATTGCACGAGCTCTTCTCCTCACCAGACTTAGCAGGTAAATGGGTACCGTATCAACAACACTTTTATCACTATGATGACGCTGGCAGAGTGTCCGACTACCTAAGGAAGATGAAAGGCAATTTAGGGGACTGGTATGATTTCTCGGAGAATATTAGGAGTTACGATGAAGAGGGGAGGCTGGAGAACCGGTATGAGAAACGTGTTGCAGATGATTATGTGATATGGACTGAGAGCTTCTTTTATGGCGATGACACAACTCCAACTGAGCGGATTCGGCAAACAATGAGATACAATCAGGAGGTGGGACACAACACACTCACTAATGACACACGCAATTTATATTATTACAATGAATTTGAGGTGCCGATCAGAGTAGAGCAGTATGCCTGGGATGGCACAAGCTGGCTTTTTGACAGCTATAGTGCTTACTATTACTCTTTCATCCCCGGCCGGAAGGCAATCATGTGTCGAAATGGTCGTATAACCCATGTTGATCCAAGTGCTGTAAAGGCATATCTGGCCAGGGGATACAGGCTGGGAAGCTGCAAAGAGGTCCATGATAAGGATCAGCGTTGGCAGAATACGGAAAAAAAGAATTTTAAAGAGCTTGCCAAAGTATATCCTAACCCCTCCTCAGGCTATTTTGTACTTGAGCTTCCGGCTGATCATAGTTATAAAAATGCCCATCTTGTCTCAAATGATGGAAAGGCTGTACTTCACGTCGAGATTAGTAACCAAAGGACAGTTACCTTTAATGTCGGGAGGCAGAAGCGCGGAATATACTTTCTAAGGCTTCAGGGAAGGATTGAATCTGAAGAGATAAGGTTGATTATTCAATAAGTAGATTGTGAAGAAACGCAAAAAGCTGCTTGTACTATCTCCGCTTTTTGGCGTCAACGCCCCTCAACCAACACGATTCAGGGAGTTCGTAAGTCACTGGTCAGGATATTTTGATATAACCGTACTGGCCTTCAGGGTAGGAGAAACACGATTTCTGACACAATTTCAGGAAATATTGGCCCTGATGGAGATGGGCCGTGCCGGAAAGTTACTGATAGGTTCGCGCCTCAAAAATAGAGACGCCAGGGAGAATATCGAAACTGGTCATATAAGACAAAATCGCAGGTTAAAGCATTTGCTAAAGAAAATACGAATTAACAGGTTCTTTTTCCCGGATATTTTTATTGTAGAGTATTTTAGAATAAAAAAACAGCTGTATAAACAGGTGATTGACATTAATCCTGATGTGGTTATTATTTCAACTTCGCCATTCACACTGATGCTTCTTGCCGGGCCTTTGAAAAAAAGATTCCCTTGCCTAAAGATTATAATTGATACAGGAGATCCCTTTTATGGAGATGGGTCATCCTATTCCAAAAGGCTGTTTAACAGACTTTTCGCAAAACCGTTGGAGAAGAAATGTTTGAAGGAGGCAGATTTACTGGTTGTACCATCCATGAACTTAAAGAGGCATTATCTCTCAACTTTTATGGATGTTATCAATAAGGAAAAGGTTAAGGTTATTGAGGATGGTATCAGAGAACTTTTCATTCGTATATCTGAAGGACGCAGAGTTAGAAAGGCTCACTTCCGAATGGTATACGCTGGTCGTTTCTATGAATTGTTGCGTGATCCGTCTGAATTATATGCTGCAGTGACTTTGTTTTCAGAGAATGAAATCCAGCTCAGGATCTTTGGGAATAATCAGGGGAGGTTTGTACCACCCTTACATGATAAACGCTTTTTATTGGGGGGAACCATTTCAACAGAACAACTCGCTATTGAATATCAGGAAGCTGATATGATTGTTTTCATTGACAATGCATACGGTGTCCAGGTACCAGGTAAAGCGTATGAAGTGCTTGCAATCAACAGGCCAGTTCTATGTATAGTCAAAGATGAAAAATCCCCGTCATCTGAACTATTCAAGGATCAGGATGGGGTAGTGGTGGTTCATAATGACCGTCAGGAGATCGTGGCAGGCATCAGTAAAATGATGAATACTAAACCGGGGCAGCAATTTAACAGAGAGTTTCATAGGTATACATTTGAAGTGCTGGCAAAACGCTACTATACCCTGATTGAGGAACTTACAGCTGATAACAAAGCTACCTGACGCTTGATATGACAGCAAGGATCATTGTCTATCTCTTCTTCTTTTTAGTACTGATTCTAGTCTATAGGCTGAAACGGGAGTTTATATATTATGTCCCTATATTCAATGTCCTTGCAGATATATCATTCAATTATTTTGAGGCCTTCTCTGCTCCGTCTATTCTCCGGGCAGTGGTTCTGCTTTTTTTCCTTATGATGTTTAGAGATCAACTGATCAAGATGGATCTGATCAAGTCTATGTATCTCTTCTTTTTCTATCTTATTATAATTATGCTCTTTTCGCGGGAGTTCAGGACATCGCTGAAGGTGGTTATGCAGGTTATACTATCGATGTCAGTCTTTATTGTTGCATATAAATATATTATAGTCTATCAACGATATAAGCGACTGCTTGAAGCTCTTGTATGGGTGATTGTGGTCGGATTTGTTGCTGCTGCCGTAGGGTATATATTCAATGTGGGGCAGACACTTGAGTATACCACGGACAATGACTACAAGGGCGAACCTGAGTTTATTGGCCTACTTGGAAGTGGCGGCTTGTATGGCCCTGCATTAGCCTTGGCACTGCTTCCCCTGATTAAACAAAATAACTGTAGGAATATACCACAATTGTTATTATGGGTTTTCTCAGTAGGCCTATATATTTTAATTATTCTAAATGTAAGACGAACTGCAATACTGATTCCTATTATAGGGTTTACTACATACCTGATCTTTTCTAGAAGGCAGATTAAAGTGCTTACTTATTTGGTATTGCTCTCGGTCACTCTCGCATTGCTGGGACCTCTATACCAGCCTCTGCTTGAAAAACGAATTGCGGTTAGGGTCCAGCAAGGTAGATTTGAAAAAGGATTTGTCAAAACAGAATCAAGATATACTGAAAATATTGAGATGCTCCGGGAAATCCGGGTCTTCAAAAATCCTGTTACAATTATATCCGGTATCGGTCATAATATTTTTGCTGAACATGTTAAAGATGGCAAGATCGTAAGAAGGATGTATCATTCTGATACCGCTAAGCTAGCATATGGTACGGGACTGATAGGTTTATTACTCTATTTTCTTATTTACGGACAGCTGCTCTACATGATAATAAAGATACCAAAGCACAAGGTCTTTGATGAATACCGGGCTGGGGCTTTCACATTATTGGTAATATCAATTTTTGTCTCTTTCAACGGAAGCATTACCCTTGTAACTTTTCGTACCATGACCTTCCTTCTACTGGGAGCCTTGCTGGGCATGGCAAATGCTATTTATAAAACAAATGGAGCTGTTCTTGCTGATAAGAAATTCGAAAGAAAGAGAGTCAGAACTGTCCGGAAGGGTTTGTGACACTTTTTTTGACGATAGCGTTTTGGAGATCGAGGTAGGCAACTATAGGCTCTTTGTTAATAGCAAGACCCGGGGAAACAATTGTTTAACCTACTCCAATACCTTGTCGGCAGTAGCCGGAACAGGAACTTTTATATACAAAAGATGCGGACCAAAAGAGAGTCTTCAACTTCTATTAGATGATTTCAATAAGGAGAGATTCAGTCCGTCCGAATTGTTGGGGCATTACTTCATTTTCCTAATTCTCCCTTTGGGCCTTAAGATCCTGACAGACGGAACTGGGCTGATAAAAGCATATCATGACAGAGGAGGATCATACCTATCCTCCTCATTCCTTATGGCAGCCAGCCTGCAAGAGAAACTAACCCTGAACAAAAGTGCTGCTATTGAAAACCTTGTTACAGGAGCGTTAATTAGCCCGGATACTCTGGTAAATGAGATATGCTGTTTCTCAAGCAGATCACACATACTTTTTCCTGATATAGCTTTTTTAACACCTGAAAGAAATTTTACTGGTGTGATACCGCAAAATAGGGTTGAATCAGTGAAGAGAGAGTCTATACTGATAGATGATTACTTCAGGGCATGCAGTAGGTTGGCAAATGAGTGTGGAGCAGATATCGGACTTACAGGTGGATATGATAGTAGGCTTATCTTGGCACATGCAGTTAGAAACTTCAATGATATTCAGGTACACAGCCACTACAGGAAGTATGAGACGGAAGAGTGGAGAGTGGCTAAGGAAATAGCAGACGGCGAAAGATTGCAGTTTGTCTCTCCTAAGGTAATTCCAACTGAGGAGATGGACGACGATACATTACTCAGGACCATTGAAAGTTCCTACAAGTATTGTGATGGCGCCATCAGGCTACACAACAATTGGCTCGAAGAGTATAACACATGGGAATACCAGGCGCGGATTATGGGAAATATGTTGTTGGGAGTTAATGGAATAGGTGGTGAGCAATATCGTAATCATGATAGGTTGTATATAAAACCGTGGCTCTTCAAGCAGTGGATAAAGTATTACTATATTAGAAGAACTTCAGGCAATCTATTTCTCTGTTCTAAAGATGAAAGGGAGATAGTTTTCAGTATTATGTGTAAAATATCAGATTTACTCGGATTCAGTAAGAGCAAGCAATGGATCAAATTAAGTGATCTCAAGAGGATCCAGAATGAGGTGATGATACCAGCTTACAGGGGAACCATTACTGATGCAGCAAACAGGTATGCCTGGAGCCTGAGCCCGTTTGCCGATGTTCATCTATCGACATCAGCCTATAACATTGTAAGGTATTTGAGAAGCTCCCGTAACTTTGAAGCTGAGCTGATAAGAGAGGCATCTCCAAATCTCGCACATTATCGTACTGATTACGGATATAATCTACTTGGAGGCGAGCCCTGGAGCTATAGGCTTGCCTCTACATTGTTTGAGAATTTATTGCCGGCGGCAATGAAATGGAAGATAAGGGAAGTAATACGGAAAGGCAAACAAGAAACTGCAGTGGTTAAAAAGATAAGATCTTCAGCAGTACTACAGGTTTATTTTCAAAAAACTGTACATGCAGGGTTACCTCTTTCTGAAGAGATGCTGATCTCCAGAGAGGTTACGGCATGCATGGCAGTTTCCCTGGGTTTTTTTCTTGAAAAATTGAATATAGAAGTAGAGTCATGAAAAAAATCAGGCGCCTGCTGATTATGTTGGGTAAACATAGGACGAGATATATTTTTAAAATCAAGATCAAGAGGATAAAAAAGAGTATCAAAGAAGATATTACTGATTCCCTTATCCCCGGGGAGAAAGATAAAGGGAGATATCTCAAACTGTGGCGTCCCTTGTCACGAAAAGTCAGGCTCGACTGGCTGGAGGTGTATACTGCTGTTTCCGGCCGAAGTGACTGGCGTTATGTCCCGGAAGATGTTTATTATAACGAGATTGAACCAAGGCTTAATAATAAATTGTATTCAAAAGCCTGGACAGATAAGAACAGCTATGAGTTGCTATTGGGTAACAATATCAAGGTTCCCGAGGCACTATTACGTTCTATCGGAGGATTTCTCTATACATTCGATTTTAGACCGTTAGGAAAAACTAATCAATTTACCATCCTTCCACCACTAGTGGAAAGGAAGCTACTTGTGATAAAGCCTACAATGGATTCAGGTGGAGGTAAAGCTGTCAGACTGTTTTCGGCAACAGGAATAGAAGTAGACCTTACTCCAAAGGAAAGAGGGATTAATACGTTGGCAGACCTGTTCAACCAATACAGTGGTAATTTCATTATTCAGAGTTACATTAAACAGCATCACTGGTTTGCCAGATTTAATGAAAGTTCTCTTAATACAGTCCGTATTCTCACCTATCGATCTGTCGCCAGTGATGAAGTAACTGTGCTTCATTGTCTTCTGAGAGCAGGAGCTCCCGGCTCCGTAACAGACAACCAGGCGTCCGGTGGAATTGTTTGTGCAGTATCACTGGAAGGAGAGCTGTCTACGTTTGGTGTGGATAAACATGGGAAAAGACATACCGGAACAGAATCTCTGGAATTTCGGAATGCGGGAACCATGCCATTTATAACGAAGATAATGGAGGCAGCCTTGAGGGTAGCCTCTGCCTACAGGTATTCCAGACTACTAGGTCTTGATTTTGCGATAGACACCGCTGGAGAAGTTATTCTTATCGAGGTGAACGATACTAACAATGAAATCAATTTCTACCAGATGACATCAGGACCGTTATTCGGTTCATTCACTACAGAGGTGGCTGAGGAATGCAAAACTATGCCACGCTCCTTTTTAATAGATTACATTGTATGAAAAGGAAAAAGGTCTTTCTGATCACTGATTATAAAGGCTATTTTGGGTCAAAGTATAATTCAACTCCATACCGTGGAGGAATGGACCAAAAACTGTTGGCCGGATTTCTAGCGGAAAAAGGGTATGACCCATCTTTTGTTAAGCCACTGAGAGAAGATCTTGAGAGCCATGATCTGAACTCGGGGATTATCTTGTTCGGATCATATCAGGATCCGGGGCTGCACTATAAAAGGTTTATGGAAGACCTGGCGGTTGCACTTGAGGCATCAGGTCATTACGTTGTTCCCTCGTCAGTGCTTATCAGAGCCCACGAGAACAAGGTGTTTTTTGAGATGCTTCGCTATTTTGATACCAGAAATCCGATTAAGAGCCTGAAATCTTTGTGGTACGGCTCATTTGAAGAGTTTGTGTTGTCTGCTGACCATCTTTCTTATCCAGTATTGATCAAGAGATCTGAAGGATCAATGAGTCGTGGTGTGTCACTTGTCCGTAACAAGGAGGAAGCCATTCGTGTTGCATCCCGAGCAATGAGAACACCTGACACCTGGCTAAGACTGAAGGATACAATCAGATCGATGAGGCATAGTCATTATTCAAAGGAGTCCTGGAGTAGACGTAAAATCGTTGTACAGGAGTTCGTGCCAGGTCTGGGAAACGATTATAAAGTACTGATTTTTGGGAAGAAGTATTATGTGCTTTTCAGGAAAGTAAGGAAAGGTGACTATAGGGCCAGCGGACAAGGGCTACTGGAGTATCAGACTGATCTACCCAAGGGCCTGCTGGATTTTGCTGAAAGATGTTTTAGAGCCTTCAGAGCTCCTGTAGCTTCATTTGACTTGGGATTTGATGGTAAGGACTTTTATCTTTTTGAAGCTCAGTATGTATGCTTTGGAACATATACCCTGGAGAACTCACCTTTTTATTTTATAAAGGAAGATGGGGTATGGAGTTGTATTCATCGTGAATCTTGTCTCGAGGAAGAGTTCGCAGAAAGCCTGGCTTGGTATGAGGGAAGGTAACGGTTATACAGGCTGTTACTGTTAATAGTTATGAAAATACTCTTTTTGTACAGGGCCAAAGATGAATCAGGAGACAACAGGGTTGTAGTAACTCAGGGAAAGTCACTTGAAAAAATAGGAGTTGAAATAATCTACCATCCTTTGACAGGGAAAGGAATGAGAACTTACCTGGAAAGCATTACTAATATTAGGAAGCAGCTGAGGAATCTCAATATTGATTTGGTTCATGCTCACTATGGTATCTCTGGGTTGGCTGGTATGTTGTCGACCGGAAAGGAGCCGTTGCTCGTCTCGTTCATGGGAAGTGATCTGCTTGGATCTCATATGCCTGACGGCCGAACAAGGTTTTCAAGTAGAGTAATAATCTTGATGAATCGGCTAATGGCACGCTGGATCTGTTCCTTTTCTATCGTTAAGACAGAGCAAATGGGTGCGAGACTAATGAAAAAGACTCCGTATAAAGTTATTCCGAATGGCGTTGATCTCTCGATCTTCTTTTCTATCGAGAGAACAGAGGCAAGAAAACTATTAGGTGTTGATGAAGACAAGATCGTGGTACTCTTTCCGGCAGACCGTTACAATCCGGAAAAGAATTATGAACTTGCTGCTGCTGCAGTAAGGCGGGTAAATATGAAAAATGTTATACTGCATGATCTAAATCACGCTGGCCAAGGTGAAATGAACCTATGGCTGAATGCCGCAGATCTATTGTTGGTCACATCATTTCACGAGGGCTCACCCAACATTGTTAAGGAGGCAATGGCATGTAATTGCCCGGCCGTATCTACTGACGTTGGCGATGTCAGATGGCTCTTTGGCGAGATGCCGGGATATTATATTTCACCACCTGATGAACCACTATTAGCGGTTAAAATAGAGAAGGCTATTGGCTTCAGACGTAATATTGGATTTACAGAAGGAAGAAACAGAGTAATTCAACTTGGCCTTGAGTCGGGAAGAGTAGCAGAGGTCATTAGAGATGAATATTATAGGCTAACTGGGGAAAGCATGAATAAACAAGCATTGTGAGATTGATAGTCAGAAAAGGGGAGTCAGGTGTGGCCCGCGGCGAGTGGGAGGCTTATGTAAGCGAGCACCATGACGGAACAGTATTCCATTTGCCGGGTATGTATGAGGCATGGCGCGAAACAGTCAGCTATGAACCGCTGGTACTGTTTGCATTGAATGACAATGGAGAGATCCGTGGCCTGATGCTTGCTGTAATACAGAGGGAACCCGGAAAGATAATGGGATACCTCTCTTCAAGATCAGTCATTTTTCATGGCATATTAGCAGACGATAACACTACCTCTTCAATACTGCTGGCAAACTATAGCAAGGAGCTAAAAAACCGGGCTATATATACACAGGTCAGAAACTTCCTTATCCCAGGAGATGATTTGAAGGCAATATATCAGAAAAGTGGGTTTGATTTTGAGGAACACCTCAATATCAGAATTGACCTGACCATCCCAAAGGCAGCGCTCTGGAAGGGGATTAAGCAAAACCGGAAATCAGGGATAAATAAAGCCAGAAAGCAAGACTTTCAGTTCAAGGTTGTAAATGATGAATCAATAGTGAGGCCATTCTACGATCTTCTTAAGCAAACCTATGCCGTTAGCGGGCTGCCAGTCCCGAATATCAGCTTTTTCTATTCCATGAACAGGCACCTTGGAAGCCAATTACGCTGGTTCGTTCTTGAGCACAACGGAAGAGCGGGAATCATACTCGCTGCTCTTCTATTTAAAGATATACTATGGATTTTTTATCCGGGGATTGATCAGGATCCCTCCTTCCTAAAACTCAGACCTGTGGACCTTTTCTATTATGAGGTCATAAACTGGGGTCATGAAAACGGTGCAAAAACTCTTGATTGGATGGGAGCAGGTAAACCTGATAAGGAGTATGGTGTGAGATATTTCAAACAACAATATGGAGGTACGCTCTACTCTCCTGGCAGATTTGTGGCAGTACACAGACCCCTTATGATGCAGGTTGGTAAGATAGGGGTCAGGTTGTTGAACATCAAAGCAAGAAAGAGATGAATATTCTGATCGATATTGGCCATCCTGCACACGTGCATCTCTTCAGGAACTTCTATCAGGTGATGAAGGAGAGGGGGCACAAAGTGTATGTAACTGTAAAAGAGTTGCCGTCTGCAACTAACCTACTGGAATTCTACAAGATACCATTTATTATGGTAGGCCGAAAAGGTCAGACATTGACCGGTAAAGCCGTTAAGCAGACTCTCTTTAGTCTGAAATTGGCTGCAATCTCAAAACGGTATAATATAGATATCGGGATCGGTTCCTCAATATCATTGGCGCATGCATCTCGCCTTTGCAGGATGAAGTCGATTATTTTTGATGATGATGATGACATTGTCCAGCCACTTATGGTGCGATACGGCCATCCGTTTGCCGATCTAATCGTTTCACCATCATCTCTTGTTGATACACGGGCCTCCTCAAAGGCCCTTTTTTATTCCGGGTTTCATGAACTGGCTTACCTGCATCCTACGAGGTTCACGCCTGACAAGTCAGTCTTGATGCAATCGGATCTAAAGCCAGGAGATCCCTTCTTTGTGATGAGATTTAATGCATTCAGGGCTCATCACGACAAAGGGGCACGTGGCCTCTCTACAGAGCAGAAACTGAGCCTGATAAAAGTGCTGGAACCCCATGGCAAAGTTCTGATAACAACTGAGGAAGAGATTGAAAAAGAGTTGCACTCCTATCAGATGAAAACCTCACCTGAAATGATCCACTCATTGCTCTCGTTCGCAAAAATATTTATAGGCGATAGCCAGACTATGACTTCCGAGGCTGCTGTTTTGGGAGCACCGGCGTTACGATGCAATAGTTTTGCCGGGTCAATTGCCTACTTACGTGAACTGGAAGAAACATACGGACTGACTTATGCGTACAAGCCTGAAGAATTTGATCAACTGCTGGAGAGAATAAAAAGCTTGATCAACATGACAGACTTAAAATCGGTATGGGAGGAGAAAAGAAAAAAAATGCTTCAGGACAAAATAGATGTGACTCAATTCATGGTTTGGCTTGTAGAAGAGTTTTTTAAAACGAGAAAAATCGAAATACTCAGAGAGAAATATTTTAAGTACTACAGATGAACCTGCTGGAAAAATGTGACTTTACTCTTTTCATGTATCGGAGGCTTTTGGAAACTCTTCAAAAGGCAGGGTATGAATTTCGGATTTTCGATGAATCCAATGATTCATTCAGAAAAAAGAGTGTGATCCTCAGGCATGATGTAGATAAACTGCCGCAAAACGCACTTCGGCTGGCAGAGATGGAAGCAGAGATGGGAATAAGAGGGAGCTATCATTTTAGAGCTATAGGGCAAGCAAATGCTCCCGATATTATCAGGGAAATTGTAAGCCTGGGACATGAGATTGCATATCATTATGAAGATATAAATACCGTATTGCAAAGTGAATCTCATCAACGGAATACTGATCTTGAAGTAATTGTAAACCTGGCATGGGGTTCATTCCGTTCCAATCTCGACTATTTCAGGAATTTTTATCCTGTACGAGTCATTTCAATGCATGGTAGTCCGGGTATGAGAACAGATAATCGTATAATATGGAAGTACTTCGATTATCATGAGTGTAATATCGTGTGTGAGCCATATTTTGACATTGACCACTCAAACATGCTTTACCTGACTGATACTGGCCGTAGATGGGATGGTGGAAGATTCAGCATCAGGGATAAAGCAAGTGTAGTTAAGGAAGAACAGAATTTCGAGGAATGGACGGTCAACCCGATTAAAGGAAGCCTTATGCGAATGACACGAAGAGGCACAGAACTAATAACGACAAATGAAGTTCGTTCAACGAGTGAAATTATCGAAAGAATTTTGTCGGGAGTTTTTCCGGATAAACTGATAATTAATACTCATCCACAAAGATGGACTAATGCTGTAATATGCTGGATATCAGAGCTGATTCAGCAAAATGTAAAGAACAGGTTCAAGCAGGTAATGATTATCTCAAGAGAGTCTGTTGTGGTAAATACTTAGTTTAAAAGGGGTTCACAAAATAAGTAATAGTGTTTTTGAGTTTTATTATGAGAATAGTAGGTTGCAACTATTGGAATGATTGTCAAGTCATGCTAATAGTATGACTGAAGTGATGATGGGTAAAACTAACAGATTATGAAAAAAATCCAAAATTCGATAGTTTTTTTTAGAGGCCAGAGCAGGTTTCTCAATCTGGTTTTTTCCTTGCTAATCCTATCATTTTCTTCAGGTAATACATTTGCCCAGATACCAACCTGGGTTTCTGGCACCCCTGCAACCGGAACACCAGGGCCTACCTCCTTGCCGGTTGATTATGGCATTAATACACCAGGAACAGTATATATAGTTGTTTTCAACTATAACTATGGCGGCACACTTACTTCAACAGGAGTTAGAAACTCTGCTATTGCAGGTCCATCTGGAGCACTTGTAGCAACTGCTGTCATTCCGGTTACCATGATAAACACAGTCTTGCAACATACTATTACCGGGCTCTCCACATCAACACTACATTCAATTTACATTGTTGCTGCCAACTCTTCCGGTACGCTGCAAGCGTCACCTGTTAAACTAGTTATTGCTACCCAGCCTTGTCCCAAGATTCAGCTGTTCAACTTTTTTGGTAATACTGGCGAATGTGTCAATCTGGGTGCACAGGGTGTGTTTCAGGTGACTCCTTTGGGGTCGTTACCTACTGGAATACTTGCCGGCAGCCAATGGTCTATTGACTGGGGTGACGGGTCACCTATCTGGACCTACACATCAACTGCTGATGATGACCTTCCGCCACCGCAGTACCATGATTTCTCGTCAACCACCAACTGTGCATATGTTGGTACCTGGACGGTCAAGAACCCCTGTAATGAGTTTTACGCTGCACAGGGGGTCTTCGTGGTTCATGGGCGTGACATACCTGATGATGGTGACGGTCGCCTGGAGATGCAGGAGACAACTACCGGCGATGTAGGCAGGGTCTATGTATGTGAAGGGAGCGAGCACAATCTCTTCCTGAGAGATATAAGTATATGGAACTGTCAGAACCCCAGCGTTCCACCACCACTCAATCCGGCAGATTACGACAATGACTCACCCAGGCGGATTCAGTTTGTCTATGGAGAGACACCTTCCGGTTCGGTTATGAATACCATTACCGGCAACGTGCTTATAGGAGGATCCAATGTGGCCAATGGCTCACACGGATATGTCGGTCCGGTACTTGGCCCCCTCTATCCGCCAAACCCCAACACCCTCACTGACCAGATTACCATACCTGCCACATGTAAGGCAGGTGAACTGTTTTATGTCTATCTTAAAGACTGGAACAAGTGTAATCCGTTTATAGATGCAAGTCTTGATTACGTATATGAGCAGTTTGTCATTGAGGTTATACCTGCTCCTCCGGCACCGGCAGTTGATTCACCGCAGACATATTGCCAGGGAAGCGTCAACCCTACCCTGACTGCCACTATCAGCCTGGCAGGCAATACCCTTAACTGGTATGCCGATGAGAATCTGACCAACCATCTTCATACAGGTAATACCTTTACTCACGGAAGGACTCTTCCCGGTAACTATTCATTCTGGGTCACTGAGACCAGCCAGGCCAACGGCTGCGAGGGTCCCGCTTCACGTATTGACATTACCATCAGGGAGTCGCTTACCAGACCCGGTATTATCTCCGGACCGTCAGAGGTATGTATCAATGCCACCAACCAGGTGTTCTCTGTTCCGGGCAATCCGCCCACCATGCCTTTTGGTGGCCCTACTGAATTTTTCTGGACCGTACCATCGGGCTGGACTATCGTCTCCGGTCAGGGGTCCCGGCAGATAGTGGTTAATATCGGTGGCCCTGCAGGGAGCAGATCCCTCAGTGTGATTAACCGTTATATCAATGACCCGCGCTGTCCCTCCCCATCCCGGTCAGTTAATGTGACGGTGAGTCCGCTCGCAGTGGGTGGCAACGTCGCTAACAGGCCGGCAATTTGTGTCGGCTCATCTGTCACTATGACCGTTACAGGCCACACAGGAACGGTCGTGCGCTGGGAGAGGAGGCTGCTGCCATCAGGCTCATGGAGCTCCATAGCCTCTACAACCACTTCACTGACCAACACGCCTCCGACGACCGGCACATGGGAATACAGGGCTGTGATCGGGAGCGGCTCATGCCCGCCAGTCTATTCGTCAGCAGGTAGGGTACAGGTAGATCCGACATCGGTACCCGGCACCACCTCGGGAGGCAACACCCCTATCTGTGTCAATACACCTACCGGCAATATCACCCTGACCGGCTATACAGGTACAATCGTTCGCTGGCAGTACAGAACCACTCCCACCGGCACATGGACCAACATCAGCAATACCACCAACATACTCAACTATACTCCTACCAGCGCAGGAACCTACCGGTTCAGGGCTGAGGTGAAGAGCGGCTCATGTCCGTCACTCTACTCCAACGAGACAGTTATAGTTGTCAATCCGGCTTCAGTAGGTGGAGCCGTTAATGGTGGCACAACACCTATCTGTCTCAACTCATCAACAGGCACCCTCCGGCTCACCGGTCATACGGGCAGCGTTATCAGGTGGGAGAGGAGGCTGGGAGCAGGTGCATGGACGACCATCTCCAATACCACCACATCACTCACTGACACGCCACCATCAGCCGGCTCATGGGAGTACCGGGCTGTGGTGCAGAGCGGGGTCTGCGGACCGGCCTATTCAAGTACCAGGACTATAGTTGTGGTACCCCATTCGGTAGGTGGCTCCGTAACAGGAGGTAATACACCTCTCTGCCCCGCCACCAATACCGGAACGATGACCCTCTCAGGCCATACCGGAGTGGTAGTGAGGTGGGAGAGGCGGCTTGACGGAGGATCATGGAGTACGATCACCAATACAGCCACCACCTATTCAGAGATTCCATCCTCATCAGGAACATGGGAGTATCGTGCTGCGGTACGCAACTCACCGTGCGACATTGCATACTCATCGCCGGCAACTATTGTTGTCAGACCAACCTATAGTGCACAGCTGTATGAGGATATCAGTATCTGTAATAATACAGCGGCTGATCTTCATATCGATCTCTCCGGCGGCACTCCGCCCTATACCATCAGTTATACGAGGAACGGCACCGCCCAGCCGCAGATCACCGGCTACATCAGCGGTACCAATATATCAACCGGCATCCTTACTACCGGCACCTATATCTACAGGATCACCTCTGTTGTGGATGCCAATGGCTGTAATGCACAGTCGCTCGGCACGCCCGTCACCGTTATTGTCGGACCGGCACTCAATAATGCTGTCATTACCGGCAGTGGTGATAACTGTGAAGGCACCTCAAGCTGGTTCTCCCTCCTTGTGGACGGAGGGGTACCTCCTTTCAACGTAACCTATACGCTCGACGGTGGCGCCCCCACCGTGGTCTCTGCCTACGACAATAATCAGCAGATTGACCTTGGGGTACTTGCTCTCGGCGGACATACCGTCCATATAGTCTCCATTGAGGATGAGTGTAACAACTTTGTCCCGACACTGCCGGGTGACTATTCATTCAATATCAACCCAATACCAGATGCCGGCAGTACAGCTAATAATGCCTCCACCCTCTGCAGTGGTGGTACAACTGCGATTGTCCTGGGTTCAGATGTTGCTTCAACCAATTTCAGCTGGACCGTCACCAGCTCACCCGCAGTGACCTGGATAGATGCGCCGTCCGGCGGAAGCAGAACTAACGGTAATAACTCTGTCATTGCCCAGACACTGAGACATTCGGGAACCGTGCCGGTAACGGTCACCTATACCATCACCCCGACAGGGCCGCTTCCAACCTCCTGTCCCGGACTGCCCGTAACACGTACTGTCATCGTCAACCCGGCAGCACAGGTTAACGATCCTGCTGACCAGGTTGTTTGTAATGGCGCCTCTACTGCATTGGTAAATTTCGCAACCAATCGAACCGGTGGTATCACAACCTATAGCTGGACCAACAGCAACGGCACCATAGGACTGGCTACCAGCGGGTCTGGCAATATTGCCTCCTTCACTGCCACTAACAGCGGAACAGCACCTGTCACTGCCACCATCACCGTCACCCCATCGTTTGAGGGTTGTGCCGGTACACCTGAGACCTTTACCATTACGGTCAACCCTTCGGGTCAGGTAAACCGGCCGGCTGACCAGGTTGTATGTAACGGCTCACCTGTTGCAGCAGTAAGCTTCACCACCAACCGTGGCGGTGGTACCACCACCTATGCATGGATCAATGATACCCCTTCAATAGGCCTGGTTGCCAGCGGATCAGGGAATATCTCCTCATTTAACGCATCCAACAGCGGCACGTCACCTGTCACTGCCACCATCACCGTCACCCCATCGTTTAACGGGTGTGCCGGTACTCCTGAGCAGTTCACCATAACTGTCAATCCGGCCGGTCAGGTTAACAAGCCTGCTGATCAGGTTGTATGTAATGGTGCCATGACCTTGCCGGTGAGCTTCACCACTGACCGTACAGGCGGTGCCACCTCATATTCATGGGTCAATGATGAGCCATCGATCGGACTAGCCTCCTCGGGAACAGGTGATATTGATGCATTCACTGTAACCAATAATGGCACTGCTCCTGTCACTGCCACCATCACTGTCACCCCCACCTTCAGCAATGGCACTGTTGACTGCTCCGGAGCACCACAGTCATTCACCATAACGGTTAATCCAACAGCGCAGGTCAACCAGCCTGCTGACCAGGTGCACTGTGCCGGCACAACGGTTCCTCTATTCAACTTTGGAACAAACCGTTCCGGTGGTACCACCACCTATTCATGGACCAACAGTAATACATCGATAGGTCTTGCATCAACCGGCAGCGGCGGCCTGCCGGCGTTCACTGCCACAAACAGTGGTACGGCACCGGCCACTGCCACCATCACTGTCACCCCGCTCTTTACCGACGGTGGTGAGAGCTGTCCGGGTGCTGATGTGACATTTACAATAACTGTCAATCCGGCCGGCCAGGTAAACAATCCTGGTAATCAGGTACATTGTAACGGCGACGACGTCGCAGCGCTCAGTTTTACCACTGACCGTAGCGGCGGCACCACAACCTATTCATGGACCAACAGTAATACATCGATAGGTCTTGCATCAACCGGCAGCGGGGGCCTGCCGTTATTCACTGCCACAAACAGTGGAACGGCACCGGTCACTGCCACCATACGGGTCACCCCCACCTTTGAGGGATGCCCGGGACCGCAGCAGACCTTCACCATCACCGTCAATCCTACGCCGGCGTTGAGCAGCACTCTTACCCCACCGGCCATCTGCAGCAATAACAGCTTTGTCTATACCCCGGCATCACTCACTACGGGTACCTCTTTCAGCTGGGAGAGGCTGCCGGCAGCAGGGCTTACCACGTCGGCCCCCGACAATGGTACCGGAGCTGTCAGCCATGTTCTGCGTAACTTCACCTCGGCAACCATACCTGTCACCTACCGGTATACGCTGACAGCCAACGGCTGCTCCAATGTGCAGGATGTTGTGGTCAATGTAAGGCCTGAGCCGGTTATCTCCGACCAGAGTACCGGTGTCTGTTCAGGTGAATCACTTGTATGGCGTATCCTGCTTGACAACTTTGTCAATCCGGCTGATAATGTCACCTTCACCTGGCCGGCGCCTCTGCTCAGTGGCGGACTAGTCGGCGGGACGGCACGCACCGTACCCTCATCGGCCGATATGACCGATAACTTTGTCAATACCACCGGTCTGCCCGAGACAGCCACCTACACCGTCACCCCGGTTTACCAGGGGTGTGTGGGCGAGCCGAAGGAGATTGTGGTTACCATCGCCTCACAGCCTGTTCTGGGCGATCTTGACCTCTCCGTATGCAGCAATACCACTACCGGACTGGTACTGGCGGTAGCACCAACCTCATCACCTGCCGACAGCTACGATATAGGATCAATTTCTGTCTCGTCAGGGCTTGTTGCAGCTACTGGTAACGCTGTTGCCACCAATGGTGTTACTGACGTCAACTACCTGGCCAATGACCTGTTCGTCAATGAGACCGGTGTTGATCGCACTGTCACCTACCGTGTCAGGCCCGTGCTGGGTGCCACCTGTATCGGCGACTGGGAAGATGTTGTCGTCACTGTCAGGCCGCAGCCGGTGATTGCGCCGGGGCAGACAGAGACGGTATGTTCCAATGTACCCGCTTCGCTGGAGATAAGGCTTGTGCCGGACAACACCCCGGCAGGGAGCACCTTCAGCTGGGCAGCACCCGTTATGTCTGATGGCAGCAGCCAGGGGACAGCAGCCAGTGGCGTCAATGCTGATCCTGCTGGCACACCGCATATCACTGACACCTTTGAAAACTACGGTGCAACACCCATCACTGCAACCTACACTGTCACACCGTACAGCTCACATGGCTGTGCCGGTACGCCCGTGGAGGTGGTTATTACCATCAATCCTGAGCCTGCCGCCCCGGTGATAACCGGCGATGACATGCTCTGTACAGACCAGGTCAACGTCATCTACACCGTTCCGCTCACCCCCGGATCATCCTATTCATGGGATGTGCCAGCCACGGTGGGCCATAAGATATTCGACGTAGGCTCCAACGCCATTATAATCAATGCTGCCTCCGTTGCCGGTAGCGGCACCATCACCGTTGTTGAGACCAACAGTTACGGCTGTGCCGGGCTGGCCGGATCATTTGATGTCACCGTTATGGCGCCATCACTGCCGTCATTCATTGATGGTGATGATGAGGTATGTGCTCTCAGCACACACATTTACTCCGTGCCCGACAATCCCGGCTCGGTATATACATGGTCGCTGCCCACCGGCGCTGCACTTATCGGCGACCCGTCGGCTGCCTCCATCACGGTAACCTTTGGTACCATCAGTGGTAATATCCTGGTGCGTGAGGTCAATGCAGCCGGATGTATCACCACCCATGGACCGCTGCCCGTGACCGTCAGGCCACTGCCCACCGCCGTGGTGAGCAACAGCGGTATCGTCTGTGTAGAAGATACCCATCCGGTGACTGTCACGCTGACGGGGACAGCCCCGTGGACGGTGGTCTATGCCATCAACGGAGCTGATCAGCCGCCGGTGACAACCAGCTCATCACCTTATATTATCAATGCTACGGTTCCGGGCAACTACACCGTCACCAGCGTCACTGACGATAATGGCTGCACCAATGCCGGTACCGGTAATGCCACCGTATCGCACTACCCCGTACCGTCAGCCACTATCAGCGGCACCACGGCCGTGTGTGCCGGCAGCAGCGCGGTGATCACCGTCAGCCTGACCGGGACACCGCCCTACAGCTTCATCTACAGTGACGGCACCACGCAGACAGCGGTTAACAACCATCCGGCAGCGGTCTATAACTTCACCGTCACGCCGGCAGCTGACGTAACCTATACCCTTGTCTCTATGGAGGACAGCCACGGTTGCGACGGCCTCCTCTCGGGCAGCGCTGCTGTCACCATCTATGACCAGCCGGTTCTCGCCTTTGATGTCACCCACCTGCTCTGCAACGGAGACAACAGCGGCGCGATAGGACTTACCGTTACCGGCTCGGCCACCAACAGCTATGCATGGATCGGTCCCGACGCGTTCACGGCAGGGACGAAGGATCTGAGCGGCCTGAAGGCTGGTATCTACAGTGTTACTGTCACCAGTGGCGACGGGTGTGTTGCCACCGGACAGGTGACAGTGAGTGAGCCGTCGGTACTGAGCCTCGCCTCAACAGGCAACATCAGCCTGTTGTGCCATGGTGACGATAGCGGTTCAGGCAGCTTCACCGCCTCGGGCGGTACAGCCCCCTACAGCTTCACCACGGTAACCAATGATACCGGTGCTGACATAACTGCCGGCAGCGGCTCCTCAGTCACCTTCACCAATGCAGGCAGTGGTACCATCACCCTGCTGGTGACCGACGCCAACGACTGTACGGCACAAGCAACGGTCATCGTCACTACACCACCCGCACTGACCATCACCGGCACCACCAAAGATATCAGCTGCTATGGTGGTGGTGACGGAACGATCAACACTACCGTCACTGGCGGAACAACACCTTATGTATATGCATGGACACACTCCGGCGGCGGCAGCGGCCTTGTTGCCGGAGCACAGAACCAGGGCGGACTGACGGCTGGCAGCTACGAGCTCACCGTCACCGACGCCAACGGATGTCAGGCTGTTGCGGTGTGGACGCTCACCCAGCCCGACGATATCATAGTCACTGTCACCACCGATGATAACCTCATTGGTACCTGCTCATCGGCACAGCTCAATGCAGCTGTCACCGGTGGTGTTGAGCCCGCCGGAGGGTATCTCTACAGCTGGTCGCCGGCAGCCGGACTCAGTGCTGCCAATATCAGCAATCCGGTAGCCACCCCCACCTCAACCACCACCTATACGGTCACCGTCACTGACGATCACGGCTGTGTCAAGACCGGCTCGGTCACCATAGCGGTGGCTCCGGTACTGACCGCGGTGGCCTATGCCGATGACAATATGATAGGCGACTGCCCCAACCAGGAGACGCAGCTGCATGTCAATGTCAACGGTGGTGAGGCACCCTACAGCTTCCTCTGGGACAATAGCGGCTCACTCAGTGACCCGACTGACGGTCATCCTTTTGCATCACCGTCAGTCAACACCACCTACACGGTGACGGTCACCGATGCCAATGGCTGTATAGCTACCGCCAGCGTCACCGTGAACGTCGCTCCTGAGCTTCATGTCACCGTCACTGTCGATGATGATCTGATAGGTACCTGTCCGACATCAGTGGCACAGCTCAGTGCCACGGCCACCGGTGGTGAGGGGCCATACTCATACCTGTGGGATAATGCCTCCACACTCAATGATGCTTCTCTCGCCTCACCGACAGCCAAGCCCGCAGCTACCACCACCTACACGGTGACAGTGACCGACGCCAATGGCTGTATCGCCACGGCTACCATCACTGTTAATGTGGCTCCTGACCTCGCTGTGACGGCGATCGCTGATGACCTCAGCATAGGCACCTGCCCGGGATCGGTATCGCACCTTGATGCTCTTGCCTCCGGCGGTGAGCCTGATTACACATATAAGTGGACGCCGGTCACCGGCCTTGATGACAGCAATATCAGGACGCCTGTTGCTAAGCCAGCTGCCACCACCACCTACAGGGTGACCGTCACCGATGCCAACGGATGTACGGCATGGGATGAGATCACTATCACCGTTGTGCCGGCACTGACGCTTACGCTGACTGTTGATGACAGCTCAATAGGTACCTGTCCGGGCTCTGAGGCACAGATCACCTCTACCGTTGGCGGTGGCGAGCCTGCCTACAGCTACTCCTGGAGTCCGACAGAGGGACTCTCTGATGCGACTATTGCCAACCCGAGAGCCAAGCCTTCTGTCACTACCACCTATACACTTACGGTGACTGACCAGAACAACTGTACCATCTCGAGGGATATCACTATTGTGGTGATGCCTCCACTGGTTGTCACGGCCACCGCTGTTGACCCGCTGATAGGCGCATGTCCTGGCTCAGATACCAGGCTCAATGCCTTTGCCTCCGGCGGTGAGCCGGGCTACACCTACAGCTGGTTACCGGTTGACGGGCTTGATAACCCGTCACTGCAGTCGCCCACGGCCAAGCCTCTGGTCACCACCACCTATACCGTTACGGTCACCGACAACAATGGCTGTACAGCTACAGATAATGTTACTGTTACCGTTGCTCCTGAGCTGACGGTGACAGTCACCGTTGATGATGATCTGATAGGTACCTGTCCCACTTCGGTGGCACGCCTCCAGGCGACTGCCGACGGTGGTGAGCCGGCCTACACCTATCTCTGGTCACCTGTTGCCGGGCTGAGTGACCCCAACAGTCCTGCACCTACCGCCAAGCCGCTGTCGACCACCACCTATACTGTGCTGGTTACTGATGCCAATGGCTGTACCGCCACCGCCTCCATTGAGGTGGCTGTGGCGCCTGAGCTGACTGTCACCGTCACTGCCGACGATTACAATATCGGTGAGTGTCCCGGCTCTGACACTGAGCTGCGGGCTGTCGCTGCCGGCGGTGAGCCGGGGTACACCTACCTCTGGTCACCCTCCGCCGGGCTCGATGATCCTGCCAGCGCCATCACACGTGCCGAGCCCCTGGTGACCACCACCTATACCGTGCTTGTCACCGATGCCAATGGCTGTACCGCCACAGCGTCGCTCACCATCACGGTTGCTCCCGAGCTGAAGGCTGTTGCTACGGCCAGCACTCCGGATATCGGCACCTGTATCAGCTCCACAACCACTCTTGATGTGACAGCTACGGGTGGTGAGCCGGGATATACCTACCTCTGGTCGCCTGCCGGATCGCTCAATGATGCAACCGCCAAGAACCCTGTTGCCAAGCCCCTGGTGACCACCACCTATACGGTGGTTGTGACCGACAATAACGGCTGTGAGGCACAGGCGCAGGTGACCATCACCGTGGCCGACGAGCTTACTGTCTCGGTCTCCGCTGATGACCTGCTTATCGGCACCTGTCCCACCTCACGGTCTACCCTGGTGGCCAGTGTCACCGGTGGCAAGGCGCCATACAGCTACAGCTGGACGCCGGCAGCGAGCCTCAATAACCCGAATGTGAGCAGTCCGATAGCCAAGCCGCTGATCACCACCACCTATGAGGTTACCGTCAAAGATGCCTATGGCTGTGAGGCTACTGCCCAGATAACCATCGATGTGGCTGATGAGCTCACTGTCTCAGCTACCGCTGATGACTACCTTATCGGCACCTGCCCCGGCTCGGTGTCTCAGATCACTGCCATCGCTGCGGGCGGTGAGGCTTTCCCTGACGGCTCCTATCTCTGGAGCTGGGCTCCTGCAGCCGGATTGAGTGCTACCAATATCCCCAACCCGGAAGCCAAGCCTACCTCTACGACAACCTATACGGTGACTGTCACCGATGCCAATGGCTGTACTGCTTTAAATACCATCACCATTGAGGTGGCGCCGCCGCTGGCAGCTGTTGCTACTGCCTCAGACTATCTGATTGGTGACTGTCCGGGCTCATCGACCACCCTTGATGTAACTGTCACCGGTGGTGAGCTTCCTTATGTTTACAGCTGGGCCCCGGCAGCATCGCTCTCTGATGCTTCGGCGAAGAGTCCGGTTGCCACACCGCTTGTCACCACCACCTATACGGTCACTGTCACTGATGCCAACGGCTGTACGGTTACGGCTGATGTCACTATTGATATCGCTCCGCCACTTGTGGCGACCGCCTCGGTGGATATTGACCCGATCGGCAGCTGTCCCACCTCGGTGGCACGTCTCAGCACCACTGTCAGTGGTGGGGAGGGTGCATACACCTACCTGTGGGACAATGAGACCTGGCTCGATGATGAGACAAAGGCCAATCCGGTTGCCAAGCCGCCGGCCTCGACCCTCTTCACCGTAACGGTTACTGATGCCAATAACTGTTCCACCACCGCACAGGTGTGGGTCAATGTGGCTCCTGACCTGCTGGTCACGGTGACCACTGATGATGACCTTATCGGTACCTGTCCCGGCTCGGTGGCCAACCTGAACGCCATCGGATCAGGCGGTGTACCGCTGATATCGGGTGACTACCAGTACAACTGGTCACCGGCAGCAGGCCTTAACTATACCAATGTACAGAGCCCGGTAGCCAAGCCGGCCGTCACCACCACCTATACCGTGGTGATCACAGACGCCAATGGCTGTACCGCTACCGGTCAGATAGAGATCAGGGTTGCTGCTCCGTTGCTGCTTACCGCCACGCCGGTGGTCTATGCAGGAGGGTACAACATCACCTGTAATGGTGCCTCAGATGGTGCTATTGACCTGGCGGTCACCGGTGGTGAGGCTCCCTACCTCTATGCGTGGAGTGGCCCGGGAGGGTTCACTTCTGCGGATGAGGATATCTCAGGCCTGATTGCCGGCACCTATAGTGTCACTGTCACCGACGCCAACAACTGTTCGGAGACCACCACGGTGGTGCTGCTCGAGCCGGCGCCGCTGACCCTGGGCAAGACACCGGATGTGCTGCTCTCCTGTTATGGTGATGCTACCGCTACCGGCTCATTCTCAGTGTCGGGCGGTACTGCTCCCTACATGCTTAGTGATATGGTAAACAGTGCCGGCGCTACGGTAACCACCACCGCCACCTCACTCTCATTCACCCTGGGTGGAGCAGGTGAGGTGACTGCCCTGGTGGAGGATGCCAATGGCTGTACAGACCAGGCAACCATATATATTACCCAGCCTGATGAGCTGCTGCCCGGCACCATTGACGGTGACCAGGAGGTGTGCTATCATGGCGATCCGTCGACTCTCAATGAGGTGACACCACCTTCGGGCGGACCGGCGACCATACTGTTCCAGTGGCAGTACAGCCTTGACGGCAATGCCCCATGGAGTGACGTGCCGGGAGCCAGCCAGGCCTCCTATGACCCGCCGGCAGGCATTGCGCAGACCACCCATTACCGTCGCCGTGCTACCTCAGGCTCATGTGACCCTGTCTACAGCAATATTGTGGTTGTCACTGTCAACCCGCTGCCGGTGGCCTCTATCGACGGAGCAGACTTCGTATGTCCGGGTGATGCAGCCATAGTGACTGTGACGGTCACCACCGGTGTGGCACCCTTCACGGTGACACTGAGTGACGGCACCACTGTGACCGGCTACAACAGCGGCGACCCGATAACTGTCGCTCCGCTGGTCACCACCACCTATACCATCGTCACGGTGATAGACAGCAAGGGGTGTGATGTTTCCGCGCCACACGCCAACCTCACCGGCTCAGCCACCATCAGCGTGAAGAGCGTTCCTGAGATAGCCCAGCAGCCGGTCAGCATAGCCATCTGCGAGGATGACCCGGCCACCTTCACCGTTGATGCCGGTATGACCACCAATCCGCTTTACCAGTGGTATGTCGACAGCGGGTCGGGTATGACGCCTATGCCGGGTGAGACAGCTGCCACCCTTACGGTGACAGCCCTGAGCTACATGAACGGATACCATTACCAGGCTGAGATATCAGGTGACTGTCCGGTTCCGGTGCTGTCAGAGATAGTGACCCTCACCGTCAGTGAGAAGCCTGAGATCGTTACACAGCCTGATGACCAGTCAGTCTGCGCCGGCGAGGATGCCCACTTCACCGTTGATGCAGGTGTCACCACCAATCCTGTTTATCAGTGGTTTGTGGATACCGGCTCAGGATGGACACCTGCTGTGGGCGCACGCTACCAGGGAGCCACCACCGCCACACTCACAGTGGTGAGCACGCTGGAGGTGATGTCAGGATACCGTTATATGGTAAGGGTATCGGGCGACTGTACTCCTTACGTTGAGTCAGACCCGGTCACACTGACCGTGACCCGACAGGCTGAGATAACACAGCACCCCGTGAGCCTGACGCTCTGTGAGGATGAGCCGGCAACCTTTACCGTGGATGCCGGACTGACCACCAATCCTACATACCAGTGGGAGAGGAGCGATGATGGTGGTGCCACATGGACGCCCATCAGCGGAGCAACATCTGACTCATACACCATCCCGGCGGTAGCCACGCCAGACAATAACAGTGCCTACAGGGCGGTGGTGAGCAGCACCTGCGGCTCGTCAGTCACCTCACTGCCAGCCTTCCTTACAGTGAATGAGCTGCCTGAGATAGCTGACCAGCCGTCTGATGTGACTATCTGCGAATATGCTATCGCCGACTTCCTTGTCGATGCCGGCATGACCACCGGTGCCTCATACCAGTGGCAGCGTAGCACTGATGGCGGAGGAAGCTGGGTTGACCTGGGTGAGACAGCCACCTACTTCGGCACTATGACCTCCAACCTGAAGGTTAACGGTACCGTCAGGGCTATGGATGGTGATATGTTCAGGGTGATAGTGTCAGGTGTATGTACGCCTGCTGTCACCTCCGACGAGGTGCTTCTCACGGTCAACACTGCGCCGGAGATCATCACCCAGCCTGATGCTGCCACTATATGTGAGTTCTCAGGAACAACATTCAGTGTGACGGCACAGGGCACCGCGCTAACCTATCAGTGGTATGTTGATGTCAGGGATGGCAACGGGTTTACTGCCATAGCCGATGGCGGCATCTACGCCGGGGCTACCACCGCCACCCTGACGCTCACCAATGTGCCGCGCACCTATAACAGCTACCGCTACCGTGTGGAGATCGAAGGTACCTGCGTGCCTAAGGCGGTCTCAAATACGGTGCAGCTTGATGTCTCCATCGCCACGGTGATCAACACCCATCCTGCCGATATAGCTGTCTGTGAGTTTATGACCACCAGCTTCACGGCCCAGGCTGAGGGTGCCAACCTCACCTACCAGTGGCAGGCTGATGATGGCAGCGGATGGGCTGACCTTAATAACAGCGGTGTCTACCTTGGAGTGCAGACACCCACCCTGATGGTGTTCGGTCCGTCACGTACGATGGATGGCACCCGCTACAGGGTGATCATCGGTGGTGACTGCTCTGCCGACCTTACCTCCGGTGAGGCACTGCTGACAGTCAATACAGCGCCTGAGCTGACAGACCATCCTGATGAGTTCAGGGGCTGCCCGGGTGGCAGCGCCACCTTCAGTGCGGCAGCCGCAGGTGCCGGGCTGATCTACCAGTGGCAGGTCAACAGCGGCGCAGGCTTCAATGATGTCACCGATGATGGCACCTATTCAGGAACCAGCACACCCACCCTTACCATCAGTAACCTTGACCTTTCGATGAATGGTCACCTGGTGAGGGTGGTGGTGTCAGGCATATGCCAGCCGCCGGTGACCAGCACCTTCGCACCGCTGAGGGTATATATGGAGCCGATGATCATTGCTGAGCCGGCCGATGCTGAGGTGTGCGACGAGACAGGTGTGGTGTTCTACTCACAGGTATTCAATACCGGTGCAGGTGAGACCACCGTCTGGCAGGTCAATGAGGGGTCAGGGTGGAGCGACCTGAGTGATGATTTGCTCTACCAGGGCACACAGACACCGCAGCTGGTGATAGTCAATGCTGTCACCGCCATGAACGGGTGGCTCTACAGGCTGGAGATAACCGGTCCGTGCGGCAACTACTACACCCGTGAGGCGCTGCTGACGGTGAATACACCGCCTACAGCACAGATAGCTCCTACAGATACGCTGCTGGTATGTGGCGGTGTGCCCACACAGCTGCATGGCAACCCGGCCGGCGGATCACTCACCTATACCGTCCACAGGTGGTATGGTGACATAGGTCCGCTCAACCAGTTCAATATTGAGAACCCGGTGTTCAATACCACTATGGCAGGCTACTACAGGCTGATCTACCAGGTGACCGACAGTAAGGGCTGTGTGGGTCTTGACACCCTGGTGATAGAGGTGGAGAGGCCACAGGCGATGTTCACCGCTGACCTCCCGTCAGGGTGCCCGCCGCTGACCGTCAGCTTCACCAACGGATCCACGGGCTACACCTCACTGCTGTGGGACTTCGGTGATGGCCATACCTCAACCGATATTGAGCCGACACACACCTATGGTAACCCGGGCTCAGCACTGGCATACCATACTGTAAGGCTTGAGGTGACCTCAGCCAACGGATGTGTCTCATTCATGGAGAGCAATATCACTGTCTATCCTGAGATAGGCTCTGACTTCGTGCTGAGCAATGACACCATCTGTTCGGGTGAGAGCGTGATGTTCTCAACACTGCCGGGCGCCTTCAGGTACTACTGGGACTATGGTGACGGCTTTATGGAGACCGGATCAAACGTGATCAGCCATACCTACTACAATACCACTACTGATCCGGTGACCTATGATGTCACCCTCCGTACCGAGTCGTTCTTCGGATGTGTCAGTGAGACCACGCTGCCGCTGGTTGTCTACCCGACACCGGTGCCGGGCTTCATCGCCACGCCGGCATCACAGGTCTTCCCTGATGCTACAGTAAGCTTCTCCAATACCACCACCAGTGGTACCTGGAGCTGGCTCTGGAGGTTCGATGATGGCAATACCTCGGCTGAATATGAGCCTATACATACCTATGCTGCTCCGGGCGACTATAACGTGAGTCTGAGGGTGAGCAATGAGAAGTGTTACGATGAGGTGGTGCATACCGTACGGGTACTGCCCACACCGCCGGTGGCGCTCTTCGACTCGATACCGTCGGGCTGCCAGCCGTGGAGCGTCGATATCACCAACAACTCACTCTATGCTACCTCATATTACTGGGATTTTGGTGACGGACACACCTCCAATGCCAGGCATCCGAAGTACACCTACGTGCAGGCTGGCGTATACCAGGTGACACTGACGGTGACAGGCCCGGGTGGAGTAGCCTCCAGGTCGCAGGTGGTGCACGTATACCCGTCGCCCAGGGCCTACTTTGACATCTCGCCGCCAAAGGTGTATGTCAATGATGAGGAGATAAGGCTCTTTAACCTCTCCGAAGGCGGAAGCACCTTTATCTGGGAGTTTGGTGACGGCGATACCTCACATGTACGCGACCCGTTCCATAAGTATACCAAAGAGGGGATTTATGACATAACCCTGCATGCATACTCAGAGAACGGATGCTATGACACTTATGTCAAGTCACCGGGAGTGACGGTGGAGCCGTTTGGTGACCTGATATTTGCCTCTGTCTTCAAGCCCAATACTGACGGACCGATAGATATTGACGGACTGCCTACCAGCGGTGATGCCGTAGACCAGTTCTTCTACCCGCCGATCAGGGAGACGGTGCTTGAATACCATCTGCAGATATTCAACAGGTGGGGTGTGCTTATCTTCGAGACATATGACATCAACAAACCGTGGAACGGCTACTACAAGGGGCAGCTGTGCCAGCAGGGTGTATATGTATGGCTCGTAGAGGGTAAGTACGCCAATGGAAGACCATTCAAGAAGGCAGGCGATATAACACTCCTGCACTGATAAGACGATCATAGCTTTAACCTAAATTGAGCGTTTCATAAGTTCACCTGAGCTTTTTGTTTCGCTTGCTTCA